>NZ_JBKFAL010000002.1:0-643405 GCF_053345625.1 Methylobacterium sp. D53M
CGGCGATCCTCGGAACCGGAGCACTCCTCACCGCCCTGCGGGCGTGAGAGCACGCGACACCGCGCGCGCCATCACCGCTCAGCACCAACACACCAAACCACGTTCTCACACAGCCTCCACCCGAAACAGTCTGGCAGATAGTCAGCAGAGCTTCCCAGAAACGGCCGTTCGTCGATCCGGCGCTCCGATCGTGTGCGTCCCGGGCGGCGAACTCTACGACCGAACGTGCTCCCACACCTTGGAGATGACGACCGATCCCTCGCCGACCGAGGCTGCGACCCGCTTGACGGAGCTGGCGCGGACGTCGCCGACCGCGAAGATTCCCGGATGCGACGTCGCGTAAGGCGAATGCGCGCCGATCGCGTCTCCGGTCAGGACGAAGCCGTGTCCATCGAGCTCGACGAGCCCCGAGAGCCAGCCGGTATTGGGGGCGGCGCCCACCATGACGAACACGGCGCAGGTCGAGATCCTGCGCGTCGCTCCGTCGGCGACGGTGCGGATCGTCACCGCGTCGAGATGGTCGTCGCCGTGCAGGTCGGTGACTTCGGCCCCGTACTCGATCGTGATCGCCGGGTCTGCCTCGAGCCGGCTCGACAGGTACCTCGACATGGAGGTGGCGAGCGATTGCCCGCGCACCAGGAGGCGAACGTGTCGCGCTGAGCGGCTGAGATACATCGCAGCTTGGCCCGCCGAGTTGCCGCCGCCAATAATGATTGCCTCGGCATTCCGGCAGTAGCGCGCCTCGATCTCCGTCGCAGCGTAGTAGATGCCGGCGCCCTCGAACGCTTCGAGGCGGTCGATCGGCAACCTTCGGTACTGGACGCCGGTCGCGACGACGACGGCCTGTCCCCGAACGCGCCGGCCGTTGTCAAACGTCGCACAGAACGATCCGTCCTCGAGCTGCTCCAACTTCGCCACCCGTCGCGGCATCGCGAAGCGAGTGCCAAACTTCATCGCCTGGATCTCGCCGCGCCAGACGAGGTCGGCGCCCGAGATCCCGGTCGGGAAGCCCATGTAGTTCTCGATCCGGCTCGATGTGCCGGCCTGACCGCCGATCGCCACATCCTCGATGACCAACGCGCGCAGCCCCTCTGCACCCGCATAGACGCCCGCTGCCACCCCGGCCGGCCCGCCGCCCACGATGAGGACGTCGAAGGCCTCGTCGTCGACGAGGTTGTAGTCGAGGCCGAGCAGCCGCGCGACCTTGGCGGGCGTCGGCTCGGTCACGACCACGTCCCGGCCGAAGATGACCGCCGGTCGGTTTGCCGAGATCGAGCAGGCCGTTGCGACGCTTGCCGCCTCCGGGCTGCCCAACGGATAGGTCCTGTAGGGAAGCCGGTTGCGGCTCGCGAACTCGGCGATCCGCCGTACGCTCCGGTCGTCGTCCTCGCCGATGAGCACGAGCGTGCCGTCGTGCGAGTCGAGCTGCCGCCGCCGCCGTGCGGCGAGGACTGTGATGATGATGTCCGACATCTCCGGGATCTCGGACATCAGTCGCAGCATCTCGGGGCGCGGCACCTCGGTGACGACCGTATCTGCGCTCGCCCGCATGGGCATCGACCAAACGCCGCCGTTCAGGAACGAGATTTCGCCCATGAACTGGGTCGGACCGAGGGTGGATGGGAGATGGCGCTCGTCCGTGAAGGGATTCACGACTTCGATCTCGCCGGCCTCGACATACACGAAGCGATCGGCTGGATCACCGGCACGGACGAGAAAGACGCCTGCGGAGTAGTGCTTCTCGGCCCCGATCGCCCGCAATGCGGCGACATGCGATGCAGCGAGGGGTATGCGCTGCATCTCCCGCAGGTCACGGCCGATCGTTTCCAAGGGTCGCTCCCGTCGTAGGCCATCCGCTGCGGCGCAGCATCGATGGCTCGGCCGCTACAGGCAAGACCCTCGATGTTTGATCCCGCGGTGTGGTGGTACGGTCGATCGTCATGCTGCGAGGGATGCCCCGACGACAGTCCAGAAGTGGCGAACGCGGCAGATGACAGGTGATGCCGCTATGGGGCCGAAGCAGCCCCGTTCGACGGTTCTGACCCCAGCGGAGGAGGTCATCATCGTCGCCTTCCGCCGGCACACCCTGCTGCCGCTGGACGACTGCCTCTACGGCCTACAGCCCACGATCCCGCACCTGACCCGCTCGTCGCTGCACCGCTGCCTGGAGCGGCACGGCACCAGGCGCCTACCGGACGGAAGGCGACAAGCCCGAGAAGAAGCGCTTCGCCGATCACCCCATGGCTACATGCACATCGATATCGCCGAGGTCAGGACAGAAGAAGGCAAACTCGACCTGTTTGTGGCCATCGACCGAACCTCGAAGCTGGCTTTCGCCAAGCTGGAAGCAGAAGCGAACCGCTACACGGCATCGGACGTCCTGCGCGCGCTGACGAGACGGAGGGACTGGGTTGCCGCTGCGAAAGCGCAGCGATTCTGCTACCCTGCGCACAGCCGTCGCCGCTCGGTGGCGCACCTCAGCGCGAGGCAAGTCGATCATGCATAGCGCGGCGATCAGGTGGCTCGTTGTCGCGCTCGCGGGCTTCGTGAGCACCGAAGCTGTCGCGCGGCGTTCTCGAGCGAGCAGCCCCGCCCCGCGCGGCGCGACTGCGTTCTCCCCCTTCGCCTTCGCGCGGCCGCCCAATACCGCGCCGCGTCCCGCCGGCGACGGGATCATCCACTGGAACACGCCGAACAAGGACGGCAACCTCGGCGGACCCGGAACAGGGGGAGGGGGCGGCGGTGGAGGCTGACCCCGCTCAGCTTCGCCATCGGGCGCCCGTGGTCCCGCACCCCGTCGCGGAAGGGGCGGCTCGGAAGCAGTGGCGGCAAACCCTCAGGCAGGGACGCCTGTCAGACCGCACTCAGGCCCATCAGCACGACGGCCATTTGCCAGCCGACCACCAGCATCGCGGCGATCCACACCACCGTCGCCACGCCGCCCGCGACCATGATCATCGTGAGGAAGCGATCCATCCAGGGACGCATGGATTGATCCTGAACCGACACTGTCTCGATGTGAGCCATGATTCACCGTCGCATCAGCCTACCGAGGCGATGTTCGCAAGCTTGGTTCCTGCGGCGGAGCACACAGCCCGCCCGCCAGTCAGGCATACAGGAGGTAGAGCACGGTCGCCGGAGCGATCACGACATTGGCTGCGCCGAGGCACACGAGAATCGTCACGGCTGTCGCATGGAGGTTCGGCCTGTTCTTGAACATCCATTCCGCAGGGAACGCGAGTACTGTGATCGGCAGCATGCAGAGGACGATCGAGATCCACAGCAGTGCGCCCGGCACGAAAATGAGGAGACCGAGCCGGCTTCTGGGCAACCACTCCGTCCGTTGATCGCGTGCAAGGATGGCTTCCGACATCTGACGCGCCGCCCCCTCTTCCAGATGGCTAATGCAACTAAAAGTGGTATATGTCGGATTAGCGTCACCTCAACGGGAAATCCACCGGCGCCTCGGGTTCGGATTACGCAGAACCTGAGCAGCACCCGCTGTTGGGTTGCCCACCTGCCGATGGGCCTGTGAACACAGCAGGATGGCGGCGCCCGACAGAGTGACCGGTAACGCGTTCTCGCCTCAGCGGCGGCGTGCGACCCTCGCCGCGACCCAAGGTGAGGCGGGCGCGGGTCTCAGCAGCGCGTCTCCGGCCTCGAACCTCGCCACCTCATGGTCCGTGCCGCCCCCGGACCTGCTCTGAAGCGGGCTGTAGACCTCCTCAACACGGAGAAGCCCGATACCCGGAGACCGAAGACACGGAAGACCCGCGGAGGCCGCCTACGCTGCTGGGCACGAGGCCCGCGTCGGTGCTGAGCGGCAGACCGCTCCTTCAGCCTGTTCCGAGATGCGGCAGGGCTTGGCTGACGTCCCGGCGGTCGGCCTCTCGCGAAGGACCGCGATGAGAGCGATATCGCGAAGCGGGAGACCGGAATCCGAGCGCTCCGGCCGGCGCAGGTCGATCCTGCCAGCCTCATGCAACAATCGGAGCAATCCTCGCGACATCCAGCTTGACCATAAGGCCGCCTCGGAACAGCCGAGCTGACGGGGCCACGATGACCAAGCCGATCACCCTGACGAACCGTCTCGTCGACGCCGTCGTGACGGCCGCCATGGCGTTCAGTCTCGTCGTGCACGCCCAGGTCATGATCCTGCCGCCGCACTTCGTGTGACGGACGATCGAACGTGGAGGATGCCGAATGGTCTCACCCGCTGTCGCGCGCGTGAGAAGGGGCCGTCGGCCCCGGCTCGGCAGTGCCGAGCAGCTGATCCCTCGCGAACCCAGCAGTTTGCCACATTGAACCATCACCGTTTCATGCACGTATGCGTTGTATATGGAGCTTGGAGGTTGTGATGCAGGCATCCGAATGCTGCATCATCCGGGTATCTATCGCCGCGAGCCTCGGCTGGCTCATCGCGATTACCCTGATGTGGAAGCATGGCGTGCTGGCCGCGCTGATTGTCAGCCCCCTGTTCGGGACCGCGGCGGCGATCGCCGCCATGACCCTGTTCTGGTTCGTGAGCCTGTTCGTCTCCTGCGAACCCATCGGGCCGCGGGCGTCTGACACCAACCGGTAGCAGGATCGGAGAAGGTCGCAGCGCCGAGCCATGTGCACCGGGATCGGCACGGCGCCGGCCGGCGCCCGATCGGAGCCGGGCGCGTCGGGGCGTGTCAGGTCCGCATCCTGCGAGGAGCAGGCGCAGCTGCTAAGACGTGGCCATGAAGCGGAGACCGCCTGACCGACGCACGACGATCGCGATTCTCGCGGTCACCGCCGCGCTCGCAGCCGTGCTCGTTGTGAGGCTTCGTGACCCCACGCCTCCGCACCGTGGCCCCCTGCCCAGTGCGTCCGCCGCCAGGCGATGAAGCTCCACAGCCCGCGTTGAACAAATGCAGCGGGTGGAAGCGGAATACCTTTCCGCATGCGCGCCGCCCGCGAAGGCGGACGTGCGTTGCCCGTGCTCGGACCGGCGTTTCGCCGAGCGCGACACAGTCGGTCCTGTAGGGATCGGCTCCGCGATCTGGGCAGGTTCCGTGACCGTCCATGCGGGCGACCGGGCGGATCTCACTTCTCCCGGAACGCCCGCCGGGCTTGATCGACGAGCGGCTTGGTGAGGTAGGACAGCACCGTTCGGTCAGCCGTGCGGATGAAGGCCTCCACGGGCATGCCGGGCATCAACTTGGCCCCGTCCAGTCGCTTCATCTCCTCCTTCGTCACGCCCAGGCGAACGAGGTAGTAGAAGCTGCCGGTCCGCTTGTCCTCGCTCACATCGGCCGCGATCCGGGTCACGCGCGCGTTGAGCTCGGGTGTCGTCCGCTGGTCGAAGCTCGGGAAGCGCAACCCCGCGGCCTGACCGGTCTGCAACCGGTCGATGTCCTGCGGCGCCACACGAACCTCCGCGACGAGGGAATCCGCGGTCGGCACGATCAGCATGATCGGCTCGCCCGGGGAGATCACACCGCCGCGGGTGTGGACCGCGAGTTCGTGCACGTAGCCGGTCTGCGGCGCGCGGATCTCGATGCGCTGCAGCTGGTCGAAGGCCGTGATCCGCTGCTCGGTCAGCGTCGCCGCCTTGGCGCGGTTCTCGGCCAGCTCCTTCGCGACGTCGCTGCGGAGATTCTGCTCGAGCTGGATGATCTGCAGCTCGGTCTCCGAGACCTTGCCCTTGGTCTGCGCGATGTTGGCGACGAGGACGCCGCGCTCGCCTTTCAGGCGGGACATGTCGCGCTGGAGGCTCGTGAGCCGGGTCAGCTGGATGAGGTTCTTCCGCCAGAGATCCTCGACACCCTCGTACTCCCGCCCGATGATCGCGGTCTCCTGCTCCTTCGCGGCGGCCTGCTCGGACAGGCCTTTGATCTCCTCGTTCAGCTGCCCGACCCGCTCGCGGAGCTGCGCCTTCTGGCCCTGGAGCGCGTCCTGTCGGAAGCGGAACAGCTTGCGCTCGCCGTCGACGATCCGGGCCACATCCGGTCCGGCTCCCTCGAGTTCGGGGGCGATGGCGAGGCTCGCGCGGCCGTCGCGTTCGGCCTCCAGCCGGGCATTGCGCGCCGCGATCTCCCACAGGCTCTTGGTGACGCTGTCGTAGGTGGCCTTGGCGGTGGTCGCGTCCAGGCGGACCAGCAGGTCGCCCGCCTGGACGCGCGCGCCCTCCTGAACCGACAGTTCGGCGACGACGCCGCCGGTCGGATGCTGGACCTTCTTGATGTTGCTCTCGACCACCAGCGAGCCCGTGGCGATGATGGCGCCGGACAATTCCGTCGCCGCCGTCCAGGCCCCCGCGCCCGTGGCGACCACGATCACGGCGGCGACGCCGGCGACGTGCCGCCGCAAGGAGCGGCGCGTCTCGTAAGTCGGATCCGTAGCCGGCCCGTCAGGCGTGCGATCCGTCGTCATGCGACCCTCGTGGGCGTCTGCCGCGTCAGGGCGTTCAGCTTCGACAGAACTTCGTCGCGCGGGCCGTGCAGCTGCACGCGCCCGTCCCCGAGGACCAGGATGCGATCGACCGCCGCCAGGGCGCTCGGCCGGTGCGCGATCACCACGACGATGCCGCCGCGGGCGCGCACGCCCTGCACGGCGGCGGACAGGGCGCGATCGCCGTCGACGTCGAGATTCGAGTTCGGCTCGTCGAGGACCACGAGGAACGGATCGCCGTACAGCGCCCGCGCGAGCGCGATCCGCTGCCGCTGACCCCCGGAGAGGCCCAGGCCGCCGGTACCGACGCGGGCGTCGTAGCCGCCCGGCAGCCGGAGCACGACCTCGTGCACGCCGGCGGCCCGGGCAGCCGCCAGCAGGGCCTCGGGGTTGGGCTCGGGATCGAAGCGCGTGATGTTCTCGGTGATCGTGCCGTCGAACATCTCGATGTCCTGCGGCAGGTAGCCGACCGCGCGCCCGAGGGCATCGGGATCCCACTGATCGATCGCCGCGCCGTCGAGGCGGATCACGCCGCGGTTCGGGCGCGCCAGCCCGACGAGGGCACGGGCGAAGGTGGACTTGCCGGAGCCGCTGGCCCCGATCACCCCGAGGGCGCTTCCGGGCGCGAGGGCGACGTTGACGTCGTGGAGCACCAGGGTGTCGGTCCCGGGCGCCGCGATCGACAGGGCCGTCACGCGCACGCTCTCCCGCGGCGCCGGGAGCGGCGTGAGGGCGGCGGGCTCCCGCCGGGGCAGGAACGCGACGAGGCGGCCCCAGGCCTGCCGGGCGCCCGAGAACGACTTCCAGTTGGCGATCGCCAGGTCGACCGGGGCGAGGGCGCGCGCGGACAGGATCGTGGCGGCCAGCATCACGCCGGCCGTCGCCTCCTCGCGCACCACGAGGAAGGCGCCCAGGCCGAGGATGCCGGATTGCAGCACCGTGCGCAGCAGGCGCGCCGTCGTGCCGAAGCCGATGGCCAGGTCGTTCCCGTACGCCGCGACATCGAGGTTCCGCCGGGCCCGAACCTGCCAGAGCTCCGCGATGCGGGACCGCATCCCGAGCGCCGAGAGCAGCGGTGCCGTCCGGTGCGCCATGTCGGTGAAGGACCGGCGCTCACCGGCCGTTCGGACGGCCTCCTGGGTGGACGCGGACGAGGCCCAGTCCGTGAGGATCGTCAGCACGCACAGGAACAGGGCACCCCCGGCCACCGCCGCGCCGAGCCAGGGATGGAACAGGAAACAGACCGCGACGTAGAGCGGCACCCAGGGCAGGTCGAAGAAGGCGCTGACCGCCATGCTCGACACGAAGCCGCGGACGGTGTCGAGATCGCGCAGGGCCTGGGGCCCGTCATCGCTGCGCGGCATCTCGGCGCCGCGGACCAGCAGCGTCCGGAAGATCCGCGGACCGAGGCGCTCGTCGACGAGGCGCGCGAAGCGCGCCAGGATCCGGGCACGGAAGATCTCGAAGACGCTCTGGATCACGAGCAGCATCAGCGTGATGCCGGCGAGACCGACGAGTGTCGCGATGCTCCGGCTCGGCAGCACCCGGTCGTAGACCTGCAGCATGAAGATCGGGGCCGTGAGCATCAGCAGATTGATCAGACCGCTGACGATCATCACGGTGATCAGGCACGTGCGCCCGGCCCTGACGGCGGACCAGAACTCGCGCCGCTTCGCGACACGCAACACGCGTTCATCGGTCACAGGTCGATCCCTCGGCTTGGCACGTCAGCGGAGCGGTTCGGGCCGAAGCGGGTCGGGTCCCGGCGTCGCGGAAGCCCCCGCCGCGTCGGCGGCGGGGGCCGCGTTTCACAGGCCGAGCAGGTGCAGGCCGCTCGTGGCCGTGTGGGGAGTCGGGTCCGTGTGCTGGACCTCGGTGTGGCCGCCGAGATCGATCGTGGCGACGCCGAGATCGACGCTCACGCCCTGGGCGGCGCCCGCCTCGGCCGGCGCGGCGGAGGTTCCCGACACCGCGTCCACGAGGTGGCCGACGAGGGAGTCGGCACCGCCGCCCGTCTGCGGCAGGTGGATGCTGTCGCCGCTGAGCAGGTTCGCCGTGGCCAGACTCGGCTGATCGGCGCTCACCGCGACCGCGCTCACATCGACGGTGTGGGCCGGATCGGCGGCGGGCGTGAGCACGGCGACGTCCGCCACCGGCGTCGAGGTCGTCGGGCCCGCCGACACGTCGATCAACGGATGGGTCTCGGCTCCCGGCTCACCCGACGTGCCGCCGGTGAGCGTGCCGAGCAGGTTGCCGACGGCGCTCGCCGCCCCACCGGTCTCGCCCCCGCCCAGGACCGTGGTCACGGTCGCGACGACGCCGTCGACCGGGGAGCCCGCCTGATGGCCGTCCCCGCCGGCCGCGGGAAGGATCCCCGCCACCGAGCCCACGACGCCGCCGGCCGCCTCCGTCACGGACCCGAGATCGCTCGCGACCTGCGCCACCGCGGGACCTCCGTCGCCGTTCAGGACCGCGCCCGGCAGGTTGACGACATCGGTCACGAGATTGCTCGACCCGCCGAGCTCCCCCAGGCCGACCGTGGTTCCGAGGTTGATCACGGCGTGGAGCGGGTCGTTCAGGACCGGCACATCGTGGCCGACCTGTTCCAGGGCCGCATGGACGCCGTCGATCAGCGTATTGGCGACGTCTCCGACCGGCTGCAACGGCGCGTTCGTCCCGAGCAGCGCGCCGGCCGCGCCGGAACCCGGGCCTCCGTTCAGGCCGCCCAGGAGACCGTCGAGGGCTCCGGTACCCTGGTCCCCCGTCAAGCCGCCGAGGGCGGAGGTGACCGGTGCCAGGAGACCGCCGACCGGCAGGCCGGATCCGAGACCGCCGCCTGCCGAGTCGAGGAGGCCGGTCGCCGAGCCGACGACGCCGCCCAGCGCGCCCGCCACGTGCCCGAGGTCGTCGACGACCTGCGCCACGCCTCCGGGCGCGTTCCCGGTCAGGATCGCGCCGGGCAGGTTGATGGTGTCGGTGAGCAGGTTGTGGCTGTCGCCGAGTTCCCCCAGTCCGACCGTGTTGCCCAGCGCGATCACCGCGTGGAGCGGGTCGTTGAGGAGCGGCACGTCGTGTCCGACCTGCTCCAGCGCCCCGTGGACGGTGTCGATCAGCGTGTTGGCGACAGCGCCCACCGGCTGCAGCGGCGCGTTCGGCCCGAGCAGGGTGCCGGTTCCGTCCGGAGCGCCGCCGGTCACGGTGCCGAGCAGGCCATCCACCGCGGCGGTGACGGGGGTGAGGAGACTGCCCGCGCCCGGCGCGCCCGCTCCCCCCAGGTCGCCGACGATGCCGGTGACGCCGCCGAGCAGTCCGCCGGCCGCACCGGCCACCGCGCCGACATCGCCGAGGATCGGGGACAATGCGCCGAGCCCCTGGCCGCCCAGCAGGGCACCGGGCAGGGCCGCGGCGTCGGTCAGCAGGTTTCCGCCCTCGCCCAGATGGCCGAGACCGATGGTCTCGCCGAGATTGGTCAGGCCGTGGACAGCGCCGTTCAGCAGCGGGACCTCGTGCCCGAGATTCTCGAGGGTCATGTGGACGTCGAGGACGGCGGTGTTCGCGAGATTCGCGACCGGAGCGAGAAGGCCGCCCGACGCGAGCAGTCCGCCGGCCGTCGCGGCTCCGGTGACGGAGGTGATCAGCGTGTCGGTCGCTTCGAGGACGGAACCGAGATCCGCGAGGACCGGCGTGGCCGAGCCGAGGCCGCCGCCAGTGAGGAGCGATCCCGGCACGGCGAGCGTGTCGGTCAGGAGATTGCCCGCCTCGCCGATGCGACCGAGGCCGACCGTCTCGCCGAGGCCCGTGAGGGCGTGGATCGGCGCGTTGAGCACGGGGACCTGATGGCCGACATCCTCCAGCGTCGTGTGCAGGTCGAGGACGGCTTGGTTGAGAATCCCCACCGCCGGCGCGAGCGTGCCGCCGGAGCCGACAAGGCCGTTGCCGGCCACGGGCAATGCTGTGACAGTATTCAGCAAGGTTCCGGCAGCCTCGGCGACCTGCCCGGCATCGTTCAACACCGGGACGACGCTGCCGGCATCGGTCGGGTTGGCGACGGCGCCCGTCAGGTCCGTGATCAGGTTGCCGGCCTCGCCGATATGACCGAGCCCGACCGTCTCGCCGAGATTGGTCAGACCGTGGAGCGGGCCGTTCAGCGCCGCGACCTGATGACCCGCGTTCTCGAGCTGCGCATGGGTGTCGAGGACGATCTGGTTCGCGGTATCGGCCAGCGCGCCGGGAAGCAGTGATCCGCCCTCGTCCGCCGCACCGACGTCGACGGCACTCTCGATAAGCGAGGTAATCGGACCGAGACTCGTCAATTGGCCGGTCGACAGTGCGGTGGAGGACAGTAGCGCGCTGGACCCGACCAGCCACTCAAGCGAGCGTGACGACGGGTTGAGCGCGGCGAGAGGGGACGACGACATGGGCACCTCCGGTTTTGATGCGTAACCGGCAGTACAATTATGGGTTGCAGACCCGAGCGTCGGTAAAGAATACCGAGCCGGCGGCCTGCCGTTGCTGCGTGCGGCCGGTCACGACACCGCCGAGGGAGGAGGTCCAACCGCGTCGCGCTTCGGTCGCGGACAGCAATATGCGTCGCCGAAATGACGTGCTCGACGATCATTTGTATTAGTGTTGCGTATATAAAGTCAGCCAGAATGGCAATGTTCGTTGTAATCCTAAAATCTCGGAGGATGAAGGGAATATATTTTCAAATATTCGCTGTCGATCGGCTCCTCCGTATCGATCTGCTCGGATCGACGGCGGCATCCCGCGCGTCGTGCCATCGACCAGACGGTGCCCGGCAATCATCGTCGGGACCCAGGTGCCCTGTTTTCCGATGCAGCTTATGATTGTATCGTGCGGCGCGGCCACTTCAGTGCGTGGCGCGAATGGGCAGGTGATCCGTGGCCATTGATCCGAGGAATCTCGTCCAGACGGCGACACTCACCTACAGCCAGGACTTCGACACGCTGCAGCTCTGGGACGGCACTTCGGGTCTCGACACGTCCGGCGGCCCGCAGTGGAGCATCCACGTCACGTCGACCGGGACGCGGCCCTTCAATCAGGAGCAGCAATGGTATGTCCGCGCCGATCAACCCGACGGCAGCGCGCTCCCGAACCCGTTCCGCGTCCACGACGGCATCCTCACCATCACAGCCGCGCCGTCGGATCCGTCTCTGATCCAGGACCTGGGGGATCAGCCCTACACGTCGGGAATGGTCAATACCTTCCACAGTTTCAGCCAGACCTACGGCTATTTCGAGATGCGGGCCGAACTGCCCGCCGGTCAGGGCTTCTGGCCGGCGTTCTGGCTGCTCCCGGCGGACGGTTCCTGGCCGCCCGAGATCGACGTGATGGAGATGCTCGGGCACGATCCCGGCACGCTCTACACCACGGTGCACAGCCTGGCGCCCGGCCAGACACCCGGCAACCACACGATGAGCCAGGGGATCTCCGCAGTCGCCGACATGAGCGGCGGCTACCACACCTACGGCGTTGACTGGCAACCGGACACGCTGACCTTCTACTTCGACGGACAGGAGATCTATCGTACGCCGACGCCGGCCGGTCTGGACAAGCCCATGTACATGATCGCGAATCTCGCCGTCGGCGGCTCTTGGCCGGGCGACGCCGACGCGTCGACGCCATTTCCCGCGCAGATGAATATTGACTACATGCGGGCTTATCAGGCCAGTCCGGGTGCCGCGGCGCTTGAGCCGGTTTTTCACTTCTACGACGCCGCCTCAGGACGGCATTTCTACACGGCAAGCGCTGCAGAACGCGCGCAAATTGAGAGCACCCCGTCGGGCTACGCCTATCAGGGCGTGGGCTGGGCCGCGCCAGTGTCGTCGTCTGCCACGGCTGACGTCTTTCGATTCACCAACCCGACGACCGGCGACCACTTCTACACGACCAGCACCGCGGAGCGCGACGGGCTTCTCACGGGCGGTTCCGGCTACAACTATGACGGTGTTGCGTTCGACGCCTACGCGAGTTCGACCGCCGCGGGATCGCAAGCGTTGACCGTCGAGCGGTTCGTCAACACCGAGAGCGGACGGCACTACTACGCTTCCAGCGCCGATGAGATCAGCTACATCGAGCAAGGTCACGCCGGAAGCGGCTGGATTGATGAGGGTCATGCCTTCACGTTGCATGCTCCGACTGCGAACATGTTCGGCATGTAACGGCCTTTTCGGAAGACCTGCTCCGAGGCAGCCAGTCCCACTTCTCGTCTCGACCGGGCCGCTTCCCGCCCGTCGGCACCGGCGGTTCGGTCCCTCGACTGCTCCACCAGGGTCGCGTTCTCGGCGCCTGTCCGCCCACCCTGAGGCTCGCAGACCGCGGTGCGGCGACAGGGCCGCGATCAGAAGCTGTACCCGACGCGCAACCGCATCTGATGGCGGTCGAAGCTCGACAGGTCGAGCGGGCCGGGCTCGCCCGTGGCCTGGCCGGCGACCTGGAAGCTCCAGGTGAACGAGGCCCAGGCCTGTGGTGACAGGGTCATGTAGGCGGTCGGTCCGAGATACACGGCCTCGCCCGCGAGCCGGTCGAGCGCCACGCCGTCGTAGGTCCGGGCATAGCGTGCCTCGCCGCCGAGGAAGAGGCCGGGCCGGACGCAGTAGGCCAGCGCCCCCGCCACCTCGATCCCCGATCCGCGCACGGGCGCGTCCATCAGGGGCAGCCGCGTCGTCGAGAGCGCGAAGCCGACATTGACGGCGGCGATCAGCTTGCCGGGGATGATCTCGCGGTCCGCCAGCAGGCCGATCTCGGTGCCGAAGCTGCGCGCCGGCACGCCCGTCCCGCCGTCGACGGTTCCGTAGCCCGGCACGATGTTGAGGGTCAGGCCGAAGGGGGCCGTCCGGCGATCCATCAGGCGCACCCGGGTCTCGAGGAAGCCGCCGTTGAAGCCGCCCGTGGTCCGGGCCGGGGTTCCCGGCGCGCCAATGTCGTAGGCGTTGAAGGTGAGGCCCGGGGCCAGGCGGAAATCGTTGGTCAGCGGCACCTTCAGGGCCAGGGAACTGTCCACGGTCAGGAAGCGGGCGACGCGCCGGCCGAGGCGCCCGCTCGTCTCCCACTCCAACTCCGCCTCCCCGGGAACGCCGAGGTCGCTCCCCTCGGTGAAGCCGAACAGATGCTCGCTGTCGAGGTCGCCCGGCGTCAGGTTCTCGGCGGCGGTGGGCAGGGACTGGGCCAGTGCCGGCCCGAGCGCTGCGGCCACCCAGAGCGCGGCGGCCAACCCGAGCGCCGCGGCGAGGCCGCACAGGACCGATCCTGGAGCCGAGAGGCGACGCGGAGCGCCGATGTGCGTCATAGCCCTGACCCATCATTATAGCTAATGCTATATCTAATAGGATGGGCGATGTAAGGCCGTCAACGGTCGAGCATGCCGGACGCGTGGTCTTTGGAAGTCCGGTCGCGGATCCGGCGCCGCGCGTCGGAGGGAACGGCGTCGCGCGGTGACGGAGGCGCGGGGCGATACCCGCTGGGCGCGGAGCGGAACCGCGCCGCGTCCGCGCTCCGGCTCACGCCGGTCCGGTCTCGGGGGTTGGCCCGGCCGGGGGCGGGGACGCGACGGGCCCGGGCTGCCCCCGGCGCGCGCGGCGCTCCTCGATCCGCTGCAGGATCACGTAGAAGGACGGCACGAACAGGACCGCCAGGCAGGTCGAGGCGAGCATGCCGCTGAACACCGTGATGCCGATCGACTTGCGCGCCGCGGCCCCGGCCCCGGAGGCGGTGACGAGGGGCAGCACGCCGAGGATGAAGGCGAACGAGGTCATCAGGATCGGGCGGAAGCGCAGCCGCGCCGCCTCCACGGCGGCAGCCGCGATGTCGAGGCCGGCCTGCCGCTTCTCGCGGGCGACCTCGACGATCAGGATGGCGTTCTTGCTCGCCAGCGCGATCAGCAGGATCAGGCCGATCTGCGTGTAGAGGTTGTTGGCGACGCCGAGCAGCAGCAGCGCCCCGACCGTGCCCAGCAGCGCCAGCGGCACGCCGAGCAGGACCGCCAGCGGCAGGATCCAGCTCTCGTACTGGCCGGCCAGGACCAGGTAGACGAGGAGGATGGCGAGGGCGAACACGAGGTAGATCTGCGCGCCGACCGCCTTCTCCTGGTACGACATCGCCGTCCAGTCGTAGCCCGTGCCCGGCGGCAGCACCTTGGCGGCGATCTGCTGCATCAGGTCCAGCGCCTGCCCGGAGCTGAAGCCCGGCGCCGCCCCGCCCACGATCGTCGCCGTCGGGTAGAGGTTGTACAGGCTGATCAGGGACGGCCCCTGCACGGACTTGATCTCCACGACGGTGCCGAGCGGCACCATCACGCCGTTGCCGGCGCGCACCTTCAGGTTCTCGACGTCCTCGGGGCGGAGCCGGTAATCGGGCGCGGCCTGCACGTAGACCTGGAAGGTCCGGCCGAACTTGTTGAACTGCGTGACGTAGGACGACCCGACGTAGCTCGAGAGGGTCGAGAAGACCTGCCCGACCGTCACGCCGAGGGCCTCGGCCTTGACCCGGTCCACCGCGATCGCGATCTGCGGCACGCCGGCCCGGAACGAGGTGTTGAGCTTCCGCAGCCCGGATTGCGAGTTCCCGTCGGCGACGACCGTCCGGGCGAGGCTCTCCAGCAAGGGGTAGTCGAAGTCGCCGTTGCGCAGCTCGATCTGCATGGTGAAGCCGCTGGCGTTGCCGATACCCTGGATCGGCGGCGGGATCAGCACGAAGGTGTCGGCGTCCTCGACGCCCTCCAGCATCGTGTTGAAGCGCTCGTAGAGGCTGCGCAGATCCTGGCCTTTCTCCTTGGCCCGGACATCCCAGTTCTTGAGAACCACGTAGGCGACGCCGGCATTGGGCAGGCTGGCGCTCGAATCGAGGACCGAGATCCCGCTGATCGAGAGGACGTTGTCGACGCCCGGCGTCGCCTTCGCCTGGGCGCTGATCCGCTGCATCACCGCGTCGGTGCGCTCCTTCGAGGCCCCGTCCGGCAGCTGCGCACCGATGAGGACGTAGCCCTGGTCCTCGGTGGGCAGGAAGGCGGTCGGCAGGCGGGTCAGCCCCCATCCGGCGAGCCCGATCAGCAGGAGCGCCACGGCGACCATGAGGCCGCTGCGCCGGACCATGGTGGCGATCAGCCGGGCGTACCAGCCCTCGAGGACCCCGTAGACGCGGTTGAAGCCGCGGTAGAACACGTTCCGCTGCTCCGGCGGCACCGGCTTGCGCAGCCACAGGGCGCACTGGGTCGGCTTCAGGGTGGCGGCATTGATCGCGCTGATCAGCGCGGTGGCGGCGATCACCAGGGCGAACTGCTTGTAGAGCTGCCCGGTCAGGCCGGGCAGGAACGCGGCCGGCACGAACACCGACATGAGCACCAGGGTGATGCCGATGATCGGGCCGAACAGCTCCTCCATCGCCTTCTCGGCCGCCGCCCGGGGCGAGAGGCCCTCGTCGATGTGGTGGGAGACCCCCTCGACGATCACGATGGCGTCGTCCACCACGATGCCGATGGCCAGCACGATCGCGAACAGCGTCGAGAGGTTCACGCTGAAGCCCATCGCTGCCATGGCGGCGAAGGCGCCGATGATCGTCACCGGCACCGTCGTCGCCGGCACCAGCATGGCGCGCCAGTCCTGGACGAAGACCAGGATGACGATCAGGACCAGGACGGCCGCCTCGAACAGCGTCATGTAGACCTCGTGGATCGAGGCCTGCACGAACTCCGTCGTGTCGAACGGGATGGCGTAGACGAGGCCCGACGGGAAGGTCTTCGCGAGCTCGGCCATCCGGGTGCGGACCGCGTTCGCCACCGTCAGCGCGTTCGCCTCGGGCAGCTGGTAGATGCCGATGCCGGCGGCGGGCTGCCCGTTCAGCGTGAACGACTGGCTGTAGGTCTGCGCGCCGAGCTCGACGCGGCCGACGTCGCGCAGGCGGGTGATGCGGCCGCCGTCCTGCGCGTCCGCCTTGACGACGATGTTCTCGAAGTCCGGGGCATTGTTGAGCCGGCCGTTGACGTTGAGCGTGTACTGGAAATCCTGCCCGGCCGGGACCGGCGGCATCCCCACGGCGCCCGCGGTGACCTCCTGGCTCTGCTGCTGCACGATGTTGATGATGGCGTCGGGGGTGAGGCCCCGGGCCTGCACCAGGTCGGGATCCAGCCAGATCCGCATCGCGTACTGGCCGGCGCCGAAGACCGTGACGTTGCCGACGCCGGGCAGCCGGGCCAGCTCGTTCTGCACGTTGATGACGCCGTAATTCGACAGGAACAGGCTGTCGAACTTCCCATCGCTGGCCGACAGCGTGACGAATTGCAGGACCGCAGTGGATTTCTTCTGGGTCGTGACGCCCTGGACCTGGACCGCCTGCGGCAGCGACGACATCGCGATCGCGACCCGGTTCTGCACCAGCACCTGGGCCTGATCGCCGTCCGTCCCGATCGCGAAGGTGACCGTGAGGGTGTAGGTGCCGTCGCTCGCGCTGGTCGACTGCATGTAGAGCATGCCCTCGACGCCGTTGACCTGCTGCTCGATCGGGAGCGCCACCGTGTCGACCACCGTGCGGGCGCTCGCACCCGGGTAGCGGGTGGTGACCTGGACCGTCGGCGGCACGACGTTGGGATACTGCGACACCGGCAGGTTGAAGAGCGACACCGCGCCGATCAGTACCATGACCAGGGCCAGCACGTTGGCCAGGACCGGCCGCTCGATGAAGAAGCGCGAGATCATGCCGTTGGCCCTCGGTGCCGGCGTCTCAGGGGCGGCCCGCCGCCAGGGCGGGACGCGGGGTGGCGGAGATCACTGTCCGATCGTCGGGCGTGTCGGCCTCGTCGGCAGCGCCGGGACTTCCGGACGACGGCTCACCGCGGGAGTGGCGCCGGGTCGGGCAAGGCTTCGGCCACCGCCACCTTCTGGGGCGCGACCTTCGCCCCGGGGATTGCCCGCTGGATGCCGTCCGTGACGACCCAGTCGCCGGGTGCGAGCCCGGTCTCGATCACCCGGTAGCGCCCGTCCCGGGGCCCGAGCGTCACCACCCGCTGCGAGACCGTGTCGTCGGCGCCGACCGTGAGCACGTAGCTGCCCTGCTGGTTCGTCCCGATGGCGTCGTCGCGCACCAGCAGGGCCTTGTCCTGGCGCCCGACCGGGACCCGGACCCGAACGAACAGGCCCGGGAGGAGCGCGTGGTCGCCGTTCTCGATGAGCGCCCGCGCCATCAGCGTGCCGGTGGACGGGTCGACCTGCGGCGCGAGGTAGTCGAGCTTGCCGGCATGCGGATAGCCGGTCTCGGTCTGCAGGCCGATCTCCACGGGGATCCTGGATAGGTCGCCCAGCGTCCGATGCGTCGCGAGCAGGTGCTCCTTGACCAGCAGCACCTGCTGCTCGCTGATGTTGAAGTAGACGTAGAGCGGATCGATGCGCACGAGCTGCGCCAGCTTGGTCGGTCCGCTGATGCCGACGAGCGCCCCGACATCCGCGAGGTGGTTGGTGACCACGCCGTCGAACGGTGCGGAGACCTGCGTGTAGCCGAGATTGATGGCGGCGATGTCGAGGTTGGCCTGCGCCTCCATGACGGCGGCGCTGGCTTGGTCCTGCTTGGTCTTCGCGTCCTCGACGCGCGCCTGCGAGGCGAATTCCTGCCGGCCCAGCGTGGACTGGCGCTGATACTCGGACTGGGCATTCGCCAGGGCGGCCTGCTGCGCCGCCAGGGCGCCCTGCGCCTGCTTGAGCTGCGCCTCGTAGGTGTTGCGCTGGATCGAGAAGAGCGGCGTGCCCTTCTTCACGACGGCGCCGTCCTTGTAGGTGATCGCCTCTAGGAAGCCCTGGACCCGTGCCTCGAGCTCGACGGCCGCGAACGCCTTGGTGTTGCCGGTGAGCTCGAAGTAGCGCGTGACCGTGCGCACGAGCGGTTGCGCGACCGAGACCGTCGGCGGCGGTGGGGGAACGTACTGGTTCGCATCGCGGCAACCGGCGGCGAGGCCCGCGATGGCCGCCAAGGCGAGGAGACGGAGGGATCCGGGAAGCTGCAGCACGATCGGCACGGTCGACCCTCAACGTGAGAGCGTTACGGGACGGTCTTCGGTCACGGTCCTGACGTGGCTACTGATCGTCCTCGGCCTTGGCTTCCCGGGCGAGGGTCAGGCACTCCAGCAGATCGACGTAGCTGGGCAGGCCGTCGAGCTGGGCCTCCGCCGCGCAGCGCGTCCGGTCGACCGCCGGGAAGCTGGACCACTTCTTCGCCACCTCGGCACGGGCCGACCCCTCGTCCTGGAGGCAGAGCTTCTGCCGAACGGGATCGAGGGTCATCGCCGTCGTCGCCGCTCGGCAGCTGCCGTGAACGTCGAAGACCGGCATCTTGTCCGAGACCGGCGTCGTCAACGCCAGCTCCAACAGCAAGGCGGGGACAGCAAACATCATGATCGGCACACCCGCGCGTCGCGTCGACCGGACGGTCCGGTCGATCCTTGTTCTGGCGGCCCCGCACGGTTGCCGTGCCCTGCAGCAATACAGGTTCGATACTCAAGACCGGCCCGATTCGGTCGCCTATCCTGTATCGATAGCATATGTCGCGGTTAAGTTGTTGCAACAAAAATCGTTATCAACCACGGCGCACTACCTAAAGCGGTGGCGTCCGGCAGAGCGACCGTATGATTTCTGTGATGTCTGCCAAGTGAGTAAGATAGAATGAAAAATTGGAACGTTTGCTAAAATAATGAGAGCTTTCCCGCGTAATAGGTCGATTGAGCGAGTACGCAGGGCAACTGTACGATCGCTCGGGCCGCGGGCGCCGGCGCCAGCCTGGCGCTGTCCGTCGCGCCCGGCGCGGCCAGTGGCTCCGGCTCCGGGACAGGCCGAAGCGCTGACGGTGTCCGTCATGCCGGCCGGCGAGACCGTTTCGATCGGTGCGGCGGGCCCCGGCCGCGCCGCGGCCGGGGCCCCACCCGCCTACTTGTCGAGGGCGTTCTCGACGGCGTCCTTGGCCTTGCCGCGCTCCTGCTGGGCCTGGCCCCGGAGCTTCTGGTCGCGCCCCTCGGCCTTCAGCGCCTCGTCGTCCGTCAGGTTGCCGACGCCGCGCTTGGCGCCGCCGACCGCCTCGTTGGCGAGGCCCTTGAGCCGGTCGACCGCGCCCGCCGTCGTCGGCGTGTCGTCGGCCAGCGCCGGGCCTGCGAGGGCGAGGCCGAGGAGGGCGCCACGAAGCGCCGTCTTGCGGGTGCTGCTCATCCGGTTCTCCCGAGAGGTTCGAGGGAGCGCGGTCTGACCGACCGTCCGCGCCGGCGCAATGACGCACACGTACCGGATCGCCGGACCGGCAACCGGTACGGCACCGGTCCGCCGGTTCGGGCGTGTCCCGTGGCGCGGACGGCCCTGCGCGGCCGAGATCCCGGCGCGGGGCCGGTCAGGCGGCGGACCGGAACGCCGCGCGCCCGTTGCGGAGGATCGAGATCAGCGCACCGACGAGGCCGGCCAGGATCACCCCGTCGATCGTCAGGAGGGTGATCGCCCGGTTCCACAGCCGGTCGAGGCCGAGATCGGTGGTGACGGACTCGGGATGCGCCGGGTCGGCCATCACGCCGATCGTGTAGTCGCCCGCGTGCAGGCCGGTGAACACGTAGTTCACCCGGCGGGTCACGCTGCCCTGGGGCGTCCGCAGCGAGAGCGTCGCGTCGCAGATGTGGAACACGAGCTTGGTGCTGCACTTGCCGTCGCTCACGCGGGCGTTCGGGACGGGCCGGGCGGCCTCGCGGACCTGCCAATCCGAGATCAGCACGGGCGCCGTGTAGACGGCGCTGGCTGCCAGGAGGCCGCCGAACAGCACGAAGCCGAACAGCACGCCCAGGATGACGGTCCAGCTCGCTCGGTCGGGCGGCAGGCGCAGGGTCTCGGCGGTCTCGGGCTTGGCGGGCGATCCCATGCGATCCTCAAGCAGGCAGGGCTTCGGGAGAGGGGGTGTGGGCGGCGACGGTCGCGCGCGCGGCGCGCTCGGCCAGGGCGCGGCGGGCGTGGTGCGCGGCCTGGTAGCGGGCGATCAGGTCGGCGAAATCCTGCGGCTTCATCCCGCGCGGCAGTCCGACCGTGAGGGTCACGATGCGGCGCTTCGCGTCGAGCTTCACGGGGTGCCGCCCCGGGGCCCGCTCCGGCCAGTCCGCGCCCGGCGGCAGCAGCAGGCGGGTGACGATGCCGGCGCGGCTCAGCGACATGTCGAGATCGGCGACGGCCTCCCAGGGGATCACCCTGTCGAGACCGGGCGCCGTCAGCCCCGCGGGGCTCAGGATCAGGGCGATCGGCTCGCCCCGTGACAGGACGAAGGCGCCCGCCCCGCCGAAGGCGGCCGCGAGGGCCAGGGCCACGGCCGCCACGATCCGGGCCTCGTACGGCGACAGGCCCGGGATCCGGAACAGGGCGAGCGCGAGCGCCGCGGCGGCGAAGAGGCCGGCGCTGGCGGCCAGCGTGAGGCCGCGGGCGCGGTGGCTGGCGCGCAGCACCCGTTCCTCGGTTCCGATCTCCGCGGCGGTCGCCTCCAGATGTGCGCGGGCGGCGGTCTCCCGCGCGCGGACCGCGCCGAGGAAGTCCCGCGTCGCGGTCCGGCACAGGCCGTCGGGGTCGGCGAAGTAGGCGGCGAGCTGGTCGCGGGCCCGGGCCGGCGGCGCGGCTCCGGCCGCGGCCAGCAGGTCCGCGTCCATCGCCAGCCCGAGGGCGGCGACGCGGTCGCGGGTCGGCGGGTGGGTGTCGGTCGGGTGGGCCTGCTCGTCCTCGAGGCGCGCCGCGGGATCCTCGAGGCCGCGCGCGATCGCGCCGTCGAACGCCGCCGCCACGAGGTCGGCGGCGGCCGTCTCCGGCGCGTCGGTCGCGGCGTCCAGGGTCTCGACGACGCGCGGGCGCGCGGCGCCGTAGCGCAGGAGCGCCCGGGCCGAGGCGTCGGGGGAGGTCACGGCGGCGCCGGCCGCGTCGGCCGCGAACTCGCGCACCCGGCTCCAGTGGCGCACGGCGAGGTGGAACTGCTCCATCACGAACAGGCCGAGGCGGATCGACGGCCCGAGCACGCCGAGCGCGCCGCGCTCGCGCTCGGCCATCGCGTCGAGGGAGCGCCCGACGCCCGCGTAGATCGGCAGGAAGCGCTGGCTGTATGCGGTGTCCCCGCCGGCGTAGTGGGCGAGTTCGTGCCCGAGGATCGCCGCCGTCTCGTCGACGCGCAGCAGGGCGAGATAGGGCAGGGGCACGTAGAGGATCCGGCCGTCGAGCCGCGCGCCGCCGGGCTCGAGCACGGCCGGGCCGGCGCTGACGAAGAAGCCCTCGGTGAGGCCGACGACCAGGGCCTCGGGCTTCAGCGCGCCCATCCGGTCGGCGAGCGCCTCGACGAGGCGCCAGAGACCCGGCGCCTCGGCCGGCGCGATCCGCCGCCCGAGGATCGGCAGCGGGTCGGGCGCGAAGGCGACGAGGGCCCGGCGCAGGCCGATCAGGGCGCCGCACGCGGCGAGGATCGTGGCGCCGACCGCGCCGGCCGCGATCGCCAGGAGCTTCACGCCGCCGCCGCTGAGGCCGCCGTCGACGAGCAGCCCGGCCTCGAACAGGACCACCGCCACGAGGCCGGCGGTCGCCGCCACGATCTGGGCGGCGAGGGCGGGCGGAAGCAGCCGCCGCACCAGCGAGAAGCCGCGGACCAGGGCGTCGCGCGACCCGCGTCCCAGCTGCCCGAGCAGGCCGCCGACGAGCAGAACGAGCACGGAGAGCGCCGCCGCGATTCCGCCGCCCGCGACCGCGACCGCCGGCAGCCTGCGCCGCCAGTCCATCACGGCGGCGAGGGTCCCCGCGTGGTCGCGGATCTCGCGGGCCTTCACCGCGGCGTAGGGGCCGCCGTAGAGGCGGCCGTCGTGCCGGAACTGCAGGCTGAAATCGGGGCGCCCGTCCCGCGGAGACCGCGCCTCCAGATCCGCCACGACCGCGCCGAGGCGGTCGCGCTCGGCCGCGAAGGCCCGCCAGTCGTCGAGGCCGCGCTGGCCCTGCCAGAGCCCGATCAGCAGGATCGCGAGCGGCAGCAGCACGGTCGCTGCCAGGAGCCCGGCGAGGGCGCGCGGTCGCGAGCGGTCGCGCGGGGGCGCTGCTTCGGCGATGGTCGGCTCCTGATGGCGAGACGCGGGCGCGGCAGGGCGGGCGCGGCAGGATTGCGGTCGGGTCGGCGTCCCGGTATCGAGCCGGCGCAGCGAACAGTCTCGGTCCAGGAGGCTATAGATGCGGTCGAGCTACAGCTTCCGAGCGACAAAGATTGGGCGCAACCGGATCGATAACCGATTCGACGGCCGGTTTTCTAACCGGCCGAACGGCCACGTCAACCGAATGCTGCGATCCGGCCTCCGAGGGCTCCGGGCGCGGCGCGCCTTGCCCGGCCGGTGCGCCCGCCCCACTCTGGGCGCGCCCGCTTCCGCGCTCGCGCGCCCGGCGCGACCGGGCCCGGTGCGGATGCCGGCCTCGGAGGCGCCGCTCCGCGGGAAGACCGGAAGGGAGAGACCATGAATCTGCTGAAGCGGCTGTTCGGACGCGCCGATGCGGCACCGGCGGAGGCGGCGCCGGACGAACCGCTTCTCGTCAACGCCTACGCGACCGTGCGCGACCTGCCCGCGCTCCCCTTCGACCACGCGCTGAACGGCCGGCGGGACCTCTCCGACCCCGAATTGCAGCCGCATCTCGACGGGTTCATCGGCTACGTCATGGGACGGGGCGACGGGCAGATGACCGCCCTCCGCTACCATCTCTGGCGCCACTTGCAGCGCGTCCGCAACCACGTCAGCTTCGCGGTCGCCGCGTCCGACCTGCCGCGCGTGGAGACCTGGGCGCTCGCGGCGAACGCCGTCCTCTTCCTGCCCGACGGCTCCGTGCGCGCGCCCGACATGGCGCTCCTCCTGTCGGCCGCGGGCGAGACGGATCCGGCCGCGCGTCTGCCCTATCCGCCCGACGCCGTCGCGCGCCGCGCCCGGACCCTGGAGCGCCTGGAGGATCTGGACCCGAAGCCGCCGGCCGGCATGCCCCCCGCGCTCGGCGAGGCGGAACTCGCGCTGCGACCGCCGGCGGAGGTGCTCCGGCGGGCTCTGGCCCTGCTCTACATCGCGGCCTGGGGGCAGGCCTTCGGCGCCGGCACGACGCTGCGCGAGCCGGGGCAGAGGACGCTGAATCCCACCGGCTTCGCGGCCCTGTCGCCGGCCGAGCGCGCCCAGATCGAGGCGGCGGACCCGAAGGACGCCGCGGCGGCGTCCTGGCGCTACGAGGCCGCGAACACCCTGCTGTGGGCGCTCGGCGTGCGCGCGGCCCGGATCGCCGACAGCGACGCCACGGTCGACGTCGACGCGCTCTGGCGGGCGGTCGCGCCGCTCGCCCGGGACGCGGGCGCGGCCGACGCCGCGCGGCTGCGGCCGCCCGGCGAGATCCTGGAGGCGCTGGACCGCGCGTGGCGGGCGCACTGGGTCGTCCGGCAGGCGCGGCAGAAGGGGACAGCCCCCGCGGGGCTCAACGGCGACGTCGTGGCGGAGCGCCACGTCGCGCTGAACTGGCTGACCGGATTCCAGAACGACCGCGACACGCCCTGGGACGCGACCGACACGCCGACGTGACCGCGCCGCGGCTCAGCGGAGACCGTCGAAATAGTCGAAGAACACGCGGTCCGGATCGTGCGCGTCGCGCAGCGCGCACAGCCTCTGCCACTTCTCGGGCGTGAACGCCTGGGCGACGATCTCGGGCTGCTCGACCGTGTTGGTCTCGCCGATGTAGTAGCCGATGTTGAGCGGCTTCAGCGCGGCGATCACCGCCCGATGCCAGGCGGCGTTGGCCTGATCGTCGTCCGCCTCGTGCCACATGGTCCAGGGGCCGCCATAGACCTTCGAGGTCATGGAGCGGGCCATGTTCCGCTGCGGCCCCGGGACGTCGGGTCCGCAGAAGATCGTCGACAGGAACACCGAGGTCGCCGAAGGCGCCCGCTGCCACAGGGGCAGGATGGCCGCCATCACCGCGCCGGGGCTGTGATTGGAGAAGGTGGCCTCGACCCGGGATCGCACGCCCTCCGGGAAGAGCGCGCCGGACGCGTCGAACAGCTGCTCGAAGTCGAGGGGCGTCACCCGCGCGCTCGACAGGGGCGCGACCGGTGCGTCATCGAGCGGCGCCAGCGCGCGCCGGGCCGCCTCCGGGGTGTCCTCGAAGGCGGTGGCGGTGACCATGCAGACCCAGCCGTTCCGGTCCGCCGCCGCCTCGGCCAGCGCGGGCGGCGCCTTCACGAGGAACTGGGTCAGCTCGACGCTCGGCGCGATCGTGGGCGCCGCCTCGCCGAGCCACGTGCCGACGGCCGGCGCATCCTCGAGGCGATAGAAATACTCGCTCCCGTGAATGGCCTTCGGCAGCGCGTGGAGCTTGAGGAAATACTTCGTGACGATCCCGAAGAAGCCCGGGCCGGCGCCGCGCGCGGCCCAGAAGAAGTCCGGGTTCTCGGTCTCGCTGGCCCGGATCCGCTCGCCCTGGGCGGTGACGAGCTCGATCGCCTCGAGGCTCTCGGTGCCGTAGCCCCAGACCGTGGGGTTCCAGGCCATGCCGCCGCCGAGGAAGTAGCCGCTCGCCTTGACCTGGGGGCAGTGGCCGGTCGGGAAGGCGAGTCCGTGGGCGTTGAGCGCCTTCTGGATGTCGCGGTTGCTGACGATCGGCTGGATGACGGCCCGGCGCTGCGCGACATCGATCGCCAGGATTTTGTCGAGGCTCCCGAGGTCGATCAGGATCCCGCCGTTGCGCAGGGTCGGCTGGCACCAGTTGTGGCCTCCGCCGCGGACGACGACCTTGAGGCCGTGCGCGCGGGCGAACTTCACGGTGGCGACGATGTCGTCCTCGTCGGCGGCCCTGACGATCATCTGCGGCGCCCGGTCGGGGATCAGCCTGTTCCACAGGTTCCCGTGAAGCGCCTCCCGGAACTGCGGGTCGCCCGCGTCGATGACCGGGCCCTTGCAGGCCGTCCTCAAGGTCTCAGCATTCATGACTGGGCACTGCGCGGGCGTGGAGGCCCGCTCGGGCGACGCGGCCTGAGCGGGCGGAGCAGGACGGCCGGTCTCGCGATCCGACCCTCAGTAGGGGACGCGGTCCGCCTTCTGGGCGTACTTCTTCCAGACCTCGACGGCCTCCTCGCGCATGATCTGCTGGGTCGGGATGGAGCGCTCGCCGACGTCCTTCTTGAGCTCGGCGTAGATCATGCTGTCGTCGAAGCCGCCGTATTCCAGCGCGTCCTCGACCTGCGCCGCGTAGTAGACGTTCTTGACGCCGGCCCAGTAGGCGGCCGCCATGCACATCGGGCAGGGTTCGGCGCTGGTGTAGAGCGTCGCGTTCCGGAGCTTGAAGCTGCCCTGCGCCTTGCAGGCCTTCCGGATCGCCTCGATCTCGCCGTGCCAGGTCGGGTCGTTCTCGGCGACGACCCGGTTGGCGCCCTCGGCGATGATCTCGCCGTCCTGGACGATCACGCAGCCGAACACGCCGCCGGCACTGTCGACCAGCGACGTCTTCTCCGACAGGGCGATCGCCCGGGCCATGAATTTTTCGTGGTTGTCAGACATTGGAACCTCTGTCGTCGCGAAAAGGGTCGGTTGGTCGAGACTATGAACCGCGGAGATTTCTTAATCGAGGGGCGGTCCCGATTGTTGTGTCGGACCGCACTAGACTTCGCGCGGCGTGCTTAACAACTCCGGGTCGGACGACCGGCATTGGCTTCGAGTTGAGCGATGTCGCCGCGCGGTCCGGCCGAGCGGTGCGGGGTGTCACGGAGCGCGACCGCCGTCGAGCCGCGCGGGCAGGATCGGCGACGGGGCCGCGCGCGGATCGGGACGTTCCGCTGAAACCGTGCGTCCTGCGAACGCATGTTCGTCAGCCAGTAACGAGCGGCTACCCGCGGCTTGGCGACAGAATAGACAGGGGCGGAAGTGCCGCGTCAACGCCGGCCCGCGATCGTCGGCAGTCGAATTGTAAATATAGGGAAATGCAATAAAACGACCGTGAAGAGATGATCGATCAGGCTCTCCGGCCCGATCCGAGCAGCACATATGGCGTGTCGCGGTCTCGGCGGCGGCTCCTGATCGGGACGGCGGCGCCCCGCCTGAGACGGACGGACAAGAAATAATCCGTCCCGTCATGGCAGGGCGCCCCGACCCTGCGCCCCGACCCTGCGCCACACCCGGCGCCACACCCTCCGCCGCGCCCGGCGACGATCGTCTCCGCCCCGTCTTTTCATTGTCGCTCCGTCCCAGCTCGGCGGGGCTCGGGCGGAGCGGGCGCCGAAAAAGTCCGGCCTTCCGGGCCGCGCGCGCGGAAGATAAATATCGTGCAAGCGTTTCCGCTAAAAAGACGATCGCCGTAGAGAACGTGCTGTATTTACAATTAAAATATTCGACCTCCGCGCCGAGGTCTTGACTCCGGTCGTAGATTGCCCGCTGATACAGGCATGCAGAGCAGTGCTGCCAATGGAGTGGCGGGCGCTCGATGCAAGATCAATTTTCGGTTGTTTATCCTCGTGTTCCGCGGCGCGGCAGATCCCTGCGGGTCCGCCGCCGCCTCGGTGCCGCGGTCCACGGACCGGCCGTCCGGGTCGCCGGAGGTGGCGCCTCTCGGCACCGCCCCGGACCCGCCGGGCGGTGACCGGGCGCGGCGCCGGGGGCCGGGCGAAGCCAACGCGCGAGTGCAGGCAGCCGTGCAACGGAAGCGCGTCGGTTCATGAGCGGTGCCACATCGTCCGTCAGCATCGTGACGCAGACGACCATCCGGCCGGAGAGCGCGGACGCCTTCGCCCGCTGGCAGGTCGACACCAGCGCCGTCGTCGCGGCCTTCCCGGGCTTCATCGAGCAGCAGCTGATCCCGCCGCGCCCGCCGCTGCAGGTGGACTGGGTGATCGTGCAGCGGTTCCACAGCCTGGAGCAGGCCAAGACCTGGATGGCCTCCCCCGAGCGGCAGGCCCGCATCCAGGGCGCCACGCCGATGCTCGTCGGCCGCGACGACGTCCACATCGTCAAGGACGACGCCGGCGCGGCCCGGACCTCGCCGGTCAGCGCGGTGATCAGCACCCGCGTGAAGCCCGGCATGGAGGCCGCCTACCTCCGGTGGGAGCAGAAGATCGCGGCCGCGCAGTCGCGGGCGCCCGGCATGCAGGGCTACCGGTTCGAGCCGGCCGTGCCGGGGGTGCAGGAGGACTACGTCGCGATCCTGCGCTTCGACAGCGAGGCGAACCTGCGCACCTGGATGGACTCGCCCGAGCGGCGGGCCCTGGTCGCCGAGGCGGCGCCGATGACCGCGGAATTCCACACGCGGACGGTGCAGAGCGGCTTCGAGCAGTGGTTCCGCAACGTCGCGCCGCCCGGAGAGGGCGCGCCCGCGGCGTGGAAGATGAACATGATCGTCGTGCTGACCCTCTACCCGACCGTGTTCCTGTGGGGCGTCCTGGTCGGCGCGCCGATCCTGGCCGGCATGCTGAAGGTGGATTTCCCGGTCGCCCTGTTCATCGGCAACGTGTTCAGCGTCCTGCTCACCTCGGTGATGGTGCCCTGGACGGCCAAGCGGCTGGGCTGGTGGCTGACGCCGGATCCGGCGCGGCGGACCCGGGTTAACCTGCAGGGCGCCGCGCTGCTGATCGCCGCCTACGGGCTCATGATCCTCGTGTTCTGGAAGCTGTTTTGACCGGCGGCGCGCCCGGGCGGTCGCGGCCCGCGCGGCGCCGTCGCGGGCAGGGGCCGGGCGCGGGGACAGGGCGCGCGATGCTCCGGTCGGTGTCCCGGGCGAGCCCGCGCCCGGCGGCCGGCCTGCTGATCCTGGCCTGCGGGGTCGGTCTGGCCGGGTTCGCCCGCGCCGAGCCGGCGCCCGCTCCGGCCACGGCCGCGGCCAGTTCCTCGACCACGTCGGGGGCGGGTGCGGCCGACGGGACGCCCGTCGCGGCCGCGGCCCGCGCGCGGCGCCAGGAGGCCGCCGTTGCCGTCGCGGCCGCCACCGTGATGGCGGCGCCGCCGCCGTCCTTCTTCAACTTCTCCGACACTGTGGTGAGCTACCGCTTCCAGGGACCCTCGGCGGAGCCCGGCCTCCGGGTCCAGCGTCCCGACGGCCAGTTCGTGGGGCGCGAGGTCCCCAAGACCGTCATCAACCTGTTCCACGCCAACGCGTGGGCCTACGGCACCAACCTGCTCTCCCTCGACATCCTCCGGTCCGGATCCCAGGATCCGGCCGGCAATCAGGTTGGCCGGTTCGAGGGCGTCGGCGCCACCGAGTTCTACCTGATCTACCGGGGCGTCCTGAGCCTCAACAAGGTCTTCGACACGCAGGCTCTGGCCATCCCCGGCTTCGTGAAGGATGTCGGCCTGTCGTTCGGGGCCGACGTCAACACCAAGGACACGACCTTCGATTCCGAGAAGCGCGCGGGGACCTTCGGGCTGAGCTTCGCCTTCGACGTGCCGGCCGGGTTCGTGAACCTGAAGGTCCAGGGCTACAAGGAGTTCTCCCGCAACGGCTTCGCCGGATACGGGCCGGTGCCGGGCTTCGACTACGCGCACTTCCGCAGCGTCGAGTTCAAGATGACGCCGGAATTCGAGATCACCTACACGATCCCGCTGCCGTTCACCGGGCTGCCGCTGTCGCTCGCCGGCTTCAACACGATCGTGCTGCCCAAGGGGCGCTACGGTCGATTCAACGAGAACGACACCCAGCTGGAATTCGTCTCCCAGACCAACCTCGTGCTCGATGTCGGGCAGCTCGTCGCCGGCACGCCCAACCGGGTCGAGGTCTTCGCCGGGTTCCAGTACTGGCACAACAAGTTCGGGGGCGACCCGCGGCGCACGCTCAACACCGAGGAGAAGGCGCTGATCGCCGGGGTGGCCTACCACCTGAAATGAGCCCGCCGGATCGGCGCGGTCGGGGACATGACGGGCCCGGTGTCGGGCCCGACGAAGGCGGCCTCAGGCGCGGCCTCAGGCGCGGACGAGCTTGCCCACGACGGCGAGCAGCTGCTCGGGCTTGAACGGCTTGGTGATCCAGCCGGTCGCCCCGGCCGCCTTCGCCTGCTGCTTGATCGCCTCGTCGGATTCCGTGCTCAGGAAGAGGATCGGCACGCCGGTGCAGCTCGGCAGCGTCCGCAGCTGCTTGATCATCTCCAGCCCGTTCATCACCGGCATGTTGAGATCGGTGATGACGAGGTTGACGCTCTCGCTCCTGGCCTTCGCGAGGCCTTCGGCGCCGTCGCCGGCCTCGATCACCGTGTGGCCGGCCGGGCCGAGCACCACCTTGATCATCTGCCGGATGCTGGGCGAATCGTCGACGGCGAGGACAGTGGCCATGACACGGATTCCGTTCTTGTGCCTGACGCGCGCCTAGAGGTGCGGCGCGCTGGGGTGTTCGATCGCGGCGCGCCGGAACGCGGCCTCGACCGCCGGGGGGACGTTGACCAGCGCGATCCCGGCGGCCCGACCCCGCGCCGTCCGGTCGGCCGCGAGAACGATCTGGACGAAGGTGACGTCCGCGCGCTCGACCGCCGCGCAGTCGAGGGTGAGGCGCGCCCCGCCGGCGAGCGCCGCCGCCAGCGTGTCCTGCAGCGCCCGGACGGTCCGGATGGTGCAGTCGGGACCGAGCGTGAGGACGGGAGCCTCGGACATGCGGGTTCGTGACCTCGACGACGGACGTGCGGGGCGACGCGCCGCCGCGCCCGAGTCAACACCGCGGCGGGTAAATTCTTCCTGAAGGTTCGGCCAATCGCGGACGGACGACGCGGCCGCGGGCCCAGCACAGGACGGAGGTCTGCCCGGCCTCGGACAGTGTTGATTGGCTAATACTGTGATCTGTGCCGGCCGTTGCGGCCATCGGCCGGGCGATAACGTTTTCTTCAACGGCGTTCCTTAGCCTCGGTCGGGTGCCGACCGTGGGATTGTTGCATGACCCGCGCGCGTCGGACGACGCCGAGAGACCCGCCCGCCGATGGCCTTCCAAGTCGCCCACGACATCCTCAGGCAGGTCCCGGACCGGTTCCGCCGGCCCGGGATGCGGCCCGAGGTGGGGTCCGAGGTGGGGCTCGATGACCGGCGCGGATCGGGCGCGGCGATCCCGGCCGCGCCGCTCCCGGAGGCGGCCGCGTCGTCCAGCGAGCCCGCGCCGCTGCCCGCCGCGATCGTGGCCGAGCCGGCGCCCGCCGCGCAGGCGGCCGACCTGCTCCAGGCCTGGCTCGGCCTCTCGGCGCAGCAGCGGACGCTGCTCGACGCCCTCGTCGCCGAGCTCGGGATCGTCTCCACCGACGTGGAGGCCAACGTCCACGGCCTGTCCAACCGCTTCCAGAGCATCGCCGCCACGACCTGCGAGCAGTCGGAGATCGTCCGGGGGCTCGTCGCCTCGGTCCAGACCGTCCGGATCGACGACCGGACCCTGCAGCTCGGCGACGTCGCCGCCGGTCTCGGCGAGACGCTCACCGCCCTGATCGAGCGGATCACCCTGATGTCGTCCCGCGGGTCGACCCTCGCGCAGGGTCTGGCCGGGGTGCTCGAGGGCCTGTCGTCGGTCGAGGGGAGCGTCGCGCAGATCGAGCGGATCAACCGACAGACCAACCTGCTCGCCCTGAACGCCAAGATCGAGGCGGCCCGGGCCGGCGCCAGCGGCGCGGCCTTCGCGGTGGTCGCCGACGAGGTGCGCGGCCTCGCCACGACGATCAACGCCCTGTCGGACGTGATCAAGCAGCAGATCGGCACGATGGCGGCCGGCCTGCGCGGCAGCCATGCCCTGCTGGGCGACATCGCGGCGATCGACATGTCCGAGGAGAGCCGGACCGCCGAGACGCGCGTCCGCATGGTGATGCGGGCGCTGGTCGAGCAGAACGCGCAGGTCGCGGGCATCCTGCAGCAGACCGCCGAGACCACGCAGGCCATCACGCAGGACGTGTCGGCGGCGATCGTGGCGATGCAGTTCCAGGACCGGGCCAAGCAGCGCGTCCAGAACGTCGAGGGCCTGCTGCGCTCGGCCGGCGCGGAGCTCGGGCGGCTCGCCGACCACAGCGCGGACCGCGTCGCGGCGCCGGATGCCGCGGCCGATCCGGCCTGGATCGCGGCGGCGATCGCCGGCTGCACCCTGGGGGAGGTTCGCGCGCGCCTGACCGAGCGCCTGCTCGGGGGGGCTCCGGCCTCCGAGACGCCGGCCGCCGACGCCGCCGACGATCCGGACGGCATCGACCTGTTCTGAGCGCGCCGGCGCGCGCCGAGGGCAGCCCGTTCGGGCCCGGTCGGCGGTCGCGCCGCGGCCGGGCCTTCCCGCGCCGGACCGGCCGCGTCCGGCCCCGTTCCCGGTTCCAGTCCCGTCGCGATCCGCGCGCCGCCCGCAGGGACCTGCCGTGGCCCGCATCCGCGCGGCTGCGCGCCGGTGGACGTCGATGTCCGCACACGTCCGTTCACGTCCGACCGAGTCCATCGACGTTCGGCGACGCGCGTCGATGCGCCGTGATGGCCGGAGCCGTGCCGCACCGCGCGCCCGAGATCCTGTGATCCGCGTGTCACACGATCGCAGTATCCGATAATCAATATCTTCGAACCCGATGTAGATATACTTCCCGTTCAGGGCTCAAATCTGTTCGTTAACCGAAAATTTCTGGTCCGATTATATACAACACACGAAGTCAGGCGGTGGCTTCGCGTCGTGTCCCGTCACCGCGCGGTCGCCGCGCGCCGGGACAGTCTGTTCGACTGCCTGATCGCGAAGGGCGCGGCCGGTCTCCGGTATCGGCGCGTCCGTTCGCGCTCGGGATCGGGCGGTTGGTTCTGTATCTGCGTTCTGTGTCCGGGGGTCCGTTCGTCCCATGACTGCTCTCGATCCCGCGGAGATCTTCCGCGCCGAGGCCGCCGAGCTGCTCGCCCGCCTGGAGACGACGCTGCTCGATCTCGGCGACCGGCCCGAGGACCGGGCCCTGATCGACACGGCCTTCCGGGCCCTGCACACCATCAAGGGCTCGGGCGCCATGTTCGGCTTCGAGCAGGTCGCCGCCTTCACCCACGATTTCGAGACCGCCTTCGACCGCGTCCGGCGCGGCGAGGTCCCGGTCGGCCGCGACCTCGTCAACGTCTCCCTCTCGGCCAAGGACTACATCCGCGGCCTCATCGAGGAGCCCGAGGCGAGCGCCCCGATCATCGGCGAGGCCATCCTGGCCGAACTCGAGCAGCTGCTCGGCGCCGCGTCCCGCCCGGCCACCCCGTCCGCGCTCCTCCCGGAGCCGGCCGCCGAGCCCGCTGCGGCGGGGGAGGGCGGCTGGCAGATCGGCATCGCGTTCGCGCCCGAGATCCTCCGCAACGGGACCAATCCCCTGGCGCTCCTCGACGAGCTGCGCGACCTCGGCGCCTGCACGATCGTGCCGCGCCTCGACGCGCTGCCCGAGCTGCCGGCCCTCGACCCCGAGAGCCTCGCCATCGGCTGGGACGTCACGCTGCGCGCGGCCGTGCCCCGCGAGGCGATCGAGGACGTCTTCCTGTTCGTGCGGGACGAGATGACCCTGACGCTCGTCCCGGTCTCGGCCGCGCCACCGGTGGCCGCGCCCGAGCCGGCCGGGGCCGCACCGCCGCCGTCGGGGCCGCCGTCGGAGCCGCCGTCGGGGCTGCCGTCCGGCGCGGTTCCGGCCGCCGGCCTCGCCGTTCGCGCGTCCGGCGAGACCGGACCGGCCGGGCCGGGGGCGGTCGAGCCCGCGGCCCGGGCCGCCGAGCGCGTCCCGGCCCGGCGGGCCGAGGAGCGGCCGGCCAGCAGCGTCCGGGTCGAGGCCGAGCGGCTCGACGAGCTGATGGACCGGGTCGGCGAGCTGGTCATCGCCCAGGCGCGGCTCAGCCAGCTCGCCGGCCTGCATGCCGATCCCGGCCTCAAGGCCATCGCCGAGGAGATCGAGCGCCTGTCCGCGCGGCTGCGCGACACCACGATGAGCATCCGCATGGTCGCCATCGGCGCCCTGTTCGGCCGCTTCCGCCGCCTCGTCCACGACCTCTCGCGCGATCTCGGCAAGCCGGTCGAGTTCGTCACCGCCGGCGAGGAGACCGAGCTCGACAAGACCGTGATCGAGCGCCTGGCCGACCCGCTCGTCCACCTGATCCGCAACGCGATCGACCACGGCATCGAGGCGCCCGAGCGCCGCGCGGCCGGCGGCAAGGCCGCCACCGGGCGGATCACGCTCACCGCCGAGCATGTCGGCGCGCAGGTGCTGGTGAGCGTGCGCGACGACGGCGCCGGGCTCGACGCGGCCCGCATCCGCGCCAAGGCCGAGGAGAAGGGCCTGTGCGCGCCGGGCGCGGTGCTCACCGACCAGCAGATCTACCAGTTCCTGTTCGCGCCGGGCTTCTCGACCGCGCAGGAGATCTCGGCCCTGTCGGGGCGCGGGGTCGGCATGGACGTCGTCAAGAAGACGATCGAGAGCCTGCGCGGCACGATCGACATCGCGACCGAGCCGGGCGGCGGCACCTGCGTGGCGCTGCGCCTGCCGCTGACGCTGGCGATCATCGAGGGGCTGCTGATCCGGGTGGGGGAGGGACGCTACGTCATCCCGCTGGCCGCGGTGGAGGAATGCGTCGAGCTGCCCGCCAGCGAGCGCGGCGGCCGCGGGCGGGACTTCCTCAACATCCGCGGCGCGCTGGTGCCGTTCCTGCGGCTGCGCAGCCTGTTCGGGGCCGCGGGCGAGCCGGACCTGCACCAGAAGGTGATCGTGGTGGCCGCCGGTGAGGCGCGGGTCGGCCTGGTGGCGGACCAGATCATCGGCAACCACCAGACCGTCATCAAGTCGCTGTCGAAGCTGCACGCGGACGTGGCGACCTTCTCCGGGGCGACGATCCTGGGTGACGGCACGGCCGCGCTGATCATCGATGTCGGCCGCCTCGTGAGCGGCGGGCGCGCCGAGGGCGTGCGCGAGTACCAGGAGGTGGCGTGATGAGCGGCGGCGTGGCGCGCGGAGTCGTCGAGCCCGGCCCGCAGGCGGCCGCCGACGGCGGCCAGCGGGACGGTCGGCAGGGCGGCCAGCAGGTGGTGATGTTCCGGATCGGCTCGGAGAGCTTCGCGCTGGAGGCCGGGATGGTGCGCGAGATCATCGATCCGATCCCGGCGACGCGGGTGGCGGGGGCGCGCCCGCATATCGATCGGATCGTGAACGTGCGCGGCAACGTCGTGCCTCTGGCCGACATCCGCGAGCGGTTCGGGATGCCGGCGGCGTCGGCGAGCCCGGACACGCGCTTCCTCGTCCTGGAGGTGCCGGTGGCGGGCGACCCCGTGGTCGTCGCGCTGGTGGCCGACAAGGTGTTCGCGGTCACGGAGGTCGATCCGGCGCAGTGCGAGGCGGTGCCGCCCGTCGGCACGACCTGGCGCCCGGAATACATCCGCTCGATCGTCAAGGCGGGGGACGAATTCATCATCGTCCCCGAACTCGAGCAGATCCTCGACTGAAGTCTTTCCGAAGTCTTTCCGAAGTCCCGTCAGAATCTCGTGTTTGCGTAGGGGTAAAGGGCGATGCGTTTCTCGATCAAGGCCAAGCTCGGGGTCGGCTTCGGCGCGATCCTCGTTCTCCTGGGGACGGCCAGCGGGGTCGGCTACCAGAGGCTCACGGCCGCCGACGCGACGATGAAGTACGTCCTGAGCCGCGCCGAGATCCAGAAGCAGGTCCTCGAGGGCAAGGCGCACGCCATCCGCAGCGCGTTCAACGTCCGCGGAGCCCTGATCAGCCCGGACGAGACGCAGATGACGGAGTTCGCCAAGCGCTCGGCGACCAACCACGGTGACGCCATGGCATCGCTGGCCAAGGTGAAGCCCCTGCTCATGACCGACGAGGGCAAGCGGCTCTACGAGGACCTGTCGGCCAAGTACGAGAAGCAGAACGCGCTGGGGAACCGGGCTCTGGAGCTGACCCGCGACAATTCCAACGGGAAGACCTGGGCCGAGATCAATGCGGCGGGTCGCCCGGCGCTGGCCGCCCTGCGCACGGACCTCGACGCCCTGATCAACACGGCGACCGACGCCCAGAGCCCCGCCGGAGAGCGGCTCGCCCGGGTCGCCGCGGTGTTCAAGAGCCGGGTCGAGCGGGCCTGGGGGCAGCTGACCTCGGCCACCGGGACCACGAGCGTCGACGCGCTCCAGCAGCGCGTGGCCCTCGCCAAGCAGTCGCGCGAGGAGATCAACCGGTCGGTCGACGAGCTCGCGGCGGCGGCCCAGGCGGCGGGAATCGCTGTGACGGCCGTCCGCGAGCGGTTCGGGACCTGGGCGTCCTCCTTCCAGCGGGCGCTCGCCCTCGTCGAGATCGGCAGCTCGGTGAAGGCGGCCGAAGTCGCCTCGGGCGAGTACGCGACGGTGAGCACGACGGCGATCAACGCGTTCGAGGCGCTGGCGGATCGGCAGAAACGGTTCATGGACGACGCCGCGGCCCAGGCCAACGCGGAATCCGCCCAGGGTCAGACGATCCTGCTGAGCGTGGCGGCGGCCGCGCTCCTCATGGGCCTCGGCATCGCGACCTGGCTCGCGCTGTCGATCTCCCGCGGCCTCGGTCGTGCCGTCTCGCTCGCCGACGCGGTGTCGATGGGCGACCTGAGCCAGACCGCGACGGTCACGACCAACGACGAGCTCGGCGACCTCGTCGGCGCCATGGGCCGCATGACCGAGAACCTGAACGCGACCGCGGCGCTCGCCAACGCGATCGCCCAGGGCGACCTCACCGTGGAGGCCCGGCCGCTCTCCGACAAGGACACGATGGGCCTCGCCCTGCAGACCATGCTGTCGAAGCTGCGCACCGTCGTGGCCGAGGCGACCGCGGCGGCCGGCAACGTCTCGGCGGGGTCCCAGGAGCTCTCGGCCTCGGCCGAGCAGCTGTCGCAGGGTTCGACCGAGCAGGCCTCGTCGACCGAGGAAGCCTCGGCCTCCATGGAGGAGATGGCCGCCAACGTGAAGCAGAACGCCGAGAACGCCAGCCAGACCGAGACGATCGCCCGGCAATCGGCCCAGGATGCCGAGGCGAGCGGCATCGCCGTCGGCCGCGCCGTCGAGGCCATGCAGACCATCGCCCAGAAGATCACCATCGTGCAGGAGATCGCCCGCCAGACCGACCTGCTGGCGCTCAACGCCGCCGTGGAGGCGGCCCGGGCCGGTGAGCACGGTCGCGGGTTCGCGGTGGTCGCCAGCGAGGTGCGCAAGCTCGCCGAGCGCAGCCAGGCGGCCGCGGCCGAGATCGGCACGCTCTCGTCCGACACCGTCAAGGCCGCACAGCAGGCCGGCGACATGCTCGGCAAGCTCGTGCCCGACATCAAGAAGACCGCCAGCCTGGTCGAGGAGATCACCGCCGCCTGCCGCGAGCAGGATGTCGGCTCGGGCCAGATCAACCAGGCGATCCAGCAGCTCGACAAGGTGACCCAGCAGAACGCCAGCGCCTCCGAGCAGGTCTCGGCCACCTCCGAGGAGCTGGCCACCCAGGCCGAGAAGCTGCAGGCGACGATCGCCTACTTCCGGATCACCGAGGCGGCCGCGCCGGTGGCCGGTGTCGACCAGGCGGTGACGCGGCTGCGCGCGACCGCGGCGCGGATGGGCACGCCCTCGGCGGCGATCCGCTCCCCGAGCCCGAAGCGGGCGGGCGCGCGCGGCCCGGCCGGGGGCGGCGGCTTCGCCCTCGACATGGGCGAGGGCGACGCGCAGGACGCCGCCTTCACCCGGGTCGCCTGACACCTCGCCCGAGGCCCGGATCCGCGCGGTGCTCGTGCCCGCGCGGATCCCGCCGTCGTCGTCAGCCGTCGTCGTCAGCCGTCGTCGCGAGCCGCCGTCGCGCGCCGCGCTCCAGCCGGAGACCCTGCATGTCCAGTGTGTGGCAGTACCTGACCCTCGGCCTCGGGGCCGAGACCTTCGGGATCGACGTCGAGCACGTCCACGAGATCCTCGACTACCGGGTCCCGGCCGCGCTGCCGCAGGCGCCGGCCTTCCTGCTCGGCATGATCGACGTGCGCGGGCAGAGCTACCCGGTGGTGGACCTGCGGACCAAGCTCGGACTGCCGCCGGTGGCGCGCACGCCGGCCACCCGGATCATCCTGCTCAACGTGCCGATGCCCGGCCGGCCGCTGCGGGTCGGGTTCGTGGCCGACCGGGTGATCGAGGTGACCGAACTCGACCGGGCCGAGATGGAGGCGGCGCCCGAGGTCGGCGGGCGCTGGAACGCCCGCTACATCGCGGGGATCGGTCGCCGGGGCGAGGCCTTCGTGGTGGTGTTCGACCTCGTCGCGCTCATGGACGGCGACGGCCCGGCCCTGGTCGCGACCCCGCAGGCCGCCTGAAGGATCCGCCACCATGGAGGCCGATCCGGGTCACCTGAGCGACCGGCACTTCCGCTCGGTCGCCGACCTCGTCCAGCAGCATGCCGGCATCCAGCTCCCGCCGGCCAAGCGCACCATGGTCGAGGGGCGGCTGCGCAAGCGCATGCGCGCCCTCGATCTCCCGACCCTGGAGGCCTACGGCCGCCACCTGTTCGAGGCCGGCCACCTCGCGGACGAGTTCCCGCACCTCGTCGACTGCGTGACGACGAACAAGACCGATTTCTTCCGCGAGCCCGCGCATTTCGATCTGCTGCGCGAGACGATCGTGCCGCGGCTGGCGGCGCGGGGCGACCGGCCGCTGCTCAAGGTCTGGAGCGCGGCGGCCTCGACCGGGGCCGAAGCCTACACGCTGGCGATGGTCCTGCACGACATGGCCGCCGACCGGTTCCGCTACGCCATCCTCGGGACCGACATCTCCTCGGAGGTGCTCGACCGTGCCCGGACGGCGATCTACCCGGCCGAGATGCTCGACGCGGTGCCGGCGGACCTGCGCCGCCGCTACGTGATGGTCGCGCGCGATCCGGCCCGGCGCGAGGGGCGGATCGTGCCGGAGCTGCGCGCCCGGGTGCGGTTCCAGCGGCTCAACCTGATGGACGAGACCTACCCGATCGACCGGGACGTCGACCTCATCTTCTGCCGCAACGTGCTGATCTACTTCGACAAGCCGACCCAGAGGGCGGTGGTCGCGCGCCTGGCCGGGCACCTGCGCCCCGGCGGCTACCTGATCGTCGGCCATTCCGAATCCATGGCGGGCGTCGGCGTGGCCGGCCTCGACCAGATCTCCTCGACCGTCTTCGGCAAGCTGCGGGATTCCGGCCGGTGAGCGCGTCCAGACCGATCCGCGTCCTGATCGTCGACGACTCGGCCTCCGTCCGCCAGACGCTGTGCAGCATCCTGGGGACGGCGCCCGACATCGAGATCCTGGGCACCGCCGCCGATCCGTTCATCGCGGCGCGCCGCATCCAGGAGGAGATCCCGGACGTCATCATCCTCGATCTCGAGATGCCGCGCATGGACGGCCTGACCTTCCTGCGCAAGATCATGGCGCAGAAGCCGCTCCCGGTGATCGTCTGCTCGACCCTGACCGAGGCCGGGTCCCGGATCCTGTTCGAGGTGCTGGAGGCGGGCGCCGTCGACGTGCTGCCGAAACCGCGCGTCGACACCCGCCAGTTCCTGCTTGAATCCACGGTCCGGGTCTGCGACGCGGTCCGGGCCGCCGCCCGGGCCAAGCTGCGCGGGAGCCGGCCGTCCCGGCCGCTGGTGGAGGCGAAGCTCTCGGCCGACGTCGTCCTGCCGCCGCCCGTGCCCGGGCGCGTCGTGGCCGGGACCGACCGGATCGTCTGCATCGGCGCGTCGACGGGCGGCACGGAGGCGCTGCGCGACGTGCTCGAGGTGCTGCCCGCCGAGTCCCCCGGTCTCGTCATCGTGCAGCACATGCCGGAGCACTTCACGGCGGCGTTCGCCAAGCGGCTGAACGGCCTCTGCGCGATCGCCGTCAAGGAGGCGGAGGACGGCGATCCCGTGGTGCGGGGCCGCGCCCTGATCGCCCCGGGCGGGCGGCACCTCATGGTCGAGCGCCGGGGCGGCAGCTACGCGGTATCGGTGAAGGACGGTCCCCTCGTCGCGCGCCACCGCCCGTCGGTCGACGTCCTGTTCCGGTCGGCCGCCCGGGCCGCGGCCGCGAACGCGCTCGGCATCCTGCTGACCGGCATGGGCGACGACGGCGCCAACGGCCTGCTGGAGATGCGCCGCGCCGGGGCGCAGACGGTCGCCCAGGACGAGGCGAGCTGCGTCGTGTTCGGGATGCCCAAGGAGGCGATCGACCGCGGTGCGGCCGCCAAGATCCTGCCGCTGGAGCAGATGCACCTGGAGATCCGGCGCTTCGGCCTGCCCGCGGCGCGCTGAGGCCGGGGCGGGCGCCGGGGCCGGGTTCAGGACTGGTCGCGTTGCCCGGGCTGCGCCTCGGCCACCGCCCGGCGCCCTCGCGTGCGGCTGGACGGCTGGTCCGCTGCGCGCCGCGTCCGGCCGGTACCCGTCTTCACCGACCGGCCTCGAGGAAGCTTCTTGCTTCCGCCGCGCCGCGCGCTGCGCTGCGTGATCTGTTCAGGGTGGGGGCCCTGTTCCTGCGTCCCGGAATCCAGCAGGTGCTGAACACCGGGCGGATGCTCGGGCACGCGGAACAGGCGGGCCAGCCCGTCGGCGACGCCCCGGAGAACGGCATCGGCCTGCTCGTGATCTTCCTGGCCCTGTACGACGATGAAACTCATCTGCGCACCCAGATCGTTCGTTCAGATCCTAAACTCGACTCGGTGCGAAGGGTTGCCTGGGCCTGTCGGAAGTCATCCAACGATTATGCGAATCCGCACGTCATGAACGTCATGTAATCAACTGGTGGTCGTATCTCGGTGAATCATGAATGATTGTGCCCGGTGGTGACGGCGACTCGCCACGATTCCCGGAGTCTTGCTCAACGCACGGTCGGATCGCGTTCGGGGCGATACCGGGCAGAGTTGTGCTGGTGCGCCACGGCACGCGCTGCGCAGCGCGACGGCGGTTCAGTGACCGGGCGTCGGGGAGTCGGACCGGTCAGGGCCGATCCGGCCGGCCGGCTCACGCGGCGTAGCGGTCGAGGGCCAGATCGTCGCTCGCGATCTCCGGCGCCCGTCCGGACACGAGGTCGGCGAGCAGGCGGCCCGATCCGCAGGCCATCGTCCAGCCCAGCGTGCCGTGACCGGTGTTGGTGAACAGGTTCCCGACCCGCGTGCCCCCGACGATCGGCGTGCCGTCCGGCGTCATCGGCCGCAGGCCGGTCCAGAACGCGGCTCGGTCGAGGTCGCCGCCGGCCGGGAACAGGTCCTGCACCGAGCGCGCGAGGGTCTCGCGGCGCGGCAGGCGCAGGGCGCTGCTGAACCCGGCGAGCTCGGCGGTGCCGCCGACGCGGATGCGGTCGCCGAGCCGGGTGATCGCGACCTTGTAGGTCTCGTCCATCACCGTCGAGACCGGCGCGGCCGCCGGATCGGTGATGGGGAGCGTGAGCGAGTAGCCCTTCACCGGGTAGACCGGCAGGGCGATCCCGAGGGGGCGCAGCAGGGCCGGCGTGTAGCTGCCCAGCGCCGCCACGTAGGCATCCGCCCGCAGGAGGTCGCCGTCGGCGGTCTCGACCGCCGTCACCCGGTCCCCGGCGTGATGCAGGCGCGCGATCGCCGTGCGGTAGCGGAAGGTGACGCCGAGGCCCTCGCAGATCACGGCGAGGCGCTGCGTGAACAGGTGCGCGTCGCCGGTCTCGTCGCCCGGCAGCCGCAGGCCGCCGACGAAGACGTCGCGCACGGCGGCGAGCGCCGGCTCGGCACTGACGCAGCCGGCCGGGTCCAGCACCGTGTAGGGCACGCCGTAGGCGTCGAGGACGCGGGTGTCGTCGCCGACATGGTCGAGCTGTTTCTGCGTCCGGAAGAGCTGGAGCGTGCCCTTCTCCCGGTGGTCGTAGGCGATGCCGGTCTCGGTGCGCAGGTCGCGCAGCGCGTCGCGGCTGTACTCGGCGAGTCGGACCATGCGGCCCTTGTTCCGCTGGTAGGCCTCCTCGGTGCAGTTCGCGAGCATGCGCGTGAGCCACGCGTAGAGGCGGGGCTCGAGCCGCGGCCACAGCACCAGGGGGCGGTGCCGCATCATCAGCCACTTGAGCGCCTTCACGGGGATCCCGGGCGCCGCCCAGGGGGCCGAGTAGCCGGGCGAGACCTGCCCGGCATTGGCGAAGCTGGTCTCCAGGCCGGAGCCCGGCTGGCGCTCCAGCACGGTGACCTGATGGCCGGCCCGGGCGAGGTAGTAGGCCGAGGTGACGCCGACGACGCCGCCGCCGAGGATGATCACGTGCATGGCGGGCCTCAGGCTCCGAGATAGATGCGGTGGAAGCGGTGGCCGAGGCTGGTCAGGACCTCGTAGCCGATCGTGCCGGCCGCCGCGGCGACGGCGTCGACGTCGCGCTCCGGCCCGACGATGTCGACGAGCGCCCCCGGCCCGAGGGTGCCGGGCGCCACGTCGGTGACGTCGAGGACGAGGCTGTCCATCGAGACGCGCCCGACCACGGGCAGCCGGACGCCGCCGAACCACGCCGCGCCGCCCGCCGTGCTGCGGAAGAATCCGTCCGCGTAGCCGATCGCGACCGTGGCGAGGCGGCTGTCCCTGTCGACTCGGGCCGCGTGCCCGTAGCCGACCGGCGTCCCCGCCGGGACGCTGCGCGTCTGCATCACCCGGGCCCGCAGGCCGATCACCGGCCGCATCGGGTTCTGCGCGCCCGCCTGCGGGGCGATCCCGTAGAGGGCGGCGCCGGGGCGCACGAGGTCGAAGTGGAAGTCCGGACCGAGGAAGATCCCCGACGAGGCCGCGAGGCTCGCCGGCACCGTCGGCAGGCGCCGCCGGACCGCCCGGAAGACGGCGCGCTGCGCCGCGTTGACCGGGCTGTCGGGCTCGCCCGCGCAGGCGAGGTGGCTCATCACCAGCCGCAGGTCGAGGCCCGCGAGGGCGTCCGGGTCGTCGAGCAGCGCGCCGACCTCCTCCGGCGCGAAGCCGAAGCGGGCCATGCCGGTGTCGATCTGGAGGATCGCCGGCAGGCGCCGCGCGCGCCGCCGGGCCAGGCCCTGCCAGCCGCCGAGCTGGGACAGGTCGTTGAGGACGGGCACGAGGTCGTGGTCCGCGCAGGTCGCCTCGCTGCCCGGGGCGGCGCCGTTGAGCACGGCGATCGCCGCCCCGGGCCCGACGATGGACCGGAGGGAGACGCCCTCGCCGACCTGGGCGACGAAGAAGTGCCGGCAGCCCGCGGCGGCCAGGACCGGCGCGACCCGGTCGGCGCCGAGGCCGTAGGCGTCCGCCTTGACGACGGCCGCGCAGGCGGCCGTCCCGGCTCGCGCGGCGAGCAGGCGGTAATTCTCCGCGATGGCCGCGAGATCGATCGTGAGGAGGGCGGAGGCCGTCCCGGCCGGGCCCGCATCGGGCCGGAGCTCGCGGTCGATCATGCTCATGGCGGCCCTCGGAGCGGCGCTCGGATGCAGTGCCAAAAGGCTACACGAAGGATCGTCGAACGAGCGTGCATCCTGTCGAAGAGATTTGAGTTTCGAGCTTGGCCGTGGAAATATCTGCGGACAGTTCGAAGATCCTGCGAGGCGCGCGTGGACGCGATCGACCGCCGCATCATCCAGGCCCTGCGCGGCGACGGCCGGATCAGCAACACGGATCTCGCCGCAGCGGTCGGCCTGTCGGCGTCCGCCTGCCATCGCCGCGTGCGGCTGCTGGAGGAATCCGGAATCATCCGGGGCTACACCGCGCTGATCGGCGGCGCGGTCGACGGGCCGGGCCTCGTGGTCCTCACGCAGTTCACCCTGGACCGCCAGACCGAGGACTATCTCAACCGGTTCGAGGCGGCCGTCCGGCGCTGTCCCGAGGTGCAGGATTGCTATCTGATGACCGGGACGGCCGATTACCTCGTGAAGCTCAAGGTGATCGACGCGGCCGACTACGAGCGGCTGCACAAGGATGTCCTGTCGCGGCTGCCGGGGGTCGCCCGGCTGCAATCGAGCTTCGCGATCCGGACCGTCGTGGCCGCCGGCCGGCCGCTCTGAAGGAAGCCCCGCCATGACGCCGAGCACCGAACCGCGCTGGGACGCCCCCTGCGACCTGCGCCTCCACGACGCCGCGCTCGCCGAGGGAAGCCGGGCGACGATCGACATCCGGGGCGACCGCGTGGCGGCGCTGCGGGATCCCGGCGCGCCGCTCCCGCCCGCCGGCCGCACGATCGATCTCGGCGGTGCCCTGGTGCTGCCGGGCCTGTCGGACGGGCACGTCCACCTCGACAAATGCCTGCTCGGCCTGCCGTGGCGCCCGCACGCGGCGGCGGGGTCCGTCCGCGCGATCATCGATGACGAGAAGGCGTTCCGCCGCGCCACGCGGATCCCGCTCGCCGAGCAGGGCGCCGAGGCGCTGCTCGAACGCATGCTCCGCGGCGGCACGACGAGCCTGCGGACCCATGTCGACGTCGACGACGTCACGCGGCTCGACCACCTCGCCCAGATCCTCGACCTGCGGGCGCGCTGGGCCGACCGCCTGCAGATCCAGATCGTCGCCTTCCCGCAGAGCGGGATCCTGGGCTGCCCTGCGGTAGCCGACGACCTAGACGCGGCCCTGCGGATGGGCGCGGACCTCGTCGGCGGCCTCGATCCCGTCGGCATCGACGGAGACCGCGACGGTCACCTGGACATCGTCTTCGCCCTGGCCGAGCGGCACGGGCGGGGCATCGACATTCATCTCCACGAGGGCGGCGCGGCCGGACTCGCCACGATCGCGGCGATCGCGGCCCGGACAGCGGCAGCCGGGCTCGGCGGGCAGGTCACGATCAGCCACGCCTTCGCCCTCGCGGAGGCCGACGACCTGGAACTCGGCCGGATCGCCGAGGCCCTGAACCGGGCCGGCGTCGCGATCCTCAGCAGCGTGCCGGGCGGGGCCCGATGCCCGCCGATCCCGCGGCTGCGCGAACTCGGCGTCCCAGTCTGCCTCGGCACCGACAACGTCCGCGACTGCTGGAACCCCGCCACGGTCACCGGCATGGTCGCCCGCGCCCAGCTCGCCGCCTACCGGTTCGACCTGCGCACCGACGCGGACCTCGCGGCGTTGCTGGCGCCGATCACCGCCGTCCCGGCGCGGGTGCTGGGCCTCGGTCCGGGCGCGGTGGCGCCCGGCGCGCGGGCCGACCTGATCGCCTTCGCGGCCGGCGGCGTGCCGCAGGTGATCGTGGAGCGCCAGGAGCCCGTGCTGGTCGTGGCGCGGGGCGCCGTCGCGGTCGACCGGCGCGACGCGGCCGCCGGGGACCCGCCGCCGTGAACGACCGCGCGCTGCGCTACCTGCTGGCCGTCGTGCGCGCGGGCTCGGTCCGGGCGGCCGCCGATGTCCTGAACGTCGCCGCCTCGGCGGTGAGCCGGCAGATCATCGAGCTGGAGGCGCAGGTCGGCGAGACCCTGCTCGAGCGCCTGCCCCGGGGCGTGGTGCCCACCGAGGCCGGCCGCCTCGTCGCCGAGCACGCGCAGCGGCAAGCCGACGAGGCGGCCCTGCTGGAGGACCAGCTGAAGCGCCTGCGCGGGGTGCAGCGGGGCACGGTCAGCCTGCGCTGCGGCGCCGGCTTCCTGATCGACCTCCTCGACAACGCCCTGGCCGGCTTCGCCCAGGACCATCCGGGCATCGCCTATCAGGTCGAGATCGGCACGACCGACGGGATCCTCGCGGCGATCGCCCGGGGGGACGCGGATATCGGCCTTGTCTACAACCCGCCCGCGCACCCGGACGTCCGCGGGATCGTCTCCGCCCGGCAGCCGCTCCTCGCCGTCCTGCCGATGGGGCATCCCCTCGCCGACGGGGCGGCGCCGGTCCCGCTGCGCAGCTTCGCCACCGAGCCCGCCGCCCTCCTGCCCCCCGACCACGGGGTCCGGCAGCTGATCGGCCGCGTCGAGGCCGACGGCGGATTCCGGCTGGTGCCGCGGCTGGAGACGGCGTCCTTCGAGTTGCACCGCCGCTTCGTGATGGCCGCCATGGGCGTCGCGTTCCTGCCCCGCTTCGTGGTCGCGGCCGAGCTGCGCGACGGCCTCCTCGCGGCTTTGCCGCTGCGCGACGCCATCCTGTCGGAGGCGAGCGCCCACCTCGTCGTCCGCGCGGGGCGGCGCCTGCCGGAGGGCGCGGCGCGGCTGCTCGGCTGGCTGGCCGACCACATGGTGGCGTTCCGGCCGCCGCCGGCGTGACGCGAGCGTGCGGATTTTCCGCACGCCTCGTGCAGAAATCGGTTGTTGTCGCAACGCTCGTTTGCCGGAACTATCGTGCCGCTTCGTGAGGACGGATCGGCATGACCATCGCAACGGTAGGCGTCGTCGGGCTCGGCAACATGGGTCTGGGCATGGCCGCGACCCTGGCCCGCAAGGGCTTCGCGGTCCTGGGCTACGACCTCAGTCCGGCCCGGCGCCCCGCCGCCGAGGCGGCCGGCGTGACCGTCCTCGACGCCCTCAACGACGTGCTCGGCCGGGCCGACGCCCTGGTGTTCTCGCTGCCGCTGGCGCGGGACGTGGAGGCGGTGGTCACCGCGGAGGGCGGGCTCCTGTCCCGGACCGACCGGAAGGTGGTGGTGATCGACACCTCGACCTCGGATCCCGGCACGACCCGGCGCCTCGCCGAGCGCCTCGCCGCGGCCGGTCACGCGCTCCTCGACGCCCCGGTCAGCGGCGGCCCGTCCGGCGCCGCCGAGGGCACCCTGACCATGATGATCGGCGGCGCCGAGGCGGATTACGAGCTGGCCCGGCCGGTCTTGGAGGCGATGTCGGCCCGCGCGCCGCATGTCGGGCCGTCGGGCGCCGGCAACATCGTCAAGCTCGTCAACAACCTGCTGGTGGCGGCCCATCTCGTGACCACCGGCGAGGCCCTGCGCCTCTCCGAGGCGGCGGGCCTCTCGGCCGAGGAGGCCGTCAAGGTCGTCAACACCGCGACCGGCCGCAGCGCGATCAGCGAGGTCATGGTCCCGCGCTGGGTCCAGTCCGGCACGTTCGACAGCGGCTTCTCGGCCGGCCTGATGCGCAAGGACGTGCGCCTCGCCCTCGAACTCGCCGCCGAATGCGGGATCGACCTGCCGCTCTCCGCCGAGGTGAAGCGGATCTGGCAGGCGACGCAACCCGCCATCCCCGACACGGCCGACTTCACCCGCATGGCCGATTACCGCGATCCCAAGGGAGCCCACTGATGTCCGGCACGCCGCACTCGCCCGCCGCCGACCGGGTCGCCGCCCTCCTGGCCGACCTGCTGCCGGGCGGCCGCATCGGCAGCGTCGTGGCCGGCGAGATCCTCGCCGGGACCGGCGCCGCCCTCGATCTCACCAACCCCGCCGACGGCGGCGTGCTCGCGACCTTCGCCGATGCCGGCCCGTCGGTCGTCGAGGCCGCCATGGCGGCGGCCCGCGACGCCCAGCGCGCGTGGTGGGGCATGAGCGCCGCCGCCCGCGGCCGCGCGCTGTGGGCGGTCGCCGCCCTGGTCCGGCAGCATGCCGGCGCGCTCGCCGAGCTGGAGACCCTCTCGGCCGGCAAGCCGATCCGCGACACCCGCGGCGAGGTCGCCAAGGTCGCCGAGATGTTCGAGTACTACGCCGGCTGGTGCGACAAGCTGCACGGCGACGTCATCCCGGTCCCGACCTCGCACCTGAACTACACCCGCCACGAGCCCTTCGGCACCGTGGTGCAGATCACCCCCTGGAACGCGCCGATCTTCACCGCGGGCTGGCAGATCGCGCCGGCGATCTGCGCCGGCAACGCCGTGGTGCTGAAGCCCTCCGAGCTGACGCCCCTGACCTCGCTCGTTCTCGGCCTGCTCTGCGACCGCGCCGAGGGGATGCCCCGCGGCCTCGTCTCGGTGCTGGCCGGTGCCGGCCCGACCACCGGCGCCGCCGCGGTCGCCCATCCCGAGACGCGGCTCGTCGTGTTCGTCGGCTCGGCCGAGGCGGGCGCGCAGATCGCCGCCGCGGCGGCCCGCGCCATCGTGCCGAGCGTGCTGGAGCTCGGCGGCAAGTCGGCCAACATCGTGTTCGCCGACGCCGACCTCGACCGGGCGCTGATCGGCGCGCAGGCCGCGATCTTCGGCGGCGCCGGCCAGAGCTGCGTGGCGGGCTCCCGGCTCCTCGTGCACCGCTCGATCCACGCGTCCTTCGTCGAGCGCCTGTCCCGCGCCGCCGCGCGCATCCCGGTGGGCGCGCCGACCGACCCGGAGACGCAGATCGGCCCGATCAACAACCGGCGCCAGCGGGACAAGATCGCCGACATGGTCGAGGCCGCCGCGGGGGCGGGCGCCACGATCGCGGCGGGCGGGGCCTGCCCCGCCGCCTTACGCGACACGGGCGGCTTCTACTACGGCCCGACCATCGTGGACGGCGTCGCGCCGGACGCGGCGATCGCCCGGGAGGAGGTGTTCGGCCCGGTCCTGACGGTCCTGCCGTTCGACGGCGAGGACGAGGCGGTCGCGCTGGCCAACGGCACGCCCTACGGCCTCGCCGGCGCGGTCTGGACCGGCGACGGCGGGCGCGGCCACCGGGTCGCGGCGGCCCTGCGGGCCGGCACCGTCTGGGTCAACGGCTACAAGACCATCAACGTGGCCTCGCCGTTCGGCGGCTTCGGCCGCTCGGGCTTCGGCCGCTCCTCGGGCCGCGAGGCGCTGATGGCCTACACCCAGACCAAGAGCGTCTGGGTCGAGACCGCCGCCGCGCCGGCCGTGACCTTCGGCTACGTGGGCTAGCGCTGTGCCCGATCGCGTCGCGACAGACTGAGAAGCGAGCGACGCGGGTTCCGACAGCGCGACGGTTCCCCCTCTCCCGTGCGGGAGAGGGTCGGGGTGAGGGACGAGAAGGTTCAGAATCGAGCGCACCATCGCGGCGGGTACAGGTCACGCCTCATCCGGAAAGACCTCGATCCCTCTTCTGTCCCTCTCCCGCACGGGAGAGGGGACCCGCGCTCCATCCGGCTCGGGCACGCCCCGCGGCGGCGTCCGCGCAGCGATCTACCGACAAGCCGGCGATCAAGATCGGCACGCACAGCAACGAGCAGCCCCGAGGGGGCCAAGGAGGATGACGATGGCGGGGGAACTGTTTGCGACGAACACGCGGCCGGCCGCGCCGCCCGTCTCGGGCGGGGGCAAGCTGACGCTGTTCCTGCTCGCCCTCGTCATCGTCGTCATCGCGGAGGCGATCGGCAACGTCAGCATCCCGGTGGGCGCCGGCAAGATCGTGCTGCTCCCGCTGCTGTGGGCCCTGCTGCTGGGCGGCGCGCTGGGGCTGATGAGCCCGCGCCTGCCCGCGCCGCTGCGGCTGTCGGGCGCCCTGCAGAACGCGGCCGGCGCCTACCTGCAGCCGGCGCTCCTGATCTTCATCGCCAAGCTCGGCCTGCTCGTCGGCGGGTCGCTGCCGAAGATCCTCGCCTCGGGCTGGGCCCTGGCCTTCCAGGAATTCGGCCACTTCTTCGGCACGATGGTGTTCGGCCTGCCGGTGGCGCTCCTGCTCGGCATCAAGCGCGAGGCGATCGGCGCGACCTTCTCGGTCGGCCGCGAGCCCAGCCTCGCCATCATCGGCGAGCGCTACGGCATGGACTCGCCGGAGGGGCGCGGCGTGCTGGCCGAGTACCTGACCGGCACGGTGTTCGGCGCGGTGTTCATCGCCCTGCTGGCCGGGCTGATCACCAGCCTCGGCATCTTCAACCCGCTGGCGCTGGCGATGGGGGCCGGGGTCGGCTCCGGCAGCATGATGGCCGCGGCCTCGGGGGCGATCGCGGCCCAGCAGACGCCCGAGGTCGCCAAGGACGTCGCCACCTTCGCGGCCGCCAGCAACCTCGTGACCACCACGATCGGCACGTACTTCACCCTGTTCCTCTCGCTCCCCTTCACGATCTGGGCCTACGGCAAGCTGGAGCCGATCCTCGGCCGCAACCGGCCGGACGCCGCCCGCCCGGCGGCCGCCGACCCGCAGGCGCCCGCCCATCAGCCGGCCCACGAGGAGGTGCGGATCGGCCTCGGCGAGACCGTGCTCGCCTGGATCCTGATCGGCGCCTACGGGCTCATCGGCAACTGGCTGACCTACGGAATCGTCCCCGACGCGAGCGTCGTGGCCGGGATGGCGATCATCATCGGCACCGTGCTCGCCGGCTGGGGCCTCTACCTGCTCCTCGGCCGGCGCCTGCCCGCCGTCCTCTGGGTGTCGATCATCGGCATGGCGCTGACCTATCCCGGGACCCCCTTCGCCGCCGAGATCGCCGCCCTGACCGGCAAGCTCAACTTCCTGGCGCTCGCCACGCCGATCCTGACCTTCGCGGGGCTCTCGGTCGCCAAGGACGTGCCCGCCTTCCGCCGCCTCGGCTGGCGGATCGTCGTGGTCTCGTTCATGGCCAATGCCGGGACCTTCCTCGGCGCGGCCCTCATCGCGCAGTTCTTCATGCACCCGCCGCTGGGGTGAACCGCCGCGCCGATCGGCGTAGGGTCCGGGCGGGGGATCGAGGCGCTCCGGCAGCCTCCCGTATCTGAGAGAGATCGCATGCGCATCGAGGCGGAGACCGTGGAGCGGATGGTCGCGTGGCGGCGCGACCTGCACGCCCATCCCGAGTTGGCCTTCCAGGAGGTCCGCACGGCGGACCTCGTCGCCCGGGAACTGGCCGCCTGCGGCCTGTCGGTGAAGACCGGGCTCGGGCGCACCGGCGTGGTCGGGACCCTGAGCCGGGGCGACGGCCCGACCATCGGCCTGCGCGCCGACATGGACGCCCTGCCGATCCAGGAGGCGACGGGCGCTGCTCACGCCTCCCGGACGCCCGGCGTGATGCATGCCTGCGGCCATGACGGCCACGTGGCGATGCTGCTCGGCGCGGCCCGGCACCTCGCGTCGCGCACCGACCTGTCCGGGACGGTCCACTTCATCTTCCAGCCGGCGGAGGAGTGCGAGGGCGGCGGGCGCGCCATGGTCGAGGACGGCCTGTTCCGGCTGTTCCCGTGCGATTCCGTCTACGGCCTGCACAACTGGCCGGGCCTGCCGCTGGGGACCTTCGCGACCCGGGTCGGCGCCATCATGGCCTCCCTCGACACGTTCGAGATCGCGGTCGCCGGGTTCGGCACCCACGCGGCCATGCCGGAGCGCGGCACCGACACGCTCGTGGTCGCCTCCGAGATCGTCCTCGCTCTGCAGACCATCGTGAGCCGCCGGATCGCCCCCACGGACCCGGTCGTGCTCAGCGTCACGCAGATCCACGGCGGCGACGCCTACAACGTCATCCCCGAGCGCGCGGTCATCCGCGGCACGGTCCGCTGCCTGGACGAGGCCGTGCGCAAGCGCGTGGCCGAACTCGTCGAGGCGATCGCGGGCGGGACGGCCGCCACGCACGGCGCCCGCGCGGAGGTGGACTACCGGTTCGGCTACCCCGCCACCGTCAACACCGCCGACGCCGTCGGCACCGCCCTGGAGGCGGCCGGGGCCGTCCCGGACATCACCGCGCGCCGGGGCGAGGTCGGACCCTCCATGGCGTCGGAGGATTTCGCCTACATGCTGGAGGCCTGCCCCGGCGCCTACGCGTGGATCGGGACCGACGGGACGCGCAAGAGCTTGCCGCTCCACAATCCGGGCTACGATTTCAACGACGAGGCCCTGCCGGTCGGCGCCGCCTACTGGGCCGCGCTGGGGGCGCACAGCCTCAGGCCGTGACGCGGCGCGCACCCTGAGAGATCGCCCGCGCCGGAGGCGCGGGCGATCCCGATGGCGGGCGTCAGGCCGCCATCGGCCCGTAACGCCGGTGACCCTTCACGTCGAAGCGGTCGAGCATCATGACCTTGTCCCAGGCCTTGACGAAGTCCGCCACGAAGCGCCGCTGGCCGTCGCTGCCCGCGTAGGCGTCGGCGATGGACCGGAGCTGCGCGTTCGACCCGAAGACGAGGTCGCTGCGGGTCGCCTCGAACTTCGTCTGCCCGCTCGCGCGGTCCTTGAGCGCGAAGGTCATCCCCTCCGCATCCGCCTTCTCCCAGATCAGATCGACGTCGGTCAGGTTGCGGAAGAAGTCGGTCGTCAGCGCCCCGACCCGGTCGGTCAGGACGCCCCGGCTCGACCCGTCGTGGTTGGCGTTGAGTGCGCGCAGGCCGCCGGTCAGGACGGTCCATTCCGGGGCCGTCAGCGTCAGCAGGTTCGCCTTGTCGAGGAACATCTCCTCCGGCGAGACGCTGCGCGTCATCTGCCCGAAGCCGTCGTCGACGTAGTTGCGGAACCCGTCCACCACCGGCTTCAGCCACTCGAACATCTCGAGGTCGGTGAGCGCCTGGGTCGTGTCCACCCGGCCCGGCGTGAACGGGACCGGCGTCTCGACCCCGGCATCGCGAGCCGCCTTCTCCACGGCGACGCAGCCGCCCAGCACGATCAGGTCCGCCAGCGAGATCTTCTTGCCGTCGCTGCGGCCGCCGTTGAAGGTCGCCATCACGCCGCGCAGGGCCTCGATCACGGGCGCGGCCCGCCGGTTGACGGCCCAGTCCTTCTGCGGCGCGAGGGCGAGGCGGCCGCCGTTGGCCCCGCCGCGCTTGTCGCTATCGCGGTAGGTCGAGGCCGCCGAGAAGGCCGTGAAGGCGAGATCCGAGACCGACAGGCCCGTGCCGGAGATCGCCTGCTTCAGCGCGGCGATCTCCGCCTCGCCGACGAGGTCGTAGTCCTGCTCGGGCAGCGGGTCCTGCCACAGGAGCCCGTCCTCGATCACGACCTCCGGGCCGAGGTAGCGGTGCTTCGGACCCATGTCGCGGTGGGTAAGCTTGTACCACGCCTTGGAGAAGGCCTGGGTGAAGGCGTCGAAGTCGTTGAGGAACTTCTCGCAGACCTTGCGGTAGTCCGGGTCGACCTTCAGGGCGATGTCGGACGTCATCATCATCAGCGGGTGCATCTGCCCCGCGACGTGGGCGTCCGGCGTCTTCGGCGCGGCGGGATCCTTCGGCGTCCACTGCAGGGCGCCCGCCGGGCTCTTGGTCTGCTCCCACTCGAACTTGAAGAGGTTCTCCAGGTAGGCGTTGTCCCACTGCGTCGGATCCGGGGTCCAGCTGCCCTCGATGCCGTTGGTCATCGTGTCCTTGCCGGAGCCGGTGCCCTTCGGGTTGTGCCAGCCCAGCCCCATCGCCTCCATCGGCGCCATCTCGGGCGGCGGCCCGATCTCCTTGGCCGGCACCATGCCGTGGCTCTTGCCGAAGGCGTGGCCGCCCGCGATCAGCGCCACGGTCTCCTCGTCGTTCATCGCCATGCGGGTGAAGGTGATACGGATGTCGCGCGCGGAGGCCAGCGGATCGCCGCTGGCGTAGGGGCCCTCCGGGTTCACGTAGATCAGCGCCTGGTGCGAGGCGGCCAGCGGGTTCTCCAGGTCGTAATCGGCGTCGCCGTTCTTGCCCCGCCAGCGCTTGTCGCGGTTGACCATGTCGTCGAAGCTCGAGACCGAGCCCATCTCGACGACCTCCGGTCCCCAGTAGGTCGCGTCGTCCGCCTCCCAGGCGTCGAGGCGGCCGGCGGCGAAGCCGTAGGTCGGCAGGCCCATGATCTCGAGGGCGCAGTTGCCGGTGAGCACCATGAGGTCGGCCCACGACAGGGCGTTGCCGTACTTGTGCTTGATCGGCTGCAGGAGGCGCCGCGACTTGTCGGTGTTGCCGTTGTCCCACCAGCTCGAGATCGGGGCGAAGCGCTGCATGCCGGTGCCGGCGCCGCCGCGCCCGTCGGCGATCCGGTAGGTGCCGGCCGAGTGCCAGGCCATGCGGATCATCTGCGGGCCGTAATTGCCGTAGTCGGACGGCCACCACTCCACGGACGAGGTCAGGAACTGCTTGATGTCGCGCTTGAGCGCGTCGAAGTCGATCTTGGCGAACTCGGCCGCGTAGTCGAAATCCGGGCCCAGGGGATCGGCCGCCAGCCCGTTCTGGTGGAGCACTTCCACCCGCAGGCGATGGGGATACCAGTTCTCCAGTGTCGGCCGGTTGCCGTGGGCGCCGCCGATCCGGTCGCCGCCGAACGGACACTGGCCTGCCATGTGAAACGACGTCGTGTCCGTCTTGTCGATCGTCTCGCTCATCGGGTGGTCCCCCTTGGTGTTGCGCGACGGCCGGGCGCGCGGGGCCCGGACGTCGAAGGCGGTGGGCGGTGCAGGCGGTCCGAACCCTCAGGCGATTCCCGTCGCGCTCGAGACTCGTGACGAAATGAGGCGGTCTCCGGCTGGATCAAGCGCGGGGCGTCGAAGTCTTGCCGGGCTTGCGGTGGAGGCTCCCGCAGAGACCGCGATGACGTTGTCGCGATCTGCCCTGTCGCCGCCGTCGCGGAGAGCCGGCATCGACTCGACGTCGACAACGGCCCGCGCCCGGGCATTGCCCCTCGTCTTGGAGCTGTGGGCCGACCGTCATGATGGTCGTCTCGCGGGGGGAGGTCCTGTCCCCGCGCGGACCGATCGAAACGGCCGGCGCCGGTCGATGTCGGTCAGGGCGCGGATCGCGTCCCGGCCGGCGGGGCGCTGATTGACCCGCTCTCGGAGCCGGTGACGACCTTGCGGGCGGCGGCCTGACTCTGGCTGGCGTAGTCGGGCGGCGCGGTCTCACCCTGCCAGATCATCAGGCCGGCCAGGGCGGCGACCATCAACCCCACACTGACGAGGAGCATGATAAGAACCGGCCTGCCGCGCCGACCCTGACGGGTCTCTCGAGACTTACGATATTCGACCATCCGCGCCTCGCTGGACCATGATCCCGGGAAATCCCGGCGGAAACCCGCGGCCCGGCGAATGGGTCCTGTACTGCGACGCTGTGGACCACGGGATCGGCGCGCGCCGGCACCGCTCCTTCGCCCATTGGCGCCTGCCGGCGATAGTCATACAGTCATACACATGACCGTCGTGACCGCACCCCAGCCCGATCTCCGCTTGCCGCTCTACCAGCGCCTGCGGGACGAGATCGCCTTCCAGATCGCCCGCAACGTCTGGCGGTCGGGCGAACCGATCCCCACGGAGGCGGAACTGGCGGCGACCCACCGCGTCGCCATCGGCACCGTGCGCAAGGCGATCGACGTCCTCGTCGCCGACGGCCTCGTCGAGCGGCAGCAGGGCCGCGGCACCTTCGTGCGGCGGCCGCGCTTCGACCGGTCCCTGTTCCGGTTCTTCCGGCATCTCGGCCCGGACGGCACGCAGGCCGTGCCGGAGGGGCGGATCCTGTCGCGCGAGGCCTGTCCGGCCCCCGCGACCGTCCGCGAGGCCCTCGGCCTGGACGCGCGCGGCGACGCGATCCGGCTGATCCGGACACGCCACCTCCAGGGCCGCCCGATCCTGTCCGAGACGATCTGGCTGCCGGCCGCGCGGTTCGCGCCGCTCCTCGAAGCCCCGCTGACGCAGATCGGCGACCTCCTCTACCCCGCCTACGAGCGTCTCTGCGGCGAGATCGTCGCCCGCGCCGAGGAGACCCTGACCGTCGGCATCGCCGACGCGACCGACGCGGGGCGCCTCGCGATCGCCGACGGGGATCCGGTCGTCGTCATCGAGCGCCTCGCCTTCGGCTTCGATGCCCGCCCGATCGAGTGGCGGGTGACGCGCGGCGCCGCCCGGGACTTCCGGTATCAGGTCGACATACGCTGAAAGGCGGGCGCCTTGACGTGCCAGCCCTCGCGTGCTCATCTATTCATATAAATGACTAGTCCTCTTCGGAGGACGGAGGAAAGCCCGTGTTCCGCTGGTACCGAGAGGTCGGTCCGGTCGAGCGTCGCACCTTCTGGGCCTGTCTGGGCGGGTGGTCGCTCGACGCCCTGGACGTGCAGATGTTCAGCCTCGCCATTCCCGCGCTGGTCGCGAGCTTCGGCCTGAGCCGCTCGGAGGCCGGCCTGATCGGCGCGGTCACGCTCGTGGCGGCGGCGATCGGCGGCTGGCTCGGCGGCCTCGCGGCGGACCGGATCGGCCGCGTCCGGGCCCTTCAGATCACGGTGCTGTGGTTCGCGGTCGCGACCTTCCTGGCGGCCTTCGCGCAGAGCTTCGCCCAGCTGCTGACCCTGAAGGCGCTGCAGGGGATCGGCTTCGGCGCCGAGTGGGCGGCCGGCGCCGTGCTCATGGCGGACGCGATCCGGCCCGAGCACCGCGGCCGGGCGCTGGGCGCCGTCCAGGGCGGCTGGGCGCTCGGCTGGGGCGCGGCCGTGCTCCTGTCCACGGCGGCGTTCTCGGTGCTGGATCAGGAGACGGCCTGGCGAGCCCTGTTCGCCTGCGGCCTCGCGCCGGCACTCCTCCTGCTCTACCTCCGCCGCTCCGTCCCGGAACCCGCGCGGCCGGTCGGAAGGACGGCCGGGCCGCCGGCCGGATCGCTCGCGATCTTCGCGCCCGGCCTGCGCCGGATCACGGTGCTCGCGACGCTGCTCGGCCTCGGCGCCCACGGGGGCTTCCACGCCCTGTTCACGTGGCTGCCCACCTACCTGAGCGTCGAGCGCGGCGCCTCGGTCCTCGGGACCGGGCTCTACCTCGCCATCATCATCGCGGCCTTCGGTCTGGGATGCCTCGTCGCCGGCGGCCTCGTGGACCGGCTCGGCCGCCGCCGGACCGTGGCGCTCTACGCCGCCGGCTGCATGGCCCTGGTCGTCCTCTACCTGCTGCTGCCGGTCGGCGGCACGGGCCTGCTCCTCCTCGGGGCGCCCCTCGGCTTCTGCACGGCCGGAATCCCCGCGAGTCTCGCGGCGCTGTTCAGCGAGCTCTTCCCGGACGGGCTGCGCGGGACCGGGATGGGCTTCTGCTACAACGCCGGCCGCCTCGCCTCCGGCCTGCTGCCCCTCGGCGTCGGCCTGCTCAGCGAGATCTGCGGCCTCGGCCCGGCGATCGGCCTGTCGGCCCTCGGCGCCTACGGGCTCGTCCTCCTCGCCGTCGCGCTCCTGCCGGATCGGCAGCCCGGCGGCGCGCTGATCCCCCAGACCGTGAGATGATCCGATGAACCGGCGCCACTTCTGCCGCACCCTGCTCGCGGGCGGCGTCACGCTCGCGCTTCCCGCCCGCGGCCGCGCGGCCGGGACCGCCGACGACGGCGTCGCTGCGGTGGACACCCACGCCCACGTCTTCACCCGCTCTCTCACCCTCACGGGCGACCGGCGCTACGCCCCCGACTACGACGCGAGCATCGCCGATTACCGCGCCATGCTGGACCGGAACGGCATGGCCCGCGGCGTGCTGATCCAGCCGAGCTTCCTCGGCACCGACAACGGCTACATGGTCTCGGCCCTGCGCTCCGCGCCGGAGCGGCTGCGCGGCATCGCCGTGCTGGCCCCGGAGGCCGAGACCGCGACCCTGCGCGACCTCGCCGGGCAGGGCGTCGTCGGCCTGCGCCTCAACCTGATCGGCCGGCCGGACCCGGATTTCGCCGGCCCGGTCTGGCGCGCCCACCTCGCGCGCGTGGCGGATCTCGGCTGGCAGATCGAGGTCCAGGCCGAGGCGCGGCGCCTCGCGCGGCTGCTGCCGCCGCTGGTCGCGGCGGGCGTCCCCGTGGTGGTCGATCATTTCGGCCGGATCGACCCGGCCCTCGGCATCGCCGATCCGGGCTTCGCCGACCTGCTCGGCTTCGGACGCGCCGGCCGCGTCTGGGTCAAGCTCTCGGGCGCCTACCGCATCGGCAGCGGCGAGGCCGGCCGGCAGACGGCGGTGCAGGCCGCCGAGCGCTTGCGCGGCGCCTTCGGGGCGCGGCGCCTGCTCTGGGGCAGCGACTGGCCGCACACGCAGTTCGAGACCCAGGCCAGCCCCGCCGAGGCCCGGCGCGACCTCGACGCCTGGGTGCCGGACCCGGCCGAGCGCCGGATCGTCCTGGCCGAGACGCCCGCCGAACTCTTCCGCTTCGACCGCTAGGCCGAGGCGGGCCCGCCCGAATTCCAGCGAGGACAGGACCATGGCAACACCGACCACGCCACACGCGGCGGACGCGGCCGCCTTCGAGAGCCGAACGATGCGGAAGGTCGGCCTGCGCCTGATCCCCTTCCTCGTGCTCTGCTACTTCATCGCCTACGTCGACCGGGTGAATGTCGGCTTCGCGGCGCTGACCATGAACCACGATCTCGGCCTCTCCGCCGCGGCCTTCGGCCTGGGCGGCGGCCTGTTCTTCGTCGCCTACGTCCTGTTCGAGGTGCCGAGCAACCTCGCCATGGAGCGCGTCGGCGCGCGGATCTGGATCGCGCGGATCATGATCACCTGGGGGCTCGTCGGCATCGGCTCGGCCTTCGTCACCGGTCCGCTGAGCTTCGCCACCGCCCGCTTCCTGCTCGGCGCGGCCGAGGCCGGGTTCTTCCCCGGCGTGATCCTGTACCTGACCTACTGGTTCCCCAAGGCCTACCGGGCGCGGATCGTGGCGATGTTCATGGTCGCGATCCCGCTCTCCAGCTTCTTCGGCTCGCCGCTCTCGGCGGCGCTCCTCACCCTCGATGGCGCCGCGTCCCTGCGCGGCTGGCAGTGGCTGCTGATCATGGAGGCGGTCCCGGCCGTCCTGCTCGGCGTCGCCGCCCTCGCGCTGCTTCCGAGCCGGCCGGCCGAGGCGACCTTCCTGAGCCCGGCGGAGCGCGGCTGGCTGACGGACCGGCTGGAGACCGAGCGGCGCGCCGCAGAGGCGAGCGCCGGGCACCACGCTCACGGCCTCGCGGCGGTCTGGGCGGTGCTCGCGAGCCGGCAAGTCTGGCTGCTCGCCGTGATCTACGCGGGCAGTTCCGCCACCAGCAACACGCTGTCGCTGTGGATGCCGCAGATCCTCAAGGGGTTCGGCCTCAGCAACCTGCAGACCGGCCTGCTGAACATGATCCCGTTCGGCATCGCCTCGGTCTTCATGATCGTCTGGGGCCTGCGGGCGGACCGCAGCGGCGAGCGGATCTGGAGCACGGCCCTGCCGCTGGCGCTGACCTCGGTGAGCTTCGCCCTGACGCTGCTGACGGGCTCGCTCTGGATGACGCTGGTCCTGCTCTCGCTGGTTCTGCTCGGCAACTACGCGATCAAGGGCCCGTTCTTCGCCCTCGCCACGGAGACGCTGCCGCCGGCCCAGACGGCCGCCGGCATCGCGGCCATCAACACCCTGGCGCATCTCGGCACCGGGGCGATCACCTCGCTGATCGGCGTGCTGCGCGAGCAGACCGGCAGCTTCCCCGTCGCCCTGCTGCCGCTTTGCGCGCTCACCGGCGTCGGCTGCGCCCTGGTCTTCTGGATCGGACGGCACCAGCCGCGGGCGGCGACCGTCGGGGCGACCCCGTCGATCGCCCGGGGCTGAGGCGGCGACCCGTCAGGTCGGCTGGCCGAGGATCCCCAGGATCTCCCGGCGCAGCCGCACGATCTCGGCATCGTCGCGGTGGCGCGGATAGGGCGCCGCGACGGGCAGCTCGGCCCGGATCGCGGCCGGGCGGTCGGAGAGCACGATCACGCGCTCGGCCAGCACCAGCGCCTCCTCGACGTCGTGGGTGACGAGGAGCGCGGTGAAGCGCTTCTCCTGCCAGAGCCGCAGGATCTCGGCCTGCATGGCGAGCCGCGTCAGGGCGTCGAGCTTGCCCAGCGGCTCGTCGAGGAGCAGCAGCCGCGGCGCGTTGACGAGCGCCCGGGCGAGGGCCGCCCGCTGCGCCATGCCGCCGGAGAGCTGGTGCGGGTAGACGTCGGCGAAGCCCGTGAGGCCGACGAGCCCGAGCGCCTGGTCGACGAGGGCCGCCCGCGACCGCCCGACACCGCGGGCCTCCAGCCCCAGGGCGACGTTGCCGCGCACGGTCCGCCACGGATAGAGCGTCGGGTCCTGGAAGACGAGGAGCCGGGACGGGTCCGGCCCCTCGACGAGGTCGCCGTCGACCCGGATCGCGCCCTGGTCGGGCGGCTCCAGGCCGGCGACGAGCCGCAGCAGGGTGGACTTGCCGCAGCCCGAGGGGCCGAGCAGCGCCACGAAGCCGCCGGGCTCCACGTCCAGGCTCACCCGGTCGAGGACCGGCAGGGGCGCCCCGCAGATCGCGAAGGCGTGGCTGACGGCCTCGACCGCCAGGCGGGCCCCGGCGCTCTGGGCGGCGGGGCGCTCGAGGGTCGCGGCGGTTACCATTGCACCAGCCCCTTCTGCCACGCGAGCAGGCGGTCGCGCAGGCGGAACAGCAGCGTGATCAGGGAGGAGCACATCAGCGCCATCACGATCAGCGCCGCGTACATGTTGGCGTAGGCGGCCCAGCCCTGCGCCCACTGGAGGTACCAGCCGAGGCCGGACTTCACGCCGAGCATCTCGGCGACGACCAGCACCGCGAAGGAGCCGCCGAGGCCCATGAACAGCCCGACGAAGACGTGGGGCAGCGCCGCCGGGATCGCCACGCGCAGGATCAGGAAGCCGCGCGAGGCGCCGAGCGTCCGCGCCACGTCGAAATAGGCCTTGTTGACGCCCGCCACCCCCGACCAGGTCAGCACCGTGACCGGGAAGCCGGTCGCCAGCGCCACCAGGAAGGTGCTGGCCGACCACGAGGACGGGAAGACGAAGAAGGCGAGGGGCAGCCACGCCGTGGCCGGCAGCGGCCCGACGAAGCGCAGCACCGGGTGGGCCCAGTAGCCCACCGCCCGGAAGGTGCCGATGGCGACGCCCAGGACGAAGCCGGTCGCCGCCCCGATGGCGTAGCCGCCGGAGAGGAGGATCAGGGAGTTGAGGATGCTGCCGCCGAGCTTCGGCCAGTCGTCGAGGAAGACCTCCAGGATCGCCTGGGGCGACGGGAAGAACGGCATCGGCAGCAGGGCGAACTTCGCCGTGACCGCCTCCCAGACCAGCAGCGCCACCGCCAGCACCGTGAGCCAGGGGCTCCAGTACCGTAGCCGCGACCCGAGAGGGCCGAGGCGGGTCGCCAGGGGCGCGAGCGTCAGGAGGGCGAGGCCGAGCGCCGCCGCGCCGGACGCGAAGGCCGCGGTCTCGGGCAGGTCGTCCGCCTCGGGCAGGCCGAGGGTCACGCCGGCCAGTGCGAGCCAGGCGCCCCCCGCGAGGACGATCCGCCAGGGCGGCCGCGGCAGCCTTCGGGACGGGGCGGCGGCCCGCGGGGCGACGCCGGCGGTGATGCTTCCGGACATGGCGCGCCTCAGCTCAGCACGTCGGCGTAGATCCGCTCGGCGAACTTCGCCGTGTCGGTGGACCGCCGCAGGACGTTCACCTGCTTCAGCTCGTCCCCGTAGAGCGCGAGCTGCTGCTTGAGATCGCCGCCGACCGGGCTGTCGCCGTGCTGCTGGCTGCGCAGCATCGCGGCGAGATCCGCGATCGAGCCCTTGCCGCCGTAGCCGGAGAAGGCCCGGGCGGCGGCCTCGGGATCCCGGTGGACGGCGTGGCCGCCCTCCAGGATCGCCCGGGTTAGCGCGGCCGCCACCGCGCGGTCGTTCCGGATCAGGCTGCCGCGGGCGGCCACGACGCAGCAGGTGCGGGTGGCGAACTCGCCCGACAGGTTGGTGGCGACCTCGGTGAAGCGCGGGTCCTTCAGCCAGATCCAGGTCCGCGGGTCGGAATCGGCCAGCGCCTGCGCCTCGCCCTTCTCCACCGCGAGGTTGAGCAGGTCGGCCGGGTACTGCCGCCACTCGACCCCGCTCTCCGGGTCGATCCCCGCCTTGGCGAGCAGCAGGCCGAAGAAGTTCTTGGCCGGGCTCGCCTGGTCGCTGATCGCGATCGTCTTGCCCTTCAGCCCGGCGATGTCGGCGATGCCGGAGGATTTGGCGCTGAGCAGCCGCAGGCAGCCGCCGTGCAGCCCCGCGGTGATCTTCACGTCGAAGCCCTGTTCCAGGGGCTTGAGCCAGCGCAGGGCCATGCCGATCCCGGCATCGGCCTTGCCCGTGGCGATCGCCTCCAGCAGGGCCTCGGTCGAGCCGCCGAAATTGACGAACTCCACGTCGAGGCCGTGCCGGGCGAAGATCCCCTGCTCCTTGGCGAGCGGCGCGGCCGCCGTGCAGATGGCCGTGGCGTTCCAGGCCAGCTTGACTGTCCGGAGCGGGCCCGCGGGCGCCTCCGCGGCGGCGGGTCGGCAGAGCGGGCCGGGGTCGAACGGCGCCCCCGGTCCGGGTGCCCAGGCGCGGCCGGTGCCCATGCCGAGGCCGAGCGGCAGAGCGGCCGCCGCGGCGCCGACCTGCAGCAGGCGCCGCCGGGAGGGCGAGGGATCGGAGGAGGGGCTGCCCGGTCGGGAGCGCGCGTCGGTCATCTCGGGTCTCCGGGCCGCGCGACCGCGCGGCGGGAACGGCGCGCGTCACCGCACCGGTGGCGCGACCGGGCGGATCTGGCGTCCTCGTCTTCGGGAATGATCCGTCGAAGGATCAGGGTGCCGAGTATTCGATCGCTGCAAGACCGAGTCAACGAAAGCGTTTCCTCTATTTTCGCGCGATCGGGTAAGATCATTCACGGATCGGCGCCGTCGCACAGCGCAAGGCGCCCCGTCTCATCGGCGAGGGGCGTCGTTCGTCTGTCTCTCGATGAGGGGATCCCGAACGATGACCGGGTAACGATCGATTCCGGTTTCCGGCGGGCGGAAACACGTTCTCCTTCGCCGTCCGACGACGCGGCAACATCCTCCTGCCGATCCATGAATATTCGGAACGGCATTCCGTTGACGCGACCCGGGTCCGGGCGGACCATCGCGGCTCCCGGGATGGCGCCGCGCGGCCGCCCGCCGATCACGTCGCCGAACACCCCATGACCGTCGCCGTCCCGCCCCCCGACATCGTCAGCAGCCTCGCCGGACGGCTCGCCGCCCGCGCGGCCGACCACGACCGCGCGGGGACCTTCCCGCACGACTCCCTCGCGGCGCTCCGGGAGGCCGGGCTCCTGGCCGTCACCGTGCCGCGGCGTCTCGGCGGCGGCGGTGCGGGTCTCGCGCGGGCCGCCGCTCTGGTGCGCGCGCTCGGCGCCGCCGACCCGGCGACCGCCCTGGTCGTGGCGATGCAGTACCTCCAGCACGGGCTGATCCACCGGCCCGACACCCCGTGGCCGCGCGCGCTCGCCGACGCGGTCGGCGCGGCGGCGGTGGCGCGGGGGGCGCTGATCAACGCCCTGCGGGTCGAGCCCGAACTCGGGACGCCCTCGCGGGGCGGCCTGCCGGCCACGGTCGCCCGCCGCGACGGCGCGGGCTGGCTGATCTCCGGGCACAAGATCTACGCGACCGGGGCGCCGGGGCTCGCCTACGGCCTCGTCTTCGTCCGCACCGACGAGGCGGAGCCGCGCACCGGCACCGTCCTGGTGCCGTTCGACGCGCCGGGCATCCGCATCGCGGAGACCTGGGACCATCTCGGCCTGCGCGCCTCCGGCAGCCACGACGTCCACTTCACGGACGTGCCGATCCCCGGGGACCACGCCGTCGACCTGCGGCCGCCGGGCGGCTGGTCGGGGCCCGATCCCTGGCAGCAGGCCTGGAGCTGCACCCTGCTCGCCGCCCTCTACGACGGCGTGGCCCGGGCGGCGCAGGACTGGTTCACCGGCTTCCTGCGGGCGCGCCGGCCCGGCAGCCTCGGGGCGCCGCTGGCGAGCCTGCCGCGCTTCCACGAGGCGGTCGGCGAGAACGAGCGGCTGCTCGCCGTCAACGCGCGCCTCGTCGCCGGGCTCGCCGCCGAGGTCGATGCGGGACATCCCCCGCCGCCGCGCGAGTCCGGCTTCGTGAAGCTCACCGCCACGGAGAACGCCGTCGCGGCGGTCCAGCGCGCCGCGGAGCTGTCCGGCAACGCCGGCCTGTCCCGGGCGAACCCGCTGGAGCGGCACCTGCGCGACGTCCTGTGCGCGCGCATCCACTGGCCGCAAGGGGACGCCGTCCGCGCCGCCGCCGGCAGGGCCGCCCTCGGCGCCTGAACCCGCCCTCGACCCGGAGATCGCACCGTGAGCCTGCTTCCCCCCGATGCCGTCGAGTTCATCGGCTTCGTCGCCCCCCGCCACACCTCCGAGATCCACCCGGCGGCGGGGCCGTCCATCGACCGCGACTACCTGAAGCTCCTGGCGCAGGCGCACGAATGGGGCGGGTTCGACCGTGTGCTGGTGGCCTTCCACGCGACCACGCCGGACGCGCTCCTGCTCGCCGGGCAGGTCGCCGCCGTGACCGAGCGGCTGGGACTGATGATCGCCCACCGCACCGGATTCACGGCGCCCACCGTGGCGGCGCGGCAATTCGCGACCCTCGACCAGCTCACCGGCGGCCGGGTCGCGATCCACGTGATCAGCGGCGGCGACGACCGGGAACTCGCCCAGGACGGCGACCACCTCACCAAGGACGCGCGCTACGCCCGCACCCGGGAGTTCCTCGACATCGTCCGGCAGAGCTGGACCGCCGCGGAGCCGTTCGACTACGCGGGCGATCACTACCGGGTGGAGCGCGGCTTCTCCGAGGTGAAGCCGGTCAACGCGATCCCGGTCTATTTCGGCGGCGCCTCGCCGGCGGCGCTGGCGGTGGCCGGCCGCCACGCCGACACCTACGCCCTCTGGGGCGAGACCCACGCCCAGGTCGCCGAGCTGATCGGCCGGGTGCGGGCGGCGGCCGCGGCCCACGGGCGGGCGCCGCGCTTCAGCCTGTCGATCCGGCCGATCCTCGCCGAGACCGAGGCGCGGGCCTGGGAGCGCGCCGAGGACATCCTGGCCCGGACCCGGGCCGTCCGGGCCGCCAAGGGCCTCGGCCCGGCGGCGACGCCGCAGAACGAGGGCTCCCGGCGGCTCCTCGCGGCCGCCGCCGCGGGGCCGCGCCACGACAAGCGCCTGTTCACCGCCATCGCGGCCGAGACCGGGGCGGCGGGCAACTCGACCGCCCTGGTCGGCACCCCCGAGCAGGTCGCCGACGCCCTGCTCGACTATCACGACCTGGGCGTGCGGACCTTCCTGATCCGCGGCTTCGACCCGCTGGAGGACGCGCTCCAGTACGGCCGGGCGCTGCTGCCCGCCGTCCGGGCCGCCCTCGGGCGCCGCGACGCCGCCGAGGCCGCCTGATGCGCGCCGTCATCCTCGCCCTGCTGGCGCTCCTGGCGGTCCGGCCGGCGCACGCGCAGGAGGTTCTGCGGGTCGGCGACCAGCGCGGCAACGCCCGCGCGCTGATGGAGGCGGCCGGCGTGCTCGACGGGCTGCCCTACCGGCTCGACTGGAGTGAGTTCCCGGCGGCCGCGCCCCTGCTCGAGGCGCTGAACGCCGGCGCGATCGACGCGGGCGGCGTCGGCGACGCGCCCTTCACCTTCGCGGCGGCCGCCGGGGTGCCGGTGAAGGCGTTCCTGGCCTTCCGCAACCGGCAGGACGGGCTGGCGATCCTGGTGCTCAAGGAATCGCCCCTCCGCACCGTGGCGGACCTGAAGGGCAAGCGCGTCGCGACGAACCGCGGCTCGATCGGCCATCAGGTGGTCCTGGCGGCGCTGGAGGAGGCGGGCCTGCCCGCCGACAGCGTGACCTTCAGCTTCCTGACGCCGGCCGACGCCAAGATCGCGCTGGCCTCCGGGGCGGTCGACGCCTGGGCGACCTGGGAGCCCTACACCTCCACGGCGGAGCTCGCCGGCCTCGTCCGGGTGATCCGCGACGGCAACGGCATCACCCCGGGCCTGACCTTCGCGGTGGCGAGCGACGACGCGATCCGGACCAAGCGGGCGCTGCTCGCCGATTTCGGCGCGCGCCTCGCCCGCGCCCGGGCCTGGGCCCTGAAGGATCCGGCGCCCTACGCGTCCGTCTGGTCGAAGCTCATCGGCCTGCCGGAGGCGGTGCCGCTGCGCTGGTTCGGCCGCGCCGCCTACCGGGCCGTCCCGATCGACGCGTCCGTGATCGCCGACGAGCAGCGCAACATCGATCTCTACGTCCGCGCCGGGCTGATCCCGAAGGCCCGCGCGCCGCGGGCCGAGGCGATCCTCGACACGAACGTCTCGCAAACCGCCGCCGCCGTGCAATGATGGCGCGGGAGGACCCGACATGCACGACCACGGCGACGACCACGGCCACAGCCACGATCATGGCCACGCCCACGATCACGGGGCGTCCGAGCGCTGGAAGCACGACGGCGTTCGGGTGATCCCCGGCGACCGGCTCGACGCCAACACCGCGCAGACGCCCGGCATGTACCGGCAGGCCGCGATCAACGCCGCCCGGGTCGGCGCCCAGAAGATCTGGGCCGGCACGGTGGCGATCCAGCCCGACGCCAAGACCGGCGTGCACCATCACGGCGCATTGGAGAGCGTGATCTACGTGGTCTCGGGCCGCGCCCGGATGCGCTGGGGCGACCGGCTCGAATACGTCGCCGAGGCCGGGCCGGGCGACTTCATCTTCGTGCCGCCCTTCGTGCCGCACCAGGAGATCAACGCCTCGACCGACGAGCCGCTGCACTGCGTGCTGGTGCGCTCCGACAACGAGGCGGTGGTGGTCAACCTGCCCGACGTCGAGGCCGCCGAGGCGCCCGAGACGGTGTACTGGGTCGACCCGATCCACAAGCATCCGTGAGAGACCGGAGACGGCAGCGATGAGCCGGGACCGCCAGCTGCATCTCGGCGCCTTCATGCGCCCGGTCGGCATCCACACCGCGTGGTGGCGCTATCCGGGCGGCTATCCGGACGCGAACTTCAACTTCGAGCACCTAGCGCACTTCGCCCGGCGGCTGGAGGCCGCGAAGTTCGACGCGTTCTTCATGGCCGACCACCTCGCGGTGATGAACATGCCGGTGGCGGCGCTCCGCCGCTCGGCCACCGTGACGTCGTTCGACCCGCTGACCCTGCTGCCGGCGCTCGCCGTGCTCACCGATCGGATCGGCCTGATCGCCACCGCGTCGACAACCTACAACGAGCCCTACCACGTCGCCCGCAAGTTCGCCTCGCTCGACCATATCTCGAAGGGGCGGGCCGGCTGGAACCTCGTCACCTCCGGCAACCCGGACGAGGCCCTGAACTTCGGCCGCGACGCGCATCTGGAGCACGCCACCCGCTACGCCCGGGCGCGCGAGTTCTTCGACGTAGTGACCGGCCTGTGGGATTCCTTCGCCGACGACGCCTTCACGATGGATCCGGCGAGCGGCCTGTTCTTCGACCCGGCGAAGATGCGCGTCCTCGACCACCGCGGCGACTTCCTGAAGGTGAAGGGCCCGCTCAACGTCGCCCGGCCGGTGCAGGGCTGGCCGGTGATCGTCCAGGCCGGCGCCTCCGAGGCCGGCAAGCAGATCGCCGCCGAGACCGCCGAGATGGTGTTCGGCGCGGCCTCGACCCTGGAGGCGGCGCGTGCCTTCTACGCCGACGTGAAGGGCCGGATGCCGGCGGCGGGGCGCGACCCGGACCAGCTCAAGATCCTGCCCGGCTGCTTCATCGTCCTGGGCGAGACGGAGGACGAGGCGCAGGCCAAGAAGGCGCGCCTCGACGACCTCGTCCATCCCGACAGCGGCCTCGCCAACCTCTCGGTCCGCCTCGGCGTCGACGCGACCGGCTTCGCCCTCGACGCGCCGCTCCCGGAGCTCCCCGAGAGCAACGCCAGCAAGAGCGGGCAGGCCCAGATCGTGGACTACGCCCGGCGCACCGGCGCGACCGTGCGGGAACTCGCCCGCAAGGTCGGCGGCTACGGCGGCCTGCAGATGGTCGGCACGCCCGCGCAGGTGGCCGACCGGATGGAGGAGTGGCTGGAGACCCGCGCCTGCGACGGCTTCAACGTGATGTTCCCGTTCGTGCCCGAGGGTCTCGACGACGTGGTCGACCGGCTGGTGCCGGAGCTGCAGCGGCGCGGGCTGTTCCGCCGGGACTACGCGGGGACGACGCTGCGCGACCATCTCGGCCTCGCGCGGCCGGCCAACCGCTTCTTCCCGCCCGACGCCCCGCCCGACGCCCCGGCTCGGCCAGGGGGCTGATCGACCCGCCGCGCGGGCCGGCGCGGTCCCGCGCCGTCGGGGTGCGTGGCGGATCATGCGAACGGCGCGAACCTCCGGTCGTGTCGCGCGGTTATTCTCGGATCGTCGCGCGCCGATGGGAGGGGATCGTGCCCGAGGCTGTTCCGCCCCTGTCCGGGTGCCGCGTCCTCGTCGTCGAGGACGAGTATCTCATCGCCAGCGAGGTCAAGCGCTGGTTGCACAGCGCCGGGGCCGAGGTGATCGGCCCGGTCCCGCGCGCGGATCTCGCCCTGGACCTGATCGCCGAGCAGACGCCCCACGCCGCGGTGCTCGACGTGAATCTGGGCGACGGGAACAGCGTCTATCCGGTCGCTGAGCGTCTCGGCGTCCTCGGCGTGCCGTACCTGTTCGCCACCGGCGACGTGCGGGTCACCGGCGCCACGGCCGAGGCGAGCCGGCCCATCTTGGAGAAGCCCTTCGTGGCGGCGGAGCTGGTCCGGGCCGTGACCAGGCTCGTCGCGGCCGCCTGAGGCCGCCGCGCCGCCTCAGAGGGGGCCCGGCCCGGGATGCGGGCCCATGCGCCGGCGGTCGTGCTCGATGGCGAAGACGTGGGCGTAGAGATTCGCGACCCAGCCCCGCCCCTCGACCGTGAGGTCGAGGAACCGGATCGCGTCCCCGATCACGGGCTCGATCTTGCCCCAGAAGAACGACGGGTAGCGCTCCGCGAGGTCGGCCGGGCTGTCGTAGCCGAGTTCCGCGTTGACGCCGATCTCGGCGAATTCGTGGAACAGGGCGTTCAATTTGCGCGGGTAGAGCGGGTCGCCGAGCTGACCGATCAGGTCGGCCGCCCGCAGCAGGCCGGCCTCGGTCCCGGTCTCGCGATGGGAATCGTCCTCGGGGACCGGGAAGCGGGTCAGCTCGATCGCCCGGATGACCCGGGACGCGTCGACGAGATCGTGCGTGCCGAAGCGCTCCTGCACGGCCAGCTTCGAGCGCTCCACGTGGTAGGGTGCCAGCGCCGCGTCAGAGGCGCCCCGGGGCAGGCTGACGGTCGTGCCCTGCGCGTCGATGACGAAGGCCTGCAGCCGGTCTCCGGCGCAGACGCCGCGCACGTAGCCGATGTCGTGGTAGAGGGCGGCCAGGATCATGTGCAGCCAGTCCTCGGGCGTGATGCCCTGCTGCAGGAAGCGGCCGCGGAGGATGTCCTGGGCGACCAGGGTGACGAGGGCCGTGTGGTCGCCGTCATGGTAGAGGGCGTCGCTCCCGACGATCCGCTCGATCGTCAGGCGCGCCGCGGCCTCGATGATCTCGGCGTAGCGCGGCTCCCGGCTGCCGAAGGTCCGCTGGTAGGTCAGGGCCAGGTGCTCGCCGAGGGCGTCGGCGAGCATCTTGGTCGCGTCGAACATGGGATCCTCGCCGTCAGCTGCGTCGGGCGGCGCCGCGCCCGGCCGGGTCGATGGAGATCACGCGGATCGCCCCCCGCGATCGACGAGCCGCTCCTCGAGATAGGCCGCCGCGTCCGCGTAGAGTTCGTAGCGGCGCAGCAGCACCGCCCGCTTCTCGGCCTTCGTCGCCGCGTCGAGCTTGGCGCGGGCCCTGTCGGCGCGGGCGCGCAGCTTCCCGGCGAGCTTCTCGAAGGCGGCATCGATGCGCGCGCCGACCTTCTCGCCCTCGGCGCGCGCCGGATCGGGGTCGTCCTGCCGGCGCTTCGGCGCGGCCCTCTTCGCTTCTCCAGCCATGACGCATCTCCGGTCGCCCCGATCGGTGGCGGAACCGTATGACGGAACGATCACGGGCGCGACATGGGATCGGCCGCCGCGGGCGCGGCGCTTTCTCAGGCGTGTCACGGAACGCTGCTCTAGCTCGACCCCGCGACGCGCAGGAGAACCGGCGATGCGGCCCGACGACAGCTCTGCCCCGGATGCCACCTTGAACGCCAACTCGGATGCCACCCTGGAGGCGATCCGGCGTGACCTCGCCGACAGCTACGACGAGGAGCTGGAACTCGGGCTCGAGGAGGATCGCCTCGACCGGCTCGCGGCCGAGCTCGGCGGCGCGCCGCCCGATCATCTCGACCGCAAGGTCTATTTCCGCGCGCTGCTCCGGCTCCAGCACGAGCTGGTCCGGCTCCAGGACTGGGTGCAGGACCGGAAACTGCGCGTGGTCGTGCTGTTCGAGGGCCGCGACTCGGCCGGCAAGGGCGGCGTGATCAAGCGGATCACCCAGCGCCTCAATCCCCGCGTCTGCCGCGTCGCCGCCTTGCCCGCCCCGAGCGAGCGCGAGCGGACGCAATGGTATTTCCAGCGCTACGTCTCCCATCTGCCCGCCGGCGGCGAGATCGTGCTGTTCGACCGATCCTGGTACAACCGCGCCGGCGTCGAGCGGGTCATGGGCTTCTGCACCGAGGCGGAGGTCGAGGAGTTCTTCCGGTCGGTCCCCGAGTTCGAGCGCATGCTGGTGCGCTCCGGCATCGTCCTGGTAAAATACTGGTTCTCGATCACCGATGCCGAGCAGGAATTCCGCTTCCGGATGCGGATCCACGATCCGCTCAAGCAATGGAAGCTGTCGCCCATGGACGTCGAGTCGCGGCGCCGCTGGGAGGACTACACCCGGGCCAAGGAGGACATGCTGGCGCGGACCCATATCCCCGAGGCGCCCTGGTGGGTGGTCGAGGCGGTCGACAAGCGACGGGCCCGCCTGAACTGTATCAGCCACCTGCTCGACCAGATCCCCTACGGCAGCGTGGAGCACCCGGCGGTCCATCTGCCCGAGCGCCTGCGGCACGCGGACTACGTGCGCGGCCCGGTCCCCGCCGCGATGATCGTTCCGGCCGCGTACTGATCGCGGCGCGGTGACGGCGCGGGAGTCGTGATCCTGTCGCGGTGGCGCGGCTATAGCGCCGCCATGGCGAAGCGCCCCATGACTCTCGACCTGTTCACGACCCTGGATATCGTCGATGACGACGTCTCGGCCGTCGTCGACGCCTATCTGGCCGATCCCACGCCCGGTTCGGTGGCGTTCGGGGACGGCTTCCGCATCGACCCCGCGGCCGCGGTGGCCTCGCATCCCTTCGCCCGGACGCTGATCGATCAGCCCTGGGCCGATGCCGGGCTGCGCCGGGCCGCCATCCGCGCCGCCATCCTGCTGGCGGAGCCGGAGCGGGTCTGACCGGATCGGCCACCTTTCGCGCGACGGTCGCGCGATATTCGTGGGGCTGGCATGCGGCTGTCATCGCGCTGGCATACCGCTGTCATGCGGCCGTCATGGGCGGGATGGCAGGTCGCCGCCACGGCGAACCTCCCGACCCTATGCCGCCACTCCGCCCGCCCGGTCCTGCCGTGGCGGGCTTTTGTATGCCCGCGGCTCGGCCATCGCGACGACGCGCGTCGGATCCTACGCCTAAAACGGTAGGTGTGCCGACCTCCGACCACACGACGCCCGGTTGTAATCTGGGGCGGAGACGGCGCGGATGAACGGCGCGCCTTCACGGTGAACGATCGGTTTACCCAAACCGCACAATTGCGCCGACCGCTCCGATCCGGGCGCGATCGGCGGGCGTTCTACGGGCAGGTCCACCGGAGACGTGCTGACATGCTGATCCTCAACCCGATGACCGGCCAGATGGTCGAGGTGCGCGTGCCCCGGCCGAAGCCGAAGGCCGCCTGAGCGCGCCAGCTCTCCGTCCGCTTCCCCGCACGCCCGCGGCCCAGGCGGCGTGCCCCTCCAGCCCCGCACGACCCATGCTGCCGACCGATCTCGACCGACCCGCCGAACTGACCCTCTGGCCGGGCTACGCGCCGGCCCGGGTGGCCGTGTCGCACAGTTTCCCGACGCTGCGGGCCGCCCTCGCCGCCGCGGTCGCGGCGATCGATGCCGAGGATGCCAATCCCTGGATCATCACCGAGGGCGGCGACATCCTCGCTCCGGGATGGATCCGCGCGAACACCGCGGGCGCCGTCCTGCAGTAGCCGGACGTCAGCCGGCGAGCTGGTCCGCGCCGCGGTTGCGCCACCGGTACTCGCTCGGCGAGATCCCGTAGCTGTCCTTGAAGCGGCGGCTGAAATGGCTCTGGGTGCAGAAGCCGCAGCTGTAGGCCAGCTCTCCGACGGCCAGATGGGCGAAGCCGGGATCGGCGAGACGCTGCGCGGCGGTCTCCAGCCGCCGCCGCCAGATCCAGTCGGCGATGTTGCGATCCTGCTCGCGGAACAGGGCCTGGAGGTGGCGCAGCGACACGCCGACGGCCGCCGCGAGCCGGGCGGGGTCGAGGTTCAGGTCGCCGAGATGGGCCTCGATGTGGGCCAGCGCGCGCTGGAAGATCAGGACGCCCTGGATGTTCTTGGGGGTCTCGTGCGCGAGGCGTTCCGCGATGCTCGCGACGATGAGATCGACGCCGACCGACGCCATGCGGTTCGACATGTCCGGCGTCAGGCGCTCCGCGTTGCGGACCAGTTCCTGGAAAAAGGTCGTCACCATCGACGTGCCGACTTGATCCGCGCCGATCGTGAGGCACGTGAACCGGCGCGTCGAGCCGAGGGCGCGCTCCAGGGCCGCGCGCGGCAGCTCGACGAACAGCGTCTGCGTGTCGACGTCGGAGGCCATCGTCGCCGGCCGACGGTCCATCACGACGATGTCGCCGGGATTCTGGATCGCGGTGCGGTCGTCCTGCGCGCTGAACACGCGGCCCTTGAGCGTGATGGCGACGTTCAGGGTCTCGTACTTGCCGTGCCGGCGGATCGTGTCCGGGGTCGCGACGGTGGTGACGGCGCTCTGCGTCACGCGCGTGATCAGCAGCGGCCCGACCTCCGCGGCCTCCAGTGTGCCGGTGAAAGCGTGCGCCGCGGCAGGCGTAAGTTCGACCGGCACGATCCGCTCGAAGATCGTCTCACGCCAGAGGCGGAAACTGTCTTTCGGCTTGAAATCCGCCGTAGAGAACAAAGTCCTCATCGTAAATTCTTGTATTCATGCTTCGCCGCGCGCGCTCGGGAAAACGGTAGCACGCTTTCAGGCAAGCGCAACGGCACCGACCAACCTAAGAGGGTTCTCGACCTTGTCAGGAGCCCATAACGTGTCCGATTCGTCCCTCGTCAGCGCTCAATCCAATATCGTGCTGACGGCAGGGCTCGTCGCTGCCTACGTATCGAACAATCGGGTTCCGACCGCCGACCTCCCGACCCTCATCGCGCAGTGTCACGACGCGATCACCGCGCTGGCCGCCAACGGGGCGGCGTCGATCGAGGCGGCTGGGGACACGGACGCGCTGCGCGACCGGCCTACCGCCGCGCAGATCCGCAGCTCGATCCGGCCCGACGGCATCGTGAGCTTCATCGACGGGCGCCGGTACAAGACGCTCAAGCGCCATCTCACGGCCCACGGCCTGCACCCGCAGAGCTACCGCGAGCGCTACGGTCTGCCGGCCGACTATCCGATGGTCGCGCAGGAATATGCCGAGCGCCGGTCCGCGCTGGCGCGCTCCATCGGCCTCGGCGTGCCGGGCGAGCGCGCCGCCTGAGCCGACCCGCCTCGGCAGGCCGCGGCCGATTCGCGGCTGGCGCTCCCGGCCTCAGGCGGCCGCGTGCCGCCCGTCGGGCAGCAGATCCCGGCTCGCCTGCTCGATCCGTTTGAGCCAGTCCTCGGCCGCCGCCGCCCGCAGGGTCGCGGCCTCGGCCCGCGCCTCGGCCTCCCGGACGCGCCGGTCGGCTTCCGCCTCGCGTTCGTGGACCTGCCGCGCCGCCTGCGCCCGCGCCTCCTCCAGGAGCGCCCGCAGGGTCCGGATCTCCTGCTGGGCGGCCTCCAGATCCGCGGCCAGGGTCTCGCAGGCGGTCGATTGCTGGTGCAGGCGCTGATCCTGCGCCTGCTTCGCGACGGTCGCGGCCGACAGGGTGTCGAGGATCTGGCTCCAGTCCGCCACCGGCCGCGACAGCGTCTCCGAATCGGGTTCGGGGGACGCTTCGGAACGCGCCGCCGGGCTCGGCGCGTCGGCCGTGCGGGTGCCGTCGGCGATCCCCGGAACCGGCTCCGTCGGTTCTCCGCGCTCGCGCGCGATGCGGGCGTCGAGCTGGGCCCAGAACGTCGCGTTCATCGCCGTGGCGGTTCCGCCGGGTCCGCGCCGGTCACGAAGCCGCCCGCGTCGCGGAAGCCCGAGCGCTGCCCGCCGGGCCGGTCACCTGTCCGCCCGGCTGCATCACGAATTCCGCGTCGATCGTCTCGGCGATGCGCTGGAGCATCTGCTCCGCCGCCGCGGCCCGCTCCTCGGCGGCCGCGGCCCGGTCCTCGGCGGCCTGGATCAGCTTGATCGCCTGCGCGTGGACCTCGTGGGTCTCCCGCTCGGCCGCCAGCACCTGGGCGCGGGCCGCGTCCATGTCGGCGCGCACCTGCCGCAGCAGGTCCTGGACGTGCGTCTCCTGCTCCTGTGCCCGGTCCTCGACGTCCCGGATGTAGCGCGCCGCGCCCTGCACCCGCTCCAGCAGGTCGGGCCACCGCTCGACCGGCGACGGGTTCTGGTTGCGCCCCTGCGCCGAGACGCGCTCGTCCGCGGCGAGCAGGACGAGGTTGCCGGTGCGGATCCGGGTCGTCGGCTCGCGGGCGTCGCGCGCGACGGCATCGATCTGGTCCAGCGCCTCGGCCTTGGGGTGCTTCGTCTGTTCCATCACGCGTCCTGCCGACAGGGTGCAGCGCAAGCCTTCGGTGAGGCATCGGCGTCCGCCTCACACCGACGGAAAATGGTTAACAACTCCTTAATGTTCGCGCTAGGGTTGCGCTGCCGCGGCGATACCCGCGCGACGTAGCGCGGGACCGCCGGATTGCGGGCCGTCTCACGGGTAGCGGACGGGCTGCGGGTCCTCCGGCAGCGGGATGAACTCGGCGTCGTTCGGCACGGTGTCGAACCGGCCCTGGCGCCAATCCTCCTTGGCCTGCGCGATCCGCTCGGGCCGGGACGAGACGAAGTTCCACCACAGGTGGCGCGGGCCGTCCATTGGCTCGCCGCCCAGCACCATGAACCGGGCCGATTCCGTGGCGCGCACGCTGATGCGGTCGCCGGGGCGGAACACCAGCAGCTGGCCGGGGCCGAAGCCGTCGCCGGCGATCTCGATGGCGCCCGCGACCGTGTAGATCGCCCGCTCGTCGTAGGTCGGATCGAGGGGCAGGACGGCGCCGGCCTCGAGGGCCACGTCGGCGTAGACCATCGGGCTCGAGGTCCGGACCGGCGAGCGCGCGCCGAAGGCCTCGCCGGCGATCAGCCGGACGGTCTTGCCCTCGCCGGTGAGGACCGGCAGCGCGGCGGCGTCGTAGTGCTCGAAGGCGGGGGCGTTCTCCTCGTCCCGGTCCGTCAGCGCGACCCAGCTCTGGATGCCGAACAGCCGGGAGCCGGTCTGACGCAGCGTCGGCGCGGTGCGCTCCGAGTGCGTGATGCCGCGGCCGGCGGTCATCCAGTTCAGCTCGCCCGGCCGGATCGGCAGCTCCGTGCCGAGGCTGTCGCGGTGCATGATCTCGCCGTCGAACAGGTAGGTGACGGTGGAGAGGCCGATATGCGGGTGCGGCCGCACGTCCATGCCCTGCCCAAGGAGAAACTCTGAGGGGCCCATCTGGTCGAAGAAGATGAAGGGGCCGACCATCCGGCACTCGGTGGAGGGCAGCGCCCGGCGCACCGCGAAGGAGCCGAGATCGCGCGAGCGGGGCACGATCAGGGTCTGGATCGCGTCGCAGCTGAAATGGTCGCCCGGGATCGGGTCATCGGCACTGTGCCAGCTCATCGCCTTGCTCCTCCGCGCGGGGATCGGCCCCCCATCCGCAGGCATCCTGGACCGGGAGCGGCCGGGTTGGAACAGAAACGATCGAAACGCATCGTTTCCGAAAAATCGCCCGATCGTCCCGGCCGGGGCGACGGCCTACCAGGGTGTCGGCTTGGGGTTGCGCTCGTCGAAGCCGCGCTGGTGCCAGTACGGGTAGATCGGGGTCTCCTGACTCGCCGCGTCGAGCCGGGCGACCTGCTCGGCCGTCAGGGTCCAGCCGAGGGCGCCGAGGTTCTGCTTCAACTGCTCCTCGTTGCGGGCGCCGACCACGATGTTGCACACGGTCGGCCGGGTCAGCAGCCAGTTGAGCGCCACCTGCGCCACCGTCCTGCCGGTCTCGGCCGCCACTGCGTCGAGGGCGTCGACCACGCCGAACAGGTAGTCGTCGGAGACCGGCGGCCCGCCCTCGGCGCCGCCGGCGGCGATGCGGCCGCTCTGGTTGGCCTGTCCGCGGCGGATCTTGCCGGTGAGGCGGCCCCAGCCCAGCGGGCTCCAGACCATCAGGCCGACGCCCTGGTCGAGGCCGAGCGGCATCAGCTCCCACTCGTAGTGGCGGCCGATCAGCGCGTAGTAGCCCTGGTAGGCGACGTAGCGGGCGAGCCCGTGGCGCTCGGAGGTCGCGAGCGCCTTCATCAGCTGCCAGCCCGAGAAGTTGGAGGCGCCGATATAGCCGATCTTGCCCGCGCGGGTGAGGTCGTCGAGCGCCCGCAGCGTCTCGTCCACGGGGGTGAGGGCGTCGAAGCCGTGCATGAAGTAGACGTCGATATGGTCGGTGTCGAGCCGCTTCAGGCTGGCCTCGCAGGCGCGGACCAGGTGGTAGCGCGAGGAGCCGACCTGGTTCAGCTCGTCGTTGAACCGGAAGGTCGCCTTGGTGGAGATCAGCGCCCGGTCGCGCTTGCCCTTCAGGGCCTGGCCCAGGATCTCCTCCGAGGCGCCGCCCGAGTAGATGTCGGCCGTGTCGAAGAAGTTGACGCCGGAGTCGAGGCAGAGATCGACCATGCGGGTCGCCTCGGCGACGTCCGTCTGCCCCCAGCGCTGGAAGAATTCGTTCGTGCCGCCGAAGGTGCCGGTGCCGAAGCTGAGCACCGGCACGGTGAGGCCGGAGCGTCCGAACTGCCTGTAGTCCATCGGGTCCTCGTCGCGATCGCGGCCGCCGCGCGGCGGCGCGCCTGCCGGATCAACGCGCCGCGCCGCCCGGTTTTCCCGGCCGGCGCGGGCCGTCAGCGCCGCGACTCGACGACCGGCGCCCCGTCGCAGCGCTGGCCGGCGTTCGCGCCCGTGCGCCGGCCGGGCGGCAGGGCGTCCGGCGACCCGGCCTTCTCGGCCAGGATCGCGACGTTCGCCGTCATCCCGGCCGCCAGCACGATCGGGCAGGGCACGTCGTCGAGGTCGATCCGGATCGGCACCCGCTGCGCCAGCCGGACCCAGGTGAAGATCGGGTTGACCGTCGGCAGCCCCTGGACGCCCGGGGCGGCGTCGGCGACGCTGATCCCGCGGCCGAGGCCGGTGACGCGCCCCCGGATCGGACGGTCCGGCCACGCCATCAGCGACACGCGCGCGGCGTCGCCCGCGCCGATGCGCGGGAGCTGCGTCTCCTCGAAATAGCCCTCGATCCAGAAGCTGTCGCCGTTGACCAGCGTAAGCGCCGGCTGCCCCGTGGCGGCGAACCCGCCCTCCTGCAGCAGCAGGTTGGTGACCCAGCCGTTCACGGTCGCCCGCAGGGTCGTGCGCTCCAGGTTGAGCCGCGCCTGCGCCAGCGCACCCTCCGCCTGGACCACGTCGGCCTGGGCGGCCTGCGCCTGGCCGCTGGTCGTCTGCTTCTGCTGCGGCGTTGTGGCGAGGTCGTCGAGGTCGGCGGTGCGCTGCGCGATCCCCGCGAGGTACCCGGCCCGCGCCCGGGCGCTGGCGAGGGCGCCCTCGGCCTGGGTCACGGCGTTCCTGAACGTGCCGGGGTCGATCGTGAACAGCACGTCGCCCTTGCGGACGAACTGGTTGTCGTGGACGCGGACCGCCACCACCGTACCGGAGACCTCGGGCGCCACCTGCACGGTGTAGACGCGCACGCGCCCGTCCCGGGTCCAGGGCGTGTAGGCGTAGTAGAGGAAGGCGAGGTAGGCGAGGCCCACGGCCGCCGCCAGCGCCAGCAGGGTGGCGGCGACGTTGTAGGCGGGCGGCGGCTGCCAGTCGCGCAGCGACGGTCGCGGTTTCAGGGCCATCTCACGGGCCCTGGACGCGCAGGGACAGGATCAGCAGCGCCGTCACGGCGGTCAGGAGGCTGAAGTCGAACAGGGCGCGGTTCCAGACAAGGTGGTTGATGCCGATCCAGTCCAGGATCCAGCGCAGGGCCCAGGTGATCACCAGGGCGGCGAGCAGGCAGATCACCGCGGGCTCGACGAAGAGCCCGAGCACATCGACCGCCCGCAATCCGACCACGCCGATCACGCCCGCCCTCCCGGATCGAGGTTCGGCCAGCCCGCGCGGTCGAGATCCGACACGAGGGCGGCCAGCGCCCCGATGCGCTCCGCCTGGAGGGGTAGGGTCGCCCGGTCGGCGAGCGCGCGCAAGGGATCCGGCGCCGTCTCCGGCCCCGCCGGACGGGACGCGGCGAGCCGCGCCCAGACCGCCCGGCCGACGCGGCGGCCCTCCCGGTCGTCCGTCTCCCGCAGGGCGAGCAGCAGGAGCCCGATCACGAGCAGGCGCTCGCCGCTCCGGGCCGCCGCGTCGTCCGCGCCGATGAGGGCGAGCCGGCCGAAGCCCCGGGCGAGGTAGCGGTCGAGCGGCGGCAGCAGGAGCGCCGGGTCGAGGGCCGCGCCCCGCACCGACCGGACCAGCCGGCGTCGGGCCCGCAGGCGCAGGGTCGCGGCGCTCACCGGCGGCGGCAGGGCGGCGAACGCGATCGCCGCCACCGCCATGCCGAGCAGCTCGGCCAGCACGGTGTTGAGCGAGTCGGCGAGGTCGTAGGTCATCGGGTTCTTGGGATCGAGCACGCCGAAGACGAAGAACCCGAAGCCGATCCCGTAGATCGCGCGCTTGTCGGCGCGGCCGACCACCGCCAGCATCGCCACCGGCAGCAGCACCGCGGCCAGGAGCGCGAAGCTCCCGGTGGTCGTCAGCAGGGTGTAGCGGACGGTGAGCCCGACCACGCCGGCGAGCAGCGCGCCGACCAGGAAGGCGCGGGATTCCGCCCGCGGGTCGGCATGGGCGGCGAGCAGGACGCAGACGAGGCTCGCCCAGGTCGCGGCGCCGGCCCCGTGCGACCAGCCGGTGACGTACCAGAAGCCGTTGACCAGCAGGACGGCGGCGGCGGTGCGCAGGGCGTTGTCGAAGGCGTGCCAGCCGTCCCAGTCCAGGTCGTTCCACAGGAGCAGGTGCGGGCGGAACGGGACGCGCCGCCGGCCCACGCGCCCGCCGGCCCGCAGGAGCCGCGCCGAGACCCGGACGCGCCCGACCTGCCGGACGGCGATCGCCCCGCCGGCCCCGATCAGGTCGGTCGAGCGCGATCCCGGCCGGTCCGGCAGCAGCGCCCGCAGCAGGCCCGCGGCGAGCACCCGCCGCAGCCGGGGGGCGGCGTTGCGGATGCCGCGGCCGCCGGAGCGCAGGGAGGGCTGCTCGGTGAACGTGTCGGTGACCTCCTCGCCCAGGGTCATGACCGCGGCGATCGGCATCGGGCCGGGCCGCTCGTTCCGCCGCAGGGCGTCCATCCAGGCGTCGCAGGCCTCCGCGGCCGCCTCGAGCCGCCCCGCCAGGGCGCGGCTGACGGCGGGGACGCCCGGCGCCACGAACACGTTCGACGCGTAGGCGCAGCCGATCCCGAGCAGGATCGTCGAGCAGCGGTCGACGCCGATCTGGAACACCGCCTCCGGGTTCTGCACGTCGGCCAGCGCGATGATCGGCACGGTGAAGCCCATCGAGGCGAAGCCGTAGGCGCGCTGGCCGCTCTCGACGCTGGAGGCCGCGGTTAGCAGGCCCATCCACAGGGCCAGCGCGAGGTCGAAGGCCAGGGTCGCCTGGGCGAAATTGGCCACCAGCACCATCGCGACGGTGACGCCCACCAGCGTGCTGCCGGCGCGCCACAGGCTCTTGCGCAGGGAGGCCGCGCGGGTGGCGAGCGTCACCGAGATGACCGTCCAGCCGGCCCAGTGCGGTAGCGCCAGCTCGAGCCACATGGCGAGCCAGACCGCCGCGATGGCGGTGAGCGCGATGCGCACGGCCTCGGCCGCCTCGCGCGGCCACCACGCCGCGAGGCGCTGCAGGAGGCCCGGCGCGTCCTCGGAGAGCGCGACCTCACCGGCCATCGCGCGGCCTCGCCGGCCGGGGCGGGTCCGGGAACCCGGCTGCAGGCTCAGTCATAGTGCTCGGCGATGTCGACCTTCCCCTTGAACACCCGGTAGACCACCAGGGTGTAGATCAGGGTGATCGGCAGGACCACGATCCCCGCTCCCCAGAACATGAAGGACAGGCTCGCCTCCGGCGCCGCCGCCTCGGTCACCGTCACGCTGAACGGCACCATGTAGGGCAGGAACGAGGCGGCGAGCGTCGCGAAGGCGGCGGCGAAGATCAGCGCCACCAGCGGAAAGGGCAGGGCATCGATCCGGCGCCGCGCCGCGTAGAGGAGCCCGGCGCAGGCCGCGGCCCCCACGAGCGGCAGGACCAGCATCTCGGGCCGCTCGACCCAGCGGTGCAGCACCCGCAGGTTCATCGCCAGCGCGTACGCGAAGGCCGCGCCGAGGAAGACCAGGACGCCCAGCAGGAGCCGCGGCAGCAGCCGGAAGCCGAGGTCGCGCACGTCGGACTCGGTCTTGCCGCACAGCCACGCGGCGCCGAGCAGCGCGTAGCCGAGGCACAGGCCGACCCCGCAGAGCAGCGAGAACGGCGTGAGCCACGTGAACGCCCCGCCGGCATAGAGCCCGCCCTGCACCGGCAGCTCCTGCACGAGCGCCCCGACCGTCACGCCCTGCACGAAGGCCGCGCAGTAGGAGCCGCCGACGAAGCCCGCGTCCCAGACCCGCCGCAGCCGCCGGGACTTGTAGCGGAACTCGAAGGCGACGCCGCGCAGGATCAGGGCGGCGAGCATGAGGAGGAGCGGCAGGTAGAAGGCCGAGAGCAGCAGCGCGTAGACCATCGGGAAGGCGCCGAACAGGATCGTGGCGGCGAGCACCAGCCAGGTCTCGTTGCCGTCCCAGACGGGGGCGATCGCCTGCATCATGTGCCGGCGCGCCGTCTCGTCCGGGGCGATCCCGAACAGCATGCCGACGCCGAGGTCGAACCCGTCGAGCAGCACGTAGAGCATCAGGGTGAGGGCGAGGGCGGCGGCCCAGAATTCGATCACGGCCGCTCACTCCGCCGGATTGCTGCTGGGGGTGCCGGGACTGTCGCCCGGCACGGCGAGCGGCCGCTTGGGGTTGGCGGCGCTCCCCGCACGGGCCGGGGTCGGCAGGATGCCGGCCTTGAGCATGCGGTAGATGTAGACGGTGCCGGCCGCGAAGATCAGCGCGTAGACCGCGCCGAACACGGCGAGCGAGGTCGCCACCTGCGGCGCGGCCAGGAACGGCGTCGCCGCGTCGGCGGTGCGCAGCTGGCCGTAGACCGTCCAGGGCTGGCGCCCGACCTCGGCGGTGAACCATCCGGTCAGGGTCGCGACGAAGCCGAGCGGGAACGACAGGAAGATCGCCCATTGCAGCCAGCGCGCCCGCTCCAGCCGCCCGGTAGCGTAGAAGGCCATCCCGCCCCAGGCCAGCGCCAGCATCAGCAGCCCGCAGCCGACCATGATGCGGAAGGCGAAGAACGGGATCAGCACCGGCGGCCGGTCGGCCTTGGGGATGTCCTTGATGCCGATCACCGTGCCGGTGAGGGTGCCGTCGTCGATCAGGCTGCCGATCGGGGCGGGCAGCGCGATGACGAAGTGGTTCTTCTCCTGCGCCTCGTCGGGCCACGCGAACAGGATCTCGCCGGCCGGCGCCTGGCTCTCCCAGTGGCCCTCGATCGCGGCGATCTTCGAGGGCTGGTGCTTGACGACGTAGTCGCCGGTGAGGTGGCCGAAGAACAGCTGCAGCGGCACCAGGATCGCGGCGAGGCCGAGCCCCATCCGGATCATGGCGCGGGCCTCGATCCGGTCGCTGCCGCGCAGCATGTACCACGCCCCCGTCGCGGCCACGCAGAAGCTGGTGGTGACGTAGGCGGCCAGGACCATGTGGGGGAAGCGGACCCAGACGACCCCGTTGAAGATGATCGCCCACCAGTCCGTCGGCACGAACACGCCGTCCGGGCGCTGGGCGAAGCCGGTCGGGTACTGCATCCACGAATTGTTCACGAGGATCCAGAACGACGACAGGCTGGTGCCGAGGCAGACCATCAGGCAGGCGAACAGGTAGAACCAGCGCGGCACCCGCCTGCGGCCGAACATCAGCACCCCGAAGAACGAGGCCTCGAGCGCGAAGGCCGTGAAGCTCTCGTAGCCGAGGAGCGGCCCCTGGATCGGGCCGGTGCGGCGGGCGAGCTCGCTCCAGTTGGTGCCGAACTGGAACGCCATGACGATGCCGGAGACCACGCCGAGCCCGAAGGCAACGGCGAAGATCTTGAGCCAGAAGGCGAACAGGCGGTCGTAGACCGGGTCGCGCGAGATCATCGCCCGCGCCTGCAGGAAGGCGAGCCAGGCCGCCAGCCCGACCGTGAAGGCCGGGAAGATGATGTGGAACGACACCGTGAAGGCGAACTGGATGCGCGAGAGCATCAGGGCGGAGATGTCCATCGTTCCTCTCTCCGGCCGAAGCTAGCCGGTCCGCCGCCGCGGGCCGGGCGCGCCGCACCCTCAGATGTCCGCCAACGGGGCGCGGGGAACCGCGCCTCGCGAACCTGTCAGACGTTCTCGATCCTCAGGACCGGCGCCGTCTCGGCCCGGGTGCGGCGGCAGGCCTCGGCGTCCCGCTTGAGGTCGATGCCGTAGGTCGGGATCACCGCCTTGAGGCGGGGCAGCCAGGCGTCCGGCGTGAGCCGGTCGGCGAAGCACTTCTCCAGCACCTCGACCGCGATGAAGGCCGCCGTCGAGGCGCCGGGCGAGGCGCCGAGCAGGGCGCAGATCGAGTTGTCGGCCGCGGCCACCAGCTCCGTGCCGAATTCGAGGTAGCCTTCCTCCAGCGGGTTCGCCTTGCCGGTCGGCTTGATCGTCTGCACCCGCTGGCCGGCCACCGCCGAGGTCCAGTCCTGCTTCAGCGCCTTGGGGAAGAAGTCCTTGAGGGTCGCGAACTGGTGGTCGGAGCTCTGGAGCACCTGGCCCACGAGGTACTCGGTGAGCGCGACGTTGTCCTTGGCGACGTCGAGCAGCGGCACGATGTTGTGCGGCGTCAGCGCGGTGAACAGGTCGGTGAGCGACCCGTGCTTCAGGAAGCGCGACGAGAAGCCCGCGTAGGGCCCGAACAGCAGCGAGCGCTTGCCGCCGATGATGCGGGTGTCGAGGTGGGGCACCGACATCGGCGGCGAGCCGGAGGCGGCCTTGCCGTAGACCTTGGCGTGGTGGCGCGCGCTGACCGCGTCGACGTCGCAGCGCAGCCAGATCCCCGAGACCGGGAAGCCGCCGTAGCCGCGCCCCTCCGGGATCTTCGAGGCCTGCAGCAGCGGCAGCGAGCCGCCGCCCGCGCCGATGAACACGAACTTGGCCGTCACGGTCTGGCGCGTGCCGTCGTAGGTGTCCTCGACGGTCACGGCCCAGCGGCCGTCGTCGACCCGGTCGAGGGCGACGACCTTGCGGTTGTAGTGGACGGCGAAGCCGGGCTGCGCCGCGAGCTGCTTCACCAGCAGGTGCGTCAGGGCGCCGTAATCGACGTCCGTCCCGGTGACGATCCGGGTGGCGGCGATCGGCTCGCCGGGATCGCGGCCCTCGATGATCAGCGGCGCCCAGCCGGCGATGACCTGCGGGTCCTCGCTGTACTCCATGCCGTGGTAGCAGTGGTGGGCCGACATCGCGGCGTAGCGCGCCTTGAGGAAGGCGACGTTCTCGGCCCCCCAGACGAAGCTCATGTGCGGGCAGGGATGGATGAAGGCGCGGGGGTCCGGGATCGCGCCCTTCCTCACCAGATGCGCCCAGAGCTGGCGCGAGATGTCGAACTCGGTGTTCACCTCCAGGGCCTTGGCGATGTCGACGCTGCCGTCGGGGCGCTGGGGGGTGTAGTTCAGCTCGCAATTGGCCGCGTGGCCGGTGCCGGCGTTGTTCCAGCCCTCCGAGCTCTCCTGCGCGCAGTCGTGCAGCGTCTCGAACATCGCGATCCTGAGCGTCGGCTCCAGCTCCTTCAGCATCGTGCCGAAGGTCGCGCTCATGATCCCGGCGCCGATCAGCACCACGTCGGGAGCGTCGTCGAAGCTCATCTCGGCCATCGGGCCCCTCCTCAGGCGGTCTTGTTCGGAACGAAGGGGAGCCGGGCCTCGGCGCCGGGGGCGAGGATCACGTAGGCCCGGCACCAGGGCTCGTCGTCGACGAGGCGCCAGGAATGGCCGGAGCCGGCCGTGTCCTCGGCGATGAGGATGTCACCGGGGCGGATCGTGAAGTGCGCGCCGGCCCTCGTCTGGAAGTCGAGGGTGCCGCGCAGGGTGATGACGAACTGCCGGGTCGGCGCCGCGTGCCACGCGTAGGTCCCGCCGGCCTGGGTCTCGCGGAAGGAGATCGAGACCACGTCGGTCGTGCCGCTGAGGATGTCGCCGCGCTCGCCGTGGGGCAGGTCGATGACGCCTTCCTCGAAGTAGGAATTGTCGTCGTCACCGGTCCAGATGCGTACGCAGCGGATCATCGGGCAGAGCTCCGGCTTCGGAAGGGCGCCTCAGCGCCAGAGGTTGGTCTTGGCGAGGTCGATGATCTCGGTGCCGCGCCCGTCGATGACCGCCCGGGCGAGCCACATCCCGAAGCCCGTCACCTGCTCGAGGCCGACCTTCGGCGGCATCGACAGCTCCTGGCGGGCCGAGACGACGTCGAGCAGCGCCGGGCCGTCATGGGCGAGCATCGCGGCCATCGCGTCCGGCAGCGCGGCCGGGTCCTCCACGCGCCGGGCGAAGATGCCGGCCCCGCTCGCCATGGCGGCGAAGTCCGGGTTCACCAGCTCGACGCCGGTCTCGAGGAAGCCCGCCGCCTTCATCTCCATCTCGACGAAGCCCAGCGTGCCGTTGTTCAGCACCACGATCTTCACCGGCAGCTTGTGCTGGTTGAGGGTCAGCAGGTCGCCCATCAGCATGGCGAAGCCGCCGTCGCCGGAGAACGAGATGATCTGCCGCCCGGGATAGGCCGCCTGCGCGCCGATCGCCTGCGGCAGGGCGTTGGCCATCGAGCCGTGGTTCAGCGAGCCGATCAGCCGGCGCTTGCCGTTCATGGCGAGGTAGCGCGCCGCCCAGATCGTCGGCGTGCCGACGTCGAAGGTGAAGACCGCGTCCTCGGAGGCCGCCTCGCTGAGCGTCCGGGCGACGTATTGCGGGTGGATCTTGCCGCCGGGCTTGCCCACCGCCAGCGCGTCGAGCCCGGCGCGGGCCTTGCGGTAATGGGCGAGGCTGTCGTCGAGATGCGCCCGGTCGGTCTTGGCCTGCAGCTTCGGGAGCAGCGCCGCGATCGTCTCCCCGACGTCGCCGATCAGGCCGAGATCGATCCGGCAGTGGCGCCCGAGGCTCCCGGCCCGCAGGTCGACTTGCGCGACCTTGGCGTCGTCCGGGTAGAACTGGCGGTAGGGGAAGCCGGTGCCGAGCAGCAGCAGGGTGTCGCAGTCGAGCATCGCCCGGTAGCCCGACGAGAAACCGATCAGGCCGGTCATGCCGACGTCGTAGGGATTGTCCCACTCGACGTGCTCCTTGCCGCCGAGCGCGTGGACGACAGGCGCCTTCAGTGCCTCGGCGAGTTGCAGCAGCTCCGCGTGGGCGCCGGCGCAGCCGCGGCCGCAGAACAGGGTCACGCGCCCGGCCGCGTTGAGCATCCCGGCGAGCGCGTCGAGGTCGGCCTCGCGCGGGCGCACCACGGGCGGGGGCGGCACGAGGGCGGCGGAGAGCTCGGGCGCGTTCCCCGGCATGGCCATGAGGCCGACATCGCCGGGGATCACCACGACGGCGACCCCGCGCTCGGCGATGGCGACGCGCATCGCGGTCTCGATCACGCCGGGCAGCTGGGCCGGCGAGGAGACCAGCTCGCAGTAGTGGCTGCATTCCTGGAACAGGTTCTGCGGGTGCGTCTCCTGGAAGTAGCCCCGGCCGATCTCCGCCGAGGGGATCTGGGCCGCGATGGCCAGCACGGGCACGCGGGAGCGGTGCGCGTCGAACAGGCCGTTGATCAGGTGCAGGTTGCCCGGCCCGCAGGATCCGGCGCAGACCGCGAGTTCGCCGGTCAGGTGCGCCTCTGCGCCGGCCGCGAAGGCGGCGCTCTCCTCGTGGCGCGTGTGGATCCAGGCGATCGAGCCGTCCTGGCGCAGGGCCTCGGTCAGGCCGTTGAGGCTGTCACCGACCACGCCGTAGATGCGCTTCACGCCGGCCTGCGCCAGCGCCCGGACGAACAGATCGGCGACCTTCGTGCTCATGGTGTCTCGCTCAGCTGAGGGGGGGCGGACGGACGGTCCCGGCGCGCTTCAGGCGCCGGCCAGCCCGTGGCCGATCATCGTCCTGGGATCGCACACCGCGTCGAAGCGCTCGGCCGGGACGCCCTCGGCCAGGGCGGCCGCGCGCAGGGTCGTGCCCTCGTCGTTGGCGCGGTGGGCGATCTTCGAGGCGAGGTCGTAGCCGATCACCGGCGACAGGGCCGTGACCAGCATCAGCGACTGGTTCACGGTCTCGTCGATCCGCGTCCGGTTGAGTTCGGTGCCCTCGACCGAGTAGGTCCGGAACTTCTCACAGGCGTCGCCCAGCACGCGGATCGAATGCAGCGTGTTGTTGATGATGATCGGGCGCATCGCGTTGAGCTCGAAGTTGCCCTGCGAGCCCGCGAAGGCGACCGCGTTGTCCTCGCCGATCACCTGGATGCAGACCATCACCAGGGCCTCGCACTGGGTCGGGTTGACCTTGCCGGGCATGATCGAGGAGCCCGGCTCGTTGGCCGGCAGCAGCAGCTCGCCGAGGCCGCAGCGGGGCCCCGAGGCGAGCCAGCGCATGTCGTTGGCGATCTTCATCAGTGCGACCGCGAGCCCGCGCACCGCCGCCATGGCGGCGACCATGGCGTCCAGCGACCCCTGCGCGGCGAACTTGTTGGGCGCCGTGACGAACGGCTTGCCGGTGAGATCGGCGATCTTGGCGGCGATCTCCGCGCTGAACCCCTCCGGAGCGTTGAGGCCGGTGCCGACCGCGGTGCCGCCGGCCGCCAGCTTGTACAGCCCGGCGCGCGACGCCTCGACGAGGGCCAGCGCGTCGCGCATCTGCGCCACGTAGCCCGACCATTCCTGGCCGACGGTGAGCGGCGTCGCGTCCTGCAGGTGGGTCCGGCCGGTCTTGACCACGTCCATCCAGGCCCGCGCCTTGGCGTCGATCGCGTCGGCCAGCGCCCGCGCCTTGGGGAGCAGGACCTCGTCGAGTTCGAGCACCGTGGCGACGTGCATCGCGGTCGGGAAGGTGTCGTTCGACGACTGGCCCATGTTGACGTGGTCGTTCGGGTGGACCGGGCTCTTGGAGCCGAGCACACCGCCGAGGAGCTGGATCGCGCGGTTCGACAGCACCTCGTTGACGTTCATGTTGGACTGGGTGCCGGAGCCGGTCTGCCAGACGTAGAGCGGATAGTGCGCGTCGAGCTTGCCCGCGATCGTCTCGTCGGCGGCCTGGACGATGGCCTGCGCGCGCCAGTCCTCCAGGCGGCCGGCGGCGGCGTTGACCAGGGCGGCGGCCTTCTTGACGTAGCCGTAGGCGTGGTAGACCCGCTTGGGCATGCGATCGTCGCCGATCGAGAAGTGCTGGAGCGAGCGCTGCGTCTGCGCGCCCCAGTAGCGGTCCGCCGGCACGTCGATCCCGCCCATCGAGTCCGTCTCGTGCCGCATCCCGGTGGCGGCGATGCCGATCGGAACGTCGCGCAGGATGGGGTGGCCCGGGGCAGACTCGTTCATCGTCATCCTTCTCGGTGTCGGACCGTCTGGCACAGTGCGAGACGGGTTCGGCGAACCGGGTGCGCTTTGACGTAAACGGTGGTATTATTTTCGGTCTTCGGTCGATATGTGCAGATTTTAAGAAAACTGGCTATTAAATCTTCACTTAAACCTAGTATTAAAAACGCCGACAAAACGCATTACAGATCATGAAGGCGAATTGCCAGATAACATAGATCGGTGTCAAGCGTTCCGCCGCGCGGAGGCTGCAAAAACATTCCCGCGATTGGTCAATTTATAGCGCTTCTGCTCCCCGGAGCGGCTTTCGAGCCGGACCAGCGCGCGCTGCCGAAATGTCTGACTTGTGCGGCCTCCGTCGTGCCGAGATCGCAGGCCGGGCGATCCCACCGCAGCGGCGCGCCCTCGATCCGCACGGGCGCGTGCAGCCGGAGGGCAGGTCCCCACGCCGTGTCCTCGATCTCCGGGGCGTAATCCGCGTCCCGATATCCGCCGAAGGCGGGCCCCGGCGCGCTGCCGGGATGGTCCGTGAGCAGGCGCGCGGTCCGGGCCAGGGAGAGCCGCGCGGTGACGGCGTGCCCGTCGCGCTGCCGGGCGATCAGGCCTCGCACGGCCGCCGCCGCCATCAGGTAGCCGGTGGCGTGGTCGAGCGCCTGGACGGGCAGCGGCACCGGCCGGTCGGCCTGTTTCCACCGCTGCCCGGCCGCCGCGATGCCCGTCGCCATCTGGACGAGGCTGTCGAAGCCGCGCCGTCCGGCCCAGGGTCCGGTCCAGCCGTAGGCGCAGAGCGCGACGTCGATCAGGTCCGGGTTGAGTGCCCGGCGTCGCGCCGCGCCGTAGCCGAGCCGCTCCAGGGCGTCCGGGCGGTACCCGTGCACGAGGATGTCGGCCTCGGCGAGCAGGGTCTCGAAGTGCCGGCGGTCGTCGACCTGCCGGAGGTCGAGGCGCGTGCAGACCTTGCCCAGGGTGATGTCGGGCGCCAGGGACGGCTCATCCCAGCCGGGCGGGTCGATCCGCAGGACGTCGGCCCCGAGGCCGGCCAGGACGCGCGTGGCCACCGGCCCGGCCAGGATGCGGGTCAGGTCGAGGACCCGGATCCCCGCGAGGGGACGGGCCGGGTCCGGGCGCCACGGCACCCGGTGCTGGACGGGCCGTTCCGCGAGCGCCACGAGGGGCTCGGCCCGGACCGCCCGGCCCTGGTCCAGGCCCTCCCAGGCGTCCGGACCGCGCATCGCCGCGGCGCAGCCGCCGGCGCGCAGGATCGCCCCTTCCAGGTCCTCGGCCGCCGCGCGGGCCACGGCGGCCGCCACCGCCTCCCGCTCGCCCGGACAGTCGAGAACCGCCAGGGCGGCGGCGCGGTGACGGGGCGCGTTGGTGTGCAGCCGGATCCAGCCATCCGCCGCCCGGTAGTCGCCGGCGATCGGGTCCCAGGCGGCCGGCAGCATCCAGCCCTGCGGCCGCACGGAGGTGCCGAACCACGCCGAGGCCAGGTGTCGGTCGACCGCGACGGCGGGCGCGGGGCCGGACAGGCCGAGGAGTTCGGAGACGGCGAGGCCGGCGGCGCCGATCGACGCCGTCGCCAGCGCGGTGACCGGGAAGCAGGAGGGCAGGCTCCCGGTGCCGGTCACCGCCAGCCGGTCTCCGGCCTCGGGCGGCAGCGCCAGGGCGGCCTGCGCCTCCGCGAGGATCGGCGCCAGGGCGTCGTGGTCGGCGTGTCGTTCGCGCATGGTCGCGGCCCTCGATCGGTTCGCGCAGGCTGCCGGCCGTCGACGGATCGATCAATCTTGATACATCTGATCAACATGACGGAATGGCTGGACCGCGCCGAAGCCCTCGACGCCCTCGGGATCCGGGCCCAGACGCTCTACGCCTATGTCAGCCGCGGGCTGATCGAGGCGCGGCGGGCGCCGGGCCGGCGCCACAGCCAGTACCGGGCCGCCGACGTCGCGACGCTCGCCGACCGGCGCGGCCGGAGCCGCGCCAGCGCGGCGATCGCCGCGGGGGCCATGGCCTGGGGCGAGCCGTCGGTCGTCACCGCGATCAGCACCGTCCACCGGGGCAGCCTGATCTACCGCGGCCGCGACGCCGTGGCGTTCGCCCGCGACGCGAGCCTGGAGGCGACCGCCGACCTCCTGTGGGACAGCCCGGAGGCGACGCTGTTCGACGTTCCGGCCGACGCGGCCGCGACGCCGTTCCTGGCGCTGGCCGGGCTTCTGCAGGAGGCCGAAGTCGCGCTGGGCCGCGGGCACCACCGCCTGTGCCGCGACGCGCGCCGCGCCGTCGCGCATCTCGCCGCGTCCTGCGGCATCCCCGAAGGCCGGGCGCCCCTGCATCAGGGCCTCGCGCGGCTCTGGTCCCTCGACGCCGCGACCGCCGACCGGGTCCGTCAGGCGCTGGTGCTGCTGGCCGATCACGAGCTGAACGCCTCGACCTTCGCGACCCGCGTCGCCGCCTCCACCGGCGCGCCGATCGCGGCCTGCCTCATGGCCGGGTTGAGCGCCCTGTCGGGACCGCGCCACGGCGGCGCCGCGGCGGCGGTGCTGCGGCTCGTCGACGAGGCCGCCGCGACGGGCCCGAGGGCGGCCGTGCGCGCCTGCCTGGATCGGAGCGGGGCGCTGCCGGGCTTCGGCCACCCGCTCTACCCGGACGGCGACGCCCGCGCCGCGGCCCTGGGCGCGGTCCTGCCCGCCGACCCCCTGCTGGACGCCGTCCGGGACTGCGCCGCGGAGGCGACGGGGGCGCGGCCGAACATCGACTTCGCGCTGACGGCGCTCGTCCGGACGGCGGGCCTGCCGCGGAGCGCGCCGTTCACGATCTTCCTGCTCGGCCGGAGCCTCGGCTGGGCGGCGCACGCCATGGAGCAGGGCCGCCAGGGGACGCTGATCCGGCCGCGGGCCCGGTACGAGGGGCAGCGGCGCCCGGCGGACCGCCCATAGCGAGAGGGCCGGCCTCGCGGCCGGCCCTCGATCTGTCGCGGTCCCCCGTGCGGGGCGGGCGCCGGCCTCAGGCGAACATGTCGGGCTGGGTCTCGGCGATGTGGTTGTACAGCGTCTGGAAGTGCAGCCAGCCGATGTAGTCGCTGCCGACGTGCTCGCGGCTGTAGCGGGCGGTCTTCTCCGAGAGGAGCTGCGGCTTGATGCCGGAGGCCTCGACCAGGAGCTGCTGCTGGCAGGCCCGCTCGAGGGCGATGAACCAGAAGGCCGCGTCGTCGATGCTGTGCTGCGAGCAGGTCAGCAGGCCGTGATTCTGGTGCAGCACGCCGCGGTTGCGGCCGATCTGCTGGGCGACCGACAGGCCGCTCTCCTTCTCCACCGCCACGGCGCCCGCCGAGGCGCCGATCACCGCGTGGCTGTTGTAGAAGGCCGCCGCGTCCTGGCTGATCATCTCCAGCGGCCGGCCGGTGGCGCACCACGCGGTGCCGTAGGTGGTGTGCGCGTGGCACATCGCCATGACCTCCGGGTACTCCTCGTGCACGGCGGCGTGGAGGACGAAGCCCGCGCGGTTGATGGCGTGGCGCCCCTCGACCACGCGGCCCTTGTGGTCGGCCAGGATCAGGTTCGACATCCGCACCTGCGAGAAGTGCACGCACATCGGGTTGGTCCAGTACAGCTCCGGACGCTCCGGGTCGCGGATCGTCAGGTGGCCGGCGAAGCCGTAGTCGAAGCCGTGCATCGCGAAGGCGCGGCAGGCGGCCACGAGGTGCTTCTTGCGGTAGTCCCGCTCCTCGGCGTGGTCGGCGAAGTCCGGGATCTCCGGGAAGATCAGGCCGGCCTGCTCGGGCTGGTAGATCGAGGTCCGCCTGCGGCCGGCATCGTCGTTCGGCAGGTCGAGGGCGACGGCCGCCTCGTGGGCGTGATCATCGAGCATGGCGTCTCCTTTCGTCGGGGTACGGACCGGGCCGCCGATCGCGTCGTGGTCGGCACTATCCTGCCGGATCCGCGCGTTGACAAACGACGATTTTTCACGCTTTCCATGAATTCAATTCACGGATTGCACATGCGCCGGATCCCGAGCTTCTCCGCCCTGCGGGCCTTCGAGGCGGCCGCGCGCCTGGGCAGCTTCGCCCGCGCCAGCGCGGAGCTGCACCTCACACCCTCGGCGGTGAGCCACCAGATCCGGGCGCTGGAGCGCTGGTTCGGGCGCGCCCTGTTCCGGAGGGCGAACCGCCAAGCGCTCCTCACCGCCGACGGCCAGTGCCTGCTGGCGGGGCTCTCGAGCGCCTTCGACGCGATCGAGGCGGTCTGCGCCGACCTCAGCCCGCCGTCGCCCGCGTCGCTGGCCGTGCACTGCACACCGAGCTTCGCGGCGAAGTGGCTCGGGCCGCGGCTCCCCGCCTTCGTGGAGGCGCATCCCGGCATCGCCATCCGCCTCTCCACCAGCGCCGACCCGGTGGATCTCGGGCGGCACGAGGAGATCGACATCCTGATCGCCTACGGCCGGCCGCCGCACGGGCCCGGCCTGACCGTCGAATCCCTCGGCCCAGAGGAGATCGCCGCCCTCTGCGCGCCGGAGGTCGCCCGGGCCGCGCAGCCGGACGCGGCCGGATCGATCGGGCCCTTCACCCGGCTCGACTCGTCCTTCAGCCCCGTCCGCTGGCCGGACTGGTTCGCCCATAACGGTCTGCCGGTCCCGGCCGGGGCGGCGGGCGCGGCCTTCGACCGGGGCTCGCTGGTGATCTCGGCGGCCGTTCAGGGGCTCGGCGTGGCGCTGGAGACCCTGCGGTTCGCCCGGGACGAGCTCGCCGCCGGGCAGCTGGTGCGCCTCGGCGGCGATCGGGTCGCGAGCCTGACCCGCGACCTCCACTTCATCTGCTACCGCGAGCGCGACGGGGCCCTGGAGAAGATCCGGGCCTTCCGGCACTGGCTCCTCGACGTGGAGGCGCAGAGCCGGGCCGAGGCGGCCTGAGGCGGCCCGAGGCGGCCCGAGGCGGAGAGACCCGATCCCTCACCCCGCCCCGCTCCCGCACGGGAGAAGGGGGCGGCGCGTCGCCCGAACAGACCCCCCGTCTTTTCATCCGGCGGGCCTCAACGGCATCGGGAACCGCGCTAGGTCCCCGTCCAACGACGCGGCGAGCGCGGCGGGGCCCGGTCCCGACCGCGCGCCACCCAGGGAGAGAACGCCCCATGTCCCTTTCCGCCAAGCTGCAGCGGCGCGCCGACGAGGGCCGGCCCGTCCGGGTCGGCCTGATCGGCGCCGGCAAGTTCGGCTCGATGTACCTGTCGCAGGCGCCGCGCACGCCCGGCATCCACCTCGTCGCGGTGGCCGACCTGTCGCCCGACCGGGCGCGCGAATCGCTGCGCCGGGTCGGCTGGGACGATTCGCGGTTCGCCGCGCGGGGGCTGGAGGAGGCCGCGCGCGGCGGCACGACCCTCGTGACCGAGGATGCCGACGCGATGATCGCGAGCCCGTTCGTGGACATCGTCATCGACGCCACCGGCAGCCCGGCCGCCGGCATCCGCCACGCGCTGAAGGCCTTCGCGCACGGCAAGCACATCGTCATGGTCAACGTCGAGGCCGACGTGCTGGCCGGGCCGCTGCTGGCGCGCCGGGCGGCCGAGGCCGGGGTGATCTACTCCATGGCCTCGGGCGACCAGCCGGCGCTCATCGCGGAGCTGGTCGACTGGGCCCGCACCATCGGGCTGGAGGTGATCTGCGCCGGCAAGGGCACCAAGTACCTCCCGGCCTACCACGCCTCCACGCCCGACACGGTCTGGGGCCATTACGGCTTCAGCGAGAGCCAGGTCGCCGGCGGCGACTTCAACCCGCAGATGTTCAACTCCTTCCTCGACGGCACCAAGTCGGCGCTGGAGATGGCCGCGGTGGCCAATGCCTGCGGGCTCACCCCGCCGCGCGACGGCCTCGCCTTCCCGCCCTGCGGCGTCGACGACCTGCCGAGCGTCCTGAAGCCCGCGGCGGATGGCGGCCTCCTCACCGAGCGCGGCACCGTCGAGGTGGTCTCGTCGGTGGAGCGGGACGGGCGGCCGGTCTTCCGGGACCTGCGCTGGGGCGTCTACGCGGTGTTCGAGGCGCCGAGCCCCTACGTGCGCGACTGCTTCGCGCAGTACGGTCTCAGGACCGATTCGAGCGGCCGGTTCGCCGCGACCTACAAGCCCTATCACCTGATCGGGCTCGAGCTCGGCATCTCGGTCGCCTCCATCGCGGTCCGCGGCGAGGCGACGGGGGCGACAGGCGACTGGCGCGGCGACGTCGCCGCCACGGCCAAGCGCGCGCTGCGGGCCGGGGAGCGGCTCGACGGCGAGGGCGGGTTCACCGTCTACGGCAAGCTGATGCCGGCGGCGGATTCCCTGGCGCAGGACGCCCTGCCGATCGGCCTCGCCCACAACATGGTCCTGAAGAACGACGTGCCCGCGGGCCGGGCCGTGCGCTGGAGCGACGTCGCCTTCGACGCCGATCAGGAGGCGATCCGCGTCCGGCGCGAGATGGAGGCCCTGTTCCGCGGGGGAGCGGGGAGGGCTGCCGGGTAGCGCCTCAGGCGCGCCGGCCGGCCGTGCGCCCGGTCGGCGAGCGCCCGACGAGCTTCCGGAACGTGCGGCTCATGGCGCTGGCGCTCGTGAAGCCCGATCGCGCGGCGACCTCCGCCATCGATCCCGCGCCGGAGCGGATCAGGGCCTCGGCCCGGCCGACGCGCTCGCGCATGATGTACTGGTAGGGCGTGACCCCGGTGGTCTGGCGGAAGGCTCGGATGAAGTAGCCCTCGCTGAGCCCGACGATGCCGGCCAAGGCGGAGACGGTGATCTCCCGGTCCAGGTGCTCCCGGATATACGCGCAGGCCCGCCCGGCCTGCGACGCCGAGAGGTCGGGCGCCGCCGACCGGCCCGGAGCGCGCGCGGCGACGACCGAGCGCAGGATCGCCAGGTGGAGGCTCTCGATCAGCAGCGCGTCGGGCGACGGGTCGTCCCGGTGCGCGCAAGCCAGCGCGTCGAGGATGTGCCAGGTGCTGCGGCAGGCGCGGAGATCGCGCCCGTCCGCCGCGAAGGCGATCTTGCCGATCGGCGCCTCGGCCAGCCGCTCGACGGCGGCGGCCGAGAAGGAGAGGACGCGGCCGGCATACGGGCCCGCCCAACGGGTCGTGCCGTTCAGGCCGGGACGCCGGACCAGCAGGCCTTCGCGCTCGGTCAGCCGGGCCGCGATCTCGTAATCGACCGCGTGGTGCGCCCCCGCGGGCTGCGTGCTGGCGGCGACCTCGAGGCCCGTGACCGCGTGCGTGCTCCACCCGCCGGTGGGGAAGCGGAAATCGATGAAGGTGACCTCCGGGAGGCCGCGGTCGCTCGGCGCGTAGCAGGTCAGCTCGGGGCGGCCGGAGAGATGCCCGGCGCTGCCGCTGGTGGCGTAGGCGAACGTCTCGGCCGAACTCTCGCCTGAACTCTCGGCTGTTCTGTCCATGCGGGCCCGTGATTCCGGTGTCGTCGCGGTCACGCCCCGCGACGGAGGAGGGCGGCCCCGCGGCCGCCCTCCCGGTGTCAGACCGTCAGCGCAGGGAGCCGGTCACGCCGCCGACGACACCGCCGACCGCGCCGAGCACGCTGCCCACCAGGCCGCTCACCAGACCGCCGACCTGGCCCACGACCCCCGAGACCGCACCGAGCTCCTGGCTCGCGTCGACCCCGAGGCCGACAGTGAGGCCGACCCCGAGGCCGCCGCCGACCTGGTCCAGCTCGGCGGCGCTCAGCTCGCGGACGGTATCGATGCTGTCCTGCATGATCGTTCTCCAGATTGAGATTCAGGTAGAAGGTTATTTGCTTCGATCTATTGCCTGATCGTAGCGTCTAGGCGCCTTGGACGTCGGCACCTGCCTTTAGGATTACAGAGATGTGCTTCGTGTCAATCGGTCATGGCCAGCCGATAATGCTCGCGGACGATCGAGCCCGGCCAATGCGCAAAAACTGACAGGCCTTGTCTTTCCCGGGCCGTGCTCCAGACGCTGTCGGCACTGCGGCCGCCTGCGCTGCGAAGCGGCGCGTCTCAGCGCGTCTCCCGCCGTCGGGTTTTCGCAACGCAGCACGCGATGATGCAAAAACTGACGTCCTGCTGCGCTGCAACGCAAGCTCGACGGCGAATTGAAATAAGCCTTTGAAAAATGAACGTTTTTCGACGTATGCGCGACGTTCTGACGCGGGCAGGATAATTCAAAATTCGCCGTTTCGGCAAGTGTTGACATGAAACTCCCGTGATGCGACCGAGTAAGGTGGCAGATGCGCTGAGCATTGTCCTCAAATACGGCTGTCTCCTTCAGGAAGGTTGCTTTCTCCGGGTGCCAAGTCCGCTCTTTCGACTTGAGGTTATCGAGGCGCGACGCAACGCGTGGCTGGGCGAGGCGCAGATCATCCAGCCTCTGCCGGTCCGCATCGTGGCCGTGGCCTGCGTGATCATGGTGGCGGCGGTCGGCCTGTATGCCTGGCAGGGCACCTACACGCGCCGCATCCACGCCGTCGGCCTGCTCGCGCCCGATATCGGGCTGATCAGCCTCGCCAGCCCGGTGGCGGGGCGCGTGGGCTCGACCGGCGTCCGCGAGGGCGACAAGGTCGCGCGCGGGCAGCTCCTGTACACGATCGACCTCGACGCCGTGTCGGCGAGCGGCCCCACGCAGGAGCGCGTGATCGCCGAGCTGGAGCGCCAGCGCCAGAGCGTCGAGCGGCAGCGGACCGCCCGTGCCGATCTGGCCGGGACGGAGCGGCAGGCGCTGCGCGAGCAGGTGGCGAATCTGAGCGAGCAGTCGGCCCAGCTCGCCAAGCAGATCGACCTGCAGGACAAGCTGGTTCCGCCGCTCCGGGCGCGGGTCGAGGAACTCGCGGACGCCGTGGCGCGCGGCTACGCCCGCGCCGCCGACTTCCAGAGCCAGAACTACCTCTACATGCAGGCGAGCGCGCAGCTCGCCCAGTTCCAGCAGAGCCGCCTCCAGATCGACGGCAAGCTCGCCGAGACGAAGTCCCAGCTCGCCGCCTACGACGACCGGTTGGCCCGCGACCTCGCCGACCTCGACCGGACCGCCGCCCAGCTGGCGCAGCAGAAGGCCGAGAGCGAGGCGCGCCGCGCCATCGAGGTCCGGGCGCCCGAGGCCGGGACCCTGACGTCGATCCGCGCGCAGGTCGGCCAGACCGTGGCGGCCGGGGCGACGCTCCTGACCCTGCTGCCGAGCGCCGGGCGCCTCCAGGCCAACCTGTTCGTCGATTCGTCGGCCATCGGCTTCGCCGAAGCCGGCGCGCCCGTGATGCTGCGCTACGCCGCCTTCCCCTTCCAGCGCTTCGGCCTGCACCGCGGCGTCGTCACCGAGGTCACCCGGGCGCCGCTGGGCAGCGACGACGCGCCCGATTTCGCGCGGCGCGCCGCCGCCCGGGGGGAGGGGACCGACCTCTACCGCATCGTGGTCCGGCCCGATTCCGACACCGTGCTGGCCTACGGCGAGCGGCGCAGCCTCGAGGCGGGCATGCGCGTCGAGGCCGACATCGCCCTGGAGAAGCGGTCGCTCTACCGCTGGCTGCTCGATCCCGTGACGCATGTCCGGGAGAGCCTCGCCCTCGTCACGCGCGGCGGCCTCGACGCCCTGCCGGTCCGGAAGGCCGCCCCGTGACGGCGTCGTCCCTCGCCGCCCGGCTGGATTTCGGGCTCCGCCGCCGGGTGCCGGTCGTCCTCCAGGCCGAGGCCGCCGAGTGCGGCATGGCCTGCCTCGCCATGGTCCTGGCCTATCACGGGCGCCAGATCGACCTCGCGACGCTGCGGCGGCGCCATCCCCTGTCCCTCAAGGGCATGACCCTGCGCAACCTGATCGACCTCTGCGGCGCCCAGGGCCTGACCGCCCGCGCGCTCCGGGTCGAGCTCACGGACCTGCCCCGGCTCCGGCTGCCCTGCATCCTGCACTGGGGCCTCAACCACTTCGTGGTTCTGACCCGGGTCGAGCGCGGCGGCCTCGTCATCAACGATCCGGGCCGCGGCCGGCGGCGGATCAGCCTCGCGGAGGCCTCGCGGGAATTCACCGGCGTCGCCCTGGAGGCGGTGCCCAACCCGGGCTTCCGGCGGGAGCGGGCCGCCCCAGGCCTGCGGCTGCGCGACCTGTTCCGCAACATGGCCGGCATCCGCGCCGCCCTGGCCCAGGTCCTGGCCCTCTCCCTCGGGATCGAACTCGTCGCCCTCCTGATGCCCATCGCCTCGCAGGTCGTCATCGACGAGGTGATCGTGAACGCCGACCACGATCTGCTCCTCGTGGTGGCGATCGGCCTCGCGCTGCTGCTGCTGCTCCAGCTCGGCCTCAGCATCGCCCGCACCTGGGCGATCATGCTGGCCGGAACCCGGCTGAACTACCAGTGGTCGGCCGGCCTGTTCGACCACCTGTCGCGCCTGCCCCTCGACTACTTCGAGAAGCGCCATGTCGGCGACGTGATCTCGCGGTTCGGCTCCCTCGCCACCATCCAGAAGGGCCTGACGACCGATCTCGTCCAGGCCATGCTCGACGGGCTCATGGCGGTCGGCATGCTGGTGATGCTGACGGTCTACGGCGGCTGGCTGGTCGCCGTGGTCCTGGCCTCGACGGCGCTCAACGCGGTCCTGCGGGTCTTCGCCTACGGCGCCTACCGGGAGGGGAGCGAGGAGGCCCTCGTGGCCGAGGCCCGCCAGCAGACGCACTTCATCGAGACGGTCCGCGGCATGGCGAGCGTCAAGCTCCTCGACCTGCGCGAGCGGCGCGGCGGCGCCTGGATGAACCACTTCGTCACGGCCCTGAACGCCCGGCTGCGGCTGCAGCGCCTCGACCTCGTGTTCGGCCGCGCGAACGAGTTCCTGTTCGGCCTCGACCGGCTGATCCTGCTGGTGCTCGGCGCCCGCGCGGTCATCGGCGGGTCCCTGTCGCTCGGCATGCTGGTGGCGTTCCTGGCCTATCGCGACCAGTTCGCCACCCGGATCGGCAGCCTGATCGACGCGTGGTTCAAGCTGCGCATGCTCGACGTGCAGACCGACCGGCTCGCCGACATCGTGCTGTGCGAGCCGGAGGAGCAGGATCTCGCCGTCGGGGCGCAGCCGGGGGCGCCCCCGGTCGTCGCCCTGAAGGCCGGAACGCTCGCCGGCGCGGGCCTAGCGCTGCGCTACGGGGCCGACGAGCCCTGGATCTTCCGCGGCGTCTCGCTGTCCGTCCGGGCCGGTGCCTGCTTCGCGATCACCGGTCCCTCGGGATGCGGCAAGACCTCGCTCATGAAGGTGATGATGGGGCTGACGCCGCCCAGCGAGGGGATCGTCACCGCCGACGGCCAGGACATCCGCACCGCCGCCGGGTCATACAGGCGCCGGATCGCCGGCGTGATGCAGAGCGACGGCCTGTTCGCCGGCTCGATCGCCGAGAACATCGCGGCCTTCGACGAGCATCCGGACGCGGGCTGGATCGCCGAGTGCGCCGCCCGGGCGGCGATCCTGGACGACATCCGCCGCATGCCCATGGGCTTCGAGAGCCTCGTCGGCGACATGGGCTCGACCCTGTCGGGCGGCCAGAAGCAGCGCATCGTGCTGGCGCGCGCCCTCTACCGGCGGCCCGAGATCCTGTTCCTCGACGAGGCCACGAGCCACCTCGACGAGGCCACCGAGGCGGTGATCGCCCAGGCCCTGCGCGACCTGCGGATGACGCGGGTCATCGTCGCCCATCGCCCGGCCACGATCGCCCACGCGGACGCGGTGTTCGATTTCCCCGCCCAGGTCCGTGGCCGGGCGGATCTCGCCGCCGCGGGCTGACGCGCCCGACGCGCTTCGCCTAGGGGAGCGCGGGCCGGAGGTCGCCCGGGGCCAAGCCGAAGCGCTTGCGGAAGCCGCGGTTGAAGGTCGGCACGTCGGTGAAGCCGCACGCGTAGGCGATCGAGGCGATCCGCAGCTTGTCGTCGCGGCGGGCCTCGAGGCGTCGGCGCGCGAGGTCGAGGCGCGCGTCGCGGATCGCCGCCGCGATGCCGCCGGTCTCCGCGAAGGCGCGGTACAGGCTGGTCCGGGAGAGACCGAGCGCGCGCTGGATGTCCTGCGGGTTCAGGTCGGGATCGTGCATCCGCCGCGCGATATGGGCGCGGGCGAGCGAGACGACGGCCGCCTGCGAGACCGCCTCCGGATCGCCGCGCCGGGCCGCGCCGTCGACGAGGTGGCCGAGGAGGTGGAGTACGCCCTCGACGGCCGCCTGCGCCTCGTCGGCGGACATCCAGGCGACCGAGCCGGCCACCCCGCGCAGCCGCGCCCGGACCTCCGCCCCGGCCGGGAGCGGGCCGAGGCTGCGGCCCGCGAAGGCGTCGGCGTCGCCGACGAAAGCCTCGAACATCTTGCGCGGGACGGCGAGGCGGATCTCGCCGTAGGCGCTCTGGGTGCCGGCCACGAAGGGCCGGTTCCGCGTCAGGAAGCTGATGTCGCCGGGGGTCAGCTGGGCCCCGCGGCCGTTCTGCTCCTGGTAGCCGACGCCGTCGAGCGCGAGGCCGATCACCACCATCCCGCGGGCGTTCCGGTCGACGTGGCGGGAGCGGAACTCCACCGCGACCGGGCTGCTCACCGTGTGGGTCAGCGCCCAGCCGGCCGAGGCCACGCTCAGGCGCTTGGCCGCGAACCGCTCCCGGGGGTGCCGCCGGCCGATGTCGCCGAACCTGGCCAGGGCCGTGCAGCGCCAGAACTCGAAGGCCTGCTTGGGGTCGACGTGGCTGGTCGTCTCGACGAGGCTCGGGACGAGCACCGGGCTAGACACGTGTGACACCCCCGGCGTGCCCGGCGGTTCCGTCCGGCCGCCTGCGCAACTTTATCGTGTGAATCTTGCCGGATTGGCAACCGACGCCATCCGGCGCGGCGCCGCGGGTCGGAGACCCGCGTCTCCGGGTTTCCCTAAGCAACGGCCCGACCGGACAGGCCGCGCGGTCCGGCGAGGAGCAGGGCCGCGCTCGCCGCGAGGACGAGCGTGATCACCGCGAACATCGCGTGCGGCCCGTAGGCCGAGAGGATCGGCAGGAGGATGATCGGCGCCAGCGCGGCCGCGACCCGGCCGCCGGCCCAGGCGCAGGTCATGGCCGAGGCCCGCAGCGGCGTCGGGAGCAACTCCGTCGCGTAGACGGCGAGGATGCTGCCGTAGGTCGCCGCCGCGGTGTTGAAGGCGATGCCGACCAGGACCAGGGTCAGGAACGTGCCGCTCGCGGCGAAGGCCGTGCCGAGGGCCGCCATCGCCGCCGCCAGGGCCGTCAGGACGGCGCGCCGCTCGAGCCGGTCGATCGCCAGCGCGGTCAGCAGGGTACCCAGGGGCGGGCCGAGCATCGACAGCGCGGCGAAGACGAGGGATTGATCGACCTTGAAGCCCTTCTCCACCATCACGACGGCGCTGAGCAGCGGGAAGGCGATCGTCGCTAGGGGGGCGAGGGTGTAGAGGCCGACGAACAGGGCCGTCCGGCGCAGCTGGCGCGTCTCGGCGAACAGGCCCCGGAACCCCGCGAGCCCGGTCGCGGGCGGGTCCGTGTCCGGGTCGGTGGGGGCGGCGACCCGGACCCGGCCGGCCGCGCGCTCGAACCGGCGGCAGGCGGCGTCGGCCTCGGCGGAGCGCCCGACCGAGGCGAGCCACCGCGGCGATTCCGGCAGCCGCGCGAACAGGACGCCGCCGAGCGCCGCCAGGGCGCCCCCGATGATCAGCGCCCAGCGCCACGGCTCGATCCCGAGCGGCGCGGCCGGGGCCATAATCTGGACCACGCCGATGGCGGCCAGGCCGCCGAGGAGCCCGAGTCCGGCGCAGACCAGCAGCGTCGCGCCGCGTCGGCGCGCGGGCGTCACCTCGGCGAGGTAGGTGGCGACCAGGGGCGGGAACCCGCCGATCGCGAACCCCGAGACCGTCCGGGCGATCGTCAGCGCCGTGAGCCCCTGGCTCGCGGCGGCCGCCAGCGATCCGGCGGCCATCAGCGCGAGGGAGGCCTGGAGCGCGCGCCTGCGGCCGAGGCGATCCCCCAGCATCCCGAAGACGGGCGCGCCCACGGCGCCGCCGGCGAACACGGAGGCGAGGAGCAGCGAGAGGCTGCCCCGCGGCATATTGTAGGGCGGCGCGAGGAAGATGGCCGCCAGGGCGTTGCTCAGGGCGACCTCGGCGATGTCGGTGAACAGGCCCAGCGTGCAGACGGCGAGCGCCGCCGCGTGAAGCCGCGTCATCGGCAGGGAATCGAGCCGCCGCGTGACGGCCGCGATCGACCCGGCGACCGATGCGGCGGCATCGGAGGCACTCGCGGTCTGGCTTCCGGCGGCGATCAAGCGTGTGAGTCCTCTCCGGCCGGAGCGTGCCCGCAACCGGTGACGCACCGCCACGGCAGCGTGTTCCCCACCGGGGAACGTGACGGCGTTCACAAATGCACCATGCGCGCCATGGTTGCGGGTCGCAGGGAGGTCGGCGGTCCGCGGATCTTGCTGAGCTGTCGATCCGCCCTCCGCCGGGAGCCTCGGCGCGGGGGCCGCACCGCCGTTCCGCGCCTTGCTGATCGTCGATCGGGAGGACATCCTGCGCGGGGGATGTCGGGGCGGATGGCCGGGGCACGATGTTCGAGATCGCGCGGGACGACCTGTCCCATACGCAGACACGGGCGCTGCTGGCGCTCCATCTCGCCGGCATGCACGCATCCTCGCCGCCGGGCAGCGTGTTCGCTCTCGACCTGTCAGGCCTGCAGGCACCGGACGTGACCGTCTGGACGGCGCGCCGCGGCGGGCGGGTGGCGAGCGTCGGGGCGCTCAGGATGGCGACGGACGGCACCGCGGAGGTGAAGTCCATGCGGACGCACCCCGACTTCCTCCGCCTGGGAGCCGGCGCGGCGATCCTCGACACCATCATCGCGGCCGCCGCCGCCCGCGGCGCGCGACGCCTCAGCCTCGAGACCGGATGCGGGCCCGCATTCGCACCCGCGCTCGAACTCTACCGGCGTCGCGGCTTCGTGAGCGGCCCCGCCTTCGGGACCTACGTGCCGAGCGAATTCAACCAGTTCCTCCATCTCGAGATCGCCTGACGGGTCGGGTCGGCGTCCTCGTCGCGCCGCCGTTCCCGAAGCGGCCCGCGCCGCGCGTCCGCGATCCGTACGTCAAGGCGCAGAGGCCGACTGGGTTAGGGTCAGCAAGGCTGGCTGTCGGCCCGGTGAGTCGCGCGCGTCAGGGGGCCGCCCAGGACCCTCAAGGCCCGTCCAGGAAGCCGAGGAGCGCCGCGTTGAAGAGCGCCGGATCCTGGAGGAACGCGAAGTGGCTGGCATTGGGCAGGATCAGCAGCCCAGCCCCGGGAATCGTGGCAGCGAGGTATTCGGTGTGCGCGCGCTTGATACCCTCGTCGTGGTCGCCGTCCGCGATGAGGACCGGCGCGCGGATCCGCTTCAGATCGGCTTCGGTCCAGCGCGGCTGCCCGCCCCACATCCGGCCGACCGCGTCGACGAAGGCGGCGTAGTCCTTCGGGGTCGGCGAGAGGGCCTCGTACTCCTTGCCGGCCCGGTCGATGAAGGCGGCGAAGGTCGGGTTCGTCTCCACACCCTCGATCAGGCCCGACGGGTCGGCGTTGGCGCCGAACGCGAACACCTTGCCGACGCGGTCGGGGTGGCGCATCGCCATGTCGAGACCGAGGATCGCGCCGTCGCTCCACCCGACGATGTCGGCGCGCGGGATCTTCAGCACGTCGAGCAGCCCGACCACGTCGTCGGTCATCAGGTCGTAGCCGAATGGCCGATCGTCCCGGGTGCTGCGGCCGTGCCCGCGGCTGTCCACGAGGATGACCGTGCGGCGGGCGGCGAGCGCCGCGACTTGGTGGCCCCAGTAATCGGAGTTCGACAGGCCGCCGTGCAGCAGGACGACCGGCGGACCGTTGCCGATCGTGGCGTAATACAGCCGAATGCCGTTGACGGCGGCGCGCCCGGAAACCTTGCCGGCGACCGGCGCGGGGGTCGGCGGCAGGTCCTGCCAGCGCGGTCCGGCCCAGGCCGGGGCTCCGGCCAGCAGAAGCGTCAGGGCGATCGCAGTCCGAAGCATCGAACACCTGTCGTCGTTGCCGGGGCCGGGCTGCCGGGTCGATCCGGTCCAGCGCGACCCGCCGCGACCGCGATCTGCGGTCGACCTGCGCGCGGACCGTGACCGGCTCGGATTACAGAACGATTTCAGGCCGTGGCCCGCGGGCGGCGAGCGCGGAGTCCGGCCGGCGCCCGGGCGCCGAAGGCCGGCGCGCAGCACGGCGCTCGCGCGAGGAGCGGGGCCTCTAGAAGCGCGGGCTCGTGCGGCGGGGCCGGTCCGGCCGGGGCGCGGGGGCGGCTGGCGCATGCCGATGGCCGACCACGTCGCCGTTGCGGTAGGCCTCCTGGATGTTGCGTCGCGCGGCCCGCCCCGCCGTCCCACCGGGCTGCGTCACGGCCGAGTCTCCGGACGGGGCCAGGACGGTCTGCGCCGAGGCCGGTCCGATCCCGAGGAGAAGGAGGGCGACGCAGCCAGACAGACCCTTCATGGCCAGATCCCTCTCACCCGATCGCGTTGCCAGACGGGCCGACCCGCAGTGCCGGCACGCGCGCGCCGCCCCGCCCAGCGCATCTACGTCCGTGCCGGCCATCGGTTCACGGGGGCTCGGCGGCCGGGCTGCGTCGGTCAGGCGGCGTCGATCAGGCAGCCTTGCTGCCGAGCCGGATCGCCTTGGCGATCTCTGACCGGCGCTCGGCGTAGCCCGGCGCGGTCATCGGGTAATCGTCCGGCAGCCCGTAGCGCGCGCGGTAGAGTTCCGGCGTCAGCCCGTGCGCCGTGAGGTGCCGCTTCATGGTCTTGTACGACCGGCCGTCGATGAAGCTGACGATGCCGTCCTGGCGGACCGAGCCGCGGATCTGAGCGGCGTCGGGCTGCTCGGGCGGCGCCTCGACGACCGCGGGCCGGTCGGTGAGCGCGGAGAGCGCGCCGTGCACGGTGAGCAGGAGCGGCGGTATGCTGGTGTGCGGCAGCGCGTTGTTCGACAGATAGGCGGTCACGACGCGCAGGGCCACGTCGCTGATGGTCGGCTCGAGCTGATCCTGGTTCTTGCGCAAAGCGATCGACCCCTTCTTCGACCCTGCCGACACCTATTATAGACCAGGAATACTCGGACATTATCGTCTGTCAATGCAGAATGACATGCTTGGCAAGTAACGAATTTTGAATGCAGAATTTCGATGCGACGCGCGCCGTCCGGTTGGTCAATGATATGGCCATGGTCCTGTCCGAGATTGGGAGAGCGCCGTCGGATTTTTCGGGTCGCGCCTGCCGGACAATTCGCCGGCGCGGTTCCGACGCTTCCACTTCGCAGATCTTCGTGATCCAATACGCTTCGAGCGCATCGCGAAGTCCCTTCATGGCCGCCACACGCCGCCCGTCCGTTCCGAGGTCGAGGGCCCGGAAGTCCCGCACCGTGCCTGGGGCGGGATGGGGGCGCGCGATGCTGGCGGCGCTCCTCGGAGGCCTGCTCGCGGCGCCGTTCGCCCACGGGCAGGGCGCCGACGATCTGGAGGCCGAGATGCGGGCGCGGGTCGCCGCGGCCTTCCCTGACGCGGGCCTCGTGAGATTCCGCAAGATCCGACCGATCCCCGCCGAGGCGGAGTCCGCCGTGGCGTTCTGCGGCCAGGTCAGCAGCGGACCCGTCGGGCAGGGGCGGTCGGATTTCCAGGTGTTCCTGTACGACCGCACCGCGTCGGCCGAGACCGTCCGCATCCTCGGGTCGGAATCCCTCAACGGCTACCGCGTCGGCCGGAAGCTGATCGGCGCCCTGCGGCGGGTCGGCTGCCTGTGAGGCGTGCGGCCGGGGCGGTCTGTCTCACACGTGACGAAAATGTGGCAGAAGCTTGACTATTGCCCCAGGGTCGGTTTATAGCTTGACCGTGGCGTTGCGGTTACACCCCCGAGTCCCATGGAGGTTCGGATGTGCGCGCGGAAGACCTTCTACATTTTCATCTCGGCCTCGGACGGGGAGCAGTTCTGCGCCGTTCGACAGGACCAGCCCATCCCGTCGCTCATCGACGGTGTCCGATGGATGTATGTCGGCTGCATCGATACGACCCGGGACAGGCCGTACGGATTCGACGTGGACGCGGCGCACGCGGCGATGCGCCACCGCGGCGTCTACTTCTACCGGCGCGAATTGATGTTCCGCCGGGCCAACTTCCTCCTCGAAGCCGCCTGATGGTGGCTGCCCCCGGACCGATCCTGGCCGGCGCCCTCGTGGTCGCCGGTCTCGGGTTCGCGTCCGCCGCCGAGGCGCAGGTGCCGACGCGGGTCGGCACCTGCGCGGCGACCACCATCGCGCGGATCGGGACCCGGTTCAGCGACACGCTCGTGAAGCCGAAGGGCGACGGGATCGGCGACGGGACGAGCGTCGATCTCAAGAACGGCGTCTACGGCGTCTCCTACGCGTATGTCGAAGCGGTCGCGCGGTCGCGGGTCGGCGACCGGGTCATGACCTGCCTCGTACTTCTGCCGACGGGCTGCCCCAAGGGCGACGATCGCGGCACGATGTACACGACGACCAACCTGCGCACGCTGGATTCCTGGACTTTGCCCGACTCCCAGCACATGTGCGGCGGGGCCTGATCGGGCGTCCGTGAACCCGCCGCCCGGAGGGGCGTGCTGCCTCAGGGGGGGATCCGGGTCTCGGTGGAGAGGAGAGGGATCCGTGTCGCTCAGGAACGGTCTTGCCGCCCTCGCGCTGGCGGTGGCGGGCTCCGCGCCGGTCCCCGCCTGGGCGTGGGGCGTCCCCGGATGCATCAACCTTCCCGAGTACAACCGCGCCCTGGGCGCCCTGCAGGGCATGACGAGCGCCTGCGACATGAGCGTCGAGGAAGCCCGCCGGATCGTCGCCGCCCGTGACGGCGTCGCGCCCGGGCCTCCGGTCGCCGCCGCGGAGCCGCCGACGCCGCCGCGGGTCGCGCCGCCGCACCGCAGGGCGCGGGCGCACCGGAGCGCGCGGCCGCGGCATCACCGCTGAGCCGGCCGACCGGCGCTCAGGTCCCGTCCTCCGGCGCCCCCGGGGGATCCGCGCGGGTGCGCGCCCAGTCCCGGTCGCGCTCCGCCTGCCGGGCGCGCTGCTCCGCCACGTAGGCCTCCTGGTCGGCGCGCTCCCGCTTCCGGCGGCGGTCGGCGGCGGCCGCGCTGCGCTTGCGCCACGCCTCCGTCTCGGCCTTCTGGCGCAGCAATTCCTCGACCGTGACGGGTGTCACCGGTTCCTTGGGTTGCGCCCAGGGATAGGACCGCCGGGGCGGGGGCGGGCGGGCCGCCCGATCGGCGGAGGCCTGTCCGCTCCGCCGGAGCGCCTCGGCCGCCGCCGCGAGGGTCAGCCCGGCGCCCCGGGCGATGCGCTCGGCGGCCGCCCGGGCGGCCGCGCGCTCGCCCGCCGTGGCCCCCTGGTCGGCGAGCGCGAGGCACTTCTCGAACCGGTCCCGGTCGGCGGGCGTCATGGGCGACGTCATGGGCAGCGTCTTATCGCCGAGTCGACCCGCCTGTCCCGTCGCACCGGATCCGTCGATCCGGTTTCGCGCCAGCCTCCGTGCCGGTCAGGCCGCCGCGGCCGCGCGTCTCGCCGGCCGTCCGGCGCCGCGACCCGCGCGGCTACGTCTGGGCGCGTCCGTTCCCGCCCGGACCGATCGCCGGCAGTCCGGCCCCGTCCGGCAGGCCGCCGAGCACCACGAGGATCCGTCCCAGGAGCACCCGCGAGTGCCGCGCACCGCTGCCGATGGCCGTGAGGTCCGGCCGGCCCGCGCGGGCCTCGTAGGCCGCGCGCAGCCGGTCGAGCTGCCGCCTGCGCGTCTCGGGATCGCTGGAACCCATGGCCCATCCTCCCGGCGGGCCCTGGCTCGCGGTGCGCCCCCGCGAGCGAGCCTTCGACCATCCCGAGTCGGGGAGTTGGAAAACCGTGTCTGAACGGTCCCTACGACCTTTAGCGCCGGAACGCCTGGACATACGCCGCAGGCTCCCCGACCGTGTGGCCAAGGATACGGGTGCCGTTGTGGTCGGCACCGACCATCAGACAGGGGGTTCCACGCCCCAGGGCCGCGCGTACGGCCCCGCTGGCTTTCTAGTCGCCTCTAGGAAGGAAATCCAGCCCGGCGTGCCGCGCCGCGCTCGAGTCGGCGGAAACCGCCGTCGATCAGGAGCGCCAGCGCGGACACGACGAGGCCGCCCTGCAGGACGTAGGCGGTGTTGCCGGTCAGCAGGCCGGAGATGATCACCTCGCCGAGGGTGCTGGCGGCGACCGTGGAGCCGATGGTCGCCGTCGCCAGCCCGATGATCGCGGCGAGGCGGATCCCCGACAGGATCATGGGCAGCGCCAGGGGCAGCTCGACGCGGACGAGTCGCTGCCGGTCGGTCAGCCCCATGCCGCGGGCGGCCTCCATCAGCGCCGGGTCGAGATCCTCGAGCCCGGTGAGCGCGGTCTCGAAGATCGGCAGCAGCCCGTAGAGGACGAGGGCGATCAGGGTCGGGACCGCGCCGAACCCGAGGATCGGCACGGCCAGGGCCAGGACCGCGACGGGCGGGAAGGTCTGCCCGATTCGGGCCACCGACCGGGCGAAGGGCAGCACGTCGCGGCCGGCCGGCCGCGTGGCCGCGACCGCGAGGCCGAGGGCGATCACGGCCGCGGTCACGGTCGCGGCGGCGACGAGCAGGAGGTGGTTGACGGCGAGCGTCAGAAGCGGCGTCTGGGCGTAGATCGGCGGCGTGTCGCCGGGGGCGAAGGGCCGGAACAGGGGCGCGAACCACCCCGGGGCGACCAGGAACGCCCCGAGCAGGGCGAGAAGCGCGGCCCGGGCGATCTGCGGGGCGCGGATCACGGCCGGGCGCCCCGCGCCTCGAGGGCCTCCCGCGTCACCCGGCCCAGGACGACGCCGTCGCGGCTGACCGGCAGGGCCGGGCGCCGGGACCACAGGCTCTCGGCGAGGGCGGCCCGCACCGTGGTCCCGGCCGGGATGGGCGGGCCCGGCGCCGGGCCGGGCTCGATCAGATCGTCCACGGCGCGCAGGGCCATGAGCTGGAAGGCCCGGTCGCCGCTGCCGAGGAGGGCGCCGACGAAGGCGGTGGCGGGCGCGCCGACGAGGTCCGCCGGCGCGGCCTCCTGCACGAGGCGCCCGCCATCCATCACGGCGACCCGGTCGCCGAGATGCAGGGCCTCGGTCATGTCGTGGGTCACCAGCACGATCGTGGTGCCGTAGCGCGCCTGGATCGCCAGCAGATCCGCCTGCGCCCGCCCGCGGATGATCGGATCGAGGGCGCCGAAGGGCTCGTCCATGAGCAGGATCGGCGGCTCGGCCGCGAGCGCGCGGGCGACGCCGATCCGCTGCTGCTCGCCGCCGGAGAGCGCCGCCGGCAGGCGGTCCCGGTAGATCGCCGGATCGAGGTTGAACAGGCCGAGGAGCTCGTCGACCCGCGCGGCGATCCGCCGGCGGTCCCAGCCGACGAGCTTCGGCACCACCGCGATGTTCTCCGCGACCGTGCGGTGGGGGAACAGCCCGTGGCCCTGGATGGCGTAGCCGATCCCGCGCCGCAGCAGGTGCGGCGGCACCTCCCGGACGTCCCGGCCGGCGATCCGGACCGTCCCGGCGCTCGGCTCGATCAGGCGGTTGATCATCCGCAGCAGGGTGGTCTTGCCCGATCCCGAGGTGCCGACCACCGTCAGGATCGCCCCGGTCTCGACCCGCAGGGTGACGTCCGCCACCACCGTGCGCCCCTCGAAGACGCGGCTCACCCCGGCGAGGTCGATCATGGGATCCGCTCCGCCGCGCGGCCGCGGCTCAGGTCGATGACGGCGTCGAGCAGCACCGCGGCGCCGGTCGCCATGGCGACGGTCGGCAGCGCGCCGAGCAGGACGAGGTCGCCCGCGTTCTGGCTGATGCCCTGGAAGACGAACACGCCGAGGCCGCCGCCGCCCACGAGCCCCGCGATCACCGCGAGGCCGATATTCTGGACGAGGACGATCCGGATCCCGGTCAAGATCGCCGGCAGGGCGAGGGGCAGGTCGACCTGGAACAGCCGCTGGCGCGCGGTCATGCCGACGCCCCGGGCGGCGTCGCGCACCGGCCAGGGCACCGCGTCGAGGCCCGCGACGGTCGCGGCGGCCACGGGCAGGAGCGCGTAGGCGAACAGCGCCACGAAGGCCGGCGCGGCGCCGATCCCCGCGATGCCGAGGGCGGCCGCACCCGGCACCTCCCGGCCGATCCAGGCCAGGGGCGCGATCAGCATGCCGAACAGCGCCATGGACGGGACGGTCTGCACGACGTTGAGGCCCGTGAGCAGGCCCGTCCGCGCGGGCGCGACCGGGCGGGCCAGCACGGCCGCCGGGATCCCGACCAGGGCGGCGGCCGCCACCGAGGAGAGGGCGAGGGCGGCGTGGGTCCTCAGCTCCCGGCCGAACGTGTCGGAGCGACTGGCATATTCCCGCAGGACCGAGAGGTTGTCCCAGAAGCCGGTGCGCAGGGCGAGCCCCGTCGCGGCGACCAGCAGGGCGAGCGCGGCGATCCGCATGACCGGTCCCGGCCGCAGCCGCGCCAGCCCGTCGCCGGCCGCGAGGGCCGCCGTGACGAAGGCGAGCCACCAGCCCGCGTCCGGCGAGACCCGGCCGTACCGGTCGCCCGGCGCGGTCAGGTGATCGGCCGCCCAGCCGGCCGCGAGGCCGAGCAGCAGCAGGATCGCGGCGGCGGCGGCCAGCCGCAGGATCGGCGCCGACCGCAGGACCAGCGGCGGTAGCGCGAGGGCGACGACGCCCCCGAGGAGGAGCGCTGCGCCGGGGGGAAGCGCCGACCACGCCGTCAGCGCGGTGCCGGCCGCGATCCGGTTCGGCCGGGTCGTCATCAGCGGCAGGGCGAGCAGGCTCAGTGCCAGGACGGCCGCGAAGGCCGCGCCCAGCGGATCGACGCCCGGGCGAGACCGCCCGGTCGCGAGGGATTCCCCCATCCTCACGCTGCGGCGGCGCCCGAGGGCGCGACGATGGACGGAAATGCGGCGGGTCTCATGAGGCGGGTCACCGGCGTCGCGACGCTCTCGGGCGCCCCGCCGGGCATCCTTGCCGGCGGAGCCCCGGATTGTCGACGCGGGATCCCGCGGGCGGCGGACGGCTCCGCCTTTGCGGGCGCGTCGCGCCGCGCTGTCCGCGCGGCCGGCTCACCGCACGAACCCGTTTTGCCGGAGGAAGTCCGCCGCGACCGCGGAGGCCGGCTCGCCGCCGATCTGGACCCTGCCGTTGAGATCCCGGAGCGTGGCCAGATCGAGCTTGCGGAAGATCGGGTCGAGCACCGCGGCGATCTCCGGATGGGCCTTGAGGACCGCGCCGCGGACCACCGGCGCCGGCTGGTAGACCGGCTGGACGCCCTTGTCGTCGTCCAGCATGACGAGGCGCGCGACTGCCATGCTGCCGTCGGTGCCGAACACCATGGCGGCGTTCGTGCCGGAGGTGCCCCGCGCCGCCGCCGCGATCGTCGCGGCCGTGTCGCCGCCGGCCAGGATGACGAGTTGGTCCGGCCGGAGGGTGAAGCCGTAGGCCCGGCCGAAGGCCGGCAGCGCCCCCGGGCTGGTCACGAATTCCGAGGAGGCGGCGAGCTTGATCGCGCCGCCGCCCGCCACGTAGCGGCCGAAGTCGCTCATGGTCCTCAGGCCTGCGGCCCGCGCGATCTCCTCGCGCACCGCGATCGCCCAGGTGTTGTTGGCCGAGGCGGGCGTCAGCCAGACGAGGTCGTTGGCCGCGCGATCCAGGTCCCGGGCCGTGCGGTAGGCCGCCTCCGGGTCCTTCCAGACCGGGAGATCGGCCTTCCCGAAGAAGAACGCCGCGTTGCCGGTGTATTCGGGATAGATGTCGATCTGCCCCTCGATCAGGGCCTGGCGGACGATCGCGGTCGCGCCGAGCTGGATCTTGTCGACGGTCGGCAGGCCCCGGGCCTGGAGCGCCTGCAGGATGATGTTCCCGAGCACCCCGCCCTCCGTGTCGAGCTTGGAGGCGACGACGATCCCGGCCGCCGGCGCGCCGGGCGTGGGCGCGCACTGGGCTGTCAGCAGCGCGAGCCCTGCCGCGACGAGCCCCGCCCGGATCCGCTTCACCATGGCCTCCGGCTCTGCCCTGCGCCCCGTCGGTCCGGTCGGGCGCCCGCCTTCCGACATCTAGGGCCGGTCCCGGTCAAGTTGAGGCGGAGGCGCGCCGAGCCTGTGCCGCACGGGAGAGGGGGCATGGCGCGACTGACTCCGCCCGAATCGTCGTCCGTCCAGACCGCTGCGACACGATCGGGAGCAGCTCTCGGGCCGGCGCCGCGGCGTGATTCGGCGCCCGAACCCGGTCGACAGCCGCGTCTCCCGCGCCGGACCGCTCCGGCGTCGCGGGCCGCGCGACCCCCGCGAAGACCTGCGCGCCCGGCGAGTCCAACCGGGGCCGTATCAAATCAACACATTCCCGTTAACGTTGTTTAACCTTTACGCGATCCTTCCGCGAACGATCCTGGCTTTGACGATATAATCTTGAGTACATGCTTTGTGTCGAAAGGAGGGGGGATATGTCGTATTCGATTCTGGTTCGCGATCTCACCCGCGAGACCGACGGTACTCCCAAACTTCTGGCCTACGACATTCACGACCGCTCGGCGGCCGAGATTCTCGTGTCGGTGATCGCCACTTCGTACCAGGATCACGGTTTCAATCCAGCGACCCGCGTCCACTGGTTTCGCCACGCGGGCGGGCTGCGCGAGATCTTCACGTGGCCGCGGTCCTGACCGGCGGCGCGCGGGCTCAGGTGCCGCAGAAGGTCCGGTAGCCGACGCCGCCGCCCGCGGGCGCCTCCGCGAAGGCGGCATGGTCCGGCTGGTCGTCGTAGGGGCGGGCCAGGACGGCGAGGAGCGTCGCGAACGGCGCGAAGTCGTCCCGCTCCACGGCGGCCTCGATCATCGCCTCGACCCGGTGGTTGCGCGGGATGAAGACCGGGTTCTCCCGGCGCATCGCGGCGGCGGTCTCGCCAGGGTCGCGCGCCTCCTGCGCCAGCCGCGCGCGCCACGCTGCCGCCCAGGCATCGTAGCGCGTCGGGTCGACGAACAGGTCGCGCACGGCCGCGTCGGCCTCAGGCCGCGCCGCCGCGTCGCAGAGCCGGCGGAACGTCAGGGTGAAGTCGGCCTGGTTCTCGGCCATGCCCTTGAGGAGGTCGCCCGCTAGCTCGGCGTCGCCGTCGCGAGTCTCGGCGAGGCCGAGCTTGCGGGCGAGGCCGCCGTGATAGGCCGCCTCGAAGCGCGGCGCGAAGGTGGCCAGCGCCGCCTCGGCCTCGGCGACCGCGGCGTCCTCGCCCTCGGCGAGGAGCGGCAGCAGGGTCTCGGCGAGGCGGGTCAGGTTCCAGAGCGCGATCCGCGGCTGCTGGCCGTAGGCGTAGCGGCCGTTGCGGTCGATGGAGCTGTAGACCGTCCGGGGATCGTAGGCGTCGAGGAACGCGCAGGGCCCGTAATCGATCGTCTCGCCCGCGACCGACATGTTGTCGGTGTTCATCACCCCGTGGACGAAGCCGACGTGCAACCAGCGGGCGACGAGGGTCGCCTGGGCCGCGACGACGCCCTCCAGCAGCGCCCGGTAGGGATTGCCGGCCCCGGCCGCGTCCGGATGGTGCCGGGCGACGACGTGGTCGGCGAGCGCCCGCAAGCCCTCGACGTCGCCCCGCGCCGCGAAGAACTGGAAGGTGCCGACCCGGATGTGGCTCGCCGCCACCCGCGTGAGGACCGCGCCCGGCAGGAGCGTCTCGCGCACCACCGGCTCGCCGGTCGTCACGGCGGCGAGGGCCCGGGTGGTCGGGATGCCGAGCGCCGCCATGGCCTCGCTGACGAGGTACTCGCGCAGGACCGGGCCGAGCGCCGCCCGCCCGTCGCCCCGCCGGGAGAACGGCGTCGGGCCCGCGCCCTTCAGCTGGATGTCGCGGCGGCGCCCGTTCCGGTCGACGACCTCGCCGAGCAGGACCGCGCGGCCGTCGCCGAGCTGGGGCACGAACTGGCCGAACTGGTGCCCGGCATAGGCCGCGGCGATCGGGTCGGCGCCGTCCGGGACGGCGTTCCCCGCGAGCGCCGCGACGCCGTCCGGGCCGGCGAGCCAGTCCGGATCGAGGCCGAGCTCCTCGGCGAGCGCGCGGTTCAGCCGGACGAGGCGCGGCGCCGCCACGGGCGTCGGCGGCCGGCGGGCGTAGAAGCGCTCCGGCAGGCGGGCGTAGCTGTTGTCGAAGGGGAGTGCCGTCATCGTCGGGATCTATGGAGCGCGGGGTCGGGGGCAAGCGGGGCCGTCGGGGCCGCGGGATCCGGGCGGTGCCGTCGGCGCCCGTGGGCCTCTCGGACATCGACCGGAGCCGCGCGGCGGCGACGGAACCGCGTCGTCCACCGGGTCCGGGTCATCGGCGCGCCTTCCCCGCTCCCTGGCCCATCCACCGGGCGGGGAAATGTTCGCGGCCCGACCCGTTCTCAGGCGTCGGCTGGCCGGATCGCTTCGAGCGCCTCGATCCTCCGGGTGGTGGGATCGCGCGCGGCGGGATCGGCCGTCGACCCGCGCCGCCGGGCGCGGCAGGCCAGGGCCGCGAGGGCCAGGAGACCGCCCGCCAGCACGTCTGGCAGGTAATGACCGCCCGACCCGACGGTCGCGACGATCACGGCGGCGTTCAGCAGGCCGGCCAGGGGGCCGAGGAGCGGCATCGGCGCCAGCGCCCAGGCCGTGAGGATCGCGAGGCACACGTGGAAGGACGGGAAGGTCGCGAGGCCGCGCAGGTCGCCGAGCACCAGCGTGTGCAGGGTGCCGGCCCGCAGCCGCGCCACCGGCTCCAGGTGCCAGAGCGCGCCGACCGTCTCCAGGGGCTCGGACGGGACGACCCGCGGGGCGTAGTGGGCGTAGGGGCCGAGGGCCGGCAGCAGGGCGGCGATGACGATCACGCACAGCAGCGTCGCGGAAAACAGCCGGATGTAGGTCCAGAGCCGGCCGAGGCGGCGGGTCGCGCTCAGCGCGATCACCACGAGCCCGACCTGCGGGCCGCTGGAATGGTAGGCGAGCGCCAGCCACCACGACAGCGTCGGGTGCCGCGCCAGGAACGCCACGTGACCGGTCCAGTCGAAGCCGAGGGCGGCCTCGATGCGGGCCAGCGCGGGATCGACGAAGGGCAGCCCGATCCCGGCGGCGAGGAAGTGCAGGACCGCCACCGGCACCGTGAAGGCGATGAGGAACGCGCTCGCCAGGGCCATGCCGCGCAGGGGCGGGTCGGACTTCACCGTGCTCAGGCAGGCGGCGGCGCTCAGCAGGACGAGGACGGCGAGGCCCGCGAGCGCGAAGCCCAGGGGCGCGGCGGCGATGCCGGACGCGGCCATCCAGACGGCGTCGACCGCGACGATCGCCAGGGTCAGGGCCCAGAGACGCGGGTCCGGCGCGGCGATGCCGGTGCTGTGCCGGCGCAGCAGGCGCCACCAGGGACGTGCCGGGTTTCGAGCGCGGACGATGGGCGCGCGGCCGGCGTGAACGGCCCGGTCTGGACGCATGATCCGGCTCACCTCGCCCGACAGGGCCGATGCGCGGCCGGGACGAGGCTCGGCCGCGACGGGGATGTGGCCGCCGGCCGCGGGGGCGGCGGGCGGACAGGGTTGGGGGTGCGGGGGCGGACTCTACCGGCCGGTCGTCGGGGCGTCGCCCGTGGCCGGGGGCTTGCCGGTGCCGACCGCGCCCTCGGTCGGCGGCACGGCGGACGGGTGGGTGACGGCCTCCGTCGCGGTCTTGCCCGGGTCCTTCGTGTCGGCCGCCGGCTTCGGCGCGGTCTCGGCCGGTGGCGCCGCCCCGGGGCCGGGCCGATCCTGCGCCCGGGCCGCGGCCGGAAGGGCGGCCAGCGTGGCGGCGGCGAGGACGAGGGCGGGGATCGATCGGGTCAAGCGTGGCTCCGTCGCGCGGTCGGGCGTTCAACCGGCCCAACGGCTGGCCGCAGGGGTCGTTCCGACGCGCGCCGGTCCGGGACCGGCCGGGCGGTGACGGGTGGGTCCGGCGAGGCCGTACCCGGTCCCGTCATCTCAGGTCCTGACGCGCGGGGCGCCGGCAGTGCGCGCCGGAGCGCGCGGCCGGGGCCTCACGCCTCCGCGGCGGCCTTCCGGGTCTTGCGGCCCTTGGGAGCCTTCGTGCCGGCGCCGGCCTCCGCCGCGACGCTCTCCGCGGGCTCGCTCCGCTTGGCGGCCGGGCCGCGGCGCTTGTGGCCGAGGCCGGCGTTGCGGGCGAACTCGGCGCGCATCGCCGAGTAGTTGGACGCGGTCGTCGGGTAGTCCGGCGGCAGCCCGTAGCGCTGCCGGTACTGCTCGATCGTCATGCCGTTGCCGGTGAGATGCCGCTTGAGCGTCTTGTACGGCTTGCCGTCGATGAAGCTGATCAGGGCGTCGGGCGTGATCGACTTCTTGATCTGCGCGGGCGTCGCCTTCTTGAATTCGGGCTCCGACGTGACCGTCGTGTGCCCGAGACCGGCCAGCGCGGCGTGGACGCCGGACAGCAGCGACGGGAGGTCGGGAACCGGAACGGAGTTGTTGGCGACATAAGCCGAAACAATATCGGCGGTCAGCTCGACGAAATCGATCGGGTCCTGATGCGGTGCAGGATTGCTATCTTCCATGGGCGCCTCTCACGTGTGAGTGATCCATGAACGTGCATTCGCTTCTCGACAGTCAAGTCCTTATCTGCACGAAGATAACCCATTATGCCTGTTATCTACCGAATGGAGTGGCGAATACCAACATAGATCAGTGGCGCATTTCGCGCCGGATCTTTCGCCCGCCGGCACCCCGACTGCCGGATCCTCGGGCGCCTCCGGCCGCAGCCGACCGGCCGGACCGGGCGGGGTTCTTCACAAAGCGTTAACCCTGACCGTGGTCACTGACAGGGTCGCTCCGGCTTTGGGGGTAAGAAGCCGAACGACAGGCGGGCCGAGCCCTGCCCCTCCATGCTCGGCCCGCGCCCTCGCGCCGCGGCGACGCTCAGGCGTTGGCCGCGGTCCCGATCGGCGTGGCGATCGCGCCCCGCGTCCCGGGCGGGATGACGGCCTGCAGGACCCGGGCGGGCCCGGCCGCGTAGTCGGCGCGGTAGCTGCGCTCGAGGGTCATCAGGGTGCGCATCGGCGCCTCGGCCAGATCGAGCAGGCGGGCGTCGCGCCAGCGGAGCTTGGTGAGGCCGGTGCGGCTGAACCACCGCGGCCTCTCTTCCTCGACGAGCAGGACCAGCTTGCCCGTCCACGTCTTGCGGAACCAGAACCGTCCCGTGAGCTTGGCCGCGCCGAACATGCAGCACCTCGCGTGAGAGCCCCTTCAAAGCAACGCGGGTCAAGCTCGGCGGTTTCCGCGCGCGGCCCGTCGTCCGGCACCGGACCGGCGCCGCGGCCATGCGCCGGCGGCATGGGCGCGACGGCGGACACGGCTCAGCCGCAGGTGCGGTCGCTCAGATCGCGGCCGGCCAGGGTGGTGCCGGCCGCGGTGCCGCCGGCGAGGGCGCGGTCGGCCAGGATCGCGAGCGGGCGGCCGGCCAGGGCGCCGACGAGCCCGGCGGCGGCCTTGATCAGGAAGTCGTCGAACCGGCCGTGGCGGGTCCCGGTGAGGGTCTGGCCGGCTTCCAGGCCGCCGGCCAGGACGACGCTGCCCGCCAGGATCCAGAGCCAGTGCCGCGGGTAGGCCACCGTCATGAGCAGCCCGGCCAGTGCGTAGGCCGCGACGCGCTCGTAGCTGGGATTGGCCGTGACCACCGGGCGGAGGCCGATCGGCACCAGCGTGATCGCGGCGATCAGCGCCACCAGGATCCAGGCCGCGACCCGTATCAGGCCGTGCCACTGCGCGTTCGATCTCAGCATCGCGGAAACGTAACCTCGCGGCGACGGCGGCCGCGTACAACGATGGCGCGCCGCCCGACGTATCATAACGCCGGCCGGGGACCGGAACATCTGATCATGCGTGGTACTCTGGTCGTCGCGACCCTTCTCGCCTTCTCGGTGATGCCGGCCGCCATCGCGGCCAATCCGGTGCGGGACGTGCTCTGGGTGGCGCTGCAGGGCTGCGTGCTCGCCACGAAGGCCGCGGGCCGGAGCTTTCCCTGCCTCGCGGTCGATCTCGGCGACGCGGCGCGCCCGGGAACGGCGGTGCTGCGGGCGCCGGGCCAGCCTACCCACACGGTGGTGATGCCCACCGACAGCGTCTCGGGCATCGAGGCCCCCGTGCTCCAGGGACCGCGGGGAGCGGCCTACTGGCGGGCGGCGCTCGCGGCCCGGCACTACGTGTCGGACGCGCTGCAGGGCCGCCTGCCGCCCTCCGCGGTGGGCCTGGAGGTGAATTCCGTGGGCGGCCGCAGCCAGGATCAGCTGCACATCCACCTCGACTGCATGCGCCGGAGCGTCACGGCGGCCCTGAAGGCCCACGGCGACGCCGTCGGCGACAGCTGGGCTCCGTTCCCGGTGCCGCTGGCGGAGGTGTCCTACCTCGCCATGCGGGTCCCGGCGGACGCGGTCGCGGCGTTCAACCCGTTCGCCGCTCTGGCCCGCGTGCCCGGCTGGCAGGGCCACCTGCACGACGCGAGCTTCGCGGCGGTGGAGGCCGATCCCGGGGATCCGCGGGGCGGGATGATCCTGCTCGCCTATCGGGAGCCTGAGGCCAGTGCCGAATACCTGATGGATCACGGCTGCCGGGTGGCCAGGCACGGCCGGGCCGGCTGACCGGCGGCCGAGCCCAGCCGTGCCGAGCCGCGGCCACTGTTGCTGCTACGTTCTATCCCTCGGGGGCACGAATCGGGCATAGAGCGAGCATGCGCATGCCGGTGCTCAGCTTGTCCGCGATGCTCCTCCTGACCACCGGACCTGCGGTTGCGGGGCCGGCCGCCGGAGCCACCGATCCGGCCGAGCTGGAGCGCGCGTGGCACCGCTGCCTGCGGGACGCCACGGGGCATCAGCCGACGGGGCAGAGCCGCGCCGGCGACGAGCGCAACGCCCTCGACGAGTGCAAGGCCCGCGAGGATGCCCTGGTGGCGGCCCTGATGTCCGGCGCGCGCCCGGCGGACGCCCGCACCGGCACGGTGTGGTCACGGACCTGGGCGGCGTTCGTGGAGCCGCTCGCCGCGTGGCTCGGCGCGCTGCGGCGCTGAGCGCGGCGCGGTCTCCGCGCCGATCGTGCCGGGTGATACGGCGTCAGGCGCCGCCGATGCCGGTCGTCATCGTGCCGCTGCCCCGGCATTCGGAGCACTGCGCGTCGGCGACCTTGCCGGTGCCGCCGCAGGTCCGGCACAGGTTCTCCCCGGTGCCCGGCGTGCCGGGCGGGGCCTCGTCCCCGGGTTTGCGCGGATCCGCCTCGGCCATCGTCACCCCTCTCCGGACGCCCGTTCCTGACCGGCAAACCGTGTCGGTCCGGCGCTGTTCCCGGTCGCGTGCGTCGTCGAGGCTCGCTGCCGTCCGCGGCGTCGCACCGCGCACGGCCCGGCGAACCGCGGCCCGCGCGGGCCGTTGGCCGACCATGAGCGATCAGACCTCCAAGCCGCACCCGGATCCCGTCACCGAGGCGCGCCAGCGCGAGATGGCGACCGAGCATCTCCTTTTCGGGACGATGCGGTTCCTGGCGCGGCAGAACCCGGAGCTGCTGGACGAACTCGAGGGCAGCCTCGTCCACCTGTGGGATACGGTCGAGGGCGAGGCGCGGGACGATGAGGCCGTGCGGACCATCGCCCGGCGCATGCTCAAGGGGCTGCGGGCCGAGCGATGATCGGCCCGGCCCGGCTCACCGCTGGGCGGCGTCGGTCACCTTGATAGTCGGGATCATCGCCACGGCCTGCGCGGTCACGCGGTCGAACGTCTCCCCGGTCAGGCCCCGCTCCGTCGCGAGCTTCCGGATCCGGTCCGCGTGCTGCGAGAGGGTCAGGCCGAAATAGGTCTTCTCTGCCGCCTGTTCGACAGACTCGTTTGCCACGTGTTCACTCCTGTTCATGATCGGTGAGGCGCGCTGATTTGGGCCAGGGCCGCCGGGGCTTCAACCCCCGGCCGCGGCCACCGCACCCCGGCCATGAACCGCGGTCATGGCCGGGGCGCCGTCAGGACTACCGTCTTGCCGACGCCCTGCCGCCGCCGGGCCACCTCTCAGCGGTTGCAGCCGATGCAGATGCCGCGGGTGATCGCGTCGTTGCGCTCCTCGACGGCGTCGCGGCGCTCGATGCTGCCGGTCTCGTTCGGGCCGAGGGCGCCGGGATTGGGCACCGTCTGGCCGGTCGCGGCGGTATGGGGCGCCTTGGCGGTGGTGGCGGGCCCGCCGCCGGTGCCCGTCTGGCTCACCGGGTCGGCCCAGGCGGTGACGGAGGCCAGGGTCAGGGCGGCGGCCATGGCGAGAGTCGCGGATCTGCGCATGTGAAGCTCCCAGCACTGCGTGCGTCGGTCTGTGCGAAACTGACGCACGCGCGCGCGAGAAGTTCCCGCCTCCGCGCGCGATCGGCACCCCGGCGCGAGTCGTTCGGCGGCTGAATGCGGCCGTTCACCTTCGGGCGTAACGGCTAAGCCATTTTGAGAACTGTCTTCGCTTCCGAATTCGGGAATCGTGGTGCTGTAACATTCGGAGGCGTACGTCATGAACCCGACCGTCAAGGCCGTGCTGCTGAACGAGCGGGCCTCTGTGCTCTCGGCGATCGCGGCGCGTCAGGGCACCGTCTCCGACCTCCTCGTGCAGATCAACGGCGTCGAGAACGATATCTGGCGGCTGCGCCACCGCCTCATCGATATCGAGGCGTACCTGGTCGGGCATCGCGTCGAGCTGCCGGATCTCGGCGAAGGGCAGACGGAGAGTGCGGACGGGACGGAGGTTCTCGTTCCGCGCAATGCGGCGCCCCAGGCCGCGACCCGGTCGGTCGAGGTGATTGGCTTGCCGACCTGCAAGCCCCTCGGCGATTTCGTCCGGCCGAAGACGTCCGCGCGGAAGGCCCAGGCGGCCGCCGGGCCCCGCCAGGTCGAGACCGCCTGAGGTCGTCCGGGGATCACGCCCATGCACCGCATCCGCCTGGCCCTTCGGCGGAGGGCCCCCGTGCCGCCGGCGCCGGCGCTGCCCGAGAGCCTGACCCGCTACGTGTCGCCGCCGGCTCCCGAGGCCGGCTTGATCACCGCGCCGCTCCGGGACATCGGCATGGCGCTGCTCGTCGGTGTCGTCGTCGCGCTCGTCGGCGGCCGGATTCTCGAAGCCTGGTAGCCGGTCCTGACTGTGTCCCGGCCATGGCCTATGAGGATCGGTGAGGATCCCGAGGGGGTGGACGGATGGGCAACGGCGACGGCAGCGGCGCGCCGAGCGCGAAGATCGCGGAGGTTCAGCGCCTGGCCACGGCGCTCGCGGCGCGCGTGCGCTACGCGCAGCTGGTAGGCCGCCCGGTCTACGAGGCGCAGATCTCCGCGCTGGTCGGCGCGGCCCGCCTGATGGATGAGGAGAGGGCCCCCTGGCCGCCGATGGTGGAGGAGGTGCTGACCGAGCTCGCCCGCGCGATCGAGGGGACCGAACCCGCCGCGGAAGGCGAGGCGGACGATTCTGGTGGAGACCCGGCGAGGGACGCGCCCGGACAGCCCTGAGCGCACCGCTCCCGTCGCCACACCCCCGTCGCCACCCTTGTAACGGTCATCGCGCAATCGCGCCGGACCTCCGGCCGGGATCGCCCGGAGATGGGCCGCGCCTGTCGCGCGCTCTCAGCCAGATGGCGGCATCCAGCATGACGACGGGCGCCACCGCCAGGGCCGCGGCCAGGGTGCGGTTGCGCCGCGGGTTCGAGGGCGTGGCGCGGGTCGCCAGCAGGCCGGCATCGAGGAGATCCCCGCCCACCCGCAGGCCGAGATGCCGCTCCGGCTCGGCGGCAGCCAGGATCGCCGCGCCCGAGGCGATCTCGCGCAGGCCGTAGAGCTGGATCAGGCCCTCGTGGCCGTCGAGGCCGGTCGCCGCGGCGACGCGCCGGGGCGCGAAGGTCTCGGCGAGGCCGAGCCCGATCCCGAACCAAGCCAGCCCGCGGGCCATCTGCCTGTCATCCATCTGCGATCCTGCTCCGCGCGGCCACCGGTCCATGGTTGGCCAACCGGGCGGTTCCGGCCGTGTTCCGGACCGCCGCGAGGCCGGAACTTCGGGGCGAAGGGCTGATTGATCAGTGTGCCGGCACGGAGATCCGCGCCGTCGCCGCGGTGCGACGATCGCCTCCGGTCGCACGCCCTCAACCCGCTCGCGTCGTGAAGGCGATGGCCGCATGATCCTGAGCCTGCAGGCCGTGCAGGTCGCGACCGGCAGCGACGATGCCGAGAGTCAGCTCGTCTTCGCCGACGGGTTCCTGGTCGCGGTCCTGGTCCGTCTCTCGGCGCAGCACGGGGCCGATGCCGGGAAGTGGTTCCTCGAAGCCGGGTTCGGCCCGATCGATCCCCTCGCGCCGCCGCTGTTCGCGGACCTGCCGGCGGCCCGGGCCTGGATCATGCGGAAGCTGATCGCCGCGGCCTGACGGCGGCGACGGCGAAACTCGGGGTGATCCTCGGGGTTATCCTCAGGACGGCGTCCCGAGCCAGCGGAGCGAGCGTCTCAGCCGGGCCGCACCGTCCGCGGCGAACCAGAGTCCGTGCGCGAACACGACCCGTTCCGGCGCCAGGCCGACGAGCTCCGCGGCCGCCCGCGCGGCGTCGCGCCGCCGGAGCCTGATCACGAGGCGCAGGTAGGGCGGCGGCTCGCCGTGCGGCGGCGTCATGCGGGCGAGGCGCAGGAGCGGACGCAGCAGCGCCGGCATCTTCGCGGGCTCCAGGTTGAGGACGAGGTCGGTCAGGATCAGTGTGCGGCTCGCGCCGTGGAAGAACGCGACTTCCCGGAAGCCGAACCCGCCCGGCACGACGACCTGGCGCAGGTCTGCCGCCCAGTCGGGCGGCGGCGCATCCTCCAGGACCCGGTCGACGCGCAGGCCGGCGCGGCGGACCTGGCGACGCTCGCGGAGGTTGGGGGCTGCCCAGGTCAGGGCCTCCGGACACTGGGTCTGCCAGTCCTTCAGGAAGGTCCAGTGGGCGATGTTGGGCGCGACCAGGTGGCGGATCGGTCCGAGCGCGGCGATCGCGCGGTGCAGGCCCGCGTCGTAGCGCGTGGGGGAGTGCAGCCAGACCGATCCGTCCCCGAGACGGACGACGGTCATCCGGACGGGCAGGGGGATGCCGAGGGCGCGGAGCGGCCCGCTGTCGACGATCCAGACGCACTCGGCCACTGGCTTGAGCACGTCGAGGGGTGGATAGGTCGCGTCCGGCAAATCCCGCTCTCTTCCTCGGCCGCGGGACGTCACGCGCCCGCTCCCGTGCAACGGCGGGGCCGCGGCGGGTTTCCCGGATCCATCGCCGCAGGCCCGGGGCGTCTCACGCCCGCGCGCAGTCGGGCGCGACCGGCTCCATCGGCGGAACCGGGGCGGCGCGCAGCAGCGCGATCGCGAGACCGAGGATCGTCAGCACGTCGCAGGTCAGTCCGAAGACCGAGCCGACCAGGAGATTGTGCCCGGCCCAGCACAGGGAGGCGCCGAGGAAGAGCTGGCGCATCACCTGCGGCGCCGCCTGGAGCCGCGCGCCGGTGGCGAGCAGCGAGCCCGCGGCCGCGCAGGCCGACGGCCAGCCGTTCCACGTGGCCGCCGTCAGGCACGCCGCCGCGAGGGTGCTCGCGGCGAAGACGGGCGGCACCCAGCCGCCCCGGCCGGGCGCGCCGACGCAGCGGAGGGAGACGAGGCTCTGCAGCACCGAGATGGCGCACATCGCCGTCCCGGTGAGCGCCCCGAGCGTCAGGTAATGCGCGCCGAAGCAGGCGGCACAGGCCGCCGAGGCCGCGAGGATCCAGGCGCGCCGCGGCATCACCCCCGCAGTAAAGCCCAGGATCAGGCCCAGCGACCCGAACAGATCGAGGTGCGTCGCGGCGGCGGCGGACCAGGAATACAGGAATGATGCGGCGTTCATCGTGCGCGACCGGCCGGCGCGGGGGCGCCGTTTCAGTCGATCGCGCTAGGATCGCCCGGTAATCGGATGGTTAACGCCGCCTCCGGCGACGATCGCGACCCGGCGAGCGTGTCCGCGCCGCCGCACCGCGGTCCCGCGCGGCGACCAGTCGTGCCCACATGTCGGTGGGCCCGATCATCGGTCATTCCGTGTGTCGATCTACATCATGTGAGTATTAAACCAAAACAAGATGTTTGAACTCCGGAATTAACATAGATCAGGGGCCGATCTGCGCGTATTGCGCAGGGAACAATGCCTGCGGCTTCCGGTTCTCCGGGCATTCGAGTCGGGACGACACCGCGGCCGGTCGGGCGGGGGTGCGCGCGCCGGCTACCGGTGGTGTGAACCGACGCTCCGATGCAGCTTCCCACGTATGACGATCACCATCCCGTCGCCGCGCGGTTTTGGGACTTCATCGGGCCTGGACGACGCCCGCATCTACCTGGCCCTGCTCGCCTTCCTCTGTCGGTACCGCGCGCAGCCGGGCCTGTTCCGGAGCTTCGCGGTGCTGTTCGACCGGGGACGTCCGGCAGGTCGCCGCCGGTCGCGCGTCGTGCGCCTTCGTGATGCGCCGGATGGACAGCTGAGGGCCGACCGATGACGCGTTCCGTTTCGACTGCCGCTCCGTTTCCCGCGGACGAGGAGGCGGTGCTGGCGCTGGCGCGCGCCCTGCGCGAGACCGGCTACACCTTCACCACCGTGACTCCGGCCACCCACGCCCACGTCAACGCCCGGCCGCGGCACGCCGAGGCGCGCAGCCTGCGCGACGTGTTCGGTTGGAGCCGGCCGTTCCGCGCCGACCTGGTCCCGGAGCCGATCCTGCGCCTGATGCGGGCGGCCGGCGCCGTGCTCGAGGACGGCCCGCTGCTGCGGCCGACGCTGCGCGTCTCCAGCCTCGACGGCGAGCTGTTCGCCCATTCCGCGTATCCCCCGAGCGCGGCCGACGCGGTGTTCTTCGGGCCCGACACGGCGCGCTTCGCCGCGGCGGTGATCGCGCATCTCGAGGCGCGGTCGCGGCCGGTGCGCCGCGCGGTCGATATCGGCTGTGGCTCGGGCGCGGCCGGGATCTGCGTCGCCAAGAGGGCGTCGGGCGCCGAGGTGGTGCTCGTGGACATCAACCCGGCGGCCATGCGGGCGGCGCGCGTCAACGCCCGGCTCGCCGGGACCGACGGGGTCGACGTCCGCCGCAGCGACATGCTGCGCGACGTCGAGGGCCCGTTCGACCTCATCGTGTCGAACCCGCCCTTCATGATCGACACGGCGGAGCGGGCCTACCGGCACGGCGGCGGTCCCCTCGGGGCCCGGCTGCCGCTCGCGGTGGCCGAGCAGGCGGCCGGGCGGCTCGCGCCCGGCGGCAGCCTCGTCCTGTTCACCGGCGCGGCGATCGTCGACGGCGAGGACCCGTTCCGCGACGCCGTGGCCGACCTCTGCGACCGGGCCGGGCTGGACTGGACCTACCGCGAGTTCGACCCGGACGCGTACGGCGAGGAACTCGCGACGCCCGCCTACGACGCGGTCGAGCGGCTCGCCCTCGTCGTCCTGACCGCCACGCGCCCGGTGACCCGGCCATGACCGACAGCATGACCGACAGCTCGACCGACAGCTCGACCGACACCTTCCTCCGGGACGCCCTCGCGGGCCTCTCCGCCGAGCCGAAGACGCTGCCGGGAAAGTATCTCTGGGACGAGACCGGCTCGGACCTGTTCGACAGGATCTGCCACAGCGCCGACTACTACCCGACCGCGCAGGAGATGACCGTCCTGCCGCAGGTCGCCGCCGACGTGGCGCGCCGGGTGACGCCGGGGGTGACCGTCGTCGAGTTCGGCAGCGGCGCGAGCCGCAAGATCCGCACGCTCCTCGACGCGCTGCCCGAACCGGCGGCCTACGTGGCGATCGACATCTCCGGGGCGTACCTGGAGGCCGCGATCCGGCGGCTCGCCGCCGATTACCCCGGCATCCCGATGATCCCGGTCTGCGCCGACTACTCGCAGCCGGTCCAGCTGCCGCGAGGGGCCGGGCCGGGGGGCATCCTGGGCTTCTATCCGGGAACGAGCATCGGCAACTTCGACCCGCGCGGGGCCCGGCAGTTCCTCGAGCGCGTGCGCGCCACGCTCGGGCCGAGCCTCTTCCTCGTCGGCGCGGACGGCACCGCCGACCCGGACCGCCTGCAGCGCGCCTACGGGCGCGCCGACGGCCTCATGGCCGCGTTCCACCGCAACATCCTGACGCGGCTGAACCGGGAACTCGGCGCCGATTTCGACAGCGACAATTTCCGACACGCCGTGCGGATCTGCCCGGACCCGCTGCGGGTCGAGGCCCACCTCGTCGCGACCCGGCCGGCGACCTACCGGCTGGGGGGCCGGACCATCGCGTTCGCGGCCGGGGAGAGCGTCCGGACCGACACGTCGCACAAGTACCCGGCGGACGCCTTCCGGGCGCTCGCGGCCGAGAGCGGCTGGCAGCCCCGCGCCCTGTGGACGGGGGAGGGCGGAGATTTCAACCTCCACCTGCTGCAGGCGGAGGCCTGACCCGGCGCGGAACTCTTCTCGCGACACGCTCGCGCGCGCCGGGCCAGTAGTTAATCCGGCGGCGGGCGCTCTAGACGGCCTCGATCGGCGCGTGCTTGCCGTCGTGGGCGGAGCCCGACTCCATGCTCCGCGTCTCGCCGGCCTGCCGCTGGTCCCGGGCCGGCGGCGGGTAATCCGTCAGCGGGCGCCAGGGGGCGGACGGAGTGCCGAGGCGCGCGCCGGACGGCCGCATCGACATCCAGATCGCGACGGCCATCCACGGGACGACGAAGAAGACGAAGGCGGCGAGCCCCACGGCGATCCTCCTTAGGTACGGTGACGCCGGGAGAACGCCGGAACAGCGGCCGCGGATCCGACGCGATCGGGCCTGGAGCCCGGCGCGGTCAGAACCTACAAGGATGGGCCGCTCGGCCGGGCCCACCGGACCTGATCGGCGGCCCCGCCGGGCGCGGCCCGGTCCGGACGCCCGCGCGGCGCCGCGCAGCCTGCTGGAGCGAGCAATGGCAGATCTTTCCGGAAAGACGGTCCTGGTCACGGCGGCGGGTCAGGGGATCGGGCGCGCCAGCGCGCTCGCCTTCGCCCGCGCCGGGGCACGGGTCCACGCCACCGACATCAACGCGGACGCCCTCGCCGACCTGCGCGCCGACAGCCTGAGCACCGCGACCCTCGACGTGCTGGACGCGGAGGCGGTCGGGGCCCTGGTCGCGCGCATCGGCGCGGTCGACATCCTGTTCAATTGCGCCGGCACCGTCCACGCCGGCACCATCCTGGAGATGCGCGACGACGAGCTCGACTTCGCCCTCGACCTCAACGTCAAGGCGATGATCCGCACGATCCGGGCGGTCCTGCCCGGCATGCTGGAGCGCCGCGACGGCGCCATCGTCAACATGGCCTCGGTCGCCTCCTCGGTGAAGGGCGTGCCCAACCGCTTCGCCTACGGGGTGACGAAGGCGGCGGTGATCGGCCTGACCAAGGCGGTGGCCGCCGACTATGTCGGCCACAACATCCGCTGCAACGCCATCTGCCCCGGCACGGTGGAGAGCCCGTCGCTGCAGGAGCGCATCCGCCAGCAGGGCGACTACGAGCAGACCCGCGCGGCCTTCATCGCGCGCCAGCCGATCGGCCGGCTCGGCACGCCCGAGGAGATCGCCGACCTCGCCGTCTACCTCGCGGGCGCGACCTACACGACCGGCCAGGCCGTCGTGATCGACGGCGGCTGGACGATCTGATCCGCCGGGGCGGGCCTCAGAACCGGGCGACCAGGGCCACGCCGCCGATCATCAGGGCGCCGCCGAGGATGCGCCACAGGCCGGCCTCGTGGACCTTGAAGCCCACGAGGCCGAAATGGTCGAGCAGGATCGACGTGACGACGCCTGCCGTCACGATCAGTCCGAGAAAGGTGGCGGCCCCGATCCGCGCGGAGACGGAGAGCTGCGCCATCGTCAGGCCCGCGCTCATCACGCCGCCGAGCCATGCCCACCAGGGCACCTGCGCGAGGCGGTCCAGCGTCGGCCACCCGTACTGCCCCGTCACCAGCATGGCGACGCAGATCGCCGCGACGCTGACGACGAGGCTCACCACGCCGGCGAGCAGCGGCCGCGCGAGGGACTTGGCGAGGCCCGCGTTCTGGCCCGGTTCGATCGCGGTGGCGATGCCCGCGAGCAGCGCGAAGCCGTACAGGAAGAGCATGCTGGGATCCTGAGGGTGCGAGGCGTTCGGATCGACGGTCCCGTTAGAACGCCGCCACGAGGGTGACGCCCGCGACCATCAGCGCGCCGCCGAGGATGCGCCAGCGCCCGGCGCGGTGGCGCGCGAAGCCCACGAGGCCGTGATGGTCGAGGAGGATCGAGCCGACCACGCCCGCGGTGATCACGCAGCCCAGGAACGGCGCCGCGCCGACTTTCTCGGAGATGTAGAGCTGCGCCAGGACGACCGCCGCCCCGAGCACGCCGCCCGGCCAAGCCCACCAGGGCACGGGCGTGGCCGCTTCGGCCTGGGAGCGGCCGCGCAGCCGGGCGACGGCCATCGCGGCGAGGAAGCAGGCGATCGCGAGGCCGAAGCAGAACAGGCCGGCCAGCATCGGCTGCCCCGTGACCTTCGCCAGCGTGGCGTTCTGGCCCGGCTCGATGGCGTTCGCGACGCCGGCCACGAGGGCGATGCCGTAGAGATACCACTTGGACAAGGCGGCGCCTTCCCGTCGAGGAGCGGATCGCACCCGGACGGGGCGGTCTGCTGCCAAACCCGCCGCCGCGCCGGGTGACTGCATCACAGGCCCGGTCGGCGCCGGGACAGATCGCCCCAGGGCGGGGCGGGGCAGGGTGAGGCCGGGCGGGCCGGGCGCGGCGCGGGAACGTTTCCGGCCCCTCGCGTGCTGTGCCTGTGGCAGCCCGAGTGGACGATGGACGCCCGCAGCCCGACGATCACGCCGACGACGCAGGACCGTCAGGCCGAGCTGACCCTGCGGGGGATCGCGCTCGGCGCGGCCATCACGGTCGTGTTCATGGCCGCCAACCTCTACATGGGCCTGAAGACCGGGATGACGTTCTCGTCCTCGATCCCGGCCGCGATGATCTCGATGGGCGCGTTCCGGCTGATGGGCGGCGCCGGCATCCTCGAGAACAACATCGTGCAGACGCAGGCCTCGGCGGCCGGCACCCTGTGCAACGTCATCCTGGCGCTTCCCGGGCTCGTCCTCGTCGGCCACTGGCACGGCTTCCCGTTCTGGCAGACTACGGCGGTCTGCCTGCTGGGCGGCCTGCTCGGCGTCGCCTTCTCGATCCCGCTCCGCCGCGCCCTCGTGTCGGGCAGCGATCTCCCCTATCCCGAGGGCATCGCCGCCGCGGAGGTGCTCAGGACCGGCCACGAGGAGCAGGGCGGCCACGGCCTGCGGGACCTGCTCGGGGCCGCCGCGGCCGCCGGGACGATCGGGCTCGCCACCACGGGGCTGAAGGTCCTGGGCGAGGGGCTCAACGGTGCGGTCAGCCTCGGCGGCGCGGTGTTCCGCACCGGGACCGGCTTCTCGCTGGCGCTGGTTGGCGTCGGCTACCTCGTGGGCATCGGCGCCTGCCTCGCGCTGCTGACCGGCGTCCTGATCGCCTGGGGGATCGCGGTCCCGATCCTCACCGCCCTGTCGCCCGATCCCGCCAAGTCGGCGGGCGCGGCCGCCGAGGCGGTCTGGTCGGGCCAAGTGCGCCTCATGGGCGCCGGTATCATCGCGGTGGGCGGGCTCTGGACCGTGGGCTCGCTGGCGCGCCCGATCCTCGGGAGCATCCGCGCCGCCCTGTCGGGCAGCGGCGGTCTCGGCAAGGATCACCCGCGCGAGGACCGCGACCTGCCGATCACCTGGGTGGCCGCCGCGACCCTGGGCCTGTGCGTGCCGCTCGCGCTGCTGTTCTGGGCCTTCGCCGGGGCCGCCGACCTCGGCGGCCTGACGATCGTGCTGGCGGTGGCCGCCACCCTGTTCACCGTCCTGTTCGGCTTCCTGATGGCGGCGGCCTGCGGCTACCTCGCGGGCCTGCTGGGCTCCTCGTCGAGCCCGATCTCGGGGATCGGCATCCTGACCACGATGGCGACCGCGCTGCTCCTGCCCCTGGTCCTGGGGCATTCCGCCGGGCCCGAGGGAGACCGGTTCGTCACCGGCATGGCGCTGCTGCTGACGTCGGTCATCATCACCACCTCGTCGATCGCCAACGACAACCTGCAGGACCTGAAGACCGGGCAGGTGCTCGGCGCCACGCCCTGGCACCAGCAGGTCGCGCTCATCCTCGGCGTCGGGGTCGGCGCCGTGGTGATCGCCCCGCTCCTGTCGCTGCTCTACGAGGCCTACGGCTTCGTCGGTGCCCCGGCGCGGGACGGGCAGGACGCGGGGAGCGCCATGCCGGCGCCCCAGGCGGCCCTGATGACCCAGATCGCCAACGGCATCACGCACGGCGAGTTGCCCTGGACCATGGTGCTGATCGGCGCCGGGCTCGGGGTGGTCCTGGTGGCGGCCGAGACGTGGCTGAAGCGGCGCGACCTCACCTTCCCGGCCCTGACGGTCGGCATCGGCATGTACCTGCCGCTCTCGGTGGAGATGACGATCGCCATCGGCGGCATCCTCGGCTGGGTCGCCGAGCGCCGGCTGCGCGCCCGGGTCGGCGCGAAGGGCGACGCGAAGGCTGACAGGACGGTCGGCACCGCCCGCCGCCGGGGTGTCCTCCTCGCGTCCGGGTTCCTCGTCGGCGAGAGCTTCGTGGGCGTGCTGCTCGCCGGCACCGACCTCCTGGCGGGCCACAGCTCGGCGATCGCCGTCGCAGGCAAGGATTTCGCGCCCTACGCCACCGGGCTCGGACTCGCGGTCTTCCTGGCGGGGCTCGCCGTCTACCTGCGGATGGTCTCACGACCGGAAGCGGTCCCGCGGGAGGCGTGACGGATCCGCCGGCGCCCCGGGCGGGTTCCCCGCAGGACGCCGTCGCCCGCGCGGCCGCGGCCTCCGCCACGCCGGAGTTGCGCATGAGAGCGGCTGACAGAGCGGCTGACAGGGCGGCTGAGAGAGCGGCCGACACCCGGGAGCGCGTCTTCCCCGTGAGCGCCGGCATCCTGTTCGGGCTCGGCCTCGGCGGCTTCTTCGACGGGATCGTGCTGCACCAGATCCTGCAATGGCACCACATGCTGAGCAGCTGGTACCCGATCGACACGATCCCGAACCTCGAGCTGAACACCCGCTGGGACGGCCTCTTCCACAGCGCGACCTACGTCTTCGTGGTCCTCGGGCTGTTCCTCCTCTGGCGCGCCGCGCACCGCACGCACCTCTACTGGTCCAGCAAGCTGCTCGCCGGGTCGCTCCTGATCGGCTGGGGCCTGTTCAACCTCGTCGAGGGCCTGATCGACCACGAGATCCTCGGCGTGCACCACGTCAACGAGCGGGCACCGCCGGAGCAGTGGCTCTACTGGGACATCGGCTTCCTGCTCTGGGGCGGCGCCATGCTGGCCGCGGGCCTGGGCCTCGTGGTGGTCGGCAAGGGCGAGGAGGCGTCGCTGGCGCGGAATCCCGCGTGAGGGCCGCCGGTCCCGGCCTGCGCCCGGTCCTGCCCTGGCTCGCCCTGGCGGCCGGCCTGATCCTCGCCACCCTGCCGGCCTGGCGGCCCCTGGTCTTCGGGACCGCGCTCACCGTCGAGGATCTTCTCACGCTCCGCTGCCTGACGCGCTGAATCCCGCGTCCCGGCCCGTTCCGTAGGCCCCTTCTCAGGCCTCTTTTCACGCCCCTTCGGCCGCCTCGCCGAGCAGCGTCCGGACGAACCGGCGGGTGCGCGGGTCGGCCGGCCGGGCGAAGACGTCGGCGGCCGCGCCCTGCTCGACGATATGCCCCCCTTCCAGGAACACCACCGTGTCGGCGACGCGCCGCGCGAGGCGCAGGTCGTGGGTCGCCATCAGCATGGTCGTGCCCGCGTTCGCGAGGCCGGCGAGTACGTCCACCACCTCGGCGGCGAGTTCCGGGTCGAGGGCCGAGGTCGGCTCGTCGCAGAGCAGCAGGCGCGGGGACGGGGCCAGCGCCCGGGCGATCGCCACCCGCTGCTGCTGGCCGCCCGACAGGCTGGCGGGCCAGTCCGCGGCCTTGTGGGCGAGGCCGACGCGCTCCAGCAATTCCAGGGCGCGCGCCCGCGCCCGGTCCTGCGGCCACTTGCCGACGGTGACGAGCCCCTCGGTGACGTTCTCCATCACGGTCCGGTGGGGGAAGAGCTGGAAGTTCTGGAACACCATGCCGGTCTGCCGGCGCACGGCGAGCACGTCCCGCCGCGCCGGCGGGCTGCCGGGCCGGAAGGTGAGGCGTATGTCGCCGAGGGTCAGCGTCCCGGCCTGCGGGACCTCCAGCAGGTTCGCACAGCGCAGGAGCGTTGACTTGCCCGAGCCCGAGGGGCCGATCAGCGCCGTGACCCGCCCCTCCGGCACCGCGAGGTCGACGCCCCGCAGGACCGGGTTGTCGCCGAAGCGCTTCTCGATGGCCGACAGGGCGATCACGCGCGGGCCTCCAGGTAGCCGCCGTAGCGCCCGAGGCGCCGCTCCAGCAGCGTCTGGAGCCAGGACAGGAGCGTCGACAGGACGAGGTAGATCAGCGCCACCTCGATGTAGAGGATCAGCGGCTCGTAGGTGACGGCGACGATGCGCTGGGCCGCCTGGAACAGCTCCGGCACCGTGATGGCGGCCGCGAGCGAGGTGTCCTTCACCAGCGCGATGAAGGAGTTGGCGAGCGACGGCACCGCCACCCGCGCCGCCTGGGGCAGGATCGTGCGGCGCAGGGCCTGGACCGGATTCATGCCGGTGGCGTAGGCCGCCTCCCACTGGCCCTTCGGGATGGAGGCGATGGCGGCGCGGACGATCTCCGACGTGTAGGCGCCGACGTTGAGGGTGAACCCGATCACGGCGGCCGGGAAGGCGTCGATCAGGATGCCGGCGCTCGGCAGGCCGTAGAAGATCACGAACAGCTGCACGAGGAGCGGCGTGCCCCGGAAGATCCACACGTAGAACCACGCCAGGGCCGCCAGGGGCCGGGGCGCGAACAGGCGCACGAGGGCGGTCCCGAGCCCCAGCGCGAGGCCCAGCACGAAGGTGATGAGCGTCAGCGGCACGGTGAAGCGCAGGCCGGCCGCGAGCAGCGGCCCCAGCGACTGGAGCATGAGGTCGAGCCAGTGCGGCACGGGGCGGCGTCTCCTACCGGGCGATCGAAGCGTGGGGCTGTACGGGGCGGCGCCCGGGCGGGATCCGTCCGGGCGGCCCCTCTGCGGACGGTCTACTTGGAGACGTCGGCCCCGAAGTACTTCTGGGCGATCGCCGCGTAGCTGCCGTCGGCCTTGATCGCCTCCAGCGCCTTGTCGATCGCGGCCTTCAGCGCCGGGTTGTTCTTGCGCATGATGATCCCGGAGGCGTCCGCGTCGGCCTGCTCGGCGGCGATCTTCACGGGGGCGCTCGGCTTCTGCTTGTGGAAGTCCAGGAACGACAGGCTGTCGTTGACGGTGGCGTCGGCGCGGCCGGTGAGGACGAGCTGGATCGACTGGTCGAAGCCGTCCGTCCCGACGAGCTCGGCGCCGGACTGCTCGGCGAGGCGCGCGAAGTTGCTGGAGAGGCTCTGGGCGGCCTTCCTGCCCTTGAGATCCGCGAAGGACTTGATGTCGGACCGGTCCGCCCGGGTGATCAGCACGGCCCGCGCGCGGATGTAGGGCTCGGAGAAGTCGAACTTCGCCTGCCGCTCCTTGGTGATGCCGACTTGGTTGATCACCACGTCGTAGCGCTTGCCGTCGAGCCCGGCGATCAGCCCGTCCCACTTGCCCTCGAGGAATTGCGGCGTGACGCCCAGCTGCTCGGCGACCTTGCGGCCGATCTCGACGTCGAAGCCGACGAGCTGCCCGGACGCGTCGTGGAACGTGAAGGGCGCGTAGGTGCCCTCGGTGCCGATGCGCAGGGTCTTGGCGGCGCGAATCGCGTCGAGATCGTCGGCCCGCGCGGGCGCGCCGGCGATTGCGCTGAGGAGCGTCGCCGCGACGAGCGCCGCGACGCGGCTCGCAGAGAAGAATCGCATTACAGTAGCTCCGAAAAGAAAACGCCGTTCTCGTGCGGCCGCCGCGCCCGATCTCGGCTGTCGATGGACAAAGCAAAGAAGATCTCGGCCGTACAGGAAAGTCGGTGGGCTTGTCGACAGCGCGTTGCGCCCCCCGAACGCGCCAGGATCGCGGCCGCGTGCTAAGAGGCGGCCGGATCCCGCCCGCGGACACGGTCGTCCGCCGGGATGCGCGATCCCGGCAGAAGGACCGCGCATGACCTCGTCCGTCCCCGCCTATCGCGGCGTCTTCCCGGTCGCCCCCACGGTCTTCGACGCCGCGGGCGCCCTCGACCTCGACGGGCAGCGCCGGGCCGTCGACTTCATGATCGACGCCGGCAGCCAGGGCCTGTGCATCCTGGCCAACTTCTCCGAGCAGTTCGTCCTCACCGACGACGAGCGCGAGCGGGTGATGCACGCCGTGCTGGAGCACGTGGCCGGCCGCGTTCCGGTGATCGTGACGACGACGCACTTCGCCACGCAGGTCTGCGCCGAGCGCTCGCGCCGCGCCCAGGAGGCCGGCGCCGCGATGGTGATGGTCATGCCGCCCTATCACGGCGCCACGATCCGGGTGCCGGAACTCGGCATCGTCGACTTCTTCCGCGCGGTCTCGGACGCGATCTCCATCCCGATCATGATCCAGGACGCGCCGGTGGCGGGCACACCGCTGTCGGCGCCGCTCCTGGCGCGCATGGCCCGGGAGATCGCGAACGTCGCCTACTTCAAGATCGAGACCGCGGGCGCCGCGGCCAAGCTCCGCGAGCTGATCGCGCTCGGCGGCGACGCGGTCGTGGGCCCCTGGGACGGCGAGGAGGCGATCACCCTGATGGCCGACCTCGACGCCGGCGCCACGGGTGCGATGACCGGCGGCGGCTACCCGGACGGCATCCGTCAGATCACCGACGCCTACGCGGCCGGGCGTCGCGACGAGGCGATGGACGCCTACGCGCGCTGGCTGCCGCTCATCAACTACGAGAACCGGCAGTGCGGCCTGCTCGCCTGCAAGGCGCTGATGGCCGAGGGCGGCGTGATCGCGAGCGAGACCGCGCGGCTGCCGATCCAGCCCCTGCACCCGGCGACGCGGGCCGGCCTGATCGAGCTCGCCCGGCGGAACGACGCGCTGGTCCTGCGCTGGGGCCGCTGAGCCGCTCGCCCCCAACTCAGTGCGCCGCCGCGGCCGGCGCCCGGGTCCCGAGCACGCCCGCGAGCCGGCGCACCGCCTCCCGCGCCAGGTCCGGGCTGATGGCGAAGCACATCCGCACCAGGCCCTCGCCCTCGGGTCCGAAGGCGGTGCCGGGCGCCACGCCGACCTTGGCCTCCCGCAGCAGGCGCAGCGCCAGGTCGAGGCTCGGCTCGTCGCCGCCCATCCGGGCCATGAGGTAGAAGGCTCCGTCCGGCGGCGCGACCGTGACGCCCGGGAGGCGCGACAGCCCCTCCACCAGAATCGCCCGGGCCTCGGCGCAGCGGTCCACCATCGTCCGGATGAAGCCGTCGCCCTCCTCGAGGGCCGCGATGCAGGCGTGCTGGACGAAAGTCGGGATCGAGGTGGTGCTGTACTGCCCGAGCTTGGCGAAGGTCGGCGCGAGGCCGCGGGGATAGATCACCCAGCCGGCCCGCCAGCCGGTCATCGCCCAGTTCTTCGAGAAGGTGTTGGTCACGATCAGACGGTCGTCCTCCGTGCAGATCTGCAGGAAGGACGGCGCGATCCGGTTGCCGTAGGTGAAGTGGGCGTAGACCTCGTCCGAGAGGATCCAGAGGCCGCGCTCCCGGGCGAGGTCGCGCAGGGCCGTCATCTCGGCCAGCGGCATGGTCCAGCCCGTCGGGTTCGAGGGCGAGTTCACCATGATCACCCGGGTGCGCGGCGTGATCGCCGCCGCGATGTCGGCGAGCGGCAGCGCGAAGCGCCCGTCCGGCAGGCGGCGGTACGGCACCGTCACGGGCACGCCGCCGGCGATGCGGACCGCCTCGCCGAGGTTGGGCCAGGCCGGGGAGGGGATGATCATCTCGTCGCCCGGCTCCAGCAGCACCTGGGCCGCCTGCATGATCGCGTTCATGCCGCCCGCCGTGACGCCGAACCGGTCCGGCGGGATCTCCACGCCCCAGTGGCGGGCGTGGTAGGCGCCGAGCGCCGCCCGCAGCGCCGGCAGCCCCAGCGACGTGGTGTAGCGGGTGTGCCCGTCGAGCATCGCCCGGTGCGCGGCCTCGACGATGAAGGGCGGCGTCGGCAGGTCGCCCTCGCCGATCCACAGCTTCACCACCTCCGGGTCGTCCCGCCCGCGATCCGCCACGAGGCCGATCTGGCTCGTGCCGATGCCGCGGATGCGCGCCGACAGCGCGGCGGCGAGATCGACGGGCGCGGCGGGTGCGGGGGTGTCGGCCATGGCGGCGCGTGCTCTCCTTGCGTCGGGGCGCGGCGGGTCGTGACGCAGCGAGCCACGCGGCGCCTGAGAGGTCCCGACCGGTAGGGAATGGCGCGACCCTGACGCGTTCGGGCTCGGACGTCCAGACCCGGGCGCCGGTCGCGGCTCGCGGCCGGCCGCCGCGAGGCGCGACCGGCCGGCCGCGAGCCGCGGGCGGCTTCGATATATTCCGACTTTTCAGACATTTCTGAAATTGCTATATACCGCGTCGCGCCCTGAGCCGGAGGCCCGACGTGCTCGCCAACCTCGATCCCCTGATCCTTGCCCGCATGCAGTTCGGGTTCACGGTGGCCTTCCACATCGTGTTCCCGGCCTTCTCGATCGGCCTCGCGAGCTTCCTCGCGGTGCTGGAGGGGCTCTGGCTCGCCACCGGGCGTCAGGTCTTCATGGACCTGTTCAAGTACTGGATTAAGATCTTCGCGATCGCCTTCGCGATGGGCGTCGTGTCCGGGCTGGTGATGTCCTACCAGTTCGGCACGAACTGGTCGGTCTTCTCCGACAAGACCGGCCCGGTGCTGGGGCCGATGATGGCCTACGAGGTGCTCTCGGCCTTCTTCCTGGAGGCGGGCTTTCTCGGCGTGATGCTGTTCGGGATGCGCAAGGTCGGGCCGCGGCTGCACTTCGCGGCGACGCTGATGGTCGCGGTCGGGACCTGCTTCTCGGCGTTCTGGATCCTGGCGGTGAACTCGTGGATGCAGACGCCGGCGGGCTACGGCACGAACGCCGAGGGCCAGTTCGTGCCGCTGGACTGGTGGGCGATCGTGTTCAACCCGTCCTTCCCGTACCGCCTCGTGCACATGGTGCTGGCCGCCTACCTTACCACCGCGCTGGTCGTGGGCGCGGTCGGCGCGTGGCACCTGCTGCGCGACCGGGCCAACCCGGCGGCCCGGACGATGTTCTCGATGGCGATGTGGATGGCCGCCCTGGTCGCACCGATCCAGATCCTCGCGGGCGACGCGCACGGCCTCAACACCCTGGAGCACCAGCCCGCCAAGGTCATGGCCATGGAGGGCCACTTCCGGAGCCACCCGGACGGCGCGCCGCTGGTGCTGTTCGGCCTGCCCGACCAGGAGGCCGGCACCGTGCGCTACGCGGTCGAGATCCCGAAGCTGTCGTCGCTGGTGCTGAAGCACGCCCTCGACGCGCCCCTGAAGGGGCTCGACAGCCTGCCGCGGTCGGAATGGCCGCCGGTGCCGATCGTGTTCTGGTCGTTCCGCATCATGGTCGGCCTCGGCATGCTGATGCTGCTCCTGGGCGCCCTCAGCCTCCTCGCCCGCTGGCGCGGCACCCTCTACGCGTGGCGCCCCCTGCACCGCTTCGCGGTGGCCATGGGCCCGGCGGGCTTCGTGGCGGTGCTGGCCGGCTGGATCACCACCGAGGTCGGGCGCCAGCCCTACACGGTCTACGGACTGCTGCGCACGGCGCAGTCGGCCTCGCCGCTGCACGCGCCGGCGGTGGCGGCCTCGCTCACCGCCTTCGTGGTGATCTACTTCGCGGTCTTCGCCATGGGCGCCGGCTACATGCTGCGCCTGATGGGCCAGCCCCCGCATGCCGGCGAGAGCGGGATCGAGCCCGGCGCGCCGATCCGGACGGCGGGCATCACGCCCGCCCCGGCGATCGACCCCGACCGCCACCTCCAGCCGGCCGAGTGAGGGACCCATGGCCTACAGCGTCGATCTCACGGTGGTCTGGGCGCTCGTGATCGCCTTCGCGGTCTTCGCCTACATCGTCATGGACGGCTTCGACCTCGGCATCGGCCTCTTGTTCCCGGTCCTGCCGCCGGGCGCGGAGCGCGACACCGCCATGAACTCGGTCGCGCCGGTCTGGGACGGCAACGAGACCTGGCTGGTGCTGGGCGGCGGCGGCCTGTTCGCCGTCTTCCCGCTGGCCTACGCGGTGATCCTGCCGGCGCTCTACGCGCCGATCATCGCGATGCTGCTCGGGCTGATCTTCCGCGGCGTCGCCTTCGAGTTCCGCTGGCGCGACCCCCGCCACCGCGCCGCCTGGGACGTGGCCTTCGCGGGCGGCTCGCTGGTGGCGGCCCTCGCCCAGGGCATCACGCTGGGCGCGCTCCTGCAGGGCATCGCGGTCGAGGGGCGGGCCTATGCCGGCGGCTGGTGGGACTGGCTCACGCCCTTCAGCCTCCTCGTGGGCGCGAGCCTGGTCGTCGCCTACGCGCTGCTCGGGGCGACGTGGCTGGTGATGCGCACCGAGGGCCTGCTCCAGCTGCGGGCCCGGCGCCTGGCCCTGCGCCTCACCGCGGCGACGGTGGCGGCCATCGCCCTCGTCAGCGCGGTGACGCCGTTCCTCCAGGGCCGCTACTACGAGCGCTGGCTGGCGATGCCGAACGTGCTCGTCACCGCGCAGGTGCCGCTGCTCGTGGCGCTCGCGGCCTACGCCCTGTGGCGCACCCTGCGGGGCGGCGCCGAGCGGGCGCCCTTCCTGATCGCGCTGGGGCTGTTCGCCCTGACCTTCCTGGGGCTCGGCATCAGCATCTTCCCCGACATCGTGCCGGGCCGGATCACGATCTGGCAGGCGGCCGCGCCCGAGGCGAGCCAGATCTTCCTGCTGGCCGGCGCGTCGGTTTTGATCCCGATCATACTGGCCTACACCGCGTACGCGTACTGGGTCTTCCGCGGCAAGGTCGACGCGCACGGATATCACTGATGGCACCCGCAGCAGCACAGCCCCTCTGGAAGCGCCTCGCGTGGTTCGCGGGGCTCTGGGCCTCCAGCATCGTCGGCCTCGGCTTCGTCGCGACGGTCCTGCGGTATTGGCTCAAGAGCTGATAGACCGGGGCGGCGCCCGCCCGATTACTGCCCGCGTCGGATCCCTGCCGTGCAACTGCCCCCGCTCGTCCAGACCTTCGTGCTGCATTTCGGCGAGATGGGCTCGCGCTGGGGCATCAACCGGACCGTGGGGCAGATCTACGCCCTGCTGTTCGTGGCCGAGCGGCCCCTCAACGCCGACGAGATCGTCGAGCGGCTCGGGGTGTCGCGCTCCAACGTCAGCATGGGCCTGAAGGAGCTCCAGGCTTGGAACCTCGTCCGGCTCCAGCATCGGCCCGGCGACCGGCGCGACTACTTCACGACGCCCGAGGACATCTGGCAGATCGTCCGCACGCTGGTCGAGGAGCGCAAGAAGCGCGAGGTCGACCCGACCTTGACCCTCCTGCGCGAACTCCTGATGCAGGACCCGGCGACCGAGGAGGAGCGGCACGCCCAGGCGCGCCTGCGGGAGATGCACGACCTCTTCGAGCTGTTCGCCGGCTGGTACGCGGACGTGCGCCGCCTCGACACCGAGCGCCTCGTCCAGCTCCTGACGCTCGGCTCGAAGGTCCAGAAGGTCCTGGAGATGAAGGATCGCCTGACCCGCCTGCCGGGCCGGATCGGCGGCCGGTCGGCCAAGCCGGACTGAGCCGCCTCGCGGACGATCAGGCCTCGGCGAGCGCCCCCCGGTAGAGGGCGATGAGCGAGGCGCCGACATGCTCGATGTGGCGCCGCAGGCACGCGGCCGCCGCCTCGAACGCGCGGTCCTCGCACAGGGCCAGGATCTGCGCGTGCTCGCTGACCGCGCGGGTCGCGTCCTCGGAGGTCGCGATCTGCAGCCGCGTCGGCCGCTCGCAATCCTGCAGCAGCGCGGAGACGATCGCCAGCGACCGCGGCCGGCCGGCGTGCCGGATCAGGTCGAGGTGGAAGCGGCTGTTCAGGTCGCCCCACCGGAGGACCTGACCGGTCTCCAGCGCCGCGCCGTACTCCTTCGAGAGCGCGTCGAGATCGCGGATGTCGTCGCGGGTCAGGTGCGGGGCCGAGAGCAGGAGCAGTTCCGGCTCGAGCTGGACGCGCAGCTGGAAGATGTCCTCGACCTCCTGCAGCGAGAGGCCTGTCACGACCGCCCCGCGATGCGGCACGATCCGCACGAGCTTGCTGGCTTCCAGCTGGAGCAGGGCCTCGCGCACCGGGATCCGGCTGATCCCGAACTCCTCCGCCAGGGCGTCCTGGCGGAGCTGCACTCCCGGCGGCAGTTCACCGTTCAGGATCTGCTCGCGGAGCGAGTCCGCCACGGCCGCCGCCACAGTCTTGTGCCGCAACCGGTCGGGTGCGGGGCGTCCGGGAATCAAAGGGGACATCGACGCCTCAACAGAATCGTATACATGTATACAAGGCGCCTTACTGGCCGGAAAATGCGCCGCTGTCCAATGCCAGATTGTCCTGGATAAACCTGAAGTTTGCTTGGCCGAGATTCCCGGCCGAGCGGCAAGTCTCGGCCGTTCTCCGACAGATGCAGCAGCAAGGAGCAGGCCGTCTTCGGAGGCACGGTGCTCGCCGGTAACGCACGTTCGCGCAGACGGCATTGATCCAGGTGAATGACGCGCCCGGATCGCGCGCGCCGGCGCGGGACTCACCGGTCCGCCGCGTGGCCTCGCGGCGACGGCGCGGCCCAGGGCGCCTGGCCGAGGGTCTGGGCGAGATAGGCGATCAGCGCCGTCACCCGCGCCGGCCGCGGATCGCCCGGGGGCATGACGAGGTGCAGGGCGATCGGCGGCGGCGACCAAGCCGGCAGCACCCGCTCGAGACGCCCGGCTTCGAGGTCGTCCCAGATCATGAAGTCGGGCTGCAGGGCGAGTCCGAGGCCGGCCCGCAGCGCCGGCGCTAGCGCCTCGGCGTTGTTCGCCCGGAGCTGGCTCGCCGGCACGACGACAGCCTCCGCGCCGCTCCCGTCCACGAAGCGCCAGCGGTCCGGCGTCGGCAGGTAGGCGTAGCCGAGGCAGGTGTGGTGGACGAGGTCGTCCGGGTGCTCGGGCCGGCCGTGCCGGTCGAGATAGGCGGGCGTGGCGACCAGCGAGCGGCGGATCTCGCAGAGCCGCCGCGCGCGCAGGGAGGAATCCGGCAGGGCCGCGATGCGCAGCCCGATGTCGAACCCGCCGCCGACGAGGTCGACGACCGCGTCCGACAGGTGGAGATCCACCGACACGGCCGGGTAGTCCCGGAGGAAGGCCGGCAGGATCGGGGCCACGTGCATCACCCCGAAGGTCATCGGCACCGCGAGCCGCACCAGCCCGCGCGGCTCCGCGGCGCCCGCGGTCGCCAGCGCCTCCGCGGCCTCGCCCTCGGCGAGGATGCGCGCGGCACCGTCCTTGGCGGCCTGCCCGGCCTCGGTGAGGGCGAGCTTCCGCGACGTGCGGTTGAACAGGCGGGCGCCGATCCGCAATTCGAGCCGGCTCACTGCCTTCGAGACCGTGGCCTTCGACAGGCCCAGTTCCGCGGCGGCGCGGCCGAAGGAGCCGGTCTCCACCACCTTGGCGAACACGGCCCAGGCCTCGAAATCGGGCAGTCTCATCGATCAGATCCGGAAACGATAGGTTTCCACCGTTTCTATTTTCGCCGCCCATGGCAAGGGGCACATTCCCGTCATCGCAACAGGCCGCCCGCCGCGGCCTTCCGTCGGGAGACATCGCCATGGTTCAGACCGGCCTCCACCACGTCACGGCCTTCTCCGGGCCGGCCCTGCGCAACCTCGACTTCCACACCCGAATCCTCGGGCTGCGTCTGGTGAAGAAGACCGTCAATTTCGACGATCCGGGCACCTACCACCTGTACTACGGCGACGCGGCCGGGCGGCCCGGCACGATCCTGACCTTCTTCCCCGTCGAGCACGCCGCGCCGGGCCGGGTCGGGATCGGCGAGACCCAGGAGACGGCCTTCCGGGTTCCCCGCGCCTCCATCGGCTGGTGGACCCACCGGCTCATCGAGAAGGGCGTGGCCCACGAGCCGCTGGTCCAGGTCTTCGGCGCGCCGACGCTGCGCTTCCGCGACCCGGACGGCATGATGCTCGCGCTGGTGGGCGTCGATGTCGGCGACGCGGAGGGCTGGGCGTCGAGCGAGGTGCCGGCCGAGCACGCGATCCGCGGCCTGCACGGGGTGACGCTCCTCCTCGACAGGGCCGAGGCGACCGCCGCGATCCTCACGGAGGTGCTCGGGCTGGAGGAGGTCGGCCGCGAGGGCAACCTGATCCGCTTCGCGGGCAGCGCCGAGCTCGGTGGTCTCGTCACCCTGCGGGCCGTCGGCGGGTTCCTGCCAGGCCGCCCGGGGGCGGGCTCGGTCCACCACATCGCGTTCCGGGCGGCGGACGACGCCGCGCAGGCCGCGATGGGCCGGGCGCTCGCGGCGCGGGGGCTCCACGTCACCGAGCAGCGCGACCGGCAGTACTTCCGCTCGATCTACTTCCGCGAGCCCGGCGGCGTGCTGTTCGAGATCGCCACCGACGCGCCCGGCTTCGCGGTCGACGAACCGGTCGAGGCCCTCGGCCAGGCCCTCAAGCTCCCCGCCGGCCTGGAGCCGCACCGGGCCGAGATCGAGGCCGTGCTGCCCAAGGTCGCCTGATCCGCGACCTCCACGCCCGCCCCGCGCCCGCGCGGGGCGGGACCTCTCCCCGTCACCCGTGAGGCCATCATGACCCAGGACACCGCCGGCTTCATCCACCGCTTCGAGCCCGGTCCCGACACCGCCCGTCCCCTGCTGCTCCTGCACGGGACCGGTGGCGACGAGAACGACCTCCTGCCCCTAGGCCGCACGGTCGCGCCGGAGGCCGCCCTGCTGGCGCCCCGCGGCGCCGTCAGCGAGAACGGCATGCCGCGCTTCTTCCGGCGCCTGGCGGAGGGCGTCTTCGACGAGGCGGACCTGAGCCGCCGCACCGGCGACCTCGCGGCCTTCGTGGCGGCCGCCCGGACGCGGTACGGGCTCGGGGCGCCGGTGGCGCTGGGCTTCTCGAACGGCGCCAACATCGCCGCGTCGCTGCTGCTGCTCCGGCCGGAGTCCCTGGCGGGCGCGGTCCTGATCCGCCCGATGGTGCCGCTCGCCGAGCCCCCGACCGCGGATCTCGCCGGCCGGCCGGTCCTGATCCTCTCCGGGGCGATGGACCCGATCGTGCCCGCCGAGAACGCGCGGCGCCTCGCGCAGCAGCTCACCGCGGCCGGAGCCCGCGTCGAGCACCGGATCCTGCCGACGGGCCACGGCCTGTCGCAGGCCGATATCGGCCTGGCGCTGAACTGGCTTCGCGGCCTCACACTTCCCGAAGCGGCCTGAGCCGGCCGCGCACGACAGGACGGAGCGTTCGACGATGCCCCCGATCCATTCTTCCAGCGCGACCGCCCTGCTGCCGGTGACCGGCCGGGTCCTGATGAGCGCGATCTTCCTCGTGAGCGGCGCCGGCAAGCTCGCGGCCCCGGCCGCGACGCTCGCCACCATCGAGGCCGCCCACCTGCCGCTGCCGCCGCTCGCCTACGCGGCGGCGACCTCCGTGGAGGTCGTCGGCGGGCTGCTGCTCGTCGCCGGCTACCGCACGCGGCTGGTCGCCCTGGCCCTCGCGCTCTTCGCGGTGGCCACCGCGGTGACCTTCCACGCGGCCCTCGGCGACCAGAACCAGATGTTCCACTTCCTGAAGAACCTCGCCATGGCCGGCGGCTTGCTTCAGGTCGCGGCCTTCGGGGCCGGCCCGCTCAGCCTCGACGCGCGGCAGGGCCGAGCCTGACCGGTTCCTCGTTCCGCGCGACCCCCGCCTCGTAACCGCTGCCTTCTCGACCCTCGGGAGACCACGATGCCCTACTTCACCGCGCAGGACGGCACCCAGATCTACTACAAGGACTGGGGCGCCGGGCAGCCGGTGGTCTTCAGCCACGGCTGGCCGCTCAACGGCGACGCCTGGGAGGACCAGATGCTGTTCCTCGCGGAGCGCGGGTTCAGGGTCATCGCCCATGACCGGCGCGGGCACGGCCGCTCCGGGCAGCCCTGGTCGGGCAACGACATGGACACCTTCGCGGACGACCTCGCCGGGCTGATCGCCCATCTCGACCTGCGCGACGCGGTGCTGGTCGGCCACTCCACCGGCGGCGGCGAGGTCGCCCGCACCATCGGGCGGCACGGGACGGCGCGCATCGCCAAGGCGGTCCTAGTTGGGGCCGTGACGCCCCAGATGGTCCGGACCGACGCGAACCCGGGCGGCCTGCCCCGGGACGTGTTCGACGGAATCCGCGACTCGGTCCTGCGCGACCGGTCCCAGTTCTTCAAGGACCTGAGCGGCCCGTTCTACGGCGCGAACCGCCCCGGCGCCGCGGTCAGCGAAGGCCTGCGGGACACGTTCTGGATGCAGGGCATGATGGCGGGCCTGCGGAACGTGCACGCCTGCGTGGCGGCCTTCTCGGAGACCGACTTCACCGAGGACCTGAAGCGCATCGACGTGCCGACCCTGCTCGTGCACGGCGACGACGACCAGATCGTGCCGATCGACGCCGCCGCGCGCGCCGCCGTCAAGCTCGTGCCGGGCGCCGTGCTGAAGGAGTATCCGAGCGCCCCGCACGGGCTGGCCGCCACCCACAAGGACCGGCTCAACGCCGACCTGCTCGCCTTCATTCAGGGCTGAGATCCCGGGTCGCGTTGACCGGCGGCCTTCCCCACGCCGGTTCGGGCTCCTAAAGCCTGCGACGGGCCGCGTCCCGCGGCCCGTCAGACGCCAGAAGCCGCACGGATCCCCGCATGCCGACCTCCGACGCACCGCTCACCATCGGGATCATCGGCGCGGGAATCATGGCCGAGCGCCTGCTCGGCGCGATCCACGGGGCGACGGACTCGCCCGTGCGGGTCGCGGCGATCTGGGATCCGGCCCCGGCGGCCCTGGACCGGATCGGCGCGGCCTTCCCGGCGGTGCCGCGGGTCGCCGATTCCGCCGCCGTCGTGGCGGCGAGCGACTGCGTCTACGTCGCCTCGCCGCCCGCCTCGCATCTCGGCTACGCCCGCGCCGCCCTGGCCGCCGGCCGGAGCGTCTTCTGCGAGAAGCCGCTGGCCATCGATCGCGCCGACGCCCGCGCCTTCGTGGCGGAGGCGAGGGGCGCGGGCGCGGTCAATTTCCCGTTCGCCTCGTCGCCGGGCGTCGCCACCCTCGAGCGCTGGATCGCGGCCGGCGCGGTCGGCACGCCACGGGCGCTCACCGTCGCGGTGGCGTTCGCCCGCTGGCCCCGGCCCTGGCAGGCCGACGCCGCCCGCTGGCTCGACGCGCGGGGCGAGGGCGGCTTCACCCGCGAGGTGGTCTCGCACTTCCTGTTCCTGGCCCGCCGCCAGCTCGGCCCGCTCGCCGGGCTCGCTGGACGGACCGCCTTCCCGGAGCCGGGCCGGTCCGAGCGCGCGATCGACGTGACGCTCACGGCGGGCGGGATCCCCGTCACCCTGACCGGCCGGGTCGGGGGCGTCGAGGCCGACGACCACAACACGTGGACGCTGGAGGGCGACGCGGGCGCCGTCCGGCTGCGCGACTGGGCCATCGCCGAGCGACGGGGCGCCGACGGGCGCTTCGAGCCGGAGCCCGACGCGATCCCGAACGAGAAGCTGCGGCCGATCACGCTCCGGCGCCAGCTCGAGGGTGTCGTCCGCATGGCGCGCGGCGAGCCCCACCACCTCGCCACCTTCGCGGAGGCGCTCGACGTGCAGGAAGTCGTCGAGGCGATCCTCACCCTGTGAGGGCGGCCCGCGACGGCGTCAGGAATCCAGCAGGTCGACCAGGAACGGGATCAGCGGCGCGTCGGCGGGCGGCATCGCGAGGTCGCGCAGGGCCTTGGGGCGCACCCACTTGAGCGCCTGCCCCTCCATCGACCGCGGCGTCCCCGTCCAGCGCCGGCAGATGTAGAGCGGCATCAGCAGGTGGAAGTCCGGGTAGGCGTGGCTCGCGAAGGTCAGCGGCGCGAGGCAGGGCTCCTCGACCCGGATGCCGAGCTCCTCCGCCAGCTCGCGGATCAGCGTCTGCTCGGGGCGCTCGCCGGGCTCGACCTTGCCGCCGGGGAACTCCCACAGGCCGGCCAGCTGCTTGCCCGCCGGGCGCTCGCTCACCAGGACGCGGCCGTCGACGTCGACGAGGGCGACGGCGACCACGAGGAGCAGGCGCAGGGGCGCGGCAGCGGGGGCGCCGTCGGGGGCGTTCTCGGGCGCGCTCACTGCGCCACCGCGAAGGTGGCCGAGACCTCGGAGGACATCGGGATCGTGCCCGCCTCCAGCGGCACCCGCCGCCCCTTGGCGGCCATCGGCGCCGCGCGGGCCATCTCCAGCGCCGGGCGGTACGGCGTGCCGGCCGCGGCTGTGCTCAGCGTGCAGAGCGGGCCGAGCTTGGCGCCGACCGCCTCGGCGAGGGCCTCGGCGCGGCTCCGCGCGTCCCGTGTCGCTGCCACCTGGAGGGCCGCCTCGCTCTTGTCCGGGTCGCGCAGCCCGAAGCTCACGCCGTCGATGCGGTTGGCGCCGGAGTCGAGGGCCTGCCGGAGCAGGTCGCCGAGGCGGTCCATGTCGGCGAGCCGGACGGTGACGAGGTTGCTGGCGCGGTAGCCGTCGGGCTCCTCGGTGACGGCGCCCCCCGGCCGGGCGACGGTGCGGGTCGCGGTCTGCAGGGTGACGGCGGCCGTGCCGAGATCGGCGGGCGGGACCCCGAGGGCGCGGGCCTGCGCCGAGACCCCAGCCACCGCCTTCGAGGCCGCGTCGAGGGCGGCCGCCGCACTCGCGCCGCGCGCCTCGATGCCGATCGTCACCTCGGCGAAGTCCGGCGCCCGCGTCTCCGACGCGCGCCCGACGACGCTGATGTGGCGCTTGCACGCCGCGTCGTCGGCCCGCGCCGCGGTCGCCAGGCTCAGGACGAGGAGGGCGCCGGACAGGACCGCCCTCACGAGCGGTAATCCCCGTTGATCTCGACGTAGGCCTTGGTCAGGTCGCAGGTCCAGACGCGGGCCGTGCCGTCGCCCAGGCCGAGATCGACCCGGACCGTGATCTCCGGCGCGCGCATCACGGCGCTCGCCGCCGCCTCGCTGTAATCGGGGTCGCGGGCGCCCTGGACCGCCACCCGCACGTCGCCGAACCAGATCGCGAGCCGGTCGCGGTCGGCGGGCTCGCCGGCCTTGCCCACGGCCATCACCACGCGGCCCCAGTTGGCGTCCTCGCCGGCCACCGCGGTCTTCACCAGTGGCGAGTTGGCGATCGACATCGCGATGCGGTGAGCGGAGGCGTCGCTCTCGGCGCCGGTGACCCGCACGGTGACGAACTTGCGCGCGCCCTCGCCGTCCTTGGCGACGAGTTGGGCCAGCTCGACCAGCAGGCCGTCGAGCGCCTCCCGGAAGCCGGCGAGGCGCGCGTCGGCGGGATCGGTGACCGCCGGGTTGCCGGCCCTGGCGGTGGCGAACAGCATCAGCGTGTCGGAGGTGGAGGTGTCGCCGTCCACGGTCACGCAGTTGAAGCTCGTCTTCGTCCCGGCCGAGAGGAGCGCCTGCAGCACGTCCTGCGGCAGGGCCGCGTCGGTGAAGACGAAGGACAGCATCGTCGCCATGTCGGGGGCGATCATGCCGGCGCCCTTGGCGATGCCGTTGATCGTCACGCGCACGCCGTCGATCTCGGCCGTGCGCGTCGCGAGCTTCGGGAAGGTGTCGGTGGTCATGATCGCCCGGGCCGCCTCGGTCCAGGCGGCCGGCCCGTCCTCGGCGCGGGCCGCGCAGTCCGCCAGCACGCCCGCGAACCGCTCCGCCGGGAGCGGCTCGCCGATCACGCCGGTCGAGGCGACGTAGACCTCGCGCGCGCCGCAGCCCGCCGCCTCCGCGGCGATCTCGACGGTGCGCGCCACCGCGTCGCGCCCGAGCCGGCCCGTGAAGGCGTTGGCGTTGCCGGAATTGACCACGAGCGCCCGCGCCGACCCGTCGGCCAGGGCGTCGCGGCACCAATCCACCGGCGCCGAGGGACACTTCGACCGGGTGAACACCCCCGCGGCCCGGGTCCCGGCCTCCAAAGCCACGTAGAGCACGTCGGTGCGGCCGCTGTAGCGGATCCCCGCCTGGGCGGTCGCGATTCGCACGCCCGGCAGGGGCGGCAGATCGGGCATCGCGGTGGGCGCCAGCGGGGAGACGGGAGGGGCTTTCGCGGACGACATCGGCTCGGGCTCCGGCAGCGCGCGGCTCAGGTCCCGCGGCGGCCCGGTGTTGCCCGCGCGACCCCGCCGGCGTCAACTCCGTGCCCAGCCTATGATCAGGCCGCCGGAGTGCTTCGCCATTGTGCAACGGCGGCGCCGAATGCGGCGCGATGACGGCGCCGGGCTTGCGTGTGGATTGCATCCCAGCTTAGCATGCTGCATCGCAAAGCCAGCGCGAAGTCGAGTGCGGAATGCCCCCAGCCGACGACGAGACTGCCTCGAGCAGCCTTCCCCAGGGCAGCTGCTACCGGATCCAGGTTCTGGTCGTCGGCCGCCACAAGCGCTGGCGCGACGAGGTCTCGGCCCAGGTCCGGATGCTGGGCTACCAGGTCACCGCCTGCGACCGCGGCGTCGACGCCATGACGGTGCTGGCCCTGGGCCTGCCGGTGGACGTGCTGGTGGTCGATACCGCGCTCCAGGGCGGCCTGTGCTGCGCGCAGCTGGCCGTCGAGGCCCGGGCTCTGCGCCCGGCCCTGCGCATCATCCTCGCCAGCGACCCGGTCGACGCCATGGGGCCGGAGGCGTCGGTCCGCGTGCCCGACGCGCTGCTGGTCCCGCGCGACCAGTTCCAGAACGGGATGATCGCCACGACCATGCGCGAGGCGCTGGCGAGCCGCGCCGCCTGAAGTCCCGCGCGAGGCCTGATCGACCCGGACGGCCCGCGAGCCGAGGGTCTGCGCGACCCGTCGATCGAATCGCGGCCGACGCGCTTCAGGCCGTCGCCATGTCTCCCCGAAGGTCGGGACTGTAGCGCGGGTCTTCCTGCCCGATGTCAGCAACGCGGGCCGGACCGTGCCGCAATGCAAGTGCATCGCCCGCGTGATCCAGCGCGAGCGTGTACCGCGCGAAGTCTCGACGCCGCTCGGCAGCGGACACGCGCAGGGCGAAGCTTCCGGGCGGACCGGGAGGCGCCGTCAGAACTGATCCATCGCAACGAGAACGCACCGATTGCCGTTTGCGCGCGCAGCCCGGCAGGTTTGGTCACCTCAAGCGCCCGAGATATCGGGTCTGTCTCTAAGTATTGTCGTCTATCATCTATAATACAAGTTGAACTTGATCGCGCGACACGATGTTGTCATGATCGTATCGTCTATCGTAAGGCCTAAAGTCTGGCCTCTTCTGTGGAAGATACGTCTGTGAGAACTGGGATACGCGCTCGTCTCTACGCGGGATTTGCGATGCTCGTCATGATCACGGGCATCATCGGCGCATTCGCGATCTACCAGCAGGCTGTCATCGGCGCGGACCACGCGCTTCAGGAGCGCGTGGAGCGGGGGGCGCAATCGGTCCTGATGATCGACGGTCACGCCGCACGCCTCGTCGGGACGGCCGAACGGTACCGGCTCCAGCCGGATCCCGACCTGATCGCCGCGATGGAGCAGGCCCGGCAGGCGATCGAGCAGACCTGCGACCGGTACTTCTCGCTGGCCATGACGGACGGGGGGCGGAAGCTCTACGACGACGTGCGGGAGGCCGCCCGCGCGATGAAGCCGGAGCTGGAACGCCTCGCGGCGTCGGGCGCGAGCCTGCGCGAGGCCAGGACGAAGCTCTACGAGACCGGCAACGCGCTCACCAACCTTCTCGCGAGCCTGCTCGCGGACGTGCGCGCCCGGGCCGGCGAGGCGATGCTCGCGCGTGTCGAGCACGTCGAGAACGCCGTCCTGCGGTCCCGCATCGCGTCGGCCCGCTTCGTGATCGGCCTGGACGCCCATGACCGCGACGCCTTCGAGCAGCGGGTCGAGCAGGCTCTGGCGGCCCTGGATGCGTTCAAGGACGCGCAGGGCGCGGTCTTCGGGCAGCAGGTCAGGGCCGTCCGCGACGCGCTGATCGCCGCCGCGGCCGGCTTCCGCGCGTACGATCGGGCGGTGGCGTCGGCGAAGGCGACGTTCGAGACCGGGATCAAGCCCCACGCCGACGCGATCGACCGGCTCGGCATCGCGCTGCGCGACCGGATCGTGGCCGCCGGCGAGACGATTTCCCGGGAGACCGCCCTGGCGGCGAGGCGGGCCCGGTACATCCTGATCGGCCTGGTCGCCGCGGCCCTGCTCCTCGGGGGTATCCTGGCCTTCGTGCTGGCCCGCAGCGTCATTCGACCGGTCGCCGGCATGACGGAGGCGATGACGCGGCTGGCCGAGGGCGATCTTCACGTCGCGGTGCCGTACCGCGCGGCGACCGACGAGATGGGCGCGATGGCCAAGGCCGTCGACGTCTTCCGCCAGAACGCGGTCGCGCGGGCGGAGCTCGAGGCGGCGCAGGCCGCCGAGCGGGAGGCCCGCCTGCGCCGGGCCGAGCGGGTCGAGCAGCGCGTCCACGCCTTCCAGGCGAAGATCGCCGCCTCGCTCGACATCGTCACGGCGGCGACCAGCGAACTCGACGCGACCGCGCAGGCGATGACCCGGGTGGCCGACAACACCAACAGCCAGGCCGTGACGTCGAGTTCGGCCGCCGCCCAGACCTCGGCCAACGTCCAGACCGTCGCGGCCGCGGCCGAGGAGATGGTTTCCTCGCTCCAGGAGATCGAGCGGCAGGTCGTGCGCTCGAACGCGGTGGCCGGTCACGCCGCCCATGAGGCCGAGGCGACCAACGCCGCCATGGCGAGCCTGCACGCCGCCGCCGAGCAGATCGGGGCGGCCGTGATGATGATCTCCGGCATCGCGAACCAGACCAACCTGCTCGCCCTCAACGCCACCATCGAGGCGGCGCGGGCCGGCGAGGCGGGACGCGGCTTCGCCGTCGTGGCCTCCGAAGTGAAGGAGCTCGCCGCCCAGACGGCGCGGGCGACCGAGGAGATCGGCGGCCAGATCGCCGCGATCCAGGCGGCCTCCGGGCAGGCCGCGGAGGCGATGGCGCAGATCGCCCGCACGATCGCCTCCGTAAACGAGATCAGCGGCGCCATCGCGGCGACGGTGGTGCAGCAGACGGCGGCCACCGGCGAGATCTCGCGCAATGCCGGCGAGGCGGCGCGGGGGACGGAGGGCGTCTCGGCCAACGTGGCGCGCGTGCTGGCCGCCGCCCGGGAGGCCGGGAGCGCCGCCGCGCAGGTTCAGAGCGCGGCGGCCGAACTGGCGACGCAGTCCCTGACGGTCAAGCGCGAGGTCGACAGCTTCCTCAGCGACATCCAGGCCGCGTGAGCGACCGGTCTAGATGGCGGCAGCGGGGTCGCTCTCGTCACCGTCGCCGTCGCGGCTCCGCCGGTCGCGCGGCCGCCGGTCCAGGAACGAGCGGCCGATGGCGCGCAGGGGCGCCGTCAGGCGGCGAACGTCCTCGGCCCGCTCCATGATGCGCTCGCCGTTGCGGATCTCCTTGTCGAGCCGCGCCATCGTCCGGGCGAGCGCCGGATCGTCGTCGTCCAGCCAGACCTGGGTCACGCGGGCGAAGGCGATGACCACGCCCTGCAGCTTGAGTTGCCCGAGCGACCCCTCGGTGTCGATCCCGGCCGCCGCCAGCATGTAGCGGTGCGAGTTCAGCATCACGCCGTTCAGCGCCAGCATCGAGAGCGGCTCGCCCCGGAGCGCGTAGGCGATCCGGCGCAGCGCCGGCTTGTAGGGCTCCATGGCGTCGAGGCGGCGCATCAGCACGTCGAACAGCCGCTCGCGGGTCGGCTCCTCCTCGAGACCCGTGAGATCGCCCTCCAGAACCTTGCGGTCGATGATGCGGGTCAGCCCGCCGAGAACCGCCCCCTTCGACGGGAACAGGTCGCGCAGCTCGGCGAGCGTAAGGCCCGCCTCGCGGGCGATGTCGCTGACCTCGATGTCGTTCCAGGGCTGTTCGGCGGCGAGGCGCATCAGGGCCTCAACGGCGGCCTCCCGGGGCGACAGCTTCGGCGCCCCGCCCTGCGTCCCCGAGTCGTCGGCCCCGGTCTTGTCGCTCTCCTGCGCGACGCTCGCGTGGGCAGCGCTCTCTCGGGCAGCGCCTTCCTGCGCGTCGCCCGCCTTGGCGGGGCTCGAGGCCTTGCGGGGCCGCTTCGAGGGGGCTTTGCTGTCGGTCATGGATCGGTCGCCCGGTCTGATCGGTCGTGTGGCCTCATGTAGGCGGGCGGGCCGCGAAGGGCAGGTCCGTCGCGCGGCCATGCCGCACGGACGCCGCCCGATGTCAGCCCTTGATGCCAACGCCCGATGTCAGCCGGACAGTTCCCCCGCCCGCCGACGGGCCGCGGCCACGGCCTCGCGCATCAGCGCGCCGAGGCCGTCCTCCCGCATCAGCACGTCCAGGGCCGCCGCGGTGGTGCCGCCGGGCGACGTGACGTTGCGGCGCAACTCCGCTGCCTCGGCCGGGCTGGCATCGAGGAGCGCGCCGGCTCCCGCCACGGTCGCCCGGGCGAGGCGGCGGGCGACGTCGGGCTCCAGGCCGGCCGCGATGCCGGCCTCCGCCAGCGTCTCGGCCAGGAGGAAGACGTAGGCCGGTCCGGAGCCCGAGACCGCCGTCACGGCGTCGATCTGCGCCTCGTCGGCGAGCCACGCCACGGCGCCGTTGGCCGCGAACAGGGCCTCGGCGGCCGCCCGCTGCGCGGGGGTGACCTCCGAGCTCGCACAGGCACCGGTGGCGCCCCGGCCGATGCTCGCCGGCAGGTTGGGCATCGCCCTGACGATCGCCCGCGCCCGCGGCAGCCGGCCGCGGAGATCCGCGACGGTCTTGCCCGCCAGGATCGAGACGAGGAGCGTGTCGCGGCCGATGAGCCGATCGAGCCCGGGGGCCGCCGTGTCCAGGCCCTGCGGCTTGATCCCGAGGACCAGAACGTCGCCGGGCTCGGGATCGGACGGGTTCAGGGCGATGCCCCGCTCGGCGCAGAGATCCACGATCGGGCGCACGGGTACCGGGTCGATGATGGTGGTGCGGCGGGGATCGAGGCCCGCCTCCAGCCAGCCCGCCAGCATCGCGCCGCCCATCTTGCCGGCCCCGGCCAGGACCAGCGAGGCGGGCATCCGCGCCGTGGAGGCGCCGGGGGCGGTCACGCCTCGCCTTCGGTCTCGAACAGGACGGCGTCGAGGGCCTCGCGGGCGCTCTTGCCGGCCCAGAGGACGAACTGGAACGCCTGGAAGTAGCGCTCGCAGGCGTCGACCGCCGTCTTCATCATCGTGGCGCATTGCGGGTGGGTCGGGACGGCGCCGCCGGTCAGCAGGAGCGCGTGCCGGAACATCACCACGCTGTCGGTCGTCCAGAGGTCGAAATGGCCGACCCAGAGCTGCTCGTTGATCAGCGCGATCAGGCGCATCACCTCGGTGCGCTGCCGCTCCGGCACCTTGAGGTCGAAGGCGCAGGCGACGTGGAGCGCCTCGACGTCCTCGATCCACGTGAAGGCGACGTTGTAGTCGGTCCAGCGACCGGGGCTCGTGACCGACATCTCGTCGGTCTCGGCCCGGTCGAAGATCCAGTCGCGCAGGGAGGCCAGCCGCTCGACGACGTCGAGCGGATGCTCGTTCCGGTCCGGGTCGTGGAAGTCGACGTTGAGAAGCGGCATGACGATCCAAAAGGACGACCCGGACGAGATCCGGCCCGACGTGGCGGTGACGCGAAACCGGAGCGCGAGAACACTCCGAGAACTGGAACGACCGGCAGATCTAGGCCGGCGGTGACGCGATCGACTGTCGAAGCTCTGCGGACATCGCCCCGCAGCCCCCGAATCACCCTATGCCCGACTATAGACCGGCCGTGACTCGCGACACAAAGTGCAGGTCACATTCAGTGAACAGGAAACCGGATCGTCGACGCCGCTTCCTGTGTAAAAGCCCGCGGCGTTGCCGCGGAGACTCAGACCACCTCGCTCAGGCCCGCGGCGCCCGCTCCGGCGCTCCCGGATCGCGCCTCCAGGGCCGCCACGCGGGCCGTCAGGGCCTCGTTCTGCGCCTGGAGCTGGGTCACGAGGTCGCGGAGCACGTCGAGCTCTTCGCGGGAGGCGATGTCGAGGTCGCGGACGACGCGCTCGAGCTGCGCCCGGACCACGGTCTCGGCCTCGCGGCGGACGCCCTGGGCGGCGCCGGCGGCGTCCGTCATGAGGCGGGCGAGGTCGTCGAACAGTCGATTGGAGGGGGGCATCGGGGTCTCCCGGATCGGCCGGCTGCCGCGGCGGCCGCCTGACGGCGCGATTCGAGACGACGAGATAGGAATCTTCGGAACGGGGAGCAACGCCCGGTTCCGGCCGGGCGAGCGGAGCGGGGCCGGAAGACCCCACTCCGCCGTTCAATCACATGCGGTGCATGCGGCGGTGCATGCGGTGATGCATCATGCGCCGCTCCATGCGGCGGTGCATCATGCGCCGCTCCATGCGGCGATGCATCATGCGCCGCTCCATGGGAGTCATCCGCACGTGCGTCACCGCGTCGGGTGCCGACACGGCGCCGGGCATCGCGGGGGCGGCCGAGGCCGGCTGGACGAGGGCGGCGCCGCCGAGCGAGGCCAGCACGGCGAAGGCGAAGGTCAGTTTCCTCACGAGGAGACTCCAGTTCTCTGAAGGCCGGGCTCGGCGCCCGGTTCATCCTCCCGAATGGGAGGTGCGGAGAGTCGTCTCGTGCCGGGGGACGGCACGGCGGGTCTGCGAGGACCCGCCGCCATCAACTTCCGATTTAGAGATTCGTTTCCTCGAACGCCTTCACCCACTCGGCGCAGATGCCGGAGCGGACGATGTCGTTGCGGGTGAACTCCACCACCGGGATCGGCATCATCCGGCTCTTGACCATGTGCATGACGGTGCGCAGGCCCGAGGTCTCGCGGAGGTCCGTCTGCGAGACGTCGCCGTTGATGATGACCTGGCAATCGTCGCCGATCCGGGTCAGGAACATCTTGATCTCGTTGATCGTCGTGTTCTGCGCCTCGTCGAGGATCACGAGGCAGTTCTTGAAGGTCCGGCCGCGCATCACCTCGAAGGGGACGATCTCGATGTCGCCGGTCTTCAGGGCGATCTCGAAGGCGGCGGCGCCCATGCGCTCCTTCATGGCCTCGGTGAGTGGGGCGACCCAGGGGGCGATCTTCTCTTCCAGGGTGCCGGGGAAGTAGCCCAGCGACCGGCCCGAGGGCACGTTCGGGCGGGTGATGACCACCTTGGCGATGCGGCGCTGGCGGAGCTGGTCCGCCGCGCGGGTGCCGGCGATGAAGGTCTTGCCGGTGCCGGCGGGCCCCAGGACGATGACCTGCGGCGAGCGGGCGAGGGCGTCGAGATACTCGGCTTGGCGTTCGGTGAGCGGCTGGATGGGAGCGAGATTGCGTTCTTCGTCGAAGCGTGTGCGATGAATGCGGGACGTGCGGTCTTCAACCAGTTCAAGTCGTGCGCGGCGTCTCTTCATGGATGTACACTCCAACGGGACTTGCCAACCTGGATCTGTTTCTGAACTGCCGTTTACCTGCTTGCTCCCGGTTCTACTCGCTTGCGGAACTTAATACCGGCCCAAGGCCGAAGGTTCCGCCCCGCGCTCGTCCGCCTGTGGAGAGCGTCACGACGTTCCGTGCGCGGCCGAATACGCGATGCAACTGGCGCACCAGTGCGATTCGCGCCCGACGATTGCGCGCCGGGTGTGACTAAGGGGTGACGGTCGGTGAAGGGGCTTCGAAAAAGCCGCGCGGCTGGCGCGGATGCATCAGGTTCGGGACGGTGGTGTCGCGGTAACGCGGCATCCGGCACGGTCGCGATCCTCCCCGCCCACGCGGGCGAAGCCGGCCGACCCTGCCGCCCTGACACGTCCGGGCTTGGTCGGCGGGACTAGCTCGATCCGGCCTGGACGAAGCTGTCGAGGACCATCTTCCGGCCGGCCTTGTCGAAGTCAACGGTCAGCTTGTTGCCGTCGACCGCCGCGACCGTTCCGGGGCCGAACTTGGTGTGGAAGACCCGCTGGCCGCCCTGGAAGGCCGAGGGCGCGCCCGTCGACTTGGCGATCAGCTCGCCCTCGATCTGGCGGGGACCGCCGGACTGGCCCCCGGACCGGCCGCCCGGGCCCGCCGAGCGGAAGCCGCTTCCGGACCCTGATCCGAACCCGGACCGGCCGCCCGGCGCGGTGTTGGCCTGCGCGCGCTGCCAGCCCGGCGTGCCGTAGCTCGATCCGAACGGCGTCGGGTTGCGGTCGAACCGCGAGGCGCCGGCGGAGAAGTGCGCCGGGGCCTCGACCACGTCGACCGCCGTCTCGGGCAGCTCGTCGATGAACCGGGACGGGATGGTCGAGGACCAGAGGCCGTGGATGCGCCGGTTGACCGCGAAGGACAGCTTCGCGCGCTTGCGCGCCCGGGTCAGCCCGACATGGGCGAGGCGCCGCTCTTCCTCCAGGCCCGCCCGGCCGCTCTCGTCGAGCGCCCGCTGGTTCGGGAACAGGCCGTCCTCCCAGCCGGGGAGGAACACGGTGTCGAACTCGAGCCCCTTGGCGGCGTGGAGCGTCATCAGCGAGACCCGCTCGGCGCCCTCCGCCTCCGAGGCCTCCATCACCAGGGAGACGTGCTCCAGGAAGGCCGCGAGGTCGGGGAACTCCTCCATGGAGCGGACGAATTCCTTCAGGTTCTCCAGCCGGCCGGCGGCGTCGGCGGAGCGGTCCTTCTGCCACATCTCGGTGTAGCCGGACTCCTCCAGGATGGTCTGCGCGACCTCGCTGTGCGGCTGCGTCTCCGCGAGCCGCGCCCATCGCGAGAAACTCTCGGTCAGCGCCCGCAGGGTCGAGCGGACCCGGGGCTTCAGCTCGTCGGTCTCGCACAGGCGCGCGGCGGCGATGCGCAGAGGCAGCCGGTTGGCGCGGCCGTAGGTGTGGAGCTGCTGCAGGGTGGCGTCGCCCAGGCCGCGCTTGGGCGTGTTCACGATCCGCTCGAAGGCGAGGTCGTCGCTGACGTTCACGGTGGCGCGCAGGTAGGCCAGCGCGTCGCGGATCTCGGCGCGCTCGTAGAAGCGCGGGCCGCCGATGACCCGGTAGGGCAGCCCGAGCTGGACGAACCGGTCCTCGATCTCGCGCATCTGCGCCGAGATCCGCACCAGCACGGCGATCTCCGACAGGGGATGCTGCTTCGACTGGAGGGACTCGATCGATTCGGCGAGCATCCGCGCCTCCTCTTCCGAATCCCACGCGCCCGTCACGGTGACGCGCTCGCCCGGCTCGTCGTCGGTGCGCAGGGTCTTGCCGAGGCGGCTCTCGTTCCTTGCGATCAGCCCGGAGGCGGCGGCCAGGATGTGGCCCGTGGAGCGGTAGTTGCGCTCCAGCCGCACCACCACCGCGCCCGGGAAGTCGTGCTCGAAGCGCAGGATGTTGTCGACCTCGGCGCCCCGCCAGCCGTAGATCGACTGGTCGTCGTCGCCGACGCAGGCGATGTTCTTCCGGGACTGCGCCAGCAGGCGCAGCCACAGGTACTGGGCGACGTTGGTGTCCTGGTACTCGTCGACCAGGATGTAGCGGAACCGGTCCTGGTAATTGGCCAGGACGTCGGGGTTCTCCCGCCAGAGCTTGAGGCAGAGCAGCAGGAGATCGCCGAAATCGACGGCGTTCAGGGTCGCGAGCCGGGCCTGGTAGGCGGTGTAGAGGGCGCCGCCCTTGCCGAACGCGAAGGCCGAGGCCTCGCCCGGGGGCACCTGCTCGGGGCCGAGGCCGCGGTTCTTCCAGCCGTCGATGGCGTGGGACAGGGCGCGGGCCGGCCAGCGCTTCTCGTCGACGTTCTGGTCGGCGATGACCTGCTTCATCAGCCGGAGCTGGTCGTCGGTGCCGAGGATGGTGAAGTCGGATTTCAGCCCGACCAGCTCGGCGTGGCGGCGCAGGATCTTGGTGCCGATGGCGTGGAAGGTGCCGAGCCACGGCATGCCCTCGCCGGCCGGCCCGATCAGCGCGCCGATCCGGTGCTTCATCTCCCGGGCGGCCTTGTTGGTGAAGGTCACCGCCAGGATGTCGAAGGGGCGGGCCCGGTTGGTGGCGATCAGGTGGGCGATGCGGGTGGTCAGCACCCGGGTCTTGCCGGTGCCGGCCCCGGCCAGCACCAGGACCGGGCCCTCCGTGGTCTCGACGGCGCGGCGCTGCTCGGGGTTGAGGCCCTCGAGGTAGGCGGCCGCGTCGCGCCGGAGGGCACCCATGGCGCGGGCAGCGATGGACGTGGCGGGCGCGCCGTCCCCGGCGGGTTGCGGATGCGGGCGGTTCTGCATCCCGCTTCCCTGGACCAAATCGCGAACGGCGTCGAGGCCGTTCGCGCCGCGGCGGGGGCGCGGAGCCATGAAGCGCGGCTGTCCGCGCCGGGGTGATCCGCGTCCTCCGGGCGCGTCGCGCTCCGCGGCCGGCCGCGCGATCCGGAGGCCGCGGGCCCGGGATGCCCGAGGAACCTCGCGCGTGCCCCGACCGCCGCTCGGGACCGTGGCATCGCCGCTGGCGCCCCCGGCGGCTTATCGTGCTATGGCCGTGGCGACTGACTCGCGGGGGCACGCGGGGCACGGCGGCCCGGTGAGGTCGCGGCCTCGCGCAGAGATGGTGCGGAACGGGACCATTGCGTGATCTTCTGACCGCGCTGGCGTGCGCCGTCATCCTGGTTCTCGTGGCGGCGCTCGCGGTCCCGCCCTTCGTCGACTGGCAGGCCCATCGCGGGCTCGTCGAGCGGGCGCTCGCCCGGTCCCTGGGCGTTCCGGTCCGGACCGACGGCCGGATCGAGGTCCGCCTGCTGCCGTCGCCGCGGCTGCGCGTGGACCGCCTCCACCTCGGCGCCGATCCGGACCGCCCGAGCCTGGATGCCCGGTTCGTCAAGGCCGAGATCGCCCTCGCGCCGCTCCTCAAGGGCGAGTTCCGCTTCACCGAGACCCGGATCGGCCGGGCCGAGATCAAGCTCCCGGTCGCCGGCCCGGACACGCTGAAGCTGCCGCCCGATTTCGGCGGGGCCCTGCGCGACCGCGACCTCGCCATCGAGAACCTGCACATCCAGCAGTTCCTCGTCACCACGCAGGTCCCCGCCACCGGGCGGACCGACCAGCTCTACGTCCAGGACCTGCGCCTGCAGGCGCCGGCCCTGGTCGGGCCCTGGCGGATCGAGGGGACGAGCGGCGGCGTCCCGTTCCGGGCGGTCAGCGGCACGCCGGGACCGGACGGGCGCCTCGCCGCCAAGATCTCCGGCGGCGGCGACGCGACGCCGCGCTTCGAGGCGGACGCGCGGTTCGGCCTCGTCCCCGCCGAATCCGGCGGCGCCCAGGTCGAGGCCGAGGGCTCCGCCCGCCTCGTCGTCGGGCCGCCGACCCAGGCGGCCGGCGCCTACCTGCCGTTCTCGCTGGCCGGCACCTTCAAGGCCCGGGGCACGCAGGTGCGCTTCGAGGCCGTCGACCTCGCCGTCGACCCCGGCGGCCGGGCCCTGCGGCTCGGCGGCACCGGCCGGCTCGACCTGCGCCAGTGGCGCGCCGGCCTGACCCTGGACGCCCGCCGCCTCGACTTCGACGCCTTCCTGGCCTCGGCGGAGGGGCAGAACCTGATCGCCCGGGGCCTGCCGCGCTCGGCCGGCAGCCTGCCGGCCATGCTCGACCTCGACCTCACGGTGGGCAGCGCCGTGCTGGGCGGCGAGGAGTGGTCGAACCTCGCCATCACCGGCACCCTGGAGCGGGCCGGCGGCCTGCTGCTGCGCCGCTTCGCGGTGACCGGGCCGGCCGAGTCCACCGTCACGGCGAGCGGGCAGGTCGAGACGGCGCCGCTGCGCTTCTCCGGCCCGGTGGCGCTCGCCGCCCCCGACTCGGAGGCGCTCGGCCGCTACCTGCGCCGCCTGGGCGCCGAGGGGCCGCTCGTCGCGCTCCTCGACGGGCGGAAGATCGAGGCCGCCGCCGACCTTTCGGCCGCCGGGACCGGCCTGTCCCTGCGCAACATGCGCCTCGGCCTCGGGCCGGCGCGGATCACCGGGAACGCCCGCTACACCGCCGCCGAGGGCACCGAGCGCGGGCGGTTCGAGGCCCAGATCCGCGCCACCGGCCTCGACATCGCCGGCCTGCCGCCCCTCGGGACGACCCTCGGCACCCTGCGCGACACCGACCTCGCCCTGACGCTCGAAGCGAAGGACGTCCGGTTCGGCACCGCGGGCTCCGGCACCGGCACGATCGCTGCGCGGATCCAGTCGGACGGCGCCGGCCTGACGGTCGACAGCCTCGACGTCGCCGACCTCGCCGGCGCCAGCGCCCGGCTGTCTGGGCAGATCGGCGCGGACGGGACCGGCCGCGTCTCCGGGCGCCTCAAGGCGCCGGCGGCGGCGCCGCTGCTCGGCCTGCTCGAGCGGGTCTGGGTGGGTGAGATCCGCCTGCTGCCCGCCTTCCTGCGGGACGCGCCCCTCGACCTCGCCGTCACCCTCGACCGGGAGGGCGGCGCGGCCGCGGCCCTGCGGACCCAGACCCGGGGCAGCGCCGGCGGTGGCACCCTCGACCTGACGCTCGCGAGCCGCGGCACGCGGATCGAGGGCGGCACCGCCACCCTCACGGCGCCGCGGGCGGGGGCGTGGTTCGGCCGCGCCGACCTCGCCGGCCTGCAGCAACCTGCCGAGCTGCGCCTGACAGCCGAGCGGCCGGAGGGCCAGACCCTCGCCCTGACGGCGAACGGCACGGTCGCGGGCCTGCGCCTCGCCACGGGCCGCCCGATTCTGGTCGGTCCCGACTTCGTCCCCACCGGCGGCACGCTCCGCGCCGAGACGGCCGATCTGGCGCCCTTCCTGACGCTGGCCGGCGCCGCGACCCTGGCACCGGGGGCGTGGCCGGCTGACCTCACCGTCACGCTGTCGCGGCAGCAGGGCGAGGCCGCCGCCGCGCTCGCCGGCACGGTCGCGGGCGCGGGGGTGAACGGGACGCTGCTGCGGTCGGCGGGCGGTGCCCTGCACGGCCGCCTCGCCCTCGACCGGCTGTCGATCCCGCAGCTCGCGGCCGCCCTGGTGATTCCGCCGGGGGCGAACGGCGCGTTCGGCTCGCCGGCCGCTCATCCGGCCCTGTCCCTCGACGCCCGCGTCGCCAGCCTGGATCTTGGCCGCGGCCTCGTCGCCACCGACGCGACCGCTGCCCTCGGCCTCGCCGACGCGGGCCTGACCCTGCGCGACCTGACCGGCAAGCTCGCCGGCGGCCGCCTCGCGGGCTCGGTGACGATCGCCCGGCTCGGGGCCGGCGCCTCGGTCTCGGGCTCGGGCAGCCTCGACGGCGCGGCGCTCCCCACCCTGGCCGGCGGCCCGTTCGGCGGCCGCCTGAACGCCGACCTGCGCTTCGCCGCCACGGCCGAGACCCTGCCGGGCCTCGCCGACAGCCTCTCGGGCAGCGGCGCGCTCACCCTGACGGACCTGAGCCTGCCCGCGGCCGATCCCGCGGCGCTCGGCCGCGCTCTCGCCCGCGCGGCCGAGATGGACGACCCGCTCCGCGAGGGCCGGCTCCAGGCGCTCGTCACCGAGGAGTTCGCCCGGGGCGGCGCGCAGGCGCGCGGATCCGCCCGGGCCGCCGCCACGATCATGGAGGGCGTGCTGCGGGCCGGGCCGTTCGACCTCGATCTCGGGCCGGCCCGCTGGGTCGGCACCGTCGGCTACGACCTGCGCGCCGGGCGCCTCGACGCCCGCGGCACGCTCGTGGGCGGCCCGGTGCCCCGCGGCTGGAATGCCGGGCCGCCCGCGGTCCAGTTCGGCGTGACCGGGCCGCTCGGCGCGCCCGAGCGGGTGCTCGACGTCGGCACCCTGTCGAACGGCCTCGCGGCCTTCGTGCTGCAGCGCGAGCTGGAGACGATCGAGCTGACCGAGGCCGACCAGGTGGAGCGGCAGCGCCGCCGCGCCCGGATCGAGATGGATCGGGCCCGCGCGGCGGCCCTCAAGGCCGCGGCGGACAGGACTGCCGCCGACAAGGCCGCCGAGGAGGCGGCGAGGCGGCCGCGCAACCCGGAGGAGGGTGCTGCCCAGCCACCGGCGCCGGCCGAGGCCCGGCCGTGAGGCCGGCCGCGTCCTGAGGGCGGGGGTGGGGCTGGCCAGCGTGACGGCCTCAGGCGCAGCACCCCGTAGAGCGCCGCGCCCGCACGGGAGGCGGCTCTACGCCTTCCCCACCGCCATGAGCGCGAAGGCGTAGATCAGCGCCACCTCCTCCAGCCGGTCGAACCGGCCGGCGGCGCCGCCGTGGCCGGCCTCCATGTTGATCCGCAGGAGCACCGGCCCGCCGCCCGTCATGGTGGCGCGCAGCCGCGCGACCCACTTGGCCGGCTCCCAGTAGGTCACCCGCGGGTCGGTCAGCCCGCCGAGCGCCAGGATCGCCGGGTAGTCCCTGGCGGCGACGTTGTCGTAGGGCGAGTAGGACAGGATCGTCCGGAAGGCGGCCTCGCTCTCGCCCGGGTTGCCCCATTCGGGCCATTCCGGCGGCGTCAGCGGCAGCTCCGCGTCGAGCATGGTGTTGAGCACGTCGACGAAGGGCACGTCGGCGACGATGCCGGCGAACAGCTCGGGCGCGAGGTTGGCCACAGCCCCCATCAGCATCCCGCCCGCCGACCCGCCATGGGCGACGATGCGTTTCTCGGACGTGTAGCGCGCGTCAATCAGAGCGCGGGCGCAGGCGATGAAGTCCGTGAAGGTGTTGGGCTTCTTCTCGCGCTTGCCGTCGAGGTACCAGCGCCAGCCCTTCTCGGTGCCGCCGCGGATATGGGCGATCGCGTAGACGAAGCCGCGGTCGACGAGGCTCAGCAGGTTCGTGCGGAACGCCGCCGGCATCAGCGTGCCGTAGGAGCCGTAGCCGTAGAGCAGCAGCGGCGCGCCGCCGTCGAGGGCGAGGTCTTGGCGGTGCAGCAGCGAGATCGGCACCTGCTCGCCGTCCGGCGCGGTGGCGAAGAGCCGCCGGGTCACGTAGGCGGCCGGGTCGTGGCCGCTCGGCACCGCCTGCCGCTTGCGCAGGAGCCGGGTTCGGGTTGCGCAGTCGTAGTCCCAGGTCTCCGACGGGGTCGTCATCGACGAGTAGACGAAGCGGATCGTGGCCGTGTCGAAGGCGAGCCCGGCCCGCAGGCCGAGGGAGTAGGCCTCCTCGGCGAAGGCGACGACGTGCTCGGTGCCGTCGGCGAGGTCGCGCACCACGATCCGCGGCTTGGCGTTCTCGATCTCCAGCCGGACCAGGTGGCCGGCCAGCAGGTGCAGGTGGCGGATCATCACCCCGGGCCGGTGCGGCACGAGGTCGGTCCAGTTGGCGCGGCCGGGATCGTCGAGCGGCGCGGTGACGATCTTGAAGTCCTCGGCGCCGTCCGCGTTGGTGCGGATGAACAGGCGGTCGCCGCGGTGCTCGACGCCGTAGATCAGCAGCGGCGTGCGCGGCTCGACGAGGCGCAGGGGGGCGTCTTCCGCGTGCCGGTCGAGCAGCCGGACCTCGGAGGTCTCGTGGTCGCTCACCGTCACGTCGAGGAAGGCGCCGGACTGCGTCTTGCCGATGTGGACGAAGTAGCCGGCATCGGCCTCCGTGTAGACGGTCTCGTCCTCGCTCTGCCCCGTGCCGACGCGGTGGCGCATCACCTTGGCGGGGCGGTGGTTGGCGTCCACCGCCACGTACCAGAAGCTCGCGCCGTCCGCGGCCCAGACCGCCTCGCCGGAGGTCGCCTCGACCCGGTCGTCGAGATCGAGGCCGGTGGCGACGTCGCGCACCCGGATCGTGTAGAGTTCCGAGCCCTTGGTGTCGGCGCTCCAGGCGAGCCGGGCGTGGTCGTCGGAATGCACCGCGGCGGCAATCTCGAAGAACGGCAGGCCCTCACCCTCGCGGTCGCCGTCGATGAGGATCGTCTCGTCCGGGTCCAAGCCCGACTCGGGCACGTCGGGTGATGTGGCCGGCCGCCGGCAGATCAGCGGGTGCTGCCCGCCCTCGCGGTGGCGGGTGTAGTAGGCGAAGGGCCCGTCCGGCTCGGGGACGCCGCTCTCGTCCTCTTGGATCCGCCCGCGCATCTCGGCGACGAGCTGCCGCCGGAGTTCCGCGCTCCCGGCGAGCGCCGCCTCGGCGAAGGCGTTCTCGGCGTTCAGGTAGGCGGCGATGTCCTCCGGCAGCGCGGCCGGGTCCTTCAGGACCGTCTGCCAGTTCTCGGCCTTCAGCCACGCGTAGTCGTCGGTGATCTCCTGCCCGTGGACGCTGAAGCGTCGCGGCCGGGCCTCGGCCACCGGTGCGCCGGTCCTGTGAGCGAGCAAGCCGTGGCCGATCTCCGTCATCGTCTCTCCCGTCGGGTCCCGTCGCGCGCGGGTGTCGCGTCCGGGTGAGGGGATGTGTCCCGCCGGGCGCGCGGATGCAAGGCGTCCGGGGGCGCGGCCGGGGCGGGCGGCGCGTATCGCCGGCCGGGACGGCGCGGCCACGGGACCGGGGCCGATCCGTTGCTTTCCGGCATCGGTGGCGCGGGAAACGGTCCGGCCGACGACGCGATCCGCCGGCGCGGTCCCGCGCCGGAGCGGCGTCTGGAGCCGCGCCGGGGCGGCCCGATCGTGCGGTCTCGGCGAAGGCCCCGAACCCGCCAGGGACTTGGCGCAGCGGCCGATTTCGGCCTCAACGCGGCACCGGAACGCCGCGGGTGCGCCACAGATCCTGACAAGTCGAGCCGAGCACAGGCCCGAGAAAATCGCTCTGGGATTATCCGGCTCCGCGATCCGTCCGACATGAAGGGGGACTTGCGGATGGTGGAATGGCCGATTCGATGCATGTTTTGTGTGCGGAGTACCGGAAACATCGTGCGAAGCGGGGGACAACGGGCATACTGGCGGGTGTTGCGGGGTTGCTGAGTCTGCCGGCGGAGGCGGCGGAACTTCCCGATCGGCGAAAATCGCAGCTCATCGAGCACGTGCGGATCTGCTCGGCCTACGGCCAGGCCTTCTTCTTCATCCCCGGCACCGATACCTGCCTGCGCCTCTCCGGCCGCGCGCGCTACGAGTACGCCTACCAGCCTTCCTACAGCCGTTCGGGGAGCGCGACCGCCACCCCGGGGGATTACAGCGGCTACCAGGGCCGCCTCCGGATCAACCTCGACGCCCGGTCCCAGACGTCCTACGGCACCCTGCGCGCCTTCCTCCGCCTCGACGCCGGGAGCCGGACCGGTTTCGCCACCATGCATGCCGGCGCGCTGAACCGGATCGGCGGCGCCTTCCCGGCCCTGGGCGTCGATCAGTTCGGGCGGGCCCAGCAGCAGTTCAACGTCGACAAGGCCTTCATCCAGTTCGCCGGCATCACCGCCGGCCGCGCCTCCTCGTTCTTCGATTTCTACGCTCACGACTTCGAGTTCATCGTCGCCTCCATCGGCTCGGACAATCCCTCGACCAACCTCGCTGCCTACACGGCGACGCTGGGCAAGGGCCTGTCCGCATCGCTGTCGATGGAGGACCCGGTATTCCGCCGCACGCCCGTCTACTCGTCCCAGAACGCCGCGGCCTCGGCGTTCCCGAATCCCGGTGCGATCCTCTCGCCTGGGAACCCCGTCGCCCCGGTCTTCGTCGGCTACGACGCCGCCGGCCGCCCGACCGGGGTGGGCTTCGTGGACACGGTCCAGCGCAGCCGCATGCCCGACATCGTCGGCGTGCTGCGCTCCGACCAGTCGTGGGGCTCCGCGCAGCTCTCGGGGGCCGTGCACGAGGTCAACCACGGCCTGCTCAGCAGCGTCTCGTTCGCCGGCACGAACCTGGGCGCGCCCGTCTCGGTGGGCAACAACCGCACCCCGGGCGGCGCGGCCTCCGCCCTCGGCTGGGCCGTTCAGGGGGGCGTGAAGATCAACCTGCCAGCGATAGCAACCGGCGACACGCTCTACCTGCAGGGCGCCTATGGGGAGGGCACCGCCCTGTATACCGGCCTGCCGGCCTATAACGGCCCCTGGGCGCAATCGGCCACCGCGGTGCAGGGGGCGGCCTTCTCCCAGTTCTTCAGCGACGGCGTGATCAACCCCTTCACCCAGCGCCTGGAGCTGTCGACGAGCTACTCGTTCACGGCGGCGATGCTGCACTACTGGACGCCCGCGGTCCGCTCCGCCTTCTTCGGCTCCTACGGCGCTCTCAGCTTCGCTCGCGGCGCCCGCGCGGCGCAGGGCGCCTATTTCGGCGTGACCGGGACCGGGCCGGGCACCCCCGGCACGCGGTTCTTCGACCTGAGCCAGGTCCTGCGGGACAGCTACCGCTTCGTGGTCGGCGGCAACCTGATCTGGTCGCCGGTGAAGGAGTTCGATATCGGCGTCGAGGCGATCTACACGCGCTACGGGCCGCAGAGCGGCCGCATCCTCGACCTGGGCCGGTATCCCAACCAGAACGCGGCCTACGTCAACAACCTCGCCAACCCGGTCTCGACCGCCCGCCACGTCGACGTCATCCAAGTGCGCGCGCGCGTGCAGCGGGACTTCTGAGGACGGCTGCGGATCCGGGGCGATTCGGGACGGCGGGCGGCGATGCCGGCTCGGCCGGGAGCCGGTTCCGGCCTGGGGCGTTGAACCGCGGGCCGTGGCGTCGACCACGGTCGCCGGTTCGATCCCGAGGTGCCGACATGGACGCGATCCCCGATCCGCAGCCGGATCCGCAGGACGATCACCCCGCCGCGGACCTGGAGCGGGTGAACGACATCCTCGCCGTCTGGGCGGCGCGCTCCGCCACCGAGAGCGCCGCGCTGATCGACCGGTTCGAGGCGATGGGCTACGAAGTCCGCGGCAAGTCGGAGGGCGAGATCGCCGACATCCTGCACCGGCCGCCGACGCGCGCGGCCGTCGCTAGATAGCTGTGGGTTGTAGGTAAAAAAGCCTTGACCTTCTAATTTTTCCTGAGAAACTGGAGGCTTCGCACGTCCGTCGTAGCACACACGGAACAAAACATGAACATGCGAGTGAAGGGCGGCCGTTCCGCCTCCGCGGGGACGCGTCACCGCGGCGCCGCGCCGGGGGATCTCCCGGCGGAGGCGGTGCGCCTGCTGGCGCGGCTCGGGGAGCCCGGCGCCTACGCGCGGCCCGACCCCCTGGTCGAGGACGCGCTGGTCGCCCGGCGCGGCGGCGACGGGATCTCGGTGGGGAGCGGCCGCTTCGCGGCCGCCTCCGGGCGCGCCCTGGCGGTGGCCGATCTGGCGACGTGGAACGCGGCCGGCACACGCCTGACGATCAGCGAGGCCGGGCGGGCGCGCCTGCGCCGGGAGGCCCGGCCGGGCGACCTCACCTTCGCGAACCAGCACCGCGATCTCGCCGTCGTGGAGGGCGGCGCCGGGCCGACCCTGCGCAACGCCGCCGAGAACCCCCTGGCCTGGATGGTGCGCCGGCGCGACCGGGACGGCGCGCCGCTCATCGACGCGGCCGCCTTCGAGGCCGGGGAGCGGCTGCGGCGGGACATGACCACCGCCGCCCTGCTGCCGCGGATGGGCGCGGATCTCGGGGCGCCCCGGATCGACGGTGGCGGCCCGCGCGACCCGGCCTCCGCGGCCGACCACGTGATCGCGGCCCGGCAGCGGGTGCGCGGCGCCCTCGACGCGGTCGGGAGCGACCTCTCGGGCCTGCTGATCGATCTCTGCGGCTTCCTGAAGGGCCTGGAGCGGATCGAGGCCGAGCGGCGCTGGCCGGCCCGCTCCGCCAAGGTCGTGGCCCGCATCGCCCTGGGGCGGCTGGCCGAGCATTACGGGCTGGAACGGGAGGCGACCGGTCCGGACCGGGCCCGCCTGCGCCTCTGGCGCGGGTGAGGCCGCTCAGGCCTCGGCGGCGAGCCGGACCGCGTCGCGGTGGATACGCTCCGCCATCGCCCGGACGCCGTTGGAGCGCTTCGACGTGACGTGGGCGCCGAAGCGGAGCTGCCGGAACAGGTCGAGGCCGTCGGTCTCGGCGGCCTCCTGGGGCGTCTTGCCGGTGTAAAGCGCGATCATCAGCGCCACGAAGCCGCGGACGATGAACGAGTCGCTGAAGCCGTGCAGGACGAGGCGCGGCGTGCCGTCCGCCGGCTCCGCCCGCGTGTCGATCCAGACCTGGCTCTCGCAGCCGTGGACGCGGTTCGCCTCGGTCCGCTCCGACTCGGGCATCGGCGGCAGGGCGCGGCCGAGCTCGATGAGGTACTCGAGCCGCATGTCGTCGTCTTCGACGATCTCGAAATTCTCGATGATGGTGTCGATGGGAGGGAGCATGCTCGGCCGGGTCCGGAAAGGTCTGGGCCGCTATAGGCCGGCCGCGCCGTTGTGGCGACGGGGTCCGGCGCCGCGGGCGCTCATTGCGGGCCGGGGCGCGCCGCCGGCAGGGTCAGCCACAGGGGGTCGCCCGGGCTGGCATCGCCCGAGACGCTGATCTCCGCCTGGGCCGCGTAGGCGGCGATGAGGCGGGGGCCGAGCTTCGGGACGTTCGGTCGGCCCGACTCGGCCGTGTCGCTCACCCCCGAGACGATCGAGAGGCGCAGCGGCGCGGCGGCCTCGATGTCGATGGCGATCGAGCAGGCGACGTGCTCGGCGGTGGCGTCCAGGCACTCGGCCACGATCTCCGCGACGATCATGCCCAGGGCGTTGGCGGTGCGCGGCTCCACGAGACCGTTCCCCGAGCCGCCGACCTGGACGCCGATCCGCCCGGCCCGCCGGAGCTGCCCGAGCCCGGAGGCGAGGCGGTGCAGGTAGTCCTTGAGGTCGATCGACGCGATGTGCGGCGCCTCGTGCAGGTGCTGCTGCACCAGCGCGATCGCCCGGACCCGCTGGCCCAGCGCCTCGAAGCTGCCGCGGCAGGGGTCGGGGGCCGCCCGCCCGTAGAGGCCGATCAGGCTGACCATCACCTGGAGGTTGTTGCGGACCCGGTGGTAGACCTCGGCCAGCAGCGCCTCCTTCTCGGCCAGCGCGTGCTCGATGTGCTCCTCCGCGTGCTTGCGGTCGGTGATGTCGAAGCAGGAGCCGAGATAGCCCTGGAACCGGCCGTCCTCCACGAGGGGACGGGCGGTGTCGAGCAGCCAGCGGTACTCGCCGTCGTGCCGCCGGAGGCGGAACTCGACGGTGAAGGGCGCCCGCGCCTCGAACGCCTCGGCGACGATCCGGGCGTGCCGCTCGAAATCCTCGGGATGCAGCCCGCTGCGCCAGCCCAGGCCGAGCTCCGCCTCCAGGGGGCGCCCGGTGAATTCCAGCCAGCACTCGTTGTGGTGGATCGCCTGACCGGCCTCGTCCGAGCGCCACATCATCAGCGGCACCACGTCGGCGAATCGCCTGAAGCTGTCGCTGAGGGCGGCGGCTTCCGCGGTGCCCTGCGCCGGGCCCCGACCAGGATCCCCCGCGGGGCCGTTGCCCAGCGGGTCTTCCGCGCCGGACCCTGGTGGCTCACCGACCATTCTGTACCCAATTCACTCTGACGAACTGCGTGAAAGGCGACGCCTGCGTGCGGATGGCGCCGGTCAACGTGTCGACCGGACGGCCGTTCCGGTCCTGAACCGCGTTCAGATCCGCCATTCACCGGGACATTAGCGGCAATACCTTTCGAGCCCGTTCAGCATCCCGCCGACGTGCGGGGCCGCACCGGGCGCGCGGACGCGGCGGAGAGCCGGTCGGGCGACCCCGGCCGAGGTCCGGCCCGCGCGCAGCCCGTGACCCGCGTGCACAACCTGTAGCTGGCTTCTGGATAACCACAGATAGTTCGTGACGCCCCGATCCGGTTGTGTCTCTTGGCAGATGATACAACCTTGAGGGTGCCGTGCTGCCTGTCCCGACCGCGACGAACGCCGCCCGCTGGCCGGTGCTCGCCGGCCTCGTCCTCCTCGGCCTGTCGGGCGGCGCCGTCGCCCGGCCGTTCTCGGAGCCCGACGACCGGAACCTCGACCGCCACGGCCATTACCGCAGCCGGGACGGGTCCGACGTCCACCGGCCGGCCAAGAGCCTCGACGGCAGGAAGCCCGCGGGCGCCACGGCCAAGTGCCGGGACGGCACGTGGAGCTTCAGCCACACCCGTCGAGGCACCTGCTCGGGTCACGGCGGCGTGGCGCACTGGGCGGGGTGAGAACGAACGATGCCTTAAGTCCTAGATCAGCCGAGAAATAGGAATTTACGCTTGACACCGGCGCGCTGCCGGGGTATCAACCACGCACGGTCGAGACGTGTGCGGAGAGACCCCGATGTGGCCACCCCCTCCCAGCAGGGCGGACAGCCGCGCCGAGGCCCTGACGCTCCTGCGCGAGACCGACCTGACGTGCGACGCGATCGCGGCCCGTCTCGGCGTGCACCCGAAGACCGTGCACACCTGGAACGCCCGGGCCGGCTGGCCGAGGCCGCGGCAGCACCGGCCGCGGCTCCTGACGGGGCGCTGGCCAGCGGCGCGCCGGGCCGCCCTGATCCGCCTGCTGTGCACGCCGGGCGCCGATCCCGGCGACGTCACCGAGATCCTCGGTCTCGGCCGGCTCGACCCGGCGATGATGGCCACGGCCTTCGGGGCTGACCTGCCGCCGGCGGTCACCGGGCGCGGCGACCCCGCGGCCGACCCGGCGACCCTGCGGGCGCGTCTGCGCGCCCACATCGCCCGGCAGATCGCCGCCTTCGACGCGGCTCTGAGCGGGGCGGGGGCGGGCGCGGGCGACTCCGCCCGAATCCTACGCGACCTCGGCGGCCTCAAGCGGCTCCTCGACACGGTGGATGCGGAGGGCGCGCGCGGCGCCGCGGGGGAGGGGGGCGATGGCACCGGACGCGACACCGGACGCGACACCGAACTCGGCACCGAACCCGGCACCGAGCCCGACCTGCCCGCCCTGCGCGCGGAGATCGCGCGACGCGTTGCTGGCTTTGTCGGCGGCCGGGCGGCTGCCTGACTTCCTCGAGACGCTGCCGCCGGACCTCCTCCGGGCGCTCGCGGGCGACTGGCTGCACCAGGCCCGGCCGGACCAGCTGCCGCCGCCCGACGCGGCGCCCTGGACCACCTGGGCGGTGATCGGCGGCCGCGGCAGCGGCAAGACCCGCACCGGGGCCGAGTGGGTCGACGCCCTCGCGCGCGGCGACCCGGCCTTCGCGGGCGCGCCGGTCGGGCGGATCGCCCTGGTGGGCGAGACCCATCTCGACGTGCGCGACGTGATGGTCGAGGGGCCCTCCGGCCTCCTCGGCCTGCCGGCGCGGGGACGGGCCCGGCCTGCCTGGTCGCCGAGCCGCCGCCGGGTGGAGTGGAGCAACGGCGCCGTCGCGCTCGCCTTCTCGGCGGAGGAGCCCGACGCGCTGCGCGGCCCGCAATTCGGCGCCGCGTGGTGCGACGAGGCCGCCAAGTGGCGCCGGCCCGAGGCGGCCTTCGACATGCTGCAGTTCGGCCTGCGCCTCGGCGCCCGGCCGCGCAACCTCGTGACGACGACGCCCCGGCCGGTGCCGCTGATCCGCCGCCTGCTCGCCGACCCGCGCACGGTGGTGAGTCGTGCCCGGACCCACGACAACGCCGCGCATCTCGCGCCCGACTTCCTCCAGCAGGTGGTCGGGCGCTACGCCGGCACGCGGCTCGGCCGGCAGGAACTCGACGGCGAGCTCATCGCCGACCGGGACGACGGCCTGTGGACGCGCGCGGCCCTGGAGGCCGGCCGCCTCGCCGCGGCGCCCGATCTCGGGCGGATCGTCGTGGCGGTGGATCCCCCCGCCGCCTCGGGCGCGCGCTCGGACGCCTGCGGGATCGTGGCGGCCGGGCGCGCGGGCGGGCACGCCTACGTGCTGGCCGACGCGAGCCTCGCCCGCGCCACCCCGCAGGCCTGGGCGGCCGCGGCGCTGGCGCTCTACCACCGGCTCCGGGCCGACGCCCTCGTGGTCGAGGTCAACCAGGGCGGCGAGATGGCCGCCGCCGTGCTGGGCCAGTGCGACCCCGCCGTGCCGGTGACCCGGGTCCACGCCACGCGGGGCAAGTACCTGCGCGCCGAGCCGGTCTCACTGCTCTACGCCCGCGGGCTGGTCCACCACGTCGGCGCCTTCCCGGCGCTGGAGGACGAGCTGTGCGATTTCGGCCCGGACGGCCTGTCCGGCGGGACCTCGCCCGACCGGCTCGATGCCCTGGTCTGGGCGCTCACGCACCTGATGCTGGAGCCCCGGGCCGAGCCCCGGATCCGGCGGTTGTGACAGCGGTCGCCGGAAACAATTCGGCGCGCTTCGGGTGAAGCGCGCCGGAGTCGGTTCGTGGTCTCTCGAACGAACTGCATGCTGTATACACAATGTCGTGCGCCAAATCTGTAGCGATCAGGCCACGGCACGCGGTCCTGAGCTGGGAATCCCCACCGTAATTCTCCGTATTGCGCGGCGACGGTGGGCGGATTGAGCGGCGCATCTGTCGGGTTGATCCCCGCCGTCCTTCCCGGGCGCCGCGGCCCGCCTCCGATTCCCGAACCGTCGTCGCTGCCCGACCCCGGCACATCGGCATGCCGGGTTCTTGGGCGTGCCGGGTTCCTGGGCGTGCCGGGCTCCTGGGCGTGCCGGGCTCCTGGGCGCCCGAGCGGTCGCTCAATCGCCGCCGCCACCGCCATCACCGCCGCCGCCGCCGTCGCCGCAGCTGCCGCCGTCGCTGCCGTGGCAGCCGCCATCGCCGAAGATCGCGCCGCCGTCGCCGCCGGAGCCCGAATCGTAGCTGAGGGAGCCGGAGCGGCGGGGCCCCCGGGAGCGCGTCGCGGAGGGCATGAGGCAGCGGAGGAAGGGGACGAGCGCGATGACGAAGATCGCGAGTTCGAGGGCCTGCTTCCTGTCCATCGGAACCTCCATCGGTTCGTCGGTCCGGACAGTCTAGCACAGGTCGGCCCCGGGCCGGTCACGGCGGCGCGGTCAGGCTCCGCAGGGCGGCCCGGACGTCGGCGAGGGTGCCGATCAGGGCGTAGCAGGCGAAATCGTGCGCGCCGGCGGCGGCGTTCGCCAGCCGGAAGCGGCAGCTCAGGCGGTTCGCCCCGGCCTCGGGCGCGACCGCGAAGCCGGGCCGCGGCGCGTCGGGCTCCTGCTCCGGCGGACCCGGGGCCCAGACCGCGACGGCGTGCGAGCCCTCCGGCGTCGCCAGGATCACCGGGTCCGGCCGCTCCCCCGCTCCGGGGCCGAGGGGCGCGAGCCCGCCGGTCGACGGGTCGAAGCGCCAGGCCGCGGAGAACTCCGCCGGCACCGCGGCGGCGAGGGGTTCGAGACGCAGCGCCGCCGCGGGCTCGGTCAGGACGAAGCTCGCCTGCACCTCCACGGCGTTGCCGAGGCCCGGCAGGCCGAGGGCGACCCGCTTGCGCAGGAGCGGGGCCGGGGCCGGGATCGCGGGGCTCGCGGAGGCGGTCGGGCAGTCCGCGGGCGGCTCGTCGGCCGGGTCGGCGGGGCCGTCCCAGGCCATGCGGGTCTCGGTCTCGGCCCAGCTCCGGCCGGCGCGCAGGGCGCGGAGCCGGCGAGCCGCGGGCGCGCCGGACCCGTCCTGCGGGGTGCCGGCCTCGCTCGCCCGGCGGCAGGCGGCGCCGGAGCCGATCTCCGCCCGCGCCTGCAGGGCGTCGCCGGGCTCGGTGTCGGCGAGGAAGGTGACGCCGTCCCAGGTCAGCGTGTCCACCGCCCCGGCGACCCGCCGGGACAGGCGCAGGCTGATCTCGGACCGGCCGAAGGGGCGCGCCAGGATCAGGGTCCCGTCGGGCTCCGGCCACAGGGGCGCGGGTGCGGGCGCATCCGCGGCCCGGGCCGGCGCGGCCGGGGGCGCGGCCAGAGGCCCGGTGACGAGCGCTGGGACCAGAGCCGCGACCCGCGCCGCGACGCGGGTCCCTGCCCGGACCCGTCCCCGGACCCGTCCCCCGAACCGCGCCTGGGGCCGCGCCTGGGGCCGTGTGGGGATCCGGGGCTGCATCGCGTGACCATAGCTCAGGAACGGACCGGCATGTCGACCCTCCTCGAACGCCTGGCGCGGGTCGCGCGCCGTGCCGCCGGCGGCCCGGCCCTCGCCACCAAGGCCGCCGCGGCCCCGGCCTTCGCCCTCTACGCCGAGGGACGGGCCAGCTGGACGCCCCGCGATCCGGCGGCGCTCGCCCGGGCCGGCTACCAGGCCAACCCGGTCGTCCACCGGGCGGTGCGGCTCGTCGCCGAGAGCGCCGCCGGCCTGCCGCTGATCGCCACCGGCCCCGGCGCCGAGCGCGCGGGCGACCTGCTCGCCCTGCTGGCGCGGCCGAACCCCCGGGAGAGCGGGCCGCACCTCCTGGAAACGCTCTACGCCGACCTCCTCCTCACCGGCACGGCCTACCTGGAGGCGGTGAGCCTCGACGGGCGGGTCGCCGCGCTCCAGGCCCTGCGTCCCGGACGGATGCGGGTGCTGCCGGGCCCGGACGGCTGGCCGGCGGCCTATCTCTACACGGCGGGCGGGCGCAGCCGCCGGTTCGACCTGCCCGAGCCGGGGATCGCCGTGGCGCCGATCCTGGCGCTGACGCTGTTCCACCCGGAGGACGAGACCGGCGGGCTCGCCCCGATCGCGGCCGCCGCCGCCGCCCTCGACATCCACAACGCCGCGAGCGCCTGGAACAAGGCGCTGCTCGACAACGCCGCCCGGCCGTCCGGCGCCCTGGTCTTCGCCGGGGCGACGCTGTCCGAGCCGCAATTCGACCGGCTGAAGGCGGAGCTGGAGGCGAATTACCAGGGGTCCGCCAATGCCGGCCGGCCGCTGCTGCTGGAGGGCGGCCTCGACTGGAAGCCGCTCGCGCTCTCGCCGCGCGACATGGATTTCGTGGCGGCCAAGGACGCGGCCGCCCGGGAGATCGCCCTGGCCTTCGGCGTGCCGCCGCTGCTGCTCGGCCTCCCCGGCGACAACACCCACGCCAACTACGCCGAGGCCAACCGCGCCCTCTACCGCCAGACCCTGATCCCCCTCGCGGCCCGCACCGCCCGGGCGCTGGCCGGCTGGCTGGAACCCGCCTTCGGGGCGATCGATCTGGAGCCGGACCTCGACCGGATCGAGGCGCTGGCCGGTGAGCGGGAATCCCTGTGGCGCCGGGTCCAGGCCGCGGACTTCCTGTCGGTGGCGGAGAAGCGGGAGGCCGTGGGCTACCCGCCCGCGATGTCGGGGGCGCCGGGCACACCCTGAGGCGCGGGGCGCGCCCTCACTGTCCCATCCGAGGATCCCCCCATGGACGGCCACTTCTCCGGCTATGCCAGCCTGTTCGGCGTGCCCGATCTCGGCCGCGACGTGGTGGTGCCGGGCGCCTTCGCGGCGAGCCTCGCCCGCCGCGGGGCCGCGGGCGTGCGGCTCCTGTTCCAGCACGATCCGGCCGAGCCGATCGGCCGCTGGCTCGCCCTGCGCGAGGATGGCCGCGGCCTGTTCGCGGAGGGCGCGCTCAACCTCGCGGTGCAGCGCGCCCGCGAGGTCGACGCCCTGATGCGCGGCGGCGGCCTCGACGGGCTCTCGATCGGCTTCCGCACGCTGCGCGCCCGGAAGGGCGCCGGCGGCGAGCGCCGGCTCCAGCAGGTCGATCTCTGGGAGATCTCGCTCGTGACCTTCCCGCTGCAGCCGGGGGCCAGGGCGAGCCCCGCGTCGATCCCGGCTCCGGACCCGGAGGCCGACGCGATCCGCGGCCTCGCCGGCCTGATCGCGCCGCCGGGCGCCCTCGGACCCGCTGCGAGATCTGCCGCGAGACCCGCCGCTTGGCCGCTGCCGGCCGCGCGGTCCTGATTTCCACCCCCGACGAGGCCCATCATGGACGCCCAGACCCCGATCGCCGATCCCGCCCCGCTGGGCGGCCTGCCGCCGCTGGAGAACAAGGCCGCCCATTCCGACGGCGGCCCGGTCCGCTCCGCCCTGGACGAGCTCGCCGCCGCCTTCGCGGCCTTCAAGGAGACGAACGACGCGCGGATCGACCGGATCGAGGGCCGCCTCGGCGTCGACGTGCTCACCGAGGAGAAGCTCGCCCGGATCGACGCGGCCCTCGACGCCGCCCGCACCCGGCTCGACCGGATCGCCCTGGAGCGGGCCCGGCCGCCCCTCGGGCAGCCGGACGTCCGGGAGACGGGGGCCGCGCACGAGCACAAGGCCGCCTTCGACCTCTACGTCCGGGCGGGCGAGAGCGCCGGGCTCAAGCGCCTGGAGGCCAAGGCGCTCGCGGCCGGCTCCGGGCCGGACGGCGGCTACCTCGTCCCCGACACGATCGAGCGGACCGTGCTCGCGCGCCTCGGGCAGGTCTCGCCGATCCGGTCGATCGCCAGCGTGCAGCCGATCTCGGGCGCCCAGTACAAGCGCGCCGTCTCGGTGGGCGCGCCGGTCACCGGCTGGGCCGCCGAGACCGCGCCGCGCCCCGAGACCGCCGCGCCGGCCCTGTCGGAGATCGCGTTCCCGGCCATGGAACTCTACGCGATGCCGGCCGCCACCCAGACGCTCCTCGACGATTCCGTGGTCGATCTCGACGCGTGGCTCTCGGCCGAGGTGGAGACGGCCTTCGCCGAGCAGGAGGGCGTCGCCTTCGTGTCCGGCAACGGCGCGAGCCGCCCGCGGGGCTTCCTGAGCTACGACACGGTCGCCAACGCCGCCTGGGTGCCGGGCAAGATCGGCACGGTCGCCACCGGGACGGCCGGGGCCTTCCCGTCGGCGAGTCCGGGGGACGCGCTGTTCGACCTGATCTACGGGCTGCGGGCGGCCTACCGGCAGAATGCCGGCTTCGTCATGAACCGGCGCACCCAGAGCACGATCCGCAAGTTCAAGGATTCGGAGGGCAACTATCTCTGGCAGCCGCCCCTCGCCGCCGGCCGGTCCGCGACGCTGGTCGGCTTCCCGGTCACCGAGGCCGAGGCGATGCCGGACCTCGCCAAGGACAGCCTGTCGGTGGCGTTCGGCGATTTCCGCCGGGGCTACCTCGTGGTCGACCGGACCGGGATGCGGGTGCTGCGCGACCCGTACTCGGCCAAGCCCTATGTGCTGTTCTACACCACCAAGCGCGTCGGCGGCGGGGTACAGGATTTCGACGCGCTCAAGCTCCTGAAGTTCTCCTGACGCGCGGCGGCGACCCTAGCCGGGGCAGCCCGCGCGGTCGCCGCAGCCCGCGAGCCGCCCGGCCTGCTGCTTGGCCCGCTCGAGATTGGTGCGGGCGGTGACCAGCCGCTCGCTGGCCTCCCGGCGGATCCGCACCGAGGTGCCGGGCTTCGCCTCGCGGACGTCCACGGCCTCCCAGTAGGCCATCGCGGCCTGCAGCTCGGCCTGCGCCTCCTTAAGAGTCGGAACCGGCGGCTGCGGCATCTCCGGCATCTCGGTGAGGCGGCCCTCCAGCACGGCCCGCGCCACGGCGATCTCGAACCGCCGGTCGACGCCGAACTGCGCCATCCGCTCCAGGTTCGGCTCGATCATCTCGAGGAGCGCCAGGGTCGGGACGACCAGCGCGTGCGCGTCCCCGCCCCAGCCCGGATCGCATTTCTCGCCGTTGACCGCCCAGAAGATCCCGCGCGCGGTGGCGATGCGGCCGTTCCGCACCTCGCGGACGCGCAGGAAGAAGAAGCGCTCGCCGTAGATCGGGTCGAGCGAGCGAATACAGGCCAGACTGCCGGTTCTGGCCGCCTGATAATATGTCTCAAGATCGATTTCCACTGACGTCTCACAATTTCAAGGGCTGCATGACGCGGATCCGCTCGGGCGGACGCGCGGAAATCATGGAAACGCTGAAACGGTACGCGGACGACTCGGGCGTGGGACGGGATGAAACGAAGCGCTGCGCATGGGCGGCTCGCCTAGGGCCGATCGGCCGTGCCGGTCGACCCGATGGGGTGAGAGGGGACCGGGACCCCGGCGCCGCCTCTCGATACCGAGCAGTCCGGGTCCGGTCCCGTCGGCAGACGTCCGTCGCTGCGGGGCCCGCGCACCGCCCGGCGCGGCGCCATCCTGCAGGGCGATCGGATCCGCGTCCGAGCCGGCCCGTGAGGGCTCGACGGCCGAATACCCCTTCGTTTCCGGTAGATCAATACGATCTGTCAGGGAAGTACAGTGTTTCTGATAGAAACATGGTCTGTTAGTACGCTTTCCAGCCGAAACGCTCGTGCTGTGTCTGTTTCCGTCAGACAAACAAGATCATTTTTATGTGGCCGCGTGGCCACCGAATACATCGGCACGGGTGGCCGTTCCGATTTGGGATTGATGGCTGCGGCCATTTGCGGGAACTTATTCGAACAAGAGCTCGAAAGAACCAGAGCTCATCGGCAAGACGAATCAATTCGGCCGAAACAAATAATAGCAGCGCGGCCTGCGTGGCTGAATGCTGTCTCCAATATGGGTCTCGACGTTTTGGGGAAATCGATGAGGATCTTGAAGCACACGCTCCTCTGTTCCGCCGCGGCTCTGTCCGCGGCGAGCGCAGCGCAGGCGGCTGATCTGCCGGTCAAGAAGGCTGTCCCGATCGAGTACGTCCGCGTCTGCGGCGCGTACGGCGCCGGCTTCTTCTACATCCCCGGCACCGACACCTGCCTGCGTCTCTCCGGCCGCGCCCGGTTCGAGGGCGGCTACATGACCAGCTACTCGCGGCAGAACGGCTCGAACGTCGGTGATACGTCGGGCTACCAGGGCCGGATGCGCATCAACCTCGATGCCCGCACCCAGACCGCCTACGGCACCCTGCGCGCCTTCGTGCGCCTCGATGCCGGATCCCGCACCGGCTATTCCGGCGTCGGCCAGTCGGGCACCCAGCAGCGCATCGGCCAGGCCTTCCCGGCTCTCGGCATCGACCAGTTCGGTCGCGCCTCGCAGTTCGTGAACGTCGACAAGGCCTTCATCCAGTTCGCCGGCATGACCGCCGGTCGCGCCTCGTCGTTCTTCGACTTCTACGCCCACGACTTCGAGTTCGCCGGCGCCACGCTCGGCTCCGACATCGCCTCGACCAACCTGCTCGCCTACACGGCCACGCTCGGCAACGGCCTGTCCGCCACGATCTCGGCCGAAGACCCGGTCTTCCGCCGCAGCCCGATCTTCTCGCAGACCAACAACCCGGGCGGCGTGACGAACAACTCCAACATCGTCAATTTCGCTCAGACGAACGCTCCGGCCGAGGTGTTCATCGGCTACACCGGCGGCGTGCCGACCCGGTACAGCTTCGTCGACGTGATCCAGCGCTCGCGCATGCCCGACGTCGTCGGCGCCCTGCGCCTCGACCAGGCCTGGGGTTCGGCGCAGGTCTCGGCCGCCGTCCACGAGCTGAACGTCGGCAACGTCGCGAACGGCACCGGCACCGGCACCGGCTCGAACATCAGCATCCCCCACACCAGCAACTCGTACGGCTGGGCGGTCCAGGGCGGCCTGAAGATCAACACGCCGTTCATCGCGCCGGGCGACGCCCTCTACCTGCAGGGCGCCTACGGCTCCGGCGCCCAGATGTACACCGGCTACTGCGCCTTCAGCGGCTGCTACTCGCAGAACCCGGCCACCATCCAGGGCCAGAAGTTCGCGCAGTACTTCAACGACGCCACGGTGAACCCTTTCACGGGCCAGATGGAGCAGTCGACGAGCTTCACCGCGACGGCCTCGTACCTCCACTACTGGACGCCGGAGTGGCGCTCGGCCTTCTTCGGGTCGTACGGTGAGATGAACTACAGCAGCGGCGCCCGTCTGGCCCAGGGCGCGGCCTTCGCGCTGTCCAACCCGGCCGGTGCCAACTCCTTCGGCGTGAACGGCGTCGGCGTGCCGGGCAGCCGGTTCTACCAGCTCAGCGAGGCGCTGCGCGACACCTACCAGTTCGTGGCGGGCGGCAGCATCATCTGGTCGCCGGTCAAGGATCTCGATATCGGTGTCGAGGGCTTCTACACCCAGATCGGCGTCAAGAACGGCCGCGTGATCGACCGCGACAAGAGCCCGACGGCCTACGCGAACGTCGCCGGCATCAACAACGGCACCTTCGTGCCGCGGACCACGACGGCGGACAGCGTGTCCACCTTCCGCTTCCGCGTCCAGCGCGACTTCTGATCTCCGATCGGGACCGGTTCGCTCTCCAAAGCTTCCCGGTCCTGATGTCCCCGTGCAAAGGGACCCCACTGAGCCCGGCCTCGCGGCCGGGCATTTTCGTTTCCCCGATCGCGTCGGGTCGCGCCCCGCCCGAAGGCGGGGCGCCGCGCTCAGCGGCCCGCGTTGCCGTCGCGCAGGGTGCCGGTCGGCTCCTGCACGTGCGCCTCGAGGAACCACAGGTGCTTGTCGACCGCCCGCGAGATCTCGGTGAACAGGTCGGCCGTGTCGGGGTCGCCCGCCTCGTCGGTCTCGTCGATGTTCTGCCGGACCGCGTTGGCGTAGGCGGCGTAGCTGTCGATCAGCGCGGCGATGTGGTCGGCGATGGCGTAGATGCCGGTCGGGTAGGCCGGCAGCTTGGTGCGCTCGGCGACCGCCTGGGTCGAGCCGAAGGCCGTGGCGCCGAGCTGGACCGCGCGCTCGGCGACGCTGTCGTTCAGCTCGTCGAGCTGGGTGCGGAACCCGTCGAGCATCTCGTGGACGCCGATGAACTGCGGGCCCTTGAGGTTCCAGTGGGCCTGCTTGATCGCCAGGGCGAGGTCGATGCCGTCCGCGAGCCGGGCGTTGAGCGCCTCGATCGAGACCTTCTTGGCGTTCGAGTCGGTGTTGTTGCGGGTCTTGTGCGTCCGCGGGGTGTTGCTGGTGCCGGTGTCGGCCATGCTCTCGCTCCGTGAGCCGGGAAGGTTCGGATGCGAAAAGTGCCGATCGGCCCCCGGGTTCCCGCAGGCGCGAAGGATCCGGGAGCGGGCAGCGGCTTTGCCGCGGTCGGGCCGCGGTCAGGCCCCTCAGCGGCGGCGGCCTGGGCGGGCCATCCAGTCGGACCGGTTGCCGCGGGGCAGGGCGTCGCCGACCTGGATGCGCGACAGCTCCGCCGTGCGCGCGGCGATCCAGCCGGCATGCTCGGCCACCGGGGTCACGGCGGTGAAGCCGCCGCAGGCGGTCCGGCGCGCGCCCTGCTGCAGGGCGCCGCTCGACCAGCTCACCACGCCGACGATCCGGTAGCCGCCGGGGCCGCCGGTCAGGATCGGGCCGCCCGAATCGCCGAGGCAGGCGCCGGCGCCCGAGGTCTCGGCCATGCGCCGCCGGTCGGTGACGACGGTCACCCGGTTGGCGACCTGGAGCGAGCCGATCGACACGAGGTGGGCGAGCCGCAGGATGCGCGCCGAATTCCGCCGGTTCTCGGCCACCACGCCGAAGCCCGCGATGTCCACGGGCTGCCCGTCGGTGATCGAGCCCGCGCCCCGGGGATCGAGGGGCACGTAGTCGTTGCCGAGCGGGCGCTCGAGCTTGAGCAGCGCCAGGTCGACGCCGGGCTGGTCCTCGGGGGTCGTCCCGGGCACGAAGTCCGGGTGCATGGAGGCGGTGATCACCGCGGTCCGGTGCTGGCGGAAGTTCCGGTCGACGCTGATCACCGTGTAGCCGGCCGGCCGCATCACGCAGTGGGCCGCGCTCAGCACGAGGTCCGGGGCGATCAGGGTCCCCGAGCAGATCTCGCCCTCGGTGCTCTCGATCCGCACCACGAAGCTGCGCGCCCCGTTCGGGTCCCGCGTCGTCGTGCCGTTGATCACCGCGGCGGCGGGCGTGGGCAGCAGGCCGCCGAGGGCGCCGAGCAGCGACAGGCCCAGGAACCCGCCCCACAGGCCGCCGCGCAGGCTGCGCTCGCGGGGGCCGGCCTTCCGGATCGGGCGAGGGGACATCGGGAACTCCGGGCGCGCGCGGGCGCGGGTGGGGGACGCCGGAGGCGGCGCCGAGGGAGCCTGGGGCGAGGGGCCCCAGATCGAGTGAGCCTAGAGCAAGGCAATAGCCCGGCCAAGCTGAGGTTCCCTGCGTACGCGGTGCCGCGCCGCTACTGCGCCCAGCGCGCCGTCCGGTCCCAGCCGTCGAGCACGCGGTCGATCCAGCCCCGCTGCGGCCCCACCAGGACGCCCTGGGTGAGGCCGCCGCAGGCGCCCCCGATCCAGGCCGACAGGGCCAGCACCGCCCCGTCCGGTCCCGCGATCGGGCCGCCGGAATCGCCCTGGCAGGCGCCGCCGCCCGCGCCCTTCAGCCAGACCAGGATGCGACTCGGCCCGTAGGGCTCGATCACCGGCAGGCCGAGGCTGCGGTAGGTGCCGGTGGAGCGCGGGTCGCCGGGCTTGGCCGCGCCGTAGCCCGACAGGGTCAGGGTCTCGCCCGCCCGCGCCGGGGCGGCGCTCAGGGTCACGGGCGCGAAGCGCGGCGGCAGCGGCGTCTCGGTGCGCAGCAGCGCGAGATCGACGGAGCGCCGCCGGGAAGCGGCCGCGCCGGCGTCGTAGCCCGGATGGACCGCCTGGGCGGTGACGTCGACGAGCACCGGCGCCCCGGCGGCGTCGCGGAAATGGACGCGGTGCTCCTTGGCGTCGGCGAGGCAGTGGCCGGCAGTCAGCACCGTGTCGGGGGCGAGCACCACGCCGGTGCAGACACCGCCCTTCGACGACAGGACCATCACGGCCCCGCCGGCCGGCGCCTCGGTGCCGCCGACGATCGCCCGCGCCGGGACGGCCGCGAGCGCCAGGATCGCCGTGACGGTCGCTACCCGCGCGGCGCGGGCGACCGGGCGGCGCTTCGAGATCGGCATCGGACCACCTGCAGAGAGACGCGCGATGATCCCGTTACGCATCGCCGCCGCCGCCGTCGAGCCGGTGGGCGTGCCCGACCTGCGCGCCTACCTGCGCGTCGACTCCGACGCGGGCGCCGACGAGGACGGCCTGCTCCAGGCCCTGATCGCGGTGGCCCGCGCGAGCCTGGAGATCGAGACCCGGCGGATCCTGGTCCCGGGCCGGTACCGGATCGCCCTGACGGCCTGGCCGCCGGACGGGCAGGTGCCGCTGCCCCTGAGCCCGCTGGTCGCGATCCTCCGCGCCGGCCTCGCGGACCCGTCCGGAGGCGTCACCGACCTCGACGCCGGGCTGGTGCGCCTCGGTCCCGACCCGGACGGGGCGCCGTCGCTGCAGGTGGATCCGGCCGCGCCGGATCCCGCCGGCCGCACGATCCTGATCGAGGTCGCGGCCGGGTACGGCGGCGACGGGCCGCCGCTCCCCGAGCCCCTGCGCCTCGCGATCCTGCGCCTCGCCGCCGCCCGCTACGAGCGTCGCGGCGACGAGCCCGACGCCGCCCGCACCGACGCCGCCGCGCTCGGCGCGCCGTTCCGGCGCCTGCGGCTGTGATCCTCGCACCCGGAGCTTCCCCGATGGCGACCTCGTTCCAACGCCCGCCCCTCGGTGCGCGGCGCCGCCGCTTCGTGCTCGAGCGGCCCCTGGAGGAGCCGGACGGGTTCGGGGGCGTGCTGCGCCGTTACGTGGCCGGCCCGGTCCTGTGGGGCGCGATCGCCCCGGCGGGACTCGCCGACCGAACGGCCGGCGGCCGCACCGACACGCGGCCCGCCTACCGCGTCACCCTGCGGGGCCGAGCCGCGCTCGACCCGACCATGCGGCTCGCCGCCGGGCCGCGCCGCTTCGCGATCCGCGCCGTCGCCGAGCCCGACGCGCGGGGCCGCGACCTGATCTGCCACGTCGAGGAGCTGCCCGGGGAGGGCCGGTCGTGAGCGATCCGGGCCCGCTCCTGGCACTCCGCGCCGGCCTGATCGCCCGCTTCGCCGCCGACGCCCCCCTGGCCGCGCTGCTGGGCGGCCGCGTCCGGCTCTACGACGAGCCGCCGCGGGGCACGCTCCCGGTCTACGCGCTGTTCGGCGACGCCGAGATCGCGGACGAGTCTGTCGACGGCGCCGAGCGCCACCGGCACAGCCACGCGATCGCGGTGATCGCCCAGGCGGGCTCGGTGCGCACCGCCCTCGACGCCGCTTCGCGCATGGCGGCGCTCCTCCGGGACGCCCCGACGCCCCTCGTCCTGCCGCTGGCCGGCTGCCGGCTCGTGACCCTCCGGGTGCGGGCCGTCCGCGCCCGGCGCGACGCCCGGACCGGCGAGGCCAGGGCGACCCTGACGGTCGAGGCCGTCACCGAGAACCTGTGAGGAGGGTGCCGATGGGCGCGCAGAGGGGCAAGGACCTGCTGATCCGGGCCGGCGACGGTGCGGGCGGCTTCGCGGCGGTGGCGGGCCTGCGCAGCCGCCAGATCACCCTCAACGCCGAGACCGTCGACGTCACCAACGCCGATTCCGCCGGGCGCTGGCGCGAGCTGCTCGCCGGGGCCGGGGTGCGGCGGGCCGCGATCGCCGGCTCGGGCGTGTTCCGCGACCAGGCCTCGGACGCGCGCCTGCGCCTGCTGTTCTTCGAGGGCGCGGTCGAGGTGTTCCAGATCGTGATCCCGGCCTTCGGGATCCTGGAGGGGCCGTTCCAGATCGCGAGCCTGGAGTACCGGGGCGACCATGCCGGTGAGGTCACCTTCGACATGAGCCTCGAATCCGGCGGCGCGCTCGCCTTCGCGGCGGTCTGAGCGCCGTGGCCAACCGGATCCGCGGCGAGGTGCCGCTCACCCTCGGCGGGCGGCGCTACACGCTCTGCCTCACCCTCGGCGCGCTCGCCGAGCTGGAGACCGCGCTCCAGGCCGGCGACCTCGCGGGTCTCGCCGCGCGCTTCGCCGGCGGGCGCGTCTCGGCCCGCGACCTGATCGCCCTCCTGGGCGTCGCCCTGCGGGGCGGCGGCCACGACCTCGACGACGCGGCGGTGGCGCGGCTGCCGCTGGCGGGCGGGCTCGACGCCGTCTCGGCCGCCCTGGGCGACGTCCTGGCGGCGGCCTTCGGGGAAGCGCCGGGCGGGGAGGCGGCGGGCGGGGAGGCACCGGGCCCGGCAAACCCTCCCTAGGGCCGGACGCGGACAAGCCGCCGCGTCCGGCCCCGGGCCGCTTTCCCTGGGACGAGGCCCTCTCCCTCGGCCTCGGCGCGCTGGGCTGGCGGCCGCGCGACTTCTGGTCGGCGACGCCGCGGGAGTTCGCCGCGGCGCTCGGCCGGCGCGCCGGCCCGGAGCCGCTGTCCCGCGCCGCCTTCGCGCGGCTCCTCGCCGCCCATCCCGACCCACCCTGAGGCACCGCCATGGCCGAGACCGACCCGCAGGAGGCCCCGCTGTCCGACGACCGGATCCGGCAGCTCGAGACCCTGGACCGGCTGGCGCAGAGCTTCGGCCGCAGCCTCGACACTGCCCTGACCCGCGGGGCCGCGTCCGGCCGCAGCCTCGACGGCGTGCTCGGCACCATCGGGGCGCGCCTCGCCGGCGTGGCGGCGCGGGCGGCGGCCGGGCCGATCCAGGCGGGCCTCACGGGCCTGATCGGCGCGATGCTGGGCTCCGGCGCGGAGACGGGCTTCGCCCGCGGGGGCGTGTTCCGGGGCGGCCGCGTCCAGCCCTTCGCCGCCGGCGGCGTCGTGGCCGCGCCGACCTACTTCCCCATGGCGGGCGGCGCCGGCCTGATGGGCGAGGCCGGCCCGGAGGCGATCCTCCCCCTCGGCCGCGGGCCGGACGGTCGCCTCGGCGTGGCCGCGGGCGGCGCCGCGGCGCGGCCGGTCTCCGTGACGGTCAACATCGCGACCCCCGATCCGGGCGCCTTCCGCCGCTCCGAGGCGCAGGTGACCGCCAGCCTCGCCCGAGCGGTGGCGCGCGGCCAGCGGGCGACGTGACGGCGGCCGGCACGGCCGCCGCGCGGCCCGTCGAGGGTCACGCCGCCCTGCGCGCCTCCGTCTCCCGCGCCCGGCTGGTGCGGCCGTCGACGCTCACCGGCGCGACGCCCTGGATCGTCACGCGGCGGACCACGCGGGGCGCCTCGCCGTAATCGTCCACCGCCCGGTGGACCGTGGCGCGGTTGTCCCAGATCGCCACGTCGCCCGTCCGCCACGACCAGCGCACGGTGTTCTCGGGCCGGGTCGCGTGGTCGTGGAAGATCGCCAGCAGGTGCTGCGAATCCGCGGTGGTCAGGCCCAGGATCCGCTGGATGAAGTGGCCGACGATCAGCGAGCGCTCCCCGGTCTCCGGGTGGACGTGGACCAGCGGGTGCTCGGTCTCGAACACGGTCCTGGTGAACACCTCGTCGTAGCGCCGCCGCCCGGCCTCCGACACGTTCACCCGGCCGCCGACATAGTCGTAGACGTTCGAGTGCAGCGCCCAGAGCTTGTCGGCGAGGTCGCGCAGGGGCTCGGGCAGGTCCGCGTAGGCCGCCGCCGTGTTGGCCCAGAGCGTGTCGCCGCCGTAGGGCGGCAGCGTCACGGCCCGCAGGATCGAGAGCGCCGGGTAGGCCGGCACGAAGGTCACGTCGGTGTGCCAGGAACTCGCCCGCTCGCCCCGGCTGCCGTCGATGTCGAGGATTCCCGCCGTGCCGGCGAGGGAGGGCACGGTCGGATGCGGGACGAGGTCGCCGAGGCGCCGGCCGAAGGCCTCCTGCCCGGCCTCGTCGAGGTCCTGGTCGCGGAAGAACACCACCTTGTGGGTGTTCAGCGCCTGCCGGATCGCCGCGACCGTCCCGTCGTCCAAGTCACCCGAGAGGGTGACGCCGCGGATCTCCGCGCCGATGCGGCCGGCGACGCGGCGGATGTCGAGGGCGGGGGCGGATGCGTGCAGGGGCTGGGGGATGGCGCTCATCGGAAGGTTTCCCTGGCAGAACGGCGCCGCGTCGTGCGGATCGCGCGGTGAACCGAGATGTGCGGACCGAGAGGACTTCGGAGAACATCCGCTTCGGTGCGGAGATCTTCGATCAACTGCCGTCCCGTGTCGATGAACGGCGCTTTTGATTTTCCAGACCCTCCCGGAAGACTTTTTTCAGCTGCTCCGATCCGGCAGCGATACCGTTCCCCGGGCGCCGCGCGGGATCTGCGGCCCGGCCTCCGTCCTCGCGGGCGGAGCGAAGCGATCCCAGAGCGCCACGGTCACGGATGTCGCGCTGCCCTGGGTCGCGTCGCTGCGCTCGCGATGGCGGTGACGCCCCGGAAGACCGGCGCGGCCCAGTCGCCACCCGAACCGGAGAGGCCCGTCATGGCCGACGACTTCCACGAGGTGCTGTTCCCACTCGACGTCTCGCTGCGCGCCGGCGGCGGCCCGCAGCGGCTGACCGAGATCGTGACCCTGGCCTCGGGCCGGGAGCACCGGAACGGCCGCTGGGCCGATTCCCGCCGCCGCTACGAGGCCGGCTTCGGGATGCGCGGCCTCGACGCGCTGCACGCCGTGCTGGCCTTCTTCGAGGAGCGGCGCGGGCGGCTCTACGGATTCCGGTTCCGCGACCGGGTCGACGACCGCTCCGGGCCGCCCGGCCGGCCGACGGGTCCCCTCGACCAACCGCTGGGCACCGGCGACGGCGCCACCGCGTCCTTCCCGCTGGTCAAAACCTACGGGTCCGGCTTCGCGCCCTATCGCCGTCGGATCGCCAAGCCGGTGGCGGGCAGCGTCCGTGTGGCGGTGGCGGGCCGGGAGGTCGAGCCCGGCGCCTTCGCGTGCGACCCGACGACCGGCCTCGTCACCTTCGCGGCGGGCCGCGTCCCGCCGCCCGGCGCCGCCGTGACGGCGGGCTTCGCCTTCGACGTGCCGGTCCGCTTCGACACCGACGACCTGACCATCGACCTCGCCGCCTTCGCGGCGGACGAGATCCCGAAGGTGCCGCTCGTCGAGATCGTGCCGTGAGGGGAGCACCATGCGCGACATCCCGGAGGCCTTCGCGGCCCATCTCGCCGGCGGGGTGACCACCCTGTGCCGCTGCTGGTCCCTGCGGCGGCGGGACGGGCTCGCCCTCGGCTTCACCGACCATGACCGCGACCTCACCGTCGCGGGCCTCGTCCACGCCGCCCGCACCGGGCTGGAGGCGGCCGAGGCCAGCGCCGAGCTCGGCTTCGCGGTCTCGGGCGGCGACGTGGCGGGAGCGCTCAGCGGCCTCGGGCTCACCGAGGCGGACATCGCCGGCGGCCTCTACGACGGCGCCGCCGTGGAGACCTGGCTGGTCGACTGGAGCAGCCCCGAGACCCGGCTCCTCCTCGACGTCGCCACGATCGGCGAGGTGCGCCGGGACGGCGACGCCTTCGTGGCGGAGCTGCGCGGCCTCGCGCACCGGCTCGGCGCCGAGCGGGGCCGCACCTACCGGGCGACCTGCGGCGCCGATCTCGGCGATGCCCGATGCCGGGTGGACCGCGCCGCGTGGACGACGGCCGGCCGGGTGAGCGGCGTCCCGGAGCCGGCCACGCTCGCGGCGGCGCTCGCCGGGTCCTTCGCGGACGGCCTGTTCACCGGCGGGCGCCTGACCTGGACGACGGGCGCCAATGCCGGGCTCGCGGCCGACGTGCGCCTCCAGCTCGGGCCGCTGATCGAGCTCTGGACGGTGCCGCCCCGACCGGTCGCCGCCGGCGACGGGTTCAGCCTGACGGCCGGGTGCGACAAGCGCCTCGCCACCTGCCGCGACCGCTTCGCCAACGCGGTCAATTTCCAGGGCTTCCCGCACATGCCCGGCAACGACGCGGTCATGCGGGCGGTCCCCGGTTCGGACCCCATCCTCGACGGCGGGAGCCTCTTCCGATGAGCGCGATGCGGCGCGAGATCGGCCGAGAGATCGGTGTTGCGGCGCTCGGCGAGGCGCTGCTCTGGCTGGGCACGCCCTACCGCCACCAGGCGTCGCTGCGCGGCGTGGGCTGCGACTGCCTCGGCCTGCTGCGCGGGGTCTGGCGCGGGCTCTACGGCGCCGAGCCGGAGGTGCCGCCGCCCTATTCCGGCACCTGGGCGGAATCGGCCGCGCCCGGGACCGACCCGCTCACCGAGGCGGCCGCCCGCCACCTCGTGCCGGTGCCCGGACCCCTGGCGGACCTGGCGCCGCGGCCGGGCGACGTCCTGCTCTTCGCCTTCCGCCGCCACCTGCCGGCCCGCCACTGCGCCATCGCCACCGGCGCCGGCGCGATGATCCACGCCCACGACGGGGCCGCCGTCACCGAGGTCGCGCTCACCGGATGGTGGCGGCGGCACGCGACGGGGGTGTTCCGGTTTCCGGCGCGCTGCGGCGCCTACGAGGAACGCGTCGATACGGTGAGCTTGACGCCGAGCACGTCCATGATCTTGCGGACCGTCTCGTAGCGGAGCTTCGAGCCCGGCGTCAGCGCCTTGTAGAGGCTCTCCCGACCGACACCCGCTTCCCGGGCGATCTGCGCCATGCCGCGTGCCTTCGCGACATCGCCCAGGGCCGCGATGAACAGCTCGGGGTCGGGGTCGTCGAGCGCCGCCGCCAGGTATTCGGCAATCGCCTCCTCACTGTCGAGGAATTCCGAGGCGTCGAACGGTGTGAAACGCATCAGGTGATTCCGTCGAGAGAGGCGGCCATGGATTTGGCCCTCTGAATGTCCCGGGTCTGGCTGGACTTATCGCCGCCGCACAGGAGCAGGTACGTTACCTCGCCGCGTCGGACATAGTTTACGCGAAAGCCCGGGCCATACGGGATCCGCATCTCGAACACACCTGCCCCGACCGGTTTGGCATCCCCGAAATTGCCGAGCCCGCGCTGCGGATACGTGCCGCGATGCGCGCCCTGGCGCGGTGATCCTTCAGGCCCGTGAGCCAAGTCCGGACGGTGTCGGACAGCAGGATCGTCGTCACCGGTCGAACGTATCCGATCGGATACGGACCGGCAACCCGTCCACGCGATACCGCCATCAGATCCGGAGCCCCGCCATGGCGACGCTGATCCTGTCTTCGGCCGGCGCGGCGGTCGGCACCGCCCTCGGAGGCCCGATCGGCGGCCTGGTCGGGCGCGCGCTCGGCTCCGTCGCGGGCGCGGCCCTCGGCGGCGCCCTGTCGGGGTCCGGGCGGCACGCGCGCTTCGTCGAGGGGCCGCGGCTCGCCGACGTCGCCGGGCTCACCTCCACCGAGGGCGATCCGATCCCGCGGGTCTACGGGCGGGCGCGGATCGGCGGCACCCTGATCTGGGCGACCCGTCCGCTGGAGGTCGCCAACACCACCGTCGCCCGCGCGTCCGCGCCCGCCAAGGGCTTGGGCGGGCTCGCGGGCGGCCCGAGGACTGTCACCACCCGCTACAGCTACTTCGCCAACCTCGCGGTCGGCCTGTGCGAGGGAGAGATCGCCTGCGTCCGCCGGATCTGGGCGGACGGACGGGAGATCGACCAAGCCGGCCTGACCCTGCGGGTCCATACCGGCGACCCCGGCCAGGAGCCGGACCCGCTGATCGTCGCCAAGGAGGGCGCCGAGAACGCGCCCGCCTATCGCGGCCTCGCCTACGTGGTGTTCGAGAACCTCGCCCTCGCGGCCTTCGGCAACCGCGTCCCGCAATTCGCCTTCGAGGTGATCCGCCCGGTCAACGGCCTGTTCGACCGCGTGCGCGCCGTCGACCTGATCCCCGGCGCCAGCGAGTTCGGCCTCGATCCGGACCGCGTCACGGTCGATCTCGGGCTCGGCCGCACCGAGGCCGCCAACCGGCACCAGCTCCAGCGCGGCACCGACGTGATCGCCTCCCTCGACGCGCTCCAGGCGCTGTGCCCGAACCTGCGCCGGGTCGCCGTGGTGGCGACGTGGTTCGGCACCGACCTGCGGGCGGGATCCTGCCGGGTCGTGCCCAAGGTCGAGGCCGCCGACAAGCGCGCCCGGCCGGAGGATTGGCGCGTCGCCGGGATCGCCCGCGACCGGGCCGAGACGGTCTCGACCCTGCCGGACGGCAGCCCGGCCTACGGCGGCACGCCGGCGGATGCGGGCCTGACCCGGCTGATCGCCGAGCTGGCGCGCCGGGGGCTGGCGGTGTCGCTCTACCCGTTCGTCATGATGGACGTGCCGGCCGGCAACGCGCTCCCCGATCCGCACGCCCCCGGCGCCGCGCAGCCCGCCTATCCCTGGCGCGGCCGCATCACCTGCGATCCGGCCCCGGGCCGTCCGGGGAGCCCGGACGGGACCGCCGCGGCCGACGCGCAGGTCGCGGCCTTCTTCGCGGGTGGCTACCGCGACGCGGTCCTGCACTACGCAGACCTCGCGGCCGGCTGGGCGGCCTCGGGCACGCCCCTCGCGGCCTTCGTGATCGGCAGCGAGCTCGTCGGCCTGACCCGGGTGCGCGGCGCGGCCGGCTACCCGGCGGTGCGGGCCCTGCGCGACCTCGCCGCCGCGCTCCGCGACCGCCTCGGCCCGGCCGTCACCCTGGTCTACGCGGCGGACTGGACCGAGTACGGCGCCCATGTGGGCGACGGCGGCGCCACCGTCCGCTTCCCCCTCGACGACCTGTTCGCCGACCCGCATATCGGCGCCGTCGGGATCGACTGGTACCCGCCCGTCTCCGACTGGCGCGACGACCCGGACCACGCCGACCTCGCGGTGACGGGCAACATCGCCGACCGGGCCTATCTGAAGGCCCGGGGCGCGTCCGGCGAGGCCTTCGACTGGTACTACGCCGACGCGGCCGACCGCGCCGCCCAGGCCCGCCGGCCGATCACCGACGGCGCCGCCGGCAAGCCCTGGATCTACCGGGCCAAGGACCTCGTCGCGTGGTGGTCGAGCCCGCACGTGGAGCGCGACGGCGGCGTCGAGACCCGCACCACCGCCTGGGTGCCGGCCGGCAAGCCGATCTGGCTCACCGAGATCGGCGTTCCGGCGGTGGACAAGGGCACCAACGGACCCAACGTCTTCCCGGACCCGAAATCGTCCGAGAGCGCCTTCCCGCCGGAATCCCGCGCCCTGCGCGACGAGCTGATCCAGCTCCGCGGGCTGGAGGCCGTGATCGCGCGGTTCGACCCGGCCGTGCCGGGCTTCCGGCAGGCCGACAACCCGGTCTCGCCGGTCTACGGCGGCCGCATGGTCGATCCCGACGGGATCTTCGTCTGGGCCTGGGACGCGCGGCCCTTCCCGGCCTTCCCGACGGTGCGGGGCGTCTGGGCCGACGCCGCCAACTGGCGGGTCGGCCACTGGATCACCGGCCGGATCGAGGGCTGCGACCTCGACCTGCTGGTCCAGCGGATCCTCGCGGATTTCGGGTTCGACGCGCCGGTCTCCGTGGAGGCCGCCGCCTATCTCGACGGCTACGTGATCGACCGGCCGCTCACGGCGCGCGGCGCCCTGGAGACCCTGGCGGAGGTCTACGGCCTCGACGTCTCGGCGGTGGCCGGGACCCTGCGGCTGCGCGGTCCCCGGCGCGACCGGCCCGTGATCCTGGCCGAGACCGACCTCGTCCGGCTGTCGGAGGAGCGGCCGGTCCTGCACCAGGTCCGGGCCGAGGAGAGCGCCCTGCCGCGCTCCGTGGAGCTCGGGATCACCGATTCCGAGAGCCCGGATTACCGCCGCGCCGCGGCCTCGGCCGTGCGGCCCGCCGGCCTGCGGCGGCGCGAGACCCGGATCGAGGCGGCGATCGTCACCCGCCGGGAGACCGCCGACGGCCTGGCCGAGGCGCTGCTCGACCGGCTGATCGCGGCCCGCGACACCGCGGTGTTCACGCTGAGCCCGCGCCGGGTCGAGCTGGAGCCCGGCGACCTCCTGGCGGTGCCGGCCGACGTGCCCGGCGGCGCGGTCCTGCGCCGGATCGACCGGATCGACGACGCGCCCATGGGCCGCCGGATCGAGGCGAGCGGGGTGCCGCCCCGGGCGGGGCCCGGGCGCGGGCTGCCCCGCACGATGGCCCGGGCCGAGGTGGCGCCGCCCGCCTTTCCCGGCCCGCCGCTCGCCCTGGCCCTCGACCTGCCGGTCGACCGCGGCGACCCCACGATCCTTCAGTCCTGCGCGGTGGCGGCCGAGCCCTGGCCCGGCGCGGTCGCGATCTGGCGCGCCGCGGGCGACGGGCCGCTCGCCCTGCACCGCCTCGTCGACTACCCGGCCTGCCTCGGGCGCACCCTGTCGGCGCTGCCGGCCGGCCCGCTCTGGCGCATCCAGCGGGGCGCGCATCTCGATGTCGCCCTGCGGCGCGGCGCGACGCTGGCCTCGATCGGGGCGGGCGCGATGCTGGCCGGGGGCAACCTGTTCGCCCTGCTCGGTGCGGACGGGACCGTGGAACTGCTCGGCGCCGCGTCCGCGGTCCTGACCGGGCCCGACACCTACCGGCTGTCCGGCTTCCTGCGCGGGCTCGCGGGCAGCGAGGCGGCGGCGGGGCGGGTCGCCCTGGCGGGGAGCCTGATCGTGCGCCTCGACGACGGCGCCGTGACGCCCCTGGTCGACCGGCTGGACGAGGTCGGCCGCGCGTTCCGCTACCGGATCGGGCCGGCGGATCGCGATCCGGCCGACCCGGCCTTCGCCGAGATCACCGCCACGGCCGGCCTCGCGGCGCTGACGCCGCTGCGGCCGGTCCACCTGCGGGCGCGGCGCGCGGCGGACGGCGTGCGGCTCTCCTGGATCCGGCGGGCCCGCCGCGACGGCGACGCCTGGGAGCCGGCCGAGATCCCGCTCGACGAGCCGGAGGTCTACGCGGTGACGGTGTTCTCGGCCGCCGGCACGGCCCTGCGCACGGTCCGGGCCGAGGCCCAGCACTGCCTCTACGCGGACGAGGCGGCCGATTTCGGCGGCGCCCAGACGCATCTCGACGTCGCGGTGGCGCAGATCGGTCTCGTCGCCGGGCCCGGACCCGCCTGCCGCGCCCGAGTCTCCGTCCGCTCGGCCTGACCGCTCGGCCTGACTGCTCGACCTGACCGCCCGGGAGCCGCCCCATGTCCGATGCCACGCCCCATCTCGGCCTGCCGCTGATTGCCGCGAGCCAGGCGCAGAAGCACGTGACCCACAACGAGGCGCTCGGCCTGCTCGACGCGCTCGTCCAGCTCGCCTGCCTGGACAAGGACCTCGCCGCGCCGCCACCGGGCCCCGCGGAGGGCGACCGCTACCTCGTGGCCGCCGCCGAGCCCGGGGGCGCCTGGGCGGGGCTCGCGGGCCAGGTGGTGCGCTACGCCGACGGGGTCTGGACCGGTGCCGCGCCGCGGGCCGGCTGGCTCGCCTGGCTGATCGACGAGGCCGACCTCTACGTCTTCGACGGCGCGGCCTGGACGAGCCTCCGCCGCGCGCTGACCGTGCTCCAGAGCGTCGGCCGCCTTGGGATCAACACGGCGGCCGACGCCACCAACCGCCTCGCGGTGAAGTCCGATTCCGCGCTCCTGACCTGGGACGACGCCACGCCGGGCACCGGCGACATGCGGGTGTTCGTCAACCGGAAATCCGCCGCCCGCGACGCCGCCCTGGTCTTCGAGACCGGCTACGCGGCGCGGGCGCTGCTGGGCACCCTCGGGAGCGACGACTTCACCCTGAAGGTCTCGCCCGACGGCGCCGCCTTCGCCACGGCGCTCACCGCCTCGGCCCGGACCGGCGGGATCGACTTCGCCTCGGCCGAGACCGCCCTCGCGGCCGCCCCCACCACCGACCTCGGCGCGGCCGGCACCCGGCGGGTGCTCGTGACCGGCGCGGCCCGGATCGCGAGCTTCGGCGCCGCCGCCGACCGGGAGCGGTTCGTGCGCTTCTCGGGCGCCGCGACCCTGGTCCACGATCCTGAGGCGCTGGTGCTGCCCACCCGCGCCGATCTCGTGACGGCCGCCGACGACACCTGCATCGCCACCTCGGACGCGGCGGGCCGCTGGCGCGTGCGCCACTACCAGCGCGCCGACGGGACGCCGCTGGCGACCGGCGCGCAGGTGCTCGGCGCGAACGGGTCGGTGCGGCTCCCGGGTGGCCTGATCGCGCAATGGGGGCTCGTCACCGCCGCCGACGCCGATGTCGCGGTGGCGTTCGGCATCGCCTTCCCGGGGAGCTGCCTCGGCGTCTGGGCGCAGCCGGTCGCCGGCGCCGGCGACGCGCTCCACGCCGCGCAGGTCAGCGACGTGGCGGCCACCGGGTTCACGCTCCGCACCCGCCGCGCGACGCCCGGCTCCGTGGCGGGGGTCGGGTCGGCGCCGACCTACTGGCTGGCGCTGGGCGCGTGAGCGGCCGCGGATCCGCAGGCGGCGCCTCGCGGCCGCTCTCAGTCCGGAACGGCGTCGAGGGCCCGGAGCATCGCCGGCTCCACGGCCGCGTAGCCCGCGCCGTTGAGGTGGATGCCGTCGTCGGTGAAGTCCCGCCGGAGCGCGCCCGCCCCCGTGGCGAGCGGCGGCCCGTAATCGACGAGGCGGGCCGGGCCCGCCGCGCAGTAGGCGCGCAGCCACCCGTTCAGGGCGCGGATCCGCGCCACCGGCCGCAGCTCGGGGCGCCAGCCCCAGAAGTCGCTCGGCATCACGGTGCCGATCGTGAGCGGCAGCCCGGCCGCGAAGGCCATCCGCCCCATGGCCAGGATGTTCCCGGCGATCGCCCGGTCCGGCACCGGGCCGCCGATCTCCGCGATGTCGTTGATTCCGCAGAGCAGATGCACGGCCCGGGCGCCGGCCGTATCCCGCAGGAAGCGCGCGCGGATCTGCCCGCTCGTCTCGCCCGGGACGCCCCGGGCGACGAAGCCGTGGCGCGCGAAGGTCTCGGCCCGCACCGCGCCCCAGGCGGCGGTGATCGAGTCGCCGATGAACACGAGCGGCCGGTCCTGTCCGCGTCCCACGCATCCCCCCTCGGCGCCGCCCACGGCGCGGGCCGCCTTAGCCCGGCGCGCCCGGGGAGGCCAGTTTCCGGAGCAAGCCCATGCCGCCATCCGACCCCGCCGCGCGGGAGCCCTTCGCCGCGGCCTGCCGCCGGCTCGGCCCGCGGCTGATGCGCGATCTCGGCCTGAGCGACGTCCAGGCCGCCGGCCTGCTCGGCAATCTCGGCCACGAGACCGGCGGGTTCCGCCACCTCCAGGAGGTCGCCCCCGCAGTGCCGGGCTCCCGTGGCGGCTGGGGGCTCGCCCAGTGGACCGGGCCCCGGCGCGTCGCCATGGAGGCGTGGTGCCGGGCGCGCGGCCGCGATCCCGCCGACCCCGAGGCGGGCTACGGCTACCTCTGCGCCGAGCTGCGCGGTCCCGAGGCGCCGGCCCTCGCGGCCCTGCGGGCCACCACCACCCTCGCTGCAGCCACCGAGGCGGTCTGGCGCCGCTACGAGCGGCCCGGCGTCGTCGCGCCCGCGCGCCGCCTCGCCTGGGCGCGCCGGGCCCTCGCCGCCCTGCGCGACGGTCCCGCCGCGATGCCGGCTCAGCCGCCGGGCCGGCCCTGACCCGTCGTCACCCGATCCCGAGCCGGCCGGGTCCGCCGCGCGCTGAGAAGGAGTTCCACGATGATGCACCCGATCCGGGCGGCCGTCGCCCTGGCCGTCACCGGCCTGCCGCTCGCCGCCCTCGCCGCGCCGGCCGGCGGTGCTGCGCCCGCCGTTACTCCCGTCGCCGGCCTGCTGCCGTGGGGCGACTGGCTCTCCGGCCTGCTCCAGCCGGTGACGGCCGCGCTCGTTCCGCTCGCCGCCGCCGCCGTCACCGCCGGCATCGCCCGGGTCGCGCCCTGGGCCGCCTCGGTGCTCACCCGCGATCGGATCGAGGCCGCGATCCGCGCCGGGGCCGAGTTCGGCCAGAACGCCGTGGCCGGGGCCGCCCGGGGCCGGACCGTCAGCGCCGATCTCGGCGCCGCGGTGGTGGCCGCCGGCGCCCGGCACGTGCTCGCCACCGCCCCCGCGCACGTCGTGCGGAAGGCGGGCGGCCCCGAGGGCGTGGCCGCGCGGATCTTCCGGGCGCTGCCCCTCGACCCGCAGGCGAGCGCCGCCAACGTCCTCGCCCCAGCGCTCGCGCAGCTGCGCGGGGCGGACAAGCACCCGGCCTGAGGCCGGGCCTCGCCGCCTCGGCGGCCGTGTAACAGGGATCGTCACCATGAAGCCCCTCCGCACCGAGGCACGGCAATCCGCGCCCCCCCAGGACGCCGAGGGCGCGGGTGTCGCCCTCGGCGGGCGGCCTCGGACGATCCGCTTCCCGCCCGTCTGGCACGCGTGGTTCGCCCGGCAGTCCGAGCCGCGCCTCGCCGCCCTCGACGAGCTGGTCGACGCGCATCTCGAGCGCCGCGCGCTGCGCCGCTACCTGCGCCGGCTCAAGCACGCGACGGTGCTCGCCTTCGTCGCCGCGGCGGCGGCCGCGCACTGGTTCTCCGACCAGGTCGCGTGGCTCGCCACGCATATCCCGGCCCTGCGGGCCCTCTGGAAGCTGCTGACGGGAGGGTGAGATGCGCCTGATCTGGGACAGGGTTCTCGACCGGGCGTGGCTCGGCCTGGCGGCCGCCGCGGCGGTGACGGTCGCCGTCCACGAGGGTGCGGCGGTCGGCCGGCTTGCCTGGACGCTGGGGTCCGGCGGCGCCGCGCAGGCCGCGCCCGCGGGAGCCGGCCGGGCCGGGCCGCCAGCCCGCGCCGCGGCCTGCGGTCCCGCCCCGGCGCCGTTACCGTGAGACCGGCCGCGGCGCCTGTGGGAAGCGGCGCGCGGCGTGGAACCGGGCGCCGCCTCGGCCGTCATGTCCGCACGATGCCGCCCGCCACCGAATCGACCGCGAAGGGACTGTCCGGACCGCCGCCGACGACCGCCGGGGGCGACACACGGCCACGTATTCAGGACGCATTCAGTGCCCTGGGCTCACATCGTCTGCCAATGCGTTACGCCATCGCCCTCGTCGCCATCAGCCTGACCGCCGCGGCCCTCGCCGCGGGCGGCCTCGGCTCCATGGCCGACGACGGGCCGGCCCCTCAGACGGGCGCGGTGTCCAGCCAGGCGCCGCTGCGGATCGAGAGCTGCCTGTCCCCCGCGGACCTGCGCGAGGAGGTCGGCGAGCGCCGGGTGATCCCGCCGGTCGCGGCGATCCGCGCGGCCCGGACGGTGATCCCCCGCGCCGAGATCCAGCGGGCGAGCCTCTGCCGTCACGCGGACGGCCTCGTCTACATGCTCACCGCCTTGCGCCGCGACGGGCATTTCGTGCACGTGATCGTCGACGCGCGCACCGGCACCGTGGCGGGACAGTATTGAGCGGGCGCGGATACCGTTTCGGAGGGGAGTGAGCCGTGCGTCTGCTGGTCGTGGAGGATGACAAGGACATCAACCGGCAGGTCGTGGCCGCGCTGGAGGAGGCCGGCTACGTCGCCGACAAGGCCTATGACGGCGAGGAGGGCGGCTATCTCGGCGAGAGCGAGCCCTACGACGCCATCATCCTCGACATGGGCCTGCCCAAGGCCGACGGCGTCACGGTGCTGCAGAAGTGGCGCCGGGCGGGCGTGAAGACCCCGGTGATCATCCTCACGGCCCGGGACCGCTGGTCCGACAAGGTCGACGGCTTCGACGCCGGCGCCGACGACTACGTCACCAAGCCCTTCCACATGGAGGAGCTGATGGCCCGGGTGCGCGCCCTGCTGCGCCGCGCCGCCGGCCACGCCACCAGCCAGATCGCCTGCGGGCCGGTGACCCTCGACACCCGCTCCGGCAAGGTCTTCGTCGACGGCGCCCAGGTGAAGCTGACGAGCCACGAGTACCGGCTGCTCTCCTACCTGATGCACCATACCGGCCGGGTGGTGTCCCGCGCCGAACTGACCGAGCACCTCTACGACCAGGATTTCGACCGCGACTCGAACACGATCGAGGTGTTCGTGGGCCGCCTGCGCAAGAAGCTCGCGGTGGACCTGATCCAGACCGTGCGCGGCCTCGGCTATCTCGTGGACCCCAACCAGCCGCCGGCGCGGATGTGAGCGCGGCCGCGCGTTCCGGCACGCTGCCGGCCGTCTTCATGCGCGGCGGCACCAGCAAGGCGCTGATGCTGCACCGCCGGGACGTGCCGGGGGATCTCGCCGCCTGGGAGCCGGCCTTCCTCTCCGCCATGGACAGCCCCGACCCGTTCGGGCGGCAGCTCAACGGCATGGGCGGGGGCGTCTCGTCGGTGTCGAAGATCTGCGTGGTGGAGCGCTCCGCGCGGCCGGACGCCGACATCGACTACACCTTCGTGCAGGTCGTGGTCCGGGACGGCCGCATCGACCTCTCGGGCAATTGCGGCAACATGCTCGCCGCCGTGGGGCCGTTCGCGGTCGACGAGGGGCTCGTCGACTTCCCGGACGGCCCGGTGCGGCTGCGGATCTTCAACACCAACACGCGCAAGCTGATCGTGGCGGGCTTCGCGGCCGCGGGCGGCCGCAGCGTCTACCGCGGCGACCTCGCGATCCCCGGCGTCACCGGCACGGGCGCGCCGATCCAGCTCGACTTCCTGGATCCGGGCGGCGCCACGACCGGCCGGCTGCTCCCGACCGGCGCCGTCCGTCAGTGGCTCGACGTGCCGGGCCTCGGCGCGATCGAGGCCTCGCTGATCGACGCCGCCAATGCCTGCGTGTTCGTCCGCGCCGCCGATCTCGGCCTCGCCGGCACCGAGCTGCCCGCCGCCCTGGAGGCCGTGCCGGGCCTCCTCGACCGGCTGGCGCGGATCCGCCGGGCCGGCTCCGTGGCGATGGGCATCGCGCCCGATCTCGAGGCGGCGGCGCGCGTCGTCCACGTGCCCTTCGTCGGCCTCGTGGCGCCGCCGCAGGATTCCGGCAGCCTCTCCGGCGCCACGATCCGCGCCGCCGAGACCGACCTGACCGCCCGGGTCATCTCGAACGGCGTGCCGCACCAGGCGCTGCCGCTCACCGCCACCCTATGCCTCGCGGTCGCCGCCCGGCTCGAAGGCAGCCTCGTCCACGAGGCCGCGCGCCCCACCGAAGCGGTCCTGCGGGTCGGCATGCCGTCGGGCATCCTCACCGCTGACGCCGCCGTGACCCGCGGGGCCGACGGCTGGCGGGCCGAGCGCGGCGCCTTCTTCCGCACGGCGCGCCCGCTGATGCGCGGCGCGGTGTTCTACGATGCGCCGCCGCCCGTCTGAGCGACCGACGCATCCATGATCGACCTCATCGGCCTCTTCTCCCTGCGCCGCCGCTCCATCGCGGTGCGGCTCGCCGTGTCGGCGTTCCTCTCGAGCTCCGCGATCCTGCTGATCGCGGCCTGGATCCTCACGACCCTCTACCGCGAGAACACCGAGCGCTCCTTCGACAGCCGGCTCCTCGTCTTCGCCAACAATCTCGCCACCGACCTCGTCTCGCCCAACGACCCCGAGAGCCGGACCTTCTCGCTCGGCGACCCGCGCTTCGACCTGCCCCTGTCCGGCTGGTACTGGCAGGTCGGCAAGCCCGACGCGAAGCCGCGCGACGTGCGCACCTCGCGCTCCCTCGTGGGCGTGCCGCTGCCGGCCGCGACCGATTCCGACGGGAAAGTCGGGGTCGGGCAGATCCGCCAGGGCTACGGCAAGGGGCAGGACGGACGCCTCCTGCGCATCATGGAGCGCGACGTCGATCTCGGCGAGGAGGGCCGCTACACGGTCCGGGTCGCGGGCCCCGCCGACGAGATCGTCAACGACGTCGACCGGTTCCGGAACTCGCTGACCATCACCTTCGGCCTGCTCGGCCTGTCGCTTGCGATCACCACGCTGCTGCAGATCCGCTTCGGCCTCGCGCCCCTCAAGAAGATGCGCGCCGCGCTCGGTGCCGTCCGCCGGGGCGAGGCCGACCGGATCACCGGCACCTATCCCCGCGACATCGCGCCGCTCACCGGCGAGGTGAACCTCCTGATCGAGACCAACCGCGAGATTCTGGAGCGCGCCCGGACCCAGGTCGGCAACCTCGCCCACGCCCTGAAGACGCCGCTCTCGATCATCGTCAACGAGGTCGGGGCCTCGGACGCCCCCGAGGAGCTCGCGCAGAAGATCCGCGAGCAGGCCGCGGTGATGCGCGATCAGGTCAATTATCACCTCGACCGGGCCCGCGCCGCGGCGCTCGCCGGCACGCTCGGCACCTCCACGGAGGTCGAGCCGGCGCTCGCCGGCCTCGTGCGCACCTTCGGGAAGATCTACCGGGACAAGGACATCGCCTACGACGTCCACGTCCCGCCGGGCCTGCGCTTCCGCGGCGAGCGCCAGGATTTCGAGGAGATGGTCGGCAACCTCGTCGACAACGCGTCCAAGTGGGCCCACGGGCGGGTGGCGATCCGGGCCGAGGCGGTGAGCAAGGACGATTATCCCCACCTCGTCGTCGCCATCGAGGATGACGGTCCGGGCCTGCCGCCGGAGGCCCGGCAGGCCGTGCTCGGCCGGGGGCGCCGCCTCGACGAATCGAAGCCCGGCTCGGGACTCGGCCTGTCGATCGTGGCCGACCTCGCCGCCCTGTACCGGGGGCGCTTCACCCTGGAGCAGGCGGCGCTCGGCGGCCTGCGCGCGGTGCTGGAGGTGCCGGGGGACCTGCCGGTCGGCACGGCCGCCCACTGAGGCCGTCGGCCGCGCCCGGGCACGTCCGGGCGCGTCCGGCCGCGTCCGGGTACGGGCCGGGAGGCGGCGCGCGGCCTCATGGCTCCCGCCCGGGGCCTTGTCATCGCAACAGAGTTGCGTGACACCGAGCCGCCGCCGGGAGGCGTCGTGGCATCACGCCGCCGGCTCCACAGGGCGTGGGGAGGGGCGGGCCGGTGCGGCCCGTTGGCGATAAGGTCCATGACGGCGATCTGGTTCATCCTGGCGGCCATGACCGCGGCGGCCGTGCTCGGCCTGCTCTGGCCCATGTCGCGGCGCGCCGCCGTGCCGACCGGCGAGGCCGGCGGCAGCGGGCTCGCGACCGAGACCGCGTTCTACGAGGATCAGATCGCCGAGATCGACCGCGACCTCGAGCGCGGCCTGATCGCCCCCGACGAGGCCGAGACCGCCAAGGCCGAGGCGGCGCGCCGCCTGCTCCGGTCGAGCCGCGAGGCGCAGCGCGAGGCCGAGGATGCGGGCATCGCCGAGGCCGCGCGCCCGGCCGAGCCGCGCCTGCGCCGCCGGCGCGCCGCCTCGGCCTTCGCGCTCTCCACCATCCCGCTCGTGGCGCTGATCGCCTACGGGCTCTACGGTTCGCCCGAGGTGCCGGCGCAGACCGAGGCCGACCGGCAGGCCGCCCGCGGCGGCGCCGACGAGCTGATGAAGGCCGTCGGGCAGATCGAGGCGCGCCTCGCCCGGGACCCGAACGATGCGCGCGGCTGGGCCGTGCTCGCCCCGGTCTACATGCGCACCGGCCGATTCGACGATGCCGCCCGCGCCTACGGCCACCTCGCGCGGATCAAGGGCGAGACCGCCGACCTCCTGGCCGACCAGGGCGAGGCCCTCACGGCGGCCGGCGACGGCACCGTGTCGCCCGAGGCCAAGGCGCTGTTCGAGAAGGCGCAGGCCAAGGAGCCGAACGCGCCCAAGCCGCGCTTCTACCTCGCCCGCGCGGCCGAGCAGGCCGGCGACACCGGCGAGGCGATCCGCCAGCTCACCGAGCTCGAGGCCAGCAGCCCGCCGAACGCCCCGTGGCTCGGGATCGTCAAGCAGAGCCTCGCCCGCCTCAAGGGCGAGCCGCCCCCGCCCGCGACGCCCCAGGCCGCCCCCGAGATCCCGGCCGAGCAGCAGGCAGCGATTCGCGGCATGGTCGACGGGCTCGACACCCGCCTCAAGACCGGCGGCGGCACCCCCGACGAGTGGCTGCGGCTCGTCCGGTCCCGGATGGTCCTCGGCGAGCGCGCGCAGGCGACCGACGCCCTGGCCCGGGCGCGCACGGCCCTCGCGGGCGACCCGCAGGGTCTCGCCCAGGTCGAGCAGGGCGCCCGCGCCGTGGGTCTCGGCGCCGAGGGCGCGGCGCCCGCGCCGGCCGAATCGGGCCGGGCGGGACCGGGCGTCCAGGCCGAGAAGGAGGCCGCGATGGCGGCCGTGCGCGCCATGCCGCAGGCGGAGCAGCAGGCGGCGATTCGCGGGATGGTCGAGGGACTCGACCGCCGCCTCGCCGCGCGGGGCGGCACGCCGGACGAGTGGATGCGGCTCGTGCGCTCCTACAGCGCGCTGGGCGAGCGCGACCAGGCGGTGAAGGCCCTCGACCGCGCCCGGATGGCGCTGGCCGCCAACAGCGAGGCGGTGGCGCGGCTCGACGGTCTCGCCCGGGAGCTGGAGCTCCCCGCCAAGCCGAACCCCTGACGCACCGAACCCCTGGCGCGCCCGTTCCCCGGCGCCACGAAATCGCGAGCCCGCCTCCGCGGAGCGGTCCGTACGACAATCGGTCCCGACGCCCGCCCTTGACCCGCGGGCGCCTGGAGCCGACACCCTCAAGACTAGAATGAGAACGGTTCCGGTCGACGCGGGTCTCCGCGCGCCGGACCGCGGGGTGGAAGTATCGTGACGCGTAAGAAACGCCGCCTGATCCTGATCGCCGCCTGCGGCAGCGTCCTGGCGCTCGCCGTGGGGCTGATGCTGTACGCCATGAGCGGCTCGATCGTGTTCTTCCGCTCGCCCACCGACATCGCCAAGCAGGCCATCGCCCCGGGCACGCGCCTGCGGCTCGGAGGGCTGGTGAAGGACGGCTCGCTCAGGCGCGGTCCCGACCAGACGGTCGATTTCGCCGTCACCGACACGAACGAGACCGTCGAGGTCCACTACAAGGGCCTGCTGCCGGACCTGTTCCGGGAAGGGCAGGGCGTGGTCGCCGAGGGCGTGCTGGAGCCGGGCGGGCAGTTCCGCGCCGACACGGTGTTGGCCAAGCACGACGAATCCTACATGCCCCGCGAGGTGGCCGACGCGCTGAAGGCGCAGGGGCGCTGGCAGGAGGGCGGCCCGAACAAGGGCGGCCCGGCGCCGAAGCCCGCCACCGCGGCGGCGGACAGCACCCTCGGTCCCCGCAGCGAGCGGTGAGGGAACCCGCATGATCGTCGAGACCGGCCACTTCGCCCTCGCGCTCGCGCTGGCGATCTCCCTCGTCCAGGTGGTGATGCCGATCTGGGCCGCCCGCTCGGGCGATCCGGCCCTGCGCCAGACCGCCTCGCAGGCGGCGCTCGGCGCCTTCGCCTGCGTGCTCTTCGCCTTCGCGGCCCTCACCTACGCGCACGTCACCTCGGACTTCTCGGTCCAGAACGTCGTCGAGAACTCGCACACGCAGAAGCCGCTGATCTACAAGATCTCCGGCGTCTGGGGGAACCACGAGGGCTCGATGCTCCTCTGGGTCCTGATCCTCACCCTGTTCGGCGCCTGCGTGGCGGCGGCCAAGAACTCGGTGCCGCCGCGGCTGCGGGCCAACACCCTGGCCGTGCAGGGGCTGATCACCTTCGTGTTCGTGCTGTTCATCATCACGACCTCGAACCCGTTCACCCGGGTGATCCCGGCCCCGCTCGAGGGCAACGACCTCAACCCGCTGCTGCAGGATCCGGGTCTCGCGGTCCACCCGCCGCTCCTCTACGTCGGCTATGTCGGCTTCTCGATCAGCTTCGCCTTCGCGGTGGCCGCGCTGATCGACGGGCGGATCGACGCCGTCTGGGCGCGGGCTGTGCGGCCCTGGACCCTCGCCGCGTGGTGCTTCCTGACGCTCGGGATCGCGATGGGCTCCTACTGGGCCTATTACGAGCTGGGCTGGGGCGGCTGGTGGTTCTGGGACCCGGTCGAGAACGCCTCCCTGATGCCGTGGATCGCCGGAACGGCGCTGCTGCACTCCACCGTGGTGATGGAGAAGCGCGACGCCCTGAAGGTCTGGACGGTGCTGCTCGCCATCCTGACCTTCTCGCTCTCGCTGATCGGCACCTTCCTGGTCCGCTCGGGCGTGATCACCTCGGTGCATTCCTTCGCCACCGACCCGACCCGCGGCGTCTTCATCCTGGCGATCCTGATCCTGTTCATCGGCGGCTCGCTGACGCTGTTCGCGTGGCGGGCGCCGCTGCTGCGGCAGGGAGGCTTGTTCGCGCCGATCTCCCGCGAGGGCTCGCTCGTCCTCAACAACCTGTTCCTGGTGGCGGCCTGCGCCACCGTGCTGGTCGGCACGCTCTACCCGCTGGTGCTCGAGATGCTGACGGGCGAGAAGATCACGGTCGGTCCGCCCTTCTTCAATTCCACCTTCGTGCCGCTGGCGATCCCGCTGCTGCTGATCGTGCCCATGGGGCAGGCGCTGGCCTGGAAGCGCGGCGACGTGCTCGCCGCCGCCCAGCGCCTGTTCGCCGCGCTGGCGGTCGCCCTGGTGGTCGGCTTCGCGGTGCTGGCGCTGACCTGGGGCGGGCCGGTCCTGGCGCCGGTCGGGATCGGCCTCGGCGCCTACCTGCTGATCGGGTCCGCCCTGGAGATCGTCACCCGCGCCCGCGGCTACGGGGCGAGCCGCGCCCGGTCCCTCGGACAGATCGGCCGCCGCGCCGTCGGCCTGCCGCGCTCGGCCTGGGGCACCGCCATCGCCCATGCCGGGGTCGGCGTGGTGGTGCTGGGCATCGCCGCGCAGGGCTGGGCCACCGAGGGGCTGGCGACCCTCAAGCCCGGGGAGAGCCTGGCGACGGGGCCCTACGTGGCGACCCTGGACCGGGTCGCGCCGCGCAAGGGACCGAACTACGAGGAGGCCGCCGCCTACCTGACGATCCGCACCCGCGGGGGCGACGAGGTCGGGAAGGTCGAGACCGGCAAGCGCTTCTACCCGAGCCGCAAGATGGCGGTGACGGAATCGGGGCTGCTGACCAACGGTGTCAGCCAGGTCTACGCGAGCCTCGGGGAGATCGGGCAGGACGGCGGCGTCGGCCTGCGCCTCTACTACAAGCCGCTGGTCTTGCTGATCTGGCTCGGGGCGGTGGTGATGGCGCTGGGCGGCGGCCTGTCGCTCACGGACCGGCGGATGCGCGTGGGCGTCCCCGCCAAGGCGAAGGCGCGGCCGCTCCCGGTCGCGGTGCCGGCCGAGTGATGGCGCGCCGTTCGCTCCGCCCGGCGCTGGCCGCGCTCGCCCTGCTGGCGTCTCTGCCGGCCCTGGCGGTGCAGCCCGACGAGGTGCTGAAGGATCCCGCGCTGGAGCACCGCGCCCGGGAGATCTCGGCCGAACTGCGCTGCCTCGTCTGCCAGAACCAGTCGATCGACGATTCCGACGCGCCGCTCGCCAAGGACCTGCGCCTGATCGTCCGCGAGCGGCTGGAGAAGGGCGACAGCGACACGGCGGTGCTCGACTACGTCGTGGCCCGCTACGGCGAGTTCGTGCTGCTGCGCCCGGTCTTCGCGCTGCACACCCTGCTGCTGTGGCTGACCCCGGTGCTCGCGGTGCTGCTCGGCGGGCTCGGAATCTGGCGCCTCGCCCGCCGCCGCCCGCCCGCGCCGGCCCGGAACCTGTCGGCCGCCGAGCAGGCGGAGGTCGCGGCGCTGCTGCGACGGGAGTAGAATCGCCGCCGGAAGCGATTCGCCCGCCCCGTTCGGCACGAGTCTTGGATCGGGCCTCGCAGACCGCACGATCGGCGACGCGCCCGGGGCAGGACGATGACGGCCGCTACGCTCACCATCTCGAGCCGCAACTACTCCTCGTGGTCCCTGCGGGGCTGGCTGATCTGCCGGATGGCCGGGCTCGACTTCCGGACGGAGGTCCTGTCCGGCACCGACGCCACCACCCGGGCGGAGCTGCTGCACCTGTCGCCCTCGTTCCTGGTGCCCCGCCTGCGCCACGGCGACGTGGTCGTCTGGGACACGCTGGCGATCGCCGAGTATCTCGCCGAGACCTTCCCGGAGGCCGGCTTCCTGCCCGGCAACGTGGCGGAGCGCGCCCATTGCCGGTCGATCTCGGGGGAGATGCATTCCGGCTTCGTCAACCTGCGCTCGGCGCTGCCGATGAACCTGCGCGCCTTCCACCCCGATTTCCGCGTGTTCAACGGTGCCAAGGCCGATATCGAGCGCATCGTCACGATCTTCGACGATTGCCTAGACCGCTACGAGGGGCCGTACCTGTTCGGCGCGCGGCCGTGCCTCGCCGACGCGATGTTCGCCCCGGTCTGCACCCGCTTCCGCACTTACGACGTCGCGCTGCCGCCCCGCGCCGCCGCCTACCGCGACACGATCCTGCACTGGCCGCTGATGGTCGAGTGGGCGGAGGCCGCCGCCGACGAGCCGGACGAGATCGAGGAACTCGAGATGGAGTTCTGACGCGGCCGAGGCTGCCGTCTTGGAGCCCGCCACCGTCCTTGCGAGCGGAGCGAAGCAATCCAGTCGCGCCACGCTTGCCGAGGTCGCGCTGCCCTGGATTGCTTCGCGCCGCTCGCAAGGACGGAGGGCTCTGAGCGGACGTTCCGGACTCGACGTGGCGGAATGCAATTTCTTGCAGGGCACAAATTTATGTTGCGACGCACGCGACAAATCCTGACTGCCGATCGGATCTGAAAAATCGCGCTGCGGCAACAGGTTAACGAATTGGCTCCGCTCCCTGGGGCCTGCGCGTTACAGCTCGACAAACGTCCTTTGTCGCCCGACCGGACAGCGCGATTGATGCCATTCGGCATTTCTGTTCCTCTTCGCATTAGAACGGGAACAGACTGGGCTGGAAACCATGGCGCGTCACGAGCCTTGGAGCGCGGAGCGCGCATCCGGGATCATCGCCGAGCACATCCATCTCGAGGGGGCCACGCTGCCGATCCTGCACGCGCTGCAGGAAACCTTCGGCTACGTGGATTCCGGTGCCGTGCCGCTGATCGCGGACGCGCTGAACCTGTCGCGCGCCGAAGTCCACGGCTGCATCACCTTCTACCACGACTTCCGGGCGCACCCCGCCGGCCGCCACGAGGTGAAGCTGTGCCGGGCCGAGGCCTGCCAGGCCATGGGCTCGGACAAGCTGCACCGCGAGATCCTGGGCCGCCTCGGCTGCGGCTGGCACGAGACCACCGCCGACGGCAGCGCCACGGTCGAGCCGGTCTACTGCCTCGGCCTCTGCGCCAACGGCCCCGCCGCGCTGGTCGACGGTGAGCCCGTCGCGCACCTGACCGCCGACGCCCTCGAAGCTGCCCTGACGGAGGTGCGCCAGTGAGCGTCACGCTCTACGTTCCGCGCGACGCCGTCGCCCTCGGGCTCGGCGCCAACAAGGTCGCCCGCGCCCTCTTCGCCGGCGCCGAGCGCCGCGGCCTGGACGTCACCATCGTCCGCACCGGCTCCCGCGGCCTGTTCTGGCTGGAGCCGATGGTCGAGGTCGGCACCCCCGAGGGGCGCGTCGCCTACGGGCCGGTGACGGTCAAGGACGTCGATCCCCTGCTGGATGCCGGCCTGACCACGGGCGGCGACCACGCCCTGCGCCTCGGCGATCCGGAGAAGATCCCCTACCTCGCCCGGCAGCAGCGCCTGACCTTCCACCGCTGCGGCGTGGTCGACCCGGTCTCCGTGGACGATTACCGGGCCCATGGCGGCTACCGCGGCCTCGAGGCCGCCCTGAAGCTCGATGCCGAGGGTATCGTGGCGGCGGTGCGCGATTCCGGCCTGCGCGGCCGGGGCGGTGCCGGCTTCCCGGCCGGCATCAAGTGGAACACCGTGATGCTCGCCAAGGCGGACCAGAAATACGTGGTCTGCAACGCTGACGAGGGCGATTCCGGAACCTTCGCCGACCGGATGATGATGGAGGGCGACCCCTTCAACCTCATCGAGGGCATGACCATCGCGGGCGTCGCGACCGGCGCCACCCGCGGCTATATCTATCTCCGCTCCGAGTACCCGCAGGCCTTCGCCACCCTGAAGGAGGCGATCGCCAATGGCGTGACGGCCGGCGTGCTCGGCGACAACATCCTGGGCTCGGGCAAGACCTTCCACCTGGAAGTGCGCCTCGGCGCCGGCGCCTACATCTGCGGCGAGGAGACCTCGCTGCTGGAGAGCCTGGAGGGCAAGCGCGGCATCGTGCGGGCGAAGCCGCCGATCCCGGCGCTCAAGGGCTTCCTGGGCAAGCCGACGCTGGTCAACAACGTCATGACCTTCACGGCCGTGCCGTGGATCCTGGAGAACGGGGCCAAGGCCTACGCCGATTACGGCATGGGGCGGTCGCTCGGCACCCTGCCGATCCAGCTCGCCGGCAACGTCAAGCACGGCGGCCTGATCGAGATGGCCTTCGGCATCACCCTCAGGCAGGTGATCGAGGATTTCGGCGGCGGCACCCGTTCGGGCCGGCCGGTCCGGGCCGTGCAGGTCGGCGGGCCGCTCGGGGCCTACTTCCCCGACCATCTCCTCGACACGCCCCTCGACTACGAGGCGATGGCGGCCAAGAAGGGCCTCGTCGGCCATGGCGGCATCGTGGTGTTCGACGACACCGTCGACATGGCCTCCCAGGCCCGCTTCGCCTTCGAGTTCTGCGCCACCGAGTCCTGCGGCAAGTGCACCCCCTGCCGCATCGGCGCGACCCGCGGCGTCGAGACCATGGACAAGGTGATCGCCGGCATCCGGCCGGACGCGAATCTCAAGCTGGTCGAGGATCTCTGCGAGGTCATGACCGACGGGTCGCTCTGCGCCATGGGCGGGCTCACCCCGATGCCCGTCATGAGCGCGATCACCCACTTCCCCGAGGATTTCAGGCGCGCCGGCGATCTGCCGGCCGCGGCCGAGTAAGGAGGCGTCGATGGGCCTGATCAAGGAGATCGACTACGGCACGCCGATCCGCGTCAGCGAGCAGACGGTGACGCTGACGATCGACGGCATGTCGGTGACGGTGCCGGCCGGCACCTCGGTGATGGCGGCGGCGATGCAGGCCGGCACCCAGATCCCGAAGCTCTGCGCCACAGACTCGCTGGAGCCGTTCGGCTCCTGCCGCCTCTGTCTCGTGGAGATCGAGGGCCGGCGCGGCACCCCGGCCTCCTGCACGACCCCGGCCGAGAACGGCATGGTGGTGCACACGCAGAACGAGAAGCTCGCCAAGCTCCGCAAGGGCGTGATGGAGCTCTACATCTCCGACCACCCCCTCGACTGCCTGACCTGCGCGGCGAACGGCGACTGCGAGCTGCAGACCCAGGCGGGCGTCGTCGGCCTGCGCGACGTGCGCTACGGCTACGAGGGCGACAACCACGTCCGGCCGAGCTCCGAGAAGTACCTGCCGAAGGACGAGTCGAACCCGTACTTCACCTACGACCCGTCGAAGTGCATCGTCTGCAACCGCTGCGTCCGCGCCTGCGAGGAGGTGCAGGGCACCTTCGCGCTGACCATCGCGGGCCGCGGCTTCGACAGCCGCGTGGCCGCTGGCCCGACCAACTTCTTCGAGTCCGAGTGCGTCTCCTGCGGCGCCTGCGTCCAGGCGTGTCCGACGGCCACGTTGCAGGAAAAATCGATCCACGCGTACGGCCAGCCCGAGCACGCGGAGGTGACGACCTGCGCGTATTGCGGCGTCGGCTGCTCGTTCAAGGCCGAGATGCAGGGCGAGCGCGTCGTCCGCATGGTCCCCTACAAGGGCGGCAAGGCCAACGAGGGCCATAGCTGCGTGAAGGGCCGCTTCGCCTACGGCTACGCCACCCACAAGGACCGCATCACCAAGCCGATGATCCGCGAGAAGATCACGGATCCGTGGCGCGAAGTGTCCTGGGAGGAGGCGATCGACCGCGCGGCCTCCGAGTTCAAGCGGATCCAGGCCAAGTACGGCAAGGACTCGGTCGGCGGCATCACCTCGTCGCGCTGCACAAACGAGGAGGCCTACCTCGTCCAGAAGCTCGTGCGCGCCGCCTTCGGCAACAACAACGTCGACACCTGCGCCCGCGTCTGCCACTCGCCGACCGGCTACGGCCTGATGTCGACGCTCGGCACCTCGGCCGGCACCCAGGACTTCAAGTCGGTCGAGAAGTCCGACGTGATCCTGGTGATCGGCGCCAACCCGACCGACGGCCACCCGGTCTTCGGCTCGCGCATGAAGAAGCGCCTGCGCGAGGGCGCCAAGCTGATCGTCGCCGATCCGCGCAAGATCGACCTCGTGAAGTCGCCCCACATCAAGGCCGACTATCACCTGCCGCTGAAGCCCGGCTCCAACGTCGCCTTCATCAACTCGCTGGCGCACGTGATCGTCACCGAGGGGCTGATCGACGAGGCCTATGTCCGCGAGCGCTGCGATCTGGCGGAGTTCGAGTCCTGGGCCCGGTTCATCGCCGAGGAGCGCCACTCCCCGGAGAACCAGCAGTCCTTCACCGGCCTCGACCCCGAGCAGGTCCGCGGGGCGGCCCGGCTCTACGCGAAGGGCGGCGCGGCCGGCATCTACTACGGGCTGGGCGTCACCGAGCACAGCCAGGGCTCGACCATGGTCATGGGCATGGCCAACATCGCCATGGCCACCGGCAACATCGGCAAGCTCGGCGCCGGCGTGAACCCGCTGCGCGGCCAGAACAACGTGCAGGGCTCCTGCGACATGGGCTCGTTCCCGCACGAGCTCACCGGCTACCGCCACGTCTCGGACGACGCGACCCGCGAGAGCTTCGAGGCCCTCTGGGGCGCCAAGCTCGACAACGCGCCGGGCCTGCGCATCACCAACATGCTGGACGAGGCCGTCGAAGGCACGTTCAAGGGCATGTACATCCAGGGCGAGGACATCGCCCAGTCGGATCCCGACACGCACCACGTGACCTCGGGCCTGATGGCGATGGAGTGCATCGTCGTCCAGGACCTGTTCCTGAACGAGACCGCCAAGTACGCCCACGTCTTCCTGCCGGGCGCCTCGTTCCTCGAGAAGGACGGGACCTTCACCAACGCCGAGCGCCGCATTTCGCGGGTCCGCAAGGTCATGGCCCCGATGGGCGGCTACGGCGACTGGGAGGGCACGGTGCTGCTCTCCAATGCCCTCGGCTACCCCATGACCTACAATCACCCGTCCGAGATCATGGACGAGATCGCCTCGCTCACCCCGAGCTTCACCGGCGTGTCCTACGCCAAGCTCGACGAGCTCGGCTCGGTGCAGTGGCCCTGCAACGAGAAGGCGCCGCTCGGCACGCCGATGATGCACGTGGACCGGTTCGTCCGCGGCAAGGGCCGGTTCATGATCACCGAGTTCGTGGCCACCGAGGAGCGGACGGGGGCGAAGTTCCCGCTGATCCTGACCACGGGCCGGATCCTGTCCCAGTACAATGTCGGCGCGCAGACCCGGCGCACCGAGAACTCGCGCTGGCACGAGGAGGACGTGCTGGAGATCCACCCGTTCGACGCGGAGCTGCGCGGCATCGTCGACGGCGACCTCGTCGCCCTGGAGAGCCGCTCCGGCGACATCGCCCTGAAGGCCAAGGTCTCCGAGCGGATGCAGCCGGGCGTGGTCTACACGACCTTCCACCACGCCAAGACCGGCGCCAACGTCATCACCACCGACTACTCGGACTGGGCGACCAACTGCCCCGAGTACAAGGTGACGGCGGTGCAGGTCCGGCGGACCAACCGGCCCTCCGACTGGCAGGCGAAGTTCTACGAGGAGGACTTCTCCCTGACCCGGATCGCCCAGACCCTCGACGCGGCAGAGTAAGAGTACCCGATGAGCGCCGTGACGCAGGCGGACAAGCTCGTCCGCATGGCCAACCAGATCGCGACCTTCTTCCGGTCCTACCCGGAGGAGGAGGCGGTGGCCGGGATCCAGAAGCACATCAAGGCGTTCTGGACGCCCAAGATGATCGCGCATCTCGAGGCCGCCCTGCCGGAGCAGGGCGACCGGGTCGACGGCTACGTGCGGCGGGCCCTGCACGGCGAGGAGCCGGCGGCCGACAGCCCGGTGCGTCCCGCGACCCGGGATCCGCAACTCGCGGGCGCGGGCGCCAGCGACGCGGGCTGAGCCGCCCGAGGCCGGGCGGGCCCTCGGGCTCGAACCCCGCCGGCCGTCACGCGATCACGCGAAACATCTCCTGTTTCTACTGGGAGCGGAGGTGTTCCGCGTCTGATACCGCTTCCGGGTTCATCGATCGGTTCCGCCGTCTTTGCGAGCGGAGCGAAGCAATCCAGCAGCGCCAGACTCTGCACGATGGCGCGACCCTGGGTCACTTCGCTGCGCTCGTGATGACGGAGGCTGCGCTCGTGATGACGGAGGCTGCGCTCGCGACGACGGAGGCTGCGCTCGCGACGACGGAGCGCGCCGTCTGAACCGGTAAACCGCCTGAGTCGATGTGGAAAGGCGGTGAGCGGCGGCACCGCGGGACAGTCGGGTGCCCGGCCGTCTCCCGCCCGGCGGACCCGGCGACGCCGGCCGCCGGGCCCCGAGGCGTCAGTTCTTCAGGGCGACGGTGAAATCGGCCTCGGTCTTGCCGCGGATCTCGTCCTCGGTGACGCCGTCGGCGAGCTCGATGAGCCTCATGCCGCCGTCGCCCTTCTTGTCGATCTCGAACACGCCGAGATCGGTGATCACCAGGTCGACCACCTGCGTGCCGGTGAGCGGCAGGTCGCAGGCCTTGAGCAGCTTCGGGCTCTCGGTGCCGTCCTTGTTCTTGGCGACGTGCTCCATCACCACGACCACGCGCTTCACGCCGGCCACGAGGTCCATGGCGCCGCCCATCCCCTTCACCATCTTGCCGGGGATCATCCAGTTGGCGAGGTCGCCGTTGCCGGCCACCTGCATGGCGCCGAGGATCGACAGGTTGATGTGCCCGCCGCGGATCATCCCGAAGGAATCCGCCGAGGAGAAGTAGCTCGTCGTCGGCAGAGCGGTGATCGTCTGCTTGCCGGCGTTGATCAGGTCCGGGTCCTCCTCACCCTCGTAGGGGAAGGGGCCCATGCCCAGCATGCCGTTCTCCGACTGGAGCTGCACCGACATGCCCTCGGGGATGTAGTTCGACACCAGCGTCGGGATGCCGATGCCGAGATTCACGTAGAAGCCGTCCTCCAGCTCCTTGGCGGCGCGCGCCGCCATCTGCTCGCGGGTCCAGGCCATCGTTCTCGCTCCCTTCCCGTCCGATCAGTGCGTGCCGCCGCCGGCCGCCGCGGCCGGGGTGCTGTCGCCGCGCTTGCGCGTGGTGCGCTGCTCGATGCGCTTGTCGCGCTGCCCGACGTCGATGATGCGCTTCACGAAGATGCCGGGCGTGTGGATCGTGTCCGGATCGATCTCGCCCGGCTTCACGAGGTGCTCGACCTGCGCCACCGTCATCTTGGCGGCGGTGGCCATCATCGGGTTGAAGTTGCGGGCGGTCATCCGGTAGCGCAGGTTCCCCTCGGTGTCGCCCGTGTGGGCGTGGACCAGGGCGAGGTCGGCGAACAGGCCGCGCTCCATGACGTATTGCTCGCCGTCGAACTCGCGGACTTCCTTGCCCTCGGCGACCTTGGTGCCGACGCCGGTCTTGGTGAAGAAGGCCGGGATGCCGGCGCCGCCGGCGCGGATCCGCTCGGCCAGCGTGCCCTGCGGGTTGAACTCGATCTCCAGCTCACCGCCGAGGTACTGCCGGGCGAACTCCTTGTTCTCGCCCACGTAGGACGAGATCATCTTGGCGACCTGGCGAGTGTCCAGGAGCTTGCCGAGACCGACCCCGTCGATGCCGGCATTGTTCGACACGACGGTGAGGCCCTTGACGCCGGAGAGGCGCACCGCCTCGATCAGCTCGTCGGGGATGCCGCAGAGGCCGAAGCCGCCGCACATCACCATCATGTCGTCGCGCAGGAGGCCGGCCAGGGCCGCGGCGGCATCCGTGTAGACCTTCTTCATCGAACCGTCCTTTTCCCGCCGGACCCGACCGGCCGAAACCTCGGGACGCGCGTGTCCTCGCGCCTGCTCTTCCCGATTCCGCGCGCGAAATCCAGTGGTGCACCGCACCGGCCGGCGCGGTCCCGGGCGATCCGTAACCGGCACTGCGCTGGGGAGGGCAGGGCGGCCCTGCGCGGGCGCGGCAGACAAAACCGGCCGGGGACGCTAAGTTGCCCACTCGACGTGCAGACCCTGCCGGGCCGTGGCAGCCCGAGGGGCCGGCGCGGCGCCCGGCTTCCGGCCACAGCCGCCGCCCTCTCGGAGCATGATGTCGCTGCGCCGCCCGATCTTCATCCTCGCTCTCGGGAGCCTGATCGCGGCCGGCCTCGGCCTGCGCGACTGGCCCCTGGAGGATGGCCGGGCCACGGCCTTCGCCCGCCGCGCCTTCGACGCATACGGACTCGGGCTGACGCTGCAGGGGCCCGCGCGCCTCGCGGTGCTGCCCTGGCCGCGCCTGACCCTCGACCGCGTCCGGCTCGCTGCCGGTTCCGACGGCCCGGTCCTGGCGGATGAGGGCCGTCTGACCATCGATCTCGACCCGCTGAGCCTCCTTGGCGGCCGCGCCGCGGTGAGCGGCCTCCGCCTGGAGGGCGCGCGGCTGTCGGACGACCCTGCCGGCTGGGACGCCCCCCTCGCGCGCCTCGCCGAGCAGGCCCGGTCCGGCGAGACGGCCCGGCCGCGCCGGATCGTCGTGCGCGACGCGCGCCTCGCCGTCGGCGACACGGCCCGGGACATCGACCTCGACATCGCGTGGCCGCTCTGGGGCAAGGCCGCCGAGGGCCGCGCCAGCCTCGTCTGGCGCGGCGTGCCGACCCGGATCGCCCTCAGCCACCTGCGTCCGGCCGAGATGGCCCAGCGCCGCGGGAGCCCGTTCACCGCGGAGATCACGTGGCCGGACGGCCGCCTCGCGGCGGACGGAACGGTGGCGCCGCCGGCGGAGGGGAGCGCGCTGCCCGTCATGTCCGGGCAGGTCCGGTTCGAGACGCGATCCCTGCCGGAGAGCTTGGCCTGGATCGGCCGCGATATGCCGCTGGCGCCGCTCGCCGGCGCCTTCTCGGTCGACGGCCGGTTCGAGACGGGCGAGCGGTCCGTCTCGTGGCCGAGCCTGCGCATCGGCCTGGGTCAGAGCGTGCTCGAGGGGGCCGGCGCCGTCGCGTTCGGGCCCGGCAAGGCGCCGCGCCTCTCGGTGCAGGCGACCCTGGCGGCCGAGACGCTCGATCTCACGCCTCTCGTCGCGGATCTGTCGCGGCTCCTCGACCCCGCGCCCGCGTCGATCGCCCTGGCACCCTTCACGCGCGGCGACCTCGACCTGCGCCTGTCGGCGGCCGAGGGGCGCGCCGGCGCCGTCCGGGTGCAGGATCTGGCGGCGAGCGTCCTGGTGCGGGAGGCCGCCCTGGAAGTGGCGGTGAACCGGGCCCGGATCCAGGACGGCACGTTCAAGGGGCGCGTCAACCTGACGAGCGGGTCCGATCCGGCCGCGACCGAACTGCGCACGCAGGGAAGCTTCGACCGCGTCGACCTCGGCGCGCTGCTCGGCGAGATCGGCGCGGCCCGCTGGGTGGTGGGACCCGTGCAGGGGCATTTCGCCCTCGAATCCAGGGCCCGGGACACGGTCGGATTGCTGGCGCACCTGAATGGCCGGGCCACGCTCGCCATGGACGGTGGTGCCATCGCGGGCCTCGACCTCGCCGACGTCATCCACCGCAACGGCGCGGTGGCGTCCGGCGCCCTGGCGCGCCGCAACGGCCGGACGGCCTTCGAACGGGCCGTGGTGACGCTGCGCTTCGCCGACGGCGTGGGCGAGATCGCCGAGTCGGGTCTCCTGGGGCCGAGCGTCGGGGCGACCCTGCACGGCCAAGTCTCGCTGCCGGAGCGTCGGCTCGATGCCAAGGGCGACCTCGTCCTGCGTCCGCCCGGCGATTCCTCCCGCGGGATCCTGTTCGCGGTGACGGGGCCCTGGAGCGCCCTGACGGCTCAGACGGTCGCGCACAGCGAGATCCCCGACCCGGTCGGCCGGTACGGGGGCGCGATGCTCCCCGACCCGCTCAAACTGCCCGCCACGCTCGGCCTGCCCGGCAACGCCCGCGCGTACGCGCCGTGACCGCGGCGCCATGGCGCCGGCTCCGGCCAAGCTCTAAGATCGGGCCTCGAACGCCTTCATGATCCCCATGCGCCGCCTGCTCATCGAGGAACCCGTGACCCGCGCGGGGCCGCTGGCCCGGCGCCTCGCCGTGTTCTCCGTCATCGCCACCGGGATCGCCCTGGTCCTCGTCCGGGATCCGCGCTCCGACACGGACGCCGCCCTCGTGGCCCTCGTGGCCGGGCTCGGCGTCGCGCTGCTGGCGGCCGCGGCCGCGATCTTCGCCTTCGTGCGGGTCTGGCGCGAGGGCGCCCGCGGTCTCGGGGCCGCCCTCGCCGGATTGATCCTGGCGCTGGCGGTTCTCGGCTACCCCGCCTTCCTGGGCCTGCGCGGCCTGCGTCTTCCCGCCCTCTCGGACATCACCACCGACATCGACAATCCGCCGGCCTTCTCGCGCTCGCGGGCGGCCTTCGCGGCCCGCGGCGGGCGCTACCCGGCGGACCCGAGCCCGGCTGCGCGCGAGAGCCAGCGCGGCGCCTACCCGCAGATCGCGCCGCTGACCCTCGATATCGGCGCCGACGAGGCCTTCGAACTCGCCCGGCAGGCCGCCCTGAAGCGGCACTGGCAGATCGTCGAGGCGATCCGGCCGGGCGGCCGGACCGGCAACGGCCGGATCGAGGCCGTGGCGCGGGGGCTGATCCTCAACCTGCCGGACGATGTCACCGTGCGCATCCGCCCCCGCGCCGACGGGGCGCGGATCGACGTGCGCTCGGCCTCGCGGCTCGGCGGCCGCGATTTCGGCAGCAATGCCGACCGGATCCGGGCCTATCTCGACGACGTCGCCAACCTCGCTCTCGCGGTGAAATGAGCCGCCGCGCCTCTCAGGCCGGCGCGTAGGTGCCGTCGAGGCGGGGGGCGCCGTCGCAGGACGCGAGCCCGCGTCCGACCAGATCCTCCAGGTGGGCGAAGACCGACAGCGCCGCCGCGCCGCGGAGCCGGGGATCGAGCCCCTGGTAGATCGCAGCGACGATGTCGGCGATCCGCCCGTCGCCGGCGGCCAGCCGCGCGCGGATCGCCGCCTCGCGCTGGCGGCGATGCCCGGCGAGCCCGCGGAGGAACCGGGCGGGCTCGCGCACCGGTCCGCCATGGCCCGGCCAGTAGACCGTCTCGTCGCGCCCGCGCAGCTTGTCGAGGGAGTCCATGTAGGCCCGCATCGCGCCGTCGGGCGGCGCCACGATCGTGGTCGACCACGCCATGACGTGGTCGCCCGAGAACAGCGCCCGCGCCTCCGGCAGCGCGAAGGCGAGATGGTTCATCGTGTGCCCGGGAGTCTCGACGGCCACGAGGGTCCAGCCCGGGCCGGACACGGCGTCGCCCTCCACCATGATCCGTTCCGGCGCGTGCGCCCGGTCGGCGCTCGCGTCGAGCATCGGGGGCTCCGCTTCCGACAGGGCCCGCGCGGCCCTGTGCGGCGCGCATCCGACGATCGGCGCGCCGGTGCGCGCGGCGAGCAGCCTTGCTCCGGGCGAGTGATCCCGATGGGTGTGGGTGACCACGATGGCCTCGACCCGCTCGGTGCCGAGATCCCGAAGCAGCGCGTCGACATGGCCCGGATCGTCCGGGCCCGGATCGATCACCGCGACGCGATCCTGGCCCACCACGTAGGTGCAGGTGCCGCTCGCCGTGAACGGGCCTCCGTTCGGCGCGACCCGCCGGCGGATCAGTGGCGCGACCCGGTCCAGCCGGCCGGCCGGAGGCATCGACGGATCGAAGGTCAGGGTGGTCTCGTCGGTGTCCGCCATCGCGATCCCGTGCGATCGATACGGCGGTTCCTTGGACGGTTCGCGGCCGCGTGGCAATCGCCCTCGAGGCCTAGGGGATGGGAGGCCGCGGTGCGAGGCATTCTGGGATGGCGGCAGGACCTGCCCGCTGTCCTGCCGGTGATCCTGACGCAGGGGTAATGCCGTCCGGCGCCTGTGGAGGGACGCGGAAGGGGTCGTGTCCGCTCCGGGGTCGCGCGTCCCGCGATCAGTCCTGCCGGCGCGGTTGCCGTGCGCGCACGCGGACCGGTACGGGCGCCGGTGCCGGCATGAGACCGAGCGCGGCCGCGCGCAGGGCGTCGCCGGCCCTGTCGACGATCTCGGTCACCCGCGCCGCCATCGCGGCGGCCTTCGATCGAACGGCACTCTTGGCAGATTGCAGCATCGCAAATCCCGGATCGAGCCTTAAGACCTATCTTCGAACGCTAGCGCCCCTGTCTCGTTCCGTCACCCCATGTCGCGGCCGGCGCTCGCGCCCGCGGGGACTCACAGGACTTCGCGATGGGGGCGGAACCGGAGCGAAACCTTGGCGTTTTCGTGTTCAGAACGACGCGGCCCGCCCGCGTTGGTACTTTCTAAGGATACGAACCATGCTCGGTTGGGCCGTAACTTTTCTCGTCGTCGCTCTCGTGGCCGCTCTGCTTGGCTTCGGCGGCATCGCCGGCACCGCCATGGAGGCGGCCAAGCTGGTCTTCTTCGTAGCGATCGTCCTGTTCGCCATCTCGGCCGTCGTCGGTCTGATGCGGGGCCGTTCGCCGACACTGTGACCGAGGGCCGGAGCGGCCGGCCCCGTTCAGCGGGCCGTCGCACGGACCCACGGAAGAGCCGTCGCCGCAGGGCGGCGGCTTTTTCCATCGCGGCGCTGCCATCGCGCGCCGTTGCAGGGGTAGATTGTCCCGGTCACGGGACGAGCGGTTTCAGGCCTTGCGGTCGGCGCTGTCGAGCTTGGCGATCAGTTCGGCGAAGCGATCGGGTACGGGCTGCTGCGTGACCGTGTCGTACATCGCGCGCAGCTGCGCGGCGATGCGGTTGCGGGTCTGATCGCTGAGGCCGCCCTTGCTCCTGGCGCGGTCGGACGGGTCGGAAGCGGCCGTGCTGCCGGAGCTGTTCTCGGACTCCGACAAGCGATCCGAAGCGGTCTCGACGTGCGGATCGCGCGCGCGAAGACCGGCCTCCTTTCCCTGGTCCACCATCAACACGCCCCTTGTTGCCGAAGTCGGCCCGGCCGCATTGTGCTGCGGCTCGACATACGCCATGGCTGCGCCGGCAACGCCTGCGCGCCGGCATCGGTTCCGCTGGGGGGTGGAACGGAGTGCGGGCCTCCGCGTTGGGCGGTAGGCTGCGCAGGACAGAAAGCCGGCCCCGGCAGGCCCTCGGTGACGGATCGAGGCGCTCGCGGCCGGGCAACACGGCGAGGCACAGGGGATCGAATGTCGACATCGCAACTCGTGGTACAGCACCTGCCGTACCTGCGCCGCTACGCGCGCGCGCTCACGGGTAGCCAAGTGGCGGGTGACGCGTACGTCGCCGCCACCCTGGAGACCCTCGTCAACGAGCCGGACACGCTCGGTCGCAGCACCAACATCAAGGCCGACCTGTTCCGCGTCTTCACGCGGATCTGGAACTCGCTCTCGGTCAACGGCCGCAGCGAGCAGGTCCAGCACGACCTGCCGGCGGAGGTCCGCCTCGGCCAGATCACCCCGCTGCCGCGCCAGGCCTTCCTGCTCTCCTGCCTCGAGGGCTTCTCCGAGGAGGACGCGGCGATCATTCTGGGCGTCGACGTGTCCGAGGTTCGCGACCTCGTGGACGAGGCCGGTCGGGAGCTCGCCGCTGACATGGCGACCGAGATCCTCATCATCGAGGACGAGCCCCTGATCGCGATGGATCTGGAGGCGCTGGTCGAGGGTCTCGGCCACAACGTCATCGGCGTCGCCCGCACCCGCACCGAGGCGATCAAGATCGCCGGCGAGGGCAAGCGCCCCGGCCTGATCCTGGCCGACATCCAGCTCGCCGACGGCTCCTCCGGCCTCGACGCCGTGAACGACCTCCTGAAATCCTTCGAGGTGCCGGTGATCTTCATCACCGCCTATCCCGAGCGCTTCCTCACCGGTGAGCGGCCCGAGCCGGCGTTCCTGATCGCCAAGCCGTTCCAGCCCGCGAACGTCTCGGCGGTGATCAGCCAGGCGCTGTTCTTCCAGCAGACCGCCCGTCGGCGGGAAGCCAAGACGGCCTGAGATGACGGCCTGCGATCCGGCCTGAGGTCAGGCTCGGCGGTTCGCCCCCGGGAGTGACCCGGGGCGTCCGCGACCGAGAAAGGCGACAACGAAAAAGCCCCGGCTCACGCCGGGGCTTTTTCGTTGTCGAACCGCGTGCCCTCGTCGGTCGCCGCGCACAAAAAAACGGGCCGGAGAGAGCTCCAGCCCGTCGCGAAGGTTCCGGCCGATGCACAAGGGGAATGCGGGGAGGACCAGGTGGCCGGGTGCACAGAGAACGGGTGCCGGAGCTGGAGGTTCCAGAAGGGGCGCTTTTTCGTGGAGCGTGCCTTTTGTGCAACGAACCGGGGCTGTGGATAGCGGGCGTGCGCCGCCGCACCAACAGCCGAGCTGCGTTCGAATACTCAGGCTTCGTAGACGCGAGGCAGTCTAGGAACCTGCGATTGCAGGGCGCGTTGTACGAACATCCTGTCAAGCTCTCGCAATGAGGTCGGGGCGATGCTGCGGTCTGGTTTCATCCTGGGCGTGAGTGCTCCTGCGGCTCTTCTCACCGTTCTGGTCCAGCCGGTGGTTCGCGACACGGCGGATCGGTGGACGATGCCGGTCCCGACCGCGCAGACCATTTCGGCGCCGCTGCCCGGGATGCGCCCCGTGTCGCTGTCGATCAGCCCGACGCGGGTGGCGGGGGTGCAGCGCCTCGACAGCCGGAACGCCCCGGTGGCCGGCGAGGCGCAGGATCTGGAGATCAAGCCGATCCTGCGGCAGCCGCCACGGCGCATGCGCGAGGGGTGCGAGGCGGCGCTGAGCTCCCTGGTTGGTCCCGAGGCGCGCCGCATGACCCCCGGCCGCTGCATTTCCTGATCGGCGCCGACAAGGACTGGAAATCAGAAGGCCCCGCCGTCTCGGCGGGGCCTTCTGCTGTGTGGATCGGCCCTGGATCGCGATCCGCGGCCTAAACTTGAAACGAAAACGGCGCCCGTCCCGAGGGACGCGGCGCCGCTACGCGGTACGAAACGGCAGCGGCCTCACTCGGCCCGGCCGGTCCCCGTGGACTGACCGCCCTTGCGGCCGGCGGACGAGGCGAGCTCACGGTCCTGCGAGAAGGAGCGCTTCTCGGCCGGAACGCTGCGGCCGCCCTTGCTGGCGATCTCGCGCTGCCGCTCCAGGTCCATCGAGGCAAAGCCTCGCTTCGAGGTCGAATTTCCGGACGCCATCAGTTCCTCCTCAGGCTTCGCTTCACCCCGCAACAACCTTCAGCAATAACCAAGGTTCCTGTCCCGAGACCTGCTCAAGCTTCCGACAGCTAAGCTTGGCAGCAACCCCGACTTGTGTGCCGCGTTGGTCGACATTCGACCTTGGTTGAAGTCCGCGTCGGGTCCGACAGGCCCGGAGGCCCGGCGAGTCGTTCCGGGCGGACGGCGCGGCCGCACGGCACGAGAGAAGGGTTTTCGCGCATGACGAACCGCAACATGGTCAAGGATGCCGCTCCGGGGGCACAGGCCACGCAGCCCAACACGCCGCCGCTGCCGCCGATGCCGGCGCCGGAAGATTCCGCCACCCCGACCACCCGCGAGGAGCCGACGGATTCGCCGCACCTGAATGCCAGTCTCAAGCGCGACGCGCCCCCTCCCGGGGGACAGGGGCTCTCGACGAAGCGCTGAGCCGGGCGAGGGCGTTCTCAGGTCCGGCGCCGGTGCGCGAGGCGCGTCAGGCCCGCGACGAGAAGGGCGATCGCCAGGATCGTGACGATCCCGGCCACCGTCAGGATCCGCTGGATGAGGGGCGTGTAGACGCCGCGCGCGGCATCGTAGCCGTAGCAGAGCAGGGTGAGCCGGTCGGCGATGCTGCCGACCCGGCCCTCGCCGGCTTCCGTCAGGGCGAGGCGCAGGTCGCGCCCGGTCAGCGCCAGGGGCGACAGCACACGGGCTACCCGGCCGTCGGCGGTGAGGAGAAGCGCCGCCGCGGGATGCGCGAAGCTGTCGGTCCCGGCATCGTAGGCAGCTTCATAGCCCAGCGCGCCGGTGAGGCGCGCGAGCGCGGCGTCCGACACGATGAGCGCCCGGGGCCGGACGGATCCCGCCCGATCCCCGAGCGTCTCCGCCAGCATGCGCCGGGCGGCCGCGGCGTCGTCGCGGGGATCGATCCCGACCAGCACGAGGGCGTAGTCGTCGATCGGCAGGCCGGTGGCCGCCAGCGCGTCCACCGACAGGGACAGCATGGGGTCGCAGACATTCCCGCAGGTGTAATCCACCGGCAGCAGAAGGGCCGCGCGGCCGCCCAGGGCCTGCCCGAGGGTGGTCGGCCGGTCGGTGCGCGCGTCGGTGGCTGCGAGGTCGAGCGGGGCCCGGGCACCCGGGGGCGGCGCGACCGTGACGCGGGCGAGGTCGGCCTGGACGAGGCGGGCCGCTGCCGGCTCCGGCGACAGGACGAGGCACAGTGCCAGGAGGGCGCCGAGACCACACCGACAGGTTGCGTAAGGCGCGGGGCTGGACAAGTGCCTGACGAACCGCATGGATAAGCGGGCCCGTCCGGCCCCGCCGTCCTGGGCGTGAGACCCGTCGCGGAGCCCCCGAATGACCCTCGACACCGAGGTTTCCTCCCTGAAGCAGGTGCCGCTGTTCCGCGAGGTGGAACCGGCGCGCCTGAAGCTCCTGGCCTTCACCAGCGAGCGGGTGCATTTCGAGCCGGGGCAACGCTTCTTCGCCCGCGGCGACGTCGCGGATGCGGCCTACGTGATCCTCTCGGGTACGGCGGACGTCAGCATCGACGGTCCCGCCGGCCCGGTGCGGCTGGCGCTGCTCGGCCAGGACGCCCTCGTCGGTGAGATGGGCATCCTGGCCGAGCAGCCCCGCTCCGCCACCGTGACGGCGCAATCTGCGGTGACCGCCCTGCGTATCGACCGCGGGGTGTTCCTGGAACTGCTGGCCCAGTTTCCACAGATCAGCATCGCCCTGATGCGCGTGCTGGCGCTGCGGCTGGAGCAGACCAACCAGGCGCTGGCGGAGAGCCGGGGCTGATCATCCCGCGTAGGTGATGAATTCCAGGAGCGAGCCGTCGGGATCCCGGAAGTAGACGCTGATCCCCGCGCCCGCGGCGCCGTGCCGCTCCACCGGGCCGAGTTCCACCGGGACCCCGGCGGCCTCGAGATGCGCGATGGCGGTCTCGATCGCGCCCGACCAGCGGAAGCACAGGTCGCTGTTGCCCGGCTGGACGGGTTTCGCCGCGACCGGTACCGGCTCGACGCCCGGCCCGTGGCAATTGAGCTGGACGCCGCCGAACCGGTAGGCGAAGCCGGGACCGCGCTCGAGGATCTCGGCACCCACCACGTCGCGGTAGAAGGCGTTCGAGCGTGCCCAGTCGCTCACGTGGATCACGCAGTGATCGAGGTGTATCGCCGGGCTGAGCGGGACATCGGGAGCGACCGTCGCCTCGGTGGGAAGAGTTTCGGTCTCGGCCATCGTTCACCTCCGCTCCGGGCGCAGTAGAGCACCGCTGCGATTCAGAATTAGGGCACAACCGTGGCCGTGGGAGCGGCCCGCGCACGGCCGGCTGCGGCGCAAAAGCTACATCGTCACAGGCGCGGAGGCGGTAGGCATGGCGCGACGACCGTATCCCGCACGACAGGACCTATGATCGCCACGCTTCCCTCGGCCTGGAGCCGCCTGCGCCGGATCGTTCTCTCGCGAATCCTCCTCGCCGTCGTGGCGATCGCGCCCCTCGCGGCCTGCCAGACCCGTCCGGTCCAGGTCGCCCAGGACGACGAGGCGGCATGGTACGTCGGCAGCAAGCCCGACAAGCCCTTCGACATTCCGCTGGTCGACACCCAGCGCCTCGATCCGAAGTACCGCCGCCAGCAGGTGAGCTACAACGGCCCCGAGCAGCCGGGGACGATCGTGGTCGACATCGACAAGCGTCAGCTCGTCCTAGTCCAGGCCGACGGCACGGCGATGCAGTACGGTGTCGGCGTCGGCAAGGCCGGCTTCTCCTGGAAGGGCGAGGCGCGGGTCGGGCGCAAGGGCGTCTGGCCAGACTGGAGCCCGACCGTCACGATGGTCTCGCTGCATCCCGACCTGCCCCGCACCCGCAAGGGCGGCCTCGATAACCCCCTCGGCGCGCGCGCCCTCTACCTCTACCAGGGCAACCGCGACATCCTGTTCCGCATCCACGGCACCAACGAGCCCTGGAGCATCGGCGAGCAGATGTCGTCAGGCTGCGTCCGGATGCTGAACGAGGATATCGCCGACCTGTACGAGCGCGTGCCGGTGGGCACCCGCGTGCTCATCAAGCGCAACGGCAAGTACCGGACCTGAGCGGGCGAGGCGCGGATTCCTGACCGGTCAGCCGGCCGGCGTCCCCGCGGCGGACGCGTCGCGGACCTCGCCGGAGACCCGCTTGGCGAGGCGGTCCAGAGCCGCTCGATCCAGATCGCCCCGATCCGGGCCGCCGGGGGCCGCGGCCGGCTCGCCCGGTCGACCGTCCGGCCCCATGCCGTCGCTGGCCAGCACCGCGGCGGTGGTCAGGCCCGGACTGGTCCGGTCCGTCGGCCGCTCCGGGCCGATCGCGAGGCCGGCCCAGACGAGGAGAGCCGCGCACAGGGCCAGGCTGGCCAGCAGGGTCTTGAGAAAGGTCATGTTTCATAACGAGCGGCTCCGGGCCGTCGTTCCGTTGCCAAGCTTCGCTCCGACGGGCGGAACGCTTTGGCAACCACGGCGGTCGAAACTCGGCATCGCGCTCGCGAGGCCGATTCGGTCACCCGGCAAATTCGCCACATTGGCCGGGCACCGTCGCGGTCTCGACGCCCCGTCACCTGCTGACTCGCCACGCGCGTGGACATTTCCGCTATGATCAGACCGATGCTCGCCCTGCTCCTCCTCTGCGGCCCCGCGGCCGCGGCCGGGACGGTCAGCGGCCCCGCGACCGTGATCGACGGTGACACGATCGAGGTGCAGGGCACGCGTATCAACCTCTACGGTATCGACGCTCCCGAGACCGCGCAGCGCTGCGAGACCGCCAATGGCCAGGAGTATCGCTGCGGCAGCAAGGCCGCGCAGGCCCTGCGCGCGCGGATCGGCGGCGGCGCGGTCACGTGCGAGCGGCGGGAGGGCGGCGTGCCCGGTCGCGTCACCGGGATCTGCCACGTCCACGGCGAGGACCTGTCCGCCTGGATGGTCGGACAGGGCCTGGCGCTGGCCAACCGTCAAGTGACGGCGCCCTATATCCGCCAGGAGGGCCACGCCTGGGCGACCCGCCGCGGCATCTGGGCCGGCACCTTCGAGAAGCCGGCCGACTGGCGCCAGGACCGGCGCCGAGTCGAGGCCGCGGCCGGGACGAGCGCGGCCGACTAGCCGCTCCGGCGGCTCAGGCCGTCGCGTCCTGTCCCTCGGTGAATTCCCGCCAGAGGAGGACCAGGGCGGCCATCACGGCCGGCCCGAGGAACAGGCCGAGGAGCCCGAAGGTCTCGACGCCGCCGAGGATGCCGAGGAGCACCCACAGGAAGGGCAACTTGGTCGTGCCGCCGATCAGCGCCGGGCGGATGAAGTGGTCGGCCACGAAAGTCACGACGAGGCCCGCCGCCGCCACCACGAGAGCCGCTGTCACCGACCCGGCCGCCACCAGGAGGAGCGCCGCGATCGCGATGGCCACGGCGGCGCCGAACGGGATCATCGCCGCCACCGCCGTGAAGGCGCCGAGCAGGACCGGGTGGGGCACGCCCGCGAAGTGGTAGACGATCCCGAGCACGAAGCCCTCGCCGAGGCCGACCAGCACCAGCCCGTCGACCGTGCCGTGCACGGAGGCCACCATCTGGCGGGCGACGCGCTCGCCGCGCGGCCCGAACAGCCGGTGGCAGGCGGTGAGCGACTGGTCCCGCACCGTCCGCCAGTCGCGGAACAGGAAGAACAGCGCCACGAGGCTGAAGCCGAACAGGACGATGCGGTGCAGCACCTCGCGGCCGACATTGCGGGAGGCCCCGAGCACCGAGTGGTTCTCGAACCGGCGCAGCAGGTCGGAGCCCGCCTGCGCGTGGCCGAGATTGTCGTTCCACCACGCGGTCGCCTGCGCGGCGCCGTAGGGCAGGTGCTGCAGGAATTCCGGCGCCGGCACCCCGTTCGCCTCGGCGTTCCGAACGAACTCGGCCACATCGTGGGCCTCGCGGGCGGCCTGGATGCCGAGGATCGCGAGCGGCGCCAGGAAGACCAGCGCCACGGCCGCGGTCATCAGCGTGGGCAGGAGGATGTTGTGCTTGCCCGGCGGGAAACGGTGCTCGAGCCGCTGGTAGACAGGCCAGAGGGCGATCGCCAGGACCACCGCCCAGGCGAGCGCCGGCAGGAACTCGTGCAGGATCCAGAGGCCGAGCGCCGTCAGGGTCAGGACCAGCAGGACCCGGGCCGCTCCCTGGGAGCGCGCGCGCTCCTGCGGCGGCAGGGGCGGCGTCTCGACGCGCGCCAGCGGGGCGGCGGGCTTGGTGATCGGTGGCATCCGTCTGGTCTCCTGAGGACGCGCCTCGTCTCGCCGTCAAGCTAGGGCCGGAGCGTCCGGAGCGTACGCGCGTCCCCGCACCCGGCGGCGCACGCCTGTGGACAGGCGCTGAAACGCCGGGGAAGCGCCGCGGTTGCCGCTTCTGACACCCTCGTGTAGAGGTCGCCGCCATTCGACCGGGCCGCGTTCCAGGCCCCGTCCACGCGTCGGGCGGCCGCCCGGGCGGCGAGGGGGCTCCCGCACGACCGATCCGGAACTCGAACAGCCCGCGAGAAGACATGTCCGACGAGCCCGCCCACGGCAGCGCCACCTTCGAGCGCGTGGCCGACATCATTGCCGAGACCGCCGACATCCCGCGGGACAAGATCACGCCCGAGAGTCACGCCATCGACGACCTCGGCATCGACAGCCTCGCCTTCCTCGACATCGCCTTCGCGGTCGACAAGGCCTTCGGGATCAAGCTGCCACTCGAGCGGTGGACCCAGGAGGTCAACGAGGGCAAGGTCCCGGCCGAGGAGTACTTCGTCCTCAAGAACCTGTGCGCGCGCATCGACGGCCTCGTGGCCGAGAAGGCCGCCAAGGTCTGAACCGAGGCCGATCCGACCCGTCATGCGCCTCGAATACTTCGAGATGATCGACTCCGTGCGGCTCCTCGACAGGGCCGCCGGCCGCATCGAGGCGCTCGCCCGGGTGCCGATGGCGAGCCCGGTCTTCGAGGGCCACTTCCCCGGCCACCCCCTCGTGCCGGGGGTCCTCCTGACCGAGACGATGGCCCAGGCCTCCGGGTACCTCGTGCTTGCCCATCTCGACTTCGCCCGGATGCCGTTCCTTACCGGGGTCGACAAGGCGCGCTTCCGGTCCTTCGTCGGGCCCGGCGCGGACCTCCTCGTCACGGCCACCCTCGAGCACGACGGCTCGGGCTACGCGGTCACCAGGGCGGCGATCAGCCACGACGGCAAGGCGCTGTGCGACGCGGAACTCCGCTTCCGCACCATGCCGTTCCCGGACGGACTCGACGCGCCGATGCGCGAGCGCGCGCGGACCATCGGCCTGCTCCCCGATCCGGCTCCGGCCGAACGCGAGCCATGAGCCAGCCATGAGCCGCCCCGTCGTCGTCACAGGCCTCGGCCTCGTCTCTTGCGCGGGCGAGGGCGTCGACGCCCACCTGGCCGCCCTCGCCGGGGAGGCGGCCCCGCGCACCGACAGCGAGACCTTCGCGCCCTATCCGGTCCATCCGGCCCCGGCGATCGTCTGGGACGGCCAGATCCCCAAGCGCAGCGACCAGCGCCAGATGGAGGCGTGGCAGCGGCTCGGCGTCTACGCCGCCGGCCTCGCGCTCGACGCGGCGGGCGTGAAGGACGACGCCGCCTTCAAGCAGGCGCTTCACCTCGTCGTGGCCGCGGGCGGCGGCGAGCGCGACTACGCGGCGGACGGAGCGATCCTGACCGGCCTGCGCGACGCCGCCGATCCGGGCGCCTACCTGAACGAGCGGCTCCAGAACGATCTCCGCCCGACCCTGTTCCTCGCCCAGCTCTCGAACCTGCTCGCCGGCAACATCGCCATCGTGCACGGGGTGACGGGCGCCTCGCGCACGTTCATGGGTGAGGAATCCGCCGGGGTCGACGCCCTGCGGATCGCCCAGGCGCGGGTGGCGTCGGGCCAGATCGACGCGATCCTGGTCGGCGGCTCCTACAGCGGCGAGCGGCCGGACGTTCTGGTGATCCACGAGATGGGCGGCTACCTCGCCCGCGACGCCTACCGCCCGGTCTTCGCGCGGGGCGAGTCCGGTGGCGGAGCGGGCGGGTTCATCCTCGGGAGTTGCGCGGCCTTCCTGATGCTCGAATCCGCCGCCCACGCCGCGGCGCGCGGCGCCCGCGCCCTGGCCCGGCTGGAGCTAGTGGCGAGCGATCGGACCCGGCGCGCGCCGGGCAGTGTCGCCGGCAGCCTCGAGACGCTCTGGCGACAGGCCGGTTTCTCGGCTCCCGACACCGTCCTCTCCGGCGCTACCGGGGTGGCCCCGATCACCGCGGAGGAGCGGGACGCGCTGGCGCGGCTCGCACCGGGCGCGCACCTGCGCGCCCTCGGGGACGTGATCGGGCACGGGCTCGAAGTGGCGGCGCCGTTCGGGGCGGCGCTCGCCGCCGCCCTCGTCGCCGACGGCGGTGCGCGCGAGGTCGCCGTGACGGCCGTCGGCCACCGGCGCGGCGAAGGGATCCTGCGCCTCGTCCCGGCCTGAGCGAACCCGCGTCACGCGGCGCATGTCGGCCGCGTCCGATCGTCCGGTCGGCAGCACAGCTTTCGCGCGGATGCGCCGTATTGAAATCCCTTATCCCGTTGTTCAAGCGACCGTTCCGGCGCCGCTCAACCGGAATTTCCGGAAAGAGTTTCCCGCATCGCTGCGGCGCTGGCCGAGGGAAATATTTCTCTGCGCTTGCCAAAGAACCGCCGGCGGTCTACTTCTACCGCATCGGCACGTGTCCGGATATCTTGGACCGTTACGCCTTCGCAGGGCGGTTCTGACTTTCCTATCGCTATCGGTCGATGCCGGCGCCCCCTCGTTCGGGCGGGTGCCATCTCTCACTATGCCTGCGAAGATCAAGGACTTCCATGAGCACCGGAACCGTCAAGTGGTTCAACGAGACCAAGGGCTACGGCTTCATCCAGCCGGATGACGGCGGCAAGGACGTGTTCGTCCACATCTCGGCCGTCGAGCGCGCTGGCCTGCGCGGCCTGAACGAGGGCCAGAAGGTCACGTACGAGCTGGAGACCGACCGTCGCAGCGGCAAGCAGTCCGCCGGTCAGCTCCAGACGGCCTGATCGCCGTCCTCAGCGTTTCTCCGGAAGCCGCTCCTCTGGGAGCGGCTTCTTCGTATCTGCCATCGTGTTTCTAACCCCCCCTCTGCGGGTGACGGCCTTCGCCGTACCCGATCCAGGAGTGTCTGTGAGCTTTTTGAACAAGCAGGGTGTCGCCGATCGCCTCGAGACCGCCGCCAAGGCGCGCTCCGAGATGCTGGCCCGGTTCCGGGCCCGCCCGTCCGCCGACGACCCGGCCGTCCTCGCCCGCCAATCCGCCCGCCGCGCGGTGGTCGATGCCCGCGCAGTCCGCGCGGCCGAACGCGCGGCCCAGCGTCAGGCCGAGATCGAGCGCGCCGCCGCCCTCGCCGAGGCGGAACGCCTCGCGGAGATCGAGCGCAAGCACGCCGAGCAGCTGGCCGCCCAGGAGCGCGCCAAGGCCTTGCAGGCCGAGCAGAAGGCCCAGCGCGACGCGCGCTATCTCGCCCGTAAGGCGAAGGCCCAGAAGAAGCGCTGAGGCGCGTTCCGCAGCGATGCCCGTCCAGGAGCTCGGCATGTCCCACAAGTTCAAGGTCGGCGAGCGCGTCTGCCGGTCCCGCCTGGGCATCCCGGGCGAGACGGGCGAGGCCGAGGTGTTCGAGATCCTGCGGCTGATGCCGGCGGATCAGACCGGCGAGCCGAGCTATCGGATCCGGACGAAGACCGGCGAGCGGGCAATCCGCGAGGGTGACCTCGTCGCGGCCCCGCAGGCCTGATCCGGACGCCTCAGAGCGTCCGGAACATCACCAGCGCGTCGACCGGCCCGAGCGTCGGATGCCGGAAGGCGCCCGGCAGCCGGCCGACCACGTCGAAGCCGAAGCTCTCCCAGAGCCGGACGGCCCGGGCGTTGGTGCTCACCACGAAGTTGAACTGCATCGCCGCGAAGCCCCGCGCCCGCGCCCGATCGAGGGCATGCGCGCACATGGCCCGCGCGACCCCGCGGCCGAGGGCGGCCGCTCCCGTCATGAAGCCGCAATTGGCGACATGGGCGCCCCCGCCAGCTTGGTTCGCGCGCAGGTAGTACGTGCCGAGCACAGTCCCTGCCTCCTCGGCCACGAAGGTCTCGCGGTCGGGGCCGGTCCAGTACGCGAGAGCCTCGGCCTCGCCGAGGTCGCGGTCCAGCGCGTAGGTCTCACCGGCCCGGATGGTCGGCACGATGATGCCGGTGATGGCCGCGTGGTCGGCCGCCTGCACGGCCCGGATGTGCAGACTCACCCGAATTGCTCCCGCAGGATGCGCTCGTCGAGGCTGTGGCCGGGATCGTGCAGCAGCACGAGCTCGGTGGCGCGGTCGAGGGACGTCTCCACCGTGCAGACCCGGCGGAACTCCGTGTGGTCGGCCACCGCCGCGACCGGGCGGTGGGGGGCGTCGAGGACGTCGATCCGGATCCGGGCGTAGTCCGGCAGAAGTGCGCCGCGCCAGCGCCGGGGGCGGAAGGCCGAGATCGGTGTCAGCGCCAGAAGCTTGGCGTCGAGCGGTAGGATCGGTCCCCCGACCGACAGGTTGTAGGCCGTGGAGCCCGCCGCGGTGGCGACGAGCACGCCGTCGGCGATCAGCAGGTCGAGCCGGACATTGCCGTCGACGGCGATCTTCAGCTTGGCGGTCTGGTGGGTCTGGCGCAGCAGGTAGACCTCGTTGATCGCCCGCGCCCGGTGGGATCGGCCCTCCGTGTCGAGCACGTCCATCACGAGCGGGTGGATGACGCTGCGCTGGGCGTTCTCCAGATGCTCCAGGAGGTCGTCGTCGCGGAACTCGTTCATCAGGAAGCCGACCGTGCCGCGGTTCATCCCGTAGATCGGCTTCGGGTGGTCCATGAAGCGGTGCAGCACCTGGAGCATCAGGCCGTCACCGCCCAGGGCCACGACGACGTCGGCCTCCTCGGGCGGGACGTGGTCGTAGCGCCGCATCAGGGCGGCCGCGGCCTCGCGGGCGTAGCCGGTCGGGCTCGCCACGAAGGCGATCTTCTGGAAACGCGGCATGGATCAGGCGCAGCCGCGCAGGCGCGTCGGGATCGCCTCAGGGTTCACGTCACGGCTCCAGTCTGACGAGCGAACCGCCCGGTTGACGTCCTTGCCCGGCATGCGCCTCACTCCGCGAGCACACGCGCAATTGGAGGCATAGCATGGAGCGTCCGCTCCTCGTCTACACCACCTTTCCCGACCTCGCCTCGGCGCTGAACATCGGCGAGGCGCTGGTCCGCGAGCGACTCATCGCCTGCATCAACGTGCTGCCGGGCATGCAGTCCGTCTACAGCTGGAAGGGCGCGGTGGAGCGCGGTGCCGAGGTCGCCGCCATCCTCAAGAGCCGCGAAGGTCTGGCCGACGCGCTGGCGGTCGCGCTGAAGGCCCGCCACCCCTACGACACGCCGATCATCCTGCATCTGCCGGTCGCCGGGGCGGACGCCGACACGGCCGCCTGGATCCTGGCGGAGACGCAGCCCGGTGAGCCGTTCGAGAACGGGACCCAGGCGGACTGATCCGACAGATTGCGCCGCGCTGCTTCCCACCCTGACCCTTCCGGCCGGTTCCGGCAGTGTGCCGGACAGGGTCCAGACGGCTGTGGACAAGCGCGCCTTGCTGTCGGTGCGGGCGCCACAATGGCTCGTCAGACACTGGTGCCATTGGCGTAGTCGTGGAGTCGAATTAAATAGACATAAGTATGCAAATATATGCGAAAAATATCCGATCTTGAATTATGTAACGAGAATTTATACTGAACGATTGGAGTAGAAGATTGAATTTACCTGGTGCGCTTGGCTAGAAAACCTCCGTGCGTGCACCGCACACGATGCGACGCGGAGGAAAATCATGGGACGTTTCAGGAATGCAGGACGGTTGGGGTTGGTCCTGCTTGCCGCAGTCGCGGGCGCCGTGCATGCGCAAGCGGCCGGGGCGCCGAAGAGCGAGCCGCTGATGACCGTCGCTCCGGCGCCGTCCGGTCCCGCCGGCCTCGCATCGGCCGATCCGCCCGCCTTGCGGTACGGTGTCCTCTATGCCGACGACAAGGGCCACAGCCATGTCCAGTATTGCGACCTGAAGAACTTCATCTTCAAGAGCTACGCGCCTCCGGCAGCGCCGCAATATGTCGGCTTTCCGCCGGGTGAGGTGACGTCGATCAAGTACGCGGTCCTGCCGGTCGGCTATGTCGGCACGTGGCACACGGCGCCGGGTCCCCAATGGGTGATCACCCTGTCGGGCCGCTGGTCCGTGCAGGCTACGGACGGGTCGGTGCTGGAGCAGGGCCCCGGCGAGGTGGAATTCAACGCCGATATGGGATCGACCCCGCAGGGGCCTGAGGGCCATGTCGGACACCTGACCCGGCAGGTCGGCGACGTGCCGAACGTCCAGCTCATCGTCTCGCTGAAGCCGCAGGTCGGAAAGGCCCGCTCCACCGATCCGTGCCAGCCGTCCCAGCCCTGAAGCGCGGTGCGGGCCGGCGACACTCGTTCCGCCGGTCCGCGCGCGTCAGCCGCCGCTCACCGGATAGCTGCGGCCCTTCCAGGTCGCCGCGCCGGCCCGTTCGCGGCGCAGGAGCACGTTCCACTGGATCGCCAGGGCCACCGCGACCGCCGCGGGGTGGAGCGGGATCGTCGCCCACGGGGCCCGAACCGCGACGGTGACGGCCGTTCGGGTCGCCAGGGACAGGCCGAGGGCCAGGGCGGCCGGGGTCAGGGCGGAGGCCGGCAGCAGCCCGAGCAGCCCGGCCAGGACGAGGAGCGGCGGCAGGATCTGACCGCAGCCGAGGAGCAAGGTCCAGATCGGAAGGGCGCGGGGCGTGGCCATGCCCTCGTGGGCGTTCTTGGAGAAGCCGGCCCAGGCCTGGGCGAAGCCGTCGTACATCCGGCAGGTGGCCAGCGCGGCGGCGGCCACGAGATCCGTCCGATAGCCCGCGGCCCGGAAGAGCCGGGGCAGGCGGACTCCGTCGTGCAGGGAGGTGCGGATCGCGCCGTGGCCACCGGTGGCCGCGTAGGCCCCCCGATCCATCAGGATCAGTTGACCGCAGGCCGCGCCGAGCGACGGGTCGGACAGGCGGCGCATCAGCGGCACGGGCAGGAAGCCGAGGAGCAGGAAGTCGATCATCGGCACCGTCAGCATCTCACCCACCGTGTCGGTCCGCTGCCGGGGCACGCCGCTGACGAGGGCCGCGCCGGTGCGGCGAGCCTGCGCCGCGAGGGCGGCGGCTGCCCCGGCCTCGAGGCGCACATCGGCGTCGATGAACAGCAGGTGGTCGCCGCGGGCGAGCCCGGCCATGTGGCTGCAGGCGTGGTTCTTGCCCGTCCATCCGTCGGGCAGGGCCGGCACCGGGACGAGACGCAGGCGCGGGTCGCCGACGGCGCGCACGATCTCGGCGGTCGCGTCGGTGGAATGGTCGTCGCCGACGATCACCTCCACCGGGACCGCGGCGCTGGCGAGCGCCGCCCGCACGGTGGCGTCGATGTTGCCGGCCTCGTTGCGCGCCGGGATCAGGATCGAGACGAGACCGGCCCCGGCCTCCACCGCGGGCCGGCGCAGGACCGCGAGATTCACCGCCGCCAGGATGGCCGGCAGGAGGGCGGTGGCGAGGCAGAGGTACGCCAGAGCCGTGAGGATCGAGTCGGTCATCGTCTGCGCCGGCAGGGGAGCGCGCCACGATAGGGGATCGGGCGGGATCTGGCGCGCGCGGGCGGTCTCATCCGGCGCGATCCTGACCGCCCGCGGCGCGGTGCGCCGGATCGAACCGGCGGCCGGAGAGGCGGGCCGACAGGCGCCGCCACAGGTCGTAGAGGCCGCCGACGCCCTTCCGGCCGGAAACCAGCGTGCGGAAGCGTCCGGGCTCCCGGCTGATCACGTCGGCGCTCAGGCGGTCGAGGGTTCGGGTCAGTTCGGATTCCAGGCGCGCGAGGCGCTGATCGCGCGGGAGCGCGGCGAGTTCGGATCCGGCGATCCCCGGCCCGAAGGCCGCGAAGGCTCCCGCGCCGCGCTCGTCCCAGAAGGTGTACTCGACGGCGAGCGGGACGAAGAGCGCGTCGGGGGCGATCTCGGCGAGCCGCGCGACGCCGGGACGCAGGGCCAGCGGCCGCGCGCGGGCATCGGCGAAGCGGCCCTGCGCGGTGATCCAGAGCATGCCGTCGGGGGCTCCGAGGATCGACCGTGCGGCGGCCAGGAACTGCGCCGCCCCGCGCGGGCTGTCGAGGTCGACGCCGAAGGCGCCGATCCGCTCGAAGATGCGGTAGCGTGCCAGCATCGCGGCGTCGAACGGCGCGCGGCTCGCCCGCTCCGGATAGAGCCGGCCGCCTAGCACGATGATCAGCGCGGCGTCCCACCAGGCCGGATGGTTGCAGTAGACCACGATTGCGCCGGGATGGTTCGCGTCAGGCGGCGCGCTCCAGAGGGGCAGCCGCAGGGCGTCGAGGTGGCGGTGCAGGTAGCGCTCGAACCACGCCACCATGAAGGCGCGGATCCGGGGCGAGACCGGGGGCAGGGGGGCGCCGCGCGCGCCTCTCGCGCCCCCCGCACCGGGGGGCGGAGATGGCGGCGTCGCGGTCACGCCGAGGCGCGCAGGGCGCCGCGCGCGTCCTGGTCATGCGCGTCGGCGGCGATCCAGCCCGACATCATCACCATCGGCATGCCGGGCCCCGGATGGGCGGCGCCGCCCGCGAGGTACAGGCCGCGCACCTGCCGCGACCGGTTGCCGGGCTTGAACGCCCCCATAACCCGCCCGTGGGAGGCGAGGCCGTAGATCGCGCCGTTCAGGACCTTGTAGCGCTCGTGGATGTCCTGCGGCGTGAGGTGGCGCTCGACGACGATACGCTCTTCGAGGTCCGGCATGCCGGCGGTGCGCTTGAGCTTGTCGAGGATCGTGCGGCGGTAGTTCTGGAACAGCGGCCCGTCCGGGCGCCAGTCGTGGTGCGGCCGCAGATACGGCGTGTGCACGAGGACGTAGAGCGCCTCGCCGCCCTCGGGCGCCACGCTCGGATCGGTGGAGGAGGGAGCTGCCAGATAGGCGGTGGGGTCCGGGGCCGGCTCGCCCTTGCTGTAGATGTAGTCGAACTCCTCCTCCGGGTCGCGGGAGAAGACGAAGTCGTGGTGGTTGAGGTGCTCGTAGCGCTTGTTCAGGCCGAGATAGAGCACCACGCCCGAGCAGGCCGGTTCGGGGTTCTTCTTGGCGTAGGCCTTGGCGGCCTCGCCGCCCACGAGTTCGCGGTAGGTGCGGACCGAGTCCATGTTGGAGATCACGGCGTCGTAGGGCGTGACCCCCGCGGCCGTCCGCACGCCCCGGACCGCGCCGTTGGCGGTCTCGATCCCGGTCACCTCGGTGTCGGTCTTGCACGTGGCGCCGAGTTCCTGGGCGAGCTTCGCCAGCCCCTCGGCGACGGCGCGGGTGCCGCCCATCGGGTACCAGACGCCGTCGGCCGTCTGCATGTGGGCGATGGCGCAGAGCACCGCCGGCGCGCCGTAGGGCGAGGAGCCGACATACTGCACGAAGTGGTCGAGCATCTGCGCGAGCCGCGCGTCCTTGACCTTGCCGCGGATCGTCGAGGCCACCGAGGCGTGCATGCGCAGCGACAGCACGTCGCGCAGCGTGCCCGGGTTCATGTTGGCGCGGATGTTGATCGTGTCGAACAGGTCCTCGACCGGCTTCCAGAAGAAGAATTTCTCGGACACGCCGTGAAGATGCTCTGAGATGGTGATGAACTTCTTGTAGCCCTCGCCGGTGCCGGGGGCGAAGCGCTCCATGTCGCCGGCCATCCGCTCGACGTCCTGCATCAGGTCGATATGCGTGCCATCGTCGAAGAAGCAGCGCCACTGCGGGTCCAGGCGGCGCAGGTCCATGTAGTCGTGGACCGAGCGGCCGGACTCCGCGAAGATCCGCTCCAGCACCCGGGGCACGGTCAGGATCGTCGGCCCCATGTCGAAGCGGAAGCCGCCCTCGTGGAGCACCGCCGCCTTTCCGCCGAGCCAGCCGTTCTTGTCGTAGACCGTCACGCGGTGGCCCCGCGCGGCGGCGACGCACGCGGCGGCGAGTCCGCCGAGCCCGCTGCCGATGACGGCGACCGTGGAATCCTGGCTCATCCTGCTGGCTGGCTCCCCGGGCCGAGGAAGGCGTGGCCCGCAGAGCGAAGCTAGACCTGGGGCCGGGCGGGTCAACGCGCCACCCGGTCGCGGTCGCCTAGTGGCGGCGCTCGCCTGTGGACAGGCGCGCCAGGAAGTTCCCGATCTCCCGCCGGCGGAGCCCGGCCTCCAGCACCTCGGGCCCGACGCCGTGACGCCAGGCCAGGCGGCGCGCGGTCTCCGGGTCGTGGCCCTGGAGCGTCGCGACTTCGTCGGCATAGGCGGCCACGGCCCGCGAGTTCTCGGCGAGTCCCGCCTCGACGATGGCGGTGTCGCAGAGGCGCAGCATCGCGGCCAGCTCGTCGAGGTCGAGCTCGGGATGATACTGCGTCCCCCAGAACCAGCCGCGATCCCGGCGGATCTCGAGGGCCTGGATGCCGAGAACGCGGTTGCCGGCGAGCACGCGGGCGCCCGGGGGCGGCTCTAGGACGGCGTCGGAGTGGATCGCCGGGGCATCCCAGGTCGCCGGACGGCCGGCCAGCAGAGCGTGAGTCCGGCCCTCCTCGGTCGGGGTGATCGCCCTGGCGAAGCCGTATTCCGGCCCGCGGGGATTCTCGGCGGCGCGCCCGCCCGCCACCGTGGCGGCGACCTGCACGCCCCAGCACGAGCCGAAGACCGCGCGCCCGGCCTCGAAGGCCGCGCGCATCAGGTCGAGCTGCCGGTTCACGGCCGGCGTGCCCTCCGAGACCTTGAGGGTCGAGCCGGTGAAGATCAGGCCATCGAACTCCGCGAGACCCGCCGGCAGGGCCGCGTCGGCGTCGGCGGCGTTGACGTGCTCGCAGACGGAGCCCTGCGCGAGGTCCCGCACCACCGCCGCGTAGGACTCGGCCGAGGTTCGTCCGGTGGCCGCGACGTGGCGGTCGCGGGCAGCGCGATCGTTGCCGTCGGCGATGAGCAGGCGGAGCATGCGGGATACCGGGGAGCGCGGCCGTAGCGGAGGCGCCTCTATGTCGGTGCACACCGCGTCGCAGGAACGGCGCGGATCGTCGCGGGAGGCGGCCGCTGAAATCGGGCCCGACTCCTCCAAACGGGTGATGCGCCCCGCGAGGCCGGGTTTACCCCTGCCGTCTCGGACTCCGAGGAACGATCAGCGCGGAGGACAGGATGCCAGATCTCGCCGAGGTGGAGCTCTACTGCGCGGAAGCCCGGGATATCCTCGCTCACGCGGAGAACATCGTTGCCGACCTGGACCGGAGAGGTGCCTGCGAGGGGCACTGCCTGATGGCGAACCAGGGCCTCGCGGCGCTGCGGAACCTCGACCGCATCATCGAGCGGCACCGCAGGCGGCTGGCGTTCCTGGCCCTGCCCAACGCGGTCGGCCCGTCCCCACCTCCGTCCCCTCCGCGGAAGCGGAACTGGCTGCTCTTCCTCCGGCGGCGCGGCGGGTACGCGGGCCATGGCATCGAGGCGCATTCCTAAGGCTTCCCCGGAGGATCGGGCGAGCCACGTGAGGCGTGCAGATCCCCGGCTGCCGGCGACGCGGCGGTGCGACGGCCTGTCGAGGACCCTGCTGGTCGGGATCGTGCTGCTCGTCCTGGGGTTGGCCATCCCGGCCACCGCCCGGCGAGCACCCCCGCCGTTGCACCAGGCGGCCGAGATCGAGGCCCTGGTCAACAGGGCGGCCGACATGCTGGAGGCCGAGGGCGCGCGGGCGTTCGACACGTTCCGGCGCAAGGGGAGCACCTGGCGATACGGGGACGTCTACCTGTTCGTCGTCGACCTGCGGGGGATCGTCCTCTTCAACGCCGCCCATCCGAACCGCGAGGGCCACGACCTGCTCCACGAGCGCGACGCCGACGGGAAGCAGTTCCACCACGATCTCATCGACGCCGTCACGCGGTTCGGGTCCGGATGGGTCGACTACATGTTCCCGAAGCCCGGCCAGTCGGCGCCGAGCGTGAAATGGAGCTACGTCTGCGCGACGCGCGTGGCCGGCGTGGAGGCGCTGGTCGGTGCCGGCGTCTACGTGGAGTAGCGCCGTCCGGGTCGGGAAGGCGGGCCCTAGGCCGTCCGCCGCGCCGCCAGCGCGAGGGCGAACGCGAGACCGGCCAGGGTCAGCGCCGCCAGGACGCCCAGGGCCGGGGCCGCGGCGGAGAAGCCCTCGCCCAGGGCGCTCTGGTAGGCCTCGATCGCCCAGGCGTTCGGGGTGAGCCATCCGGCCTGCTGCAGCCAGGGCGGCATCAGGAACCGCGGGACCATCGAGCCTCCGACCGCCGAGAGCAGCAGCACCCCGAAGGTCGAGGCGAGATGCGCCTGCTGGCGCGAGGCCGCGAGCGCGCAGGCCGCGAGCGCCAGACCGGCCGCCATCGCGGAGACCAGCAGGCAGGCGGCCAGGAAGGCCGGCCAGTGCGGACCGATCTCGACGCCGTAGAGAAGCGCGGCGGCCAGGAAGATCAGTCCGGCCTGGACGAGCCCCTGCAGCGTCAGGAAGGCGAACTTTCCGAGCACCACGACGGGCAATCCACCCGGCCCGGCCATCAGCCGCTCGGTGAGGCCCGTCTCGCGCTCCTCGACCAGGGACATGGCGCCCTGCATGGCGGCGAAGAGCAGGAACACCGCGGTGATCGCGCCGGCGTAGTAGCTCACCCGGGCATTGGTGGTCCCGGACGCGGTGCTGCGGCGCTCCACCAGGGAGGCGAAGCTGAACGGTTCCTTCTTGGCGCGCTGCTCGGCGAAGGCCTCGTCGAGGAACCGGCGCTCGTCTGGACCGATCTTGCCCGTGCGCTCGACGTCGGCGACGACCCGCGACAGGACCACGTCGGGCAGCGCCTCGTTCAGGACCCGCTGGAGCTGGCCGAGGGCGATCGGTGTCGCCAGCGCCTTGGCGGGGTTCTCGACCAGCACCACCGGCTGGTCCGCGGAACCGGGCGCGGCCTCAGCAGGGGCGGCGATCAGGTCTCCACGCAGGACCAGCGCTACGTCGACCTCGCCGGCCCGCACCGCCTGCGCCACGGCGTCGATGTCGGTCGCGGGCAGCCGCGTCACCCGGAGCGAGGGATCGGCCGCGAGCGCGTCGGCGAGGCGCTGTGTCGCCGCGGTGTGGACGAGGTCGGCCAAGCCGAGATGGATGCGGATCCGGTCGCCGATCGCACCGGAGAAGATCGCCGCGAAGATCGAGAAGATCACGGTCGGCAGCACGAAAGCCATCACCAGCGCGGCCCGGTCGCGCAGGAGGGTCAGGAGCATCACCCGGAAGGCAGCAGCGATCATCCGGCGGCCCCGACCCGGAGCGGGGTGGCTTCGGGATCCGCCAGTTCCCGCGGGCGGAGGGCGTCGAGATAGAGCGTCTCCAGCCGCGGCGCCCGCACCCGGATCTCGGCCACCGGAACGTTCTGGGCGCGCAGGGCGCCGAGCAGTGCCGCGCCGTCGAGGCCGGCCCGTTCGACCGACCGCCAGACGAGGCCGCCAGCCTCGGCGGGCACGAAGCCGGCCCGGCGCAGCACGCCCTCTGCCTGTCCCGTCACCGGGCCGGTGAGGCTCAGCTCCCGCTCGGGCGCGCCCGTGCGCAACTGCGCGAGCAGGTCGGCGAGACGGCCGGCACGCACGACCCGGCCCTGGGCCAGGAACGCGACCCCGGAGGCGAGGCGTTCCGCCTCGGCGAAATCGTGGGTGGCAATCAGGATCGCGGTGCCGGCGGCCTTCAGGCGGTCGAGCACCGCGTGGATCGCGGCCCGCGCGGCGAGGTCGACGCCGCTGGTCGGCTCGTCGAGGAGCACCAGCCGGGGCCGGTTCATCAGGCTCGCGGCGATGTTCACCCGGCGCCGGTACCCGCCCGACAGGACGCCGACCGGACGTCGCGCCACGTTGCCGATGTCGGCCATGGCCAGGGCGGCCTCCACGGCCGCCTTCCGGTCGCGGCGGGAAACCCCCGCCAGCTGCCCGAACACGCCGAGATTTTCCGACACCGTCAGCCGCGGGTAGAGGGCGATCTCCTGCGGCACCCATCCGATGGCGCGTCGGGCCTGTCCCGCGCGGTACGGGTCCGCTCCGGCCACGCGCACCGATCCCGCACTCGGGGCGAGGCGCCCCGCCACGAGGCGCATCAGCGAGGACTTGCCGGCCCCGTTCGGTCCGAGCAGCGCCAAGGTGTCGCCAGTGCCGAGGTCGAGATCGACCTGATCCAGCACCCGTCGGCCGCGGAGGTCGAGGCCGACGCCCGCGAGCCGGACGAGGGGGGCGTCCATCGGTTCACCGACCCGGCAGGGCACGGCCGAGGCGCACCCGTACGGCGGCGCCGGGCTCCCGGAGGGCGAAGGCCGCCTCGGCGAAATCGGGTCGCGCCCGCCGCCCGACGGCCCCCGAGAAGCCGTAGGGCTCCAGCGGCAGTCCGAGGCCGGTCCGGTCGAGGCGCCCGTTGCCGTTGGCGTCCTGGTAGGCCGCCACCGCGTAGGTTCCCGGCGGGACATCCCGGAAGGTGAACCGCGCCCGGTCGGCGGTGGCCGGCGCGTCGTCGCCGCGCAGGCACGACGTCTCCGAGAGGCCGCCCTGGCAGAGGGCGACGCGCACCTGGCCGCCCCCGGGCTCGATGCCGTCGACCTCGACCTGCACCGCGGCGGCCCAGGCGGGCAGGGTCGCGGCGCAGAACCAGGCCGCCACGGCAACCGTCACGCGTCCTCTCGGCCTCCGGAGAAGGCTCCGGTCGGTCGCCGCGCTCACGAGGCCTCGCTGGAGGTGGCCAGCGGGGCGGTGTCGGGGATGCCGGCCGCGGCGGCGGCGCGGGCACCGGCAAGCTCCTCGATCAGCAGCCGGGCCGAGATGCGGGCTCCCTCGTAGATCACCGGCAGGCCGGAGCCCGGATGGGTGCCGCCACCGACGATGTAGAGCCCCGGTCCGAAACGGTTGTGCGGCCGGAAATACAGCATCTGCATCAGGTCGTGGGCGAGGTTGAAGGTGGCGCCTTCGTGGACGGCGAAATCCTCCTCCCACTGTGTCGGGTCGATGATCCGCTCGTAACGGATGCGGGACTCGAGATCGTCGATTCCGAGGAGCTTCAGCCGTTCCAGGATCAGGGCGCGGTAGGTCTCCCGCATCGCCGCCCAGTCGATCCCCGCCTTTAGGTTGGGCACCGGCACCAGCACGTAGAGAGCCGTGTGTCCGGGCGGCGCCATCCCGCCATCCGTGTAGCCCGCGTGCTGCACGTACAGGGACGGCTGCATCGGCAGCGTGCCCTCCGTGATCTCGCGGATGTTCTTCTCATAGCCGTCGGCCAGGAGAATCGTATGATGCCCGAGGCTGTCGGGCATTTTCCCCTCGAGGCCGAGATACAGCATGAAGGTCGAGCAGGAGAGCCGAGCCTTCCGGATCTTGGCGTCGCGCCAGCGCGGCCGGTGCCGCTCCGGGACGAGGGCGCGCACGACCTTCGCGAAGTCACCGTTGATCAGCACCGCGTCGGCGTTGAAGGTCTCGCCGTCCGCCACCAAGCCGGTGGCGCGCTTGCCGTCGAACAGCACCTCCTCGACGTTGCTGTTGAGTCGGAGGTCCACGCCCATGCGGCCGGCCAAGCCCGCCATCGCCTCGGAGACGGCGCCGCAGCCGCCCACCGGGTGATAGACCCCGTGCTCGTATTCGAGGAACGACAGGATGGTGAACAGGCTCGGGCACCGGAACGGCGACATGCCGAGGTACTTGGTCTGAAACGAGAAGGCGAGGCGCACCCGCGGGTCGGCGAAGTGGCGCTTGAGGTCTCGGTCCACGCTCCGGCCCGGATGCAGGTAGGGCAGTGCGGCCAGCATGGCCGGGCTCGCCATGCTGCGCAGGGTGTGGAAGGCCTGTTCGAGGACCGGCTTGAAGTAGTTCAGCTTGGTCCGGTTCTCGGAGAAGAAGGCCTTGACGTTCTTGGCGTCGTCCGGCGCGAGGCGGGCGATCTCGCGCTCCAGGCGCTCGACGTCGCCGGTCGCGCGGATCGTTCCCGAGATCCCCTCCGCGCCCTCGAACACGAGGTGGTACTGCGGGTCGAGCCGCTCGAGCTTGACGTGGTCTTCCAGCCGCTCGCCGCAGCTCGCGAAAATATCCGCAAGAATCTGTGGATAGAGGAAGAACGTCGGGCCGATATCGAACCGGTAACCGCCGGGAGCCTCGACGGTCTTCGTCCGACCCCCGACCTGCGGGTCCTTCTCGAAGATGGTGACGTGAATCCCGGCCCGCGCGAGCAGCAGGGCGGCGGCCAGTCCGCCCGGTCCGGCCCCGACCACGGCCACCCGGCGTCCGGTCAGCGCCCGCAACCCATCCCCAGACTGAAGCAACGTCCCCGACTCCTCACAGAATCCCGATACCCCGTGCAGCCAAGCTAGCTTCGCATCATCGCGCGGCAATTGCAGCCGTTTGTCGCGCGCACAACGCTGTATACGATCATACCGTCGATACACATCCGCAAGGTTTCTCGAGGCGAGCCGCGTCGCGGACCGCCCGTGGCCTCACCGGCGGCCTCGCCAGCGCCGGATCGCGTGTCGGGCCGTCCTCGGTGGAGCGGGCGCGTCAGCGCTGGCCCAGACGCTCGTACCAGGCGTGGGCCTGGGCGGGCGTCCGCTCGAACGTCCGGGTGCCGTGGGGCCTTCGCGTCTGGCGCCATTCCCGCGGCGTCACCCCGAATCGAGCGCGGAAGGCGCGGCTCAGGTGTGCGGGATCCTTGAAGCCGTGCTCGCTCGCCAGGCGCGCGAGCGCCCGCGTCTCGAGCGGATCCTGCAGGGCGATCCGGATCGCCTCCAACCGCTTCTCCCAGACGCGGTGCATGACGCCGCCGACGTTCTGGAAGGCGCGGTACAGCACGGTCCGCGAGACGCCCGCCCCGTCGGCGAGGCGGTCCGGCGATAGGTCGGGCGAGGCCAGGTGGAGATCCATCAGGCGCTCGACGAGGGCGACGAAGCCGGCATCCAATTCCGGGCCCTGCAGCACGTCCGAGGCCGCGGACGGATCGAACAGGCGGCGGACGAAACCGGTCAACTCACCCGCAATCGCCGGCTCGTCGTCGGCGGTGGCCGTCGGCAGCCGGCGGTACAGGGCGTGCAGCCGGGCGACGAGCAGACGGTTCCGCTCCCTGTCGAGGAAGATCGGGATCCGCTCGACCGCGCAGTCGGCCAGCAGGCGCCGCGGGATGGTCAGCCCGATCGCGCTGGAGCTCACCCCGCGGGCATCGAGTTCCCGGCCCATATTGGCGGCCATGATCCGGTTGCGCTGCTGCACCACCGGGCTGCCCGCGACGTCCCCGGACAGGCCACCCGACACGTAGAGCATGAACGTGAAGTGATCCGGCGTCGCCGCGGCGTGGCGGCGATCGCGGACCATGTGCTGGGCCGAGAAGACCATCCGGCTGGCGAGGATGTCCCCCAGGACCGTGCAGGACAGGTTCCCGCGCGGCACCGGAGCCCCTTTGATCTGCTCGATCCGAACGATGGGTGCCAACAGATCGCGCCAGGCCGCGAAGGCCTGCGCGGGTTCGAGGTGATCGGTGTTGAAGTGAAGCGTCGGGAGACTCGACATGCGATCCGGCGCGGCGTCGTGACGGTCTTGAGATCTCAGCTTGCGCACACCCGCGCGTGGCGTCGAGATGTCCATGTGTTGCAGGCGGACGATTGTGCGCCGGCCCTGTTCGGCGGCGTCCGCGCGGAGAATACTGAGTTCAGGAAACGGCCGGCCCGGGCGGAGGGAGCTGTCGTCGCGGCGCGTTCACGGCCGGCCGAGGCGCCCCTGGCCGCGCGCGATGGTGTAGAGGGCGACGCCCGCCGCGGTGGCGACGTTGAGCGAGTCGAAGCCGGCGGCCATCGGGATCCGGATCGGACGCGCCCGGGCCAGCGTCGCCGCATCGAGGCCGGGTCCCTCGGTGCCGAGGATCAGGAGCGCGCGCGCCGGGACGTCGAGCGTGTCCAGAGTCTCGGTCGCCCCCGGGCTGAAGGCCAGCGGCTGGAGATCGAGGGTTTCGGCGAGCCGCAGCCAGTCCTGCCCTTCCGGCAGCCGCGCGAAAGGCTGGATCAGGGCGGCCCCTGCGGAGACGCGGATGCTCTTGCGGTAGAGCGGGTCGCAGCTCGCCCCGTCGAGGAGCACGGCGTCGGCCGCGAAGGCCGCCGCGTTGCGGAAGGCGGCGCCGACATTGTCGTGATTGGTCAGGCCCGCGAGGCCGACCACGAGGGCGGGGGCGGGCGGCGGCGGTACGAGGTCGGCCGCGCCGGGCTCCGGCCCGCGCAGGCCGACCGCCAGGACCCCGCGATGGATCGGGAAGCCCGTCACGGCGCTCATCACCGCCTTCGAGGCGCCGAACACGGGCGGCGGCTCCGCGGCGGCGGCGATTTCGGCGGCGAGTCCGGGCCAGCGCTCAGGCGCGAGGAGGATCGATTCGGCGCGGAAGCGGCTGCGGCGCCCGAGGAGCAGCCGCAGGGTCACCTCGCCCTCGACGATGAAGCGCCCGGCGCGGCCCACGAGGTCGCGCTCGCGCATCCGGGTGTAGGGCTCGAGGCGGGGATCGTCCGGGTCGGCGAGGAGCTCCGGGACCGGAGTCACCTCAGCCCTGGGACCGGTCGGAGCGGTTCGCCAGCGGGTCGGCCTCGGCCTTGGTCGGCACCTTCACCAGGGCCTCGCCGTCGAGGACCGTCTCACCGCCCACCGAGCACTTGCAGGCGAGGCGCGCGCGCCGCCGCTCGGGCATGAGTTCGGCCACCGTCACGGTGACGTCGACGACGTCGCCGATCCGCACCGGGGCGCGGAAGTTCAGGGTCTGGGAGATGTAGACGGCGCCGGGCCCCGGCAGGCGGGTGCCGAGCACCGCCGAGATCAGCCCGGCCGTGTAGAGGCCGTGGGCGATGCGTGTGCCGAACGGCGTGCGCGCGGCGAAGTGCTCGGACAGGTGGATCGGGTTGCGGTCGCCGGTGATCTCGGCGAAGCCCACCACGTCCGAGGAGGCGATGGTCTTCGAGAGGGTCTCCGACAGGCCGACCTCGAGATCCTCGAAATAGAGCACGCGCAGTTCGGGCAGCATGACGCGGCAGACCTCCGGTTCCGGCCGGTCATTCGTCTCGTGCAGCCGGCTCCGGCAACGGCGTCGCACGATCCCGGCGGCGAATCCACCCGGACAAAGGCGTAACGGCCTCGAACTTTCTTGAGCCGGGGACAGGCTTTTCTCAACAGCGGCTCGACAGCGCCGCGCGCGTCGGCGAAGAGGCGTCCCGTGATCGCCGATGATGCGCCCCGGCCCGCGCCGCCCGCCCTCCGCCCGGTCGTCGCCCGCGTGGCGGCGCTCAACCTCGGCTATTTCGGCATCGAGATCGCGGTGGCGCTCGCCATCGGCTCGGTGGCGCTGATCGCCGACAGCCTCGATTTCCTCGAGGACGCGGCGATCAACCTGCTGATCTTCGCGGGTCTCGGCTGGAGCGCGCGCAACCGCGCCCGCCTCGGGACCGCCATGGCGGGGATCCTGCTCCTGCCGGCGCTGGCGGGGGCCTGGGCGGCCTACGGCAAGATCGCCGACTTCACCGCCCCCGCGGCACTGCCCCTGACCCTCGCGGGGCTCGGCGCGCTCGCCGTGAACCTCACCTGCGCGCTCATGCTCGCCCGGCACCGCTCCGGCTCGGGCAGCCTGACCCGGGCGGCCTACCTCTCGGCGCGCAACGACGCCGTCGCCAACCTGGCGATCATCGCCGCCGGCTTGGTGACGGCCCTCCACCCGTCCCCCTGGCCCGACCTCGTCGTGGCGGCCGGGATCGCGATCCTCAACGCCGACTCGGCCGCCGACATCCTCAAGGCAGCCGCGGCCGAGCGCAGAGCCGCGCGGTAGCGGTCCTCGGGCGGCCCCCAAGCGGCGACACGGCAGCGACCATCATGCGCATCTTCCCCATCTCGGACCTGCACCTGGAGCGGCGCCGCCTCGACCGGATCGTGCCGCCCGCGGAGCCGTTCGACCTGCTCGCCTGCCCGGGCGACCTCCACGAGGGACATCCCGAGCGGGGGCTCGCGGCGCTGCTGCACCTCGCGCAGGGACGGCCGATCGTGCTGGTGCCGGGCAACCACGAGCGCTACGCGCCGACCGGGGACCGGCGGACCGCGCCGGAGCTGATCGCCGCCCTCGAGGCCGAGGTCGGCCGCCTCAACGGGCTCGGCGCGCGGATCCATCTGCTCCAGCACGCGCGGAGCTGCGTCATCGACGATGTCCGCTTCGTCGGCACCACCCTGTGGAGCGACTGGACCCTCGCGGGGCGCTGGCTCGCACCGGACGCGCCGAACCGGCCCGACGATCCGGTGGCCTACGCGGCGTCGCGCATGACCGACCCGGTGACGGGCTCGCGGGAGTATCTCGGTTCGATCCGCAAGGCCGACGGCAGCCCCTGGCAGCCGGCGGACGCGATGGCGGAACACCGGATCGAGCGGGCGGCCCTGCACGCGGCGCTCCGGACCCCGCACGACGGACCGACCGTGGTGGTGACCCATCACCCGGCGAGCCCGCTCGCGGCCGACCGCTTCCGGGACGCGCCCGGCGTCCCCTGGTGGGTGCCGGCCTTCTACGCCAGCACGGCCCTCGACGACCTCGCGGAGGCCGAGCGGCCGGAGCTGTGGATCTCCGGGCATTTCCACGCCGGCCACGACCTGCGGATCGGCCGTTGCCGCTGGATCTCGAACCCGGTGGAGGGCACGACCTACCGCGGCGACTTCGTCGTCGAAGTCGAGGAGCGGTGATTTAGTCCCCTCGCCAAGAGAACGGTCTGTCGACGCCGTGCGATCGCGCACGGCTTGGCCGTAACGGCGGGATGCTGTCGGAGTGAACGCCCGTCAAACCCTGATCGGCCCCGAATGACGGGGCTCAGGTTCGGGGTTTTCATGGCCGGATTAAGCCTGACGTCACGTTGGGTCGCGGCGGCGGCTCTTGCCGTCTCTGCCCCGATCGCCGCCGCGTCGACGGCCACGACCGCGCGGGCGGCGTCCGCGGCGCAGCCGGGACAGACAGTCGGCCTGCCGGTGGGCGACCAGCTGCCGGTCGGCCTGTATTTCGTGAACCTGTCGAGCTTCGGCGTGCGCGGCACGCTCCCGCGCGACTCGTCGACCAACGTCAACCTGCCGACCTTCGCGTGGGCGACGCCCTGGGATGTCGCGGGTGCGCGCCTGCAGTTCTTCTTCACCCAGCCGGTCGCGGCGGCGAGCAGCCAGGGGGCACCCTATCAGAGCGGCGTCGGGCAGCAGCTGCTGGCGGCCCAGCTCGCCTGGGATCTCGGCGGCGATGTCGGCTTCAGCTACCTGTTCGGCGGCTACCTGCCGATCCAGACGCGGTTCCTGACGCAGTCGGCCTCGCTGACCCACCGCTTCGCGCTGAGCTACACCGGCCAGGGCTGGAACCTCACGGCGAACCTGCTCTACGGCGTCTTCCTCGACACGCGCTCGCCCAGTGGCACCCTCTATCCGGACTACATGAACCTCGACCTGACCATGACGAAGAAATTCGGTTCCTGGCAGATCGGCGCGGTGGCCTTCGGGTCGACGGACCTTCCTACCGGCGTGGCGAGCTACCGTCCGCAGGGCCAGATCGCGGTGGGCGGTCTCGTCGGCTACAATTTTGGGCCCGTGAACCTGCAGGCCTACCTCACGCACGACGTGGTCGAGCGCAATTACGGCGGCCGCGAGGTCCGCGGCTGGCTGCGCGCGATCGTGCCGCTGTACCAGGACAAGAACGAGGTCGAGCCGGGCCGCACCCTCGTGACGCGGCGGCAGGCCGAGTAGCCGAGCCGGCTGAAACTCTCCGGGCCGGTGTCATCCCTGGCATAGGCCGCGGGGCCGGGCGGGGGGGCGTACGAACGGGGCCTCCGAGATCGTCGCATCTCGGAGGCCCCTTCGTGCGTTCAGGACGGCGCCGCCGATCCGGCGCGGATTCGCGCCCCGACTGACGGGGCGCGGCGGAAGCCTCAGCCGTGCACCAGCACGTTGCGGAACTGCCAGGGATCGCTGGTGTCGATGTCCTCCGGGAACAGGCCCGGGCGGTCGGTGAGCGGCGTCCAGTCCGTGTACACGCCCACGACCGGGCCGAGATACGGGGTCTGGACCTCCAGGCAGCGGCGGAAGTCCATCTCGTCGGCCTCGACGATGCCGGCCTCCGGATTCTCCAGGGCCCAGACCATGCCGGCGAGCACCGCCGAGGTCACCTGCAGGCCGGTGGCGTTCTGGTAGGGGGCGACCCGGCGGGTCTCCTCGATGGAGAGCTGCGAGCCGTACCAGTAGGCGTTCTTCGCGTGGCCGTAGACGAGCACGCCGAGCTCGTCGATGCCGTCGACGATCTCGGTCTCGTCGAGGATGTGGTGCTGCTCCTGCACCTGGGCCGCCTTGCCGAACATCTCGTGGAGCGACAGCACGGCGTCGTCGGCCGGGTGGTAGGCGTAGTGGCAGGTCGGCCGGAAGACCGGCTTATCGCCCTCGCGCACCGTGTAGTAGTCGGAGATGGAGATCGCCTCGTTGTGGGTGACGAGGAAGCCGAACTGCGACCCGGCGGTCGGCACCCAGGTGCGCACCCGCGTGTCGGCGCCCGGCTGCAGCAGGTAGATCGCGCAGCGCGACCCCTTCTCCTGCTCGCGGGCGTTGGCGGGCTTCCAGATCTCGTGCGTCCCCCAGCCCAGCTCGGCCGGCTGGTTGCCCTCGGAGACGAAGCCCTCGACCGACCACGTGTTCACGAAGACGCCCCGCGGCTTCGGATTCTTGGCGCGCTGCGTGTCCCGCTCGGCGATGTGGACGCCCTTCACGCCCAGATCCTTCATCAGGGCGGCCCACTCGGCCTTGGTCTTTGGCTCGGGCCGCTGCAGGCCGGTATCCTGGGCGATGTTCAGGAGCGCCTGCTTGACGAACCACGAGACCATGCCGGGATTGGCGCCGCAGCACGACACGGCCGTGGTGCCGCCGGGCTTCTGCGCGCGGGCGTCGAGGATGTTCTCGCGGAGCGCGTAGTTGGTGCGGTCGCCCTGGCTCTTGGTCTTGTCGAAGTAGAAGCCCGGCCAGGGCTCGGCCACGGTGTCGATGTAGAGGGCGCCGAGTTCGCGGCAGAGCTCCATGATGGCGCGCGAGGAGGTGTCGACCGACAGGTTGACACAGAAGCCCTGGCCGCCGCCCTCGGTGAGGAGCGGGGTGAGCACGTCGCGGTAGTTCTCCGGCGTCAGGGCCACCTTCTCGAAGCGCAGTCCGTGCTTCTCGGCGAGGGACCGATGCGTGTCGACCGGGTCGATCACGGTGAAGCGGGCGCGGTCGTACTCGAAGTGGCGCTCGATGAGCGGCAGGGTGCCGCGGCCGATCGAGCCGAAGCCGATCATCACGATGGGGCCGGTGATCCGGCCATGGATCGGGTGATGGGTCGGCTGGTCGGTCATGCGGGATATCCTCGTCTGGCGGACGCCGGGCGCGTCCGCTCATCTGCTCGCGGGCGGGTTATGGCGCGCGTGTGACAGTGCGGCGACAGGCCCGCGCCGCCGGAGCGGTGCCGGTGCGGTCCAGGGCCCGAGTCGCCGGAAACGCGCTCAATGGCGGCTTGCCCGTCGCCGGTCAACCGCGCCCCCATTACCCTTCGTTAACGCGCTCTCACCGAAACGTCGCGCGAAGTATGAATCCAGCGCATGCGTCCCCTATCATCTGCTTAGTGGCAGTCTCTTGGCGCGGGCCTCATATTGCAATGCAGCAAGGCCGCGCAGAGGGCCGCACAGTTGGGGAGCGACGAAACGCCCGGGACATCGCACTTGGAGTCCGTCATGCTCGCGCTCATCACCGCCCGGATCCCCGGCCCTGCCGTCGAGACCGCCGATCGCGATCCCGGCTTCCTGACCCTCGTCTTCGCGGTCGCCCGCACGCTGCGCGTCGGCGCGGAGAGTGCCTTCGCCCGCCGCTGCGCGCTCGCGCGCTCGATCGGTGGCCCGAATCCTCTCTAAGAGACGCGCGCAACCCACCGGCGCCGCCTCCGGCGATTGCGTCGCCCCGGCTTGGGCATTAGGCGGCACTGCCGCCCAATGGCTCTCCGGGGGATCGTGATTCCATGTCGACATTTCGTGCGCTTCTGCGTCTCAGCCTGATCGCGACGTCGCTTGCGGCGGTCCCGAACCTGGCGGCGCGCGCGCAGGATGCCGAACCCGACGCCGCTCCGGCCGCCGAGGCGCCCGCGAAGCCGAAGCCCAAGCCGCGGCCGAAGCCGGCTCCCCACAAGGCGGCCAAGCCTACCGAGGCGGCGAAGCCCGAGGAGGCCGCGACGCCGGCGGCCGCTGCGGCGCACGCCGTGTGGCCCGCCGGCGCCAGCACCGTCAGCGAGAGCTACGGCGACTGGACGATGACCTGCACGCGCCCGAGCGACAAGGTCACCTGCATCGTGGCCCAGTCCCAGGGCGATTCGCGGACCGGCCGGCGCAAGTTCGGCTTCGAACTGCAGACGCCCGCGAACGGCCGGGCCGAGGGGATCGTGCTGATGCCCTTCGGGCTCGCCATCGAGCCGGGCGTGACCTTCAAGCTCGACGAGCAGACCCTCGGCAAGGGCGCCCCCTACACGACCTGCAGCGCCGAGGGCTGCATCGTGGCGATCAGCTTCCCGACGCTCGCCCTCGACGGCATGCGCACCGCCAAGGCCCTCACCGTGACCGGCGAGAAGGCGGGCGGGACCGAGCCGGCCACCGTCACGGTGCCCCTGACGGGCTTCTCGCAGGCCTTCGATCGCGCCGTCGCCCTCGGCGGCTGAGCCGCGCGGCGGCCCGCGGCCTTTTCCGGTTACGGTTAAGCCAGCGTTAGCCGCGGTCGAGCAGGATCCCGCCGAGAAGTGGCGCCGCGCGCCGCGGTCCCTCGGGTGCCGCGCGCCGGGTTCGGATCGGCGAGGCGATGGGATCGGTGGGCGGGCGACCCCGGAACGGTCGAGGACGCGGCGCGCGGGTGCTGACCGCGGCGCTGGCGCTGCTCGCCCTTCTGGCAGGGATCGCGCCCGCGCTGGCCGCGCGGCTCGTCAGCACCAAGGGCAGCGAGGTCGGCACCGGGGCCGGCGGCTACGGCCGGATCGTGCTCACCTTCGACAAGCCGGTCGCGGTCAAGGCGAAGCTCGCCGGCGGCGTCCTGCTCCTGAGCTACGGCGAGCGGGTGGCGCCCGGGCCCGAGCACCTCACGGACGAGATGCCGGCCTTCATCGCCAGCGTCCGCCGCGATCCCGACGGCACGGGGCTCCGCCTCGCCCTGCAGCGCCCTTACCGGGCCAACGTCCAGTCGGCCGGCGAGCGCGTGTTCGTGGACCTGCTTCCGGAGGGGTGGTCCGGCCTCATGCCGCCCCTGCCGGCCGAGGTGATCGCCGACCTCGCCCGCCGGGCCCGGGCGGCCGAGGAGGCGCTCAGGGCGCGCAATCCGGAGCCGGTGCGCCGGGCGCTGCCGCTCGAGCTCGCGCTGCTTCCGACCCTGACGCGGCTGTCGCTGCGCCTCCCCGCGGAGGCCGTCTCCACGGTGACCGCCGAGGGACCCGTGACGCGCGTGCGGGTGATCGGCGCCTGGACGATCGATCCGAGCGGCCCCCGCGGCCGTCCGCGTCCCGGAATCGCCAAGCTGGCGACGGAGACCGACGCGAACTCGGCGAGTCTCCTGATCACGCCCGAGGACGGGTTCAGGATCGGCACCGAGCGCGAGGACGGCGCCATGTACGTGGACGTGGTCCGCCCCAAGCCTCTGGAGCCGGCCGCGACCGCCGTCGACGTGCCGGGTCCCGCCGCCGCGAAGCAGGCGCCGCCGCTGCCGGTCGCGTCGCGCCCGGCCCAGGCCAGTGCGCCAGTCACTGTGCCAGTCACGGCGCCCGTCGCTGCGCCAGTCACTGCGCCGACGGTCGCGCCGCGCCCCCCCGAGCCGCCGCCGACGCGCCGGGCCGGCGGCGGCTTGCTCTTCCCGTTTCAGACCCTCCCGCCGGCGGTCCTGTTCGAGCGCGGCGGGATCGCGACGCTGGCCTTCGAGACCGCCGAGCCGGTGGTCGTCCCGCCGGCGAGCCAGGGCCTCGCGCCGATCGGCGCACCCGCCCGGACGGGGCCGCTCACGGTCGTGCGGTTTCCGGTTCCGCCGGGTCGGCTCGTCGATCTCAACGCCGTCACCACCGGGACCGGCGTGGCCTGGGAACTCTCGGCGGGCAGTGCGCTGAGTCCGAGCGACACGATCGATCCCGTCCGCAAGCCCGATCCGTCCGGCCGCATCGCCGTCACCCTGACGCTGCCGCATCCCGGATCGGCGACGTGGCTCGCCCTCGACGATGAGCGGATCGCGGTGGTCACGTCGGCCGCGCAGCGCCCCGTGGGCAATCCGAAGAACCGTCGCTTCGTCGATTTCGAGATCCTGCCGAGCCGGCACGGCCTCGCGGTGCTCGCCGGCGCCGACGATCTGGCGGTGCGGCCCGAACTCGACGGCGTCTCGATCGGCCGCGAGGGCGGGCTCGCCGCGTCTATGGCGGCGCGCAAGCCGGACGTGGCGCTCGTCGACGCGGGGGCCCTCGCGATCGCGAAGGAGCCCTGGGAGCGCGCCAGGATGGGGAATGTCCGCGCGACCCTGCGCGGCCTCTTCGACGCGGCCGTCGCGGCGACGCCGACCGAGCGCGGTCCGGCCCGCCTGGCACTGGCCCGCGCGGATCTCGCCAACGGCCTCGATTACGAGGGCCTCACCGCACTGGAGATCGCGGCCGCCGACGATCCGCTCCTGGCCACCCAGCGCGACACCGCCGTCCTGCGGGGCATCGCCCTGGTCCGGATCGGCCGGAGCGCGGAGGCGCTGAAGGCCCTCAGCGTCCCGCTCCTGAGCGACGATCGCGAGGCCGCCCTGTGGCGCGCGATGGCCTCGGCCGGGGCCGGCGACTGGAAGACGGCGGAAACGGGCTTCCTCAAGGTGCTGCCGCTGGCCGACGGCTATCCCGCGGACGTCGCGCAGACGATCCGGGCCCGGGCCGCCGAATCGGCGATCGAGAACGGCGATGCCGAGACCGCCGCCGCGCGCGCCGAGGCGGAGCGCGACCTGCCGCCCTGGATCCGTGACCGGCTGGCCATGGTCCGCGCCCGCGTGGCCGAGGCGACCGGCCAGACCGAGGCGGCCCTGGACGCCTACGCGCGCCTCGACAACTCGGCCGTCCGCCCGGTCTCGGTCGAGGCCGCGCTGAGGGGCACGCTCCTGGCGCAGGCCTCCGGCAAGCTCGCGCCCGACGCCGCCATCGAGCGGCTGGAGCGGCTCGCCCTGACCTGGCACGGCGGCCCGGTCGAGGACGGTATCACCGCCGGTCTCGCCCGCCTCTATCTCGCCGCCGGCCGGTGGCGCGACGCTTTCACGGTGGTGCGCCGGGCCAACGTCTTCGCGCCGAACGCCCCAGCGACCGCGGCCCTGGCGCGGGACGCGCAGACGGCCTTCGAGAACCTCTACCTCACCGACAAGGGCGACAAGCTCTCCGGGATCGAGGCCGTGTCGCTCTTCTTCGATTTCCGTGAGCTGAGCCCGATCGGGCGGCGCGGCGACGAGGTGGTACGCCGTCTGGCCGACCGCCTCGTGACCCTCGACCTCCTCGATTCGGCCGCCGACCTGCTGCAGTACCAGATCGACAACCGCCTCACCGGCCCGGCGCGATCCGCGGTGGCGGCGCGGCTCGCGACGGTCCGGCTGATGGACGACAAGCCGATGGAGGCCCTGAAGGTCCTCGACGCCACCGAGCTGCCCGAGCTTCCGGGCGAACTCAAGCGCGCCCGCGGGCTGGTCCGCGCCAGGGCCCTGTCGGACCTGACCCGCACCGACCTCGCGCTGGAAACGATCGAGGACGAGAGCGGTCCGGATATCGAGCGTCTTCGCGCCGACATTTACTGGGGCGCGCGCCGCTGGCGCGAGGCCGGGGAGGCCCACGAGGCCCTGCTGGGCGATACGTGGCAGTCCGGCCAGCCGCTGGACGATCAGGCGCGCGCCGACATCGTGCGCGCCGCGATCGCCTACGATCTCGCGCACGAGGCCGTGGGCCTGGAGCGGCTGAAGGCGAAATTCTCTGAGGGGATGGCGGCGAGCCCGGACGCCCGCACCTTCGCGCTCCTGACCGGCGCCGACCCGACCCGGGCACCGGGCTTCCGGGACATCGCGGCGCGCGCCACGAAGGTCCAGACGCTGTCGGCCTTCCTCGCCGAGTATCGCAAGCGCTATCCGGATGCCGCCGCGCCCGCGCGCGGTCGACCCGAGGCGCCGGGTGCGGGCGGCGAGGCGCCCGCCGCCGGTGCCCAGGGCGGACAGCAGCAGAGCAGCGCCGGGACACCCGGTGCGCCGCCCGGGTAGCGCGGCGGTCGTCGTCGATCGTCCGTTCGAGCCGCCCTCGGCCGCGGAGAGCCGCGCGGCGCCGTCAGCCGCCGTAGCTCTGGACCAGGGAGCCGGCCACCAGGGTCCAGCCGTCGACCAGCACGAAGAAGATCAGCTTGAACGGCAGCGCGACCGTGGCCGGCGGGACCATCATCATGCCGACCGCCATCAGCACCGAGGCGACCACGAGGTCGATGATCAGGAACGGGATGAACAGCAGGAAGCCGATCTCGAAGGCGCGGCGCAGCTCCGAGATCATGAAGGCCGGCGTGACGATCTCCAGGCCGACATCCTCGGGGCCCTTCGGTGTCGGCACCTTGGCGAGGTCGAGGAACAGCTTCAGGTCCTTCTCGCGGACGTTGCGCAGCATGAAGGTCTTGAATGGCGCCGAGGCGCGCTCGAACGCCTGCGCCTGCGTGATCCGGCCGGCGATCAGCGGCTCGATACCGGCGCTGTAGGCGGCGCGGCCGGTCGGGGCCATCACGAAGGCGGTCAGGAACAGCGCGAGGCTGACGAGCACCGCTGTCGGCGGCGCCGTCTGGGTGCCCAGCGCCGACCGCAGGATCGACAGCACGACGACGATGCGGGTGAAGGCCGTAGCCATCACCAGCACTGAGGGGGCCACCGCCAGGACGGTGATCAGCGCCACGAGTTGGAGGGCGCGCTCGGTGGTGCCGCCGGCACCGAGATCGAGGGTGACGCTCTGCGCGAGGGCCGGACCGGCGGCGAGCACTCCGCCGGCCAGCGCGACCAGTGCGGCGAGCGCGGCCGGCGGCAGGCGCAGCTTCGGGACCTGGCGCATCGGGCGTGTCGGCACGGGAGGGTCTCGAGTCACGGACGGTCGCAGGTGGGTGTGGCCGGGCGAACGCCGGCGCGGCGGGCCTCGAGATTCTGCCAGACGAGGAGGGCCGGCAGGCCGAGCACCACGTCGGGCACGCGGCGCGCGAGCGACAGGGCGAGGGCGGTCCCCGCGTCGATGCCGAACAGGCCGCAGACCAGCACCAGTCCGCCCTCCTGGACGCCGAGGCCGCTCGGGACCACGAAGGCGGCGGCCTTGATCGCCTGGCTCAGCGCCTCGATCACCAGAATGTCGGCCCAGCCGACATGGTCCACGCCGATGCAGGCGAGGACGACCGCGACCTCGACCGTGCCGAGCAGCCAGGCCAGGGCGTGGAGCGCGAACGATTGAGCGAGGTGGCCCCGGCGGCCTGGAGCCCAGACCGTGTCGAGGGCGCCCTGGATCCGGCGGTTCGGCTCGGGGCGCGCCTCGGCGTCGCGCACGAAGCGCCGGCCGAGGGCGGCGAGGCGATCCTCGAGCACTCGCACGATGCCGGTCCGCTGGAAGGCGAAGAAGGCCGCCACCGCCAGCCCGGCCACGACGAGCGTCCGCAGCGTCCAGCTGGCGAGGGCGGCCGCCTCGGCGCCCTCGACCCGGCTCAGGAGGCCGGCGCCGAGGCCCGCGAACAGGGCGAGCGTTCCCACCTGAAACAGCATGTCGGCCAGCACGGAGGCGGCCGCCAGGGAGCCGGCGACGCCCCAGAAGGTGAGGAGGCGGGCGCCCAGCACGTCGCCGCCCACCGAGGCCACGGGCAGCAGCACGTTGATGCCTTCGCGGACGAAGCGCAGGATCATGCAGGCCGAAGCCGTCGCGGGCGCCAGCCCATCGAGAATGCGCGCCCAGGCGAGGCCGCAGAGCAGGATCACCACGATCCGCACCAGCGTGACGCCGGCGAAGCCCGCCACGCCGATCCGTCCGAAGGCCGCGGCCACCGCGGCGAGATCGTTGGTCGCCACGAGCCAGACGGCGAGGCCGAGGCCGATCAGGGTGCCGAACAGCGGCAGGCGACGCAGCACGGCGTGGGCCGCCCGCCGCCTCCGGGAAACAGGGTCGCCGGTCACGGTGTGCGGGCCTCGCGTCGAGAGGCGGGCAAGAGCGCGCTCCAAGTTGTGCCGGTCAGCGGACCGGCGGCGATTCGTCGGGTGGTATCGCCGCTAGAGCGGTATTGGGGCCGAATTCGGGGACCCTGCGACGCGGCAGGACGGGATTGAGCACCGCGGCAAGCGCCTCGGCGGGCCCGGCGGCGGGATCGAGCAGGACGACCCGGCCCTCGGCCAGGCTCGCGCCGGTCGCGACCGCCACGGCGCGCTTCGGACAGGGGCCGAGGCAGCCCGATTCCACGATGCACAACTTCCGCCGCCGTCCGCCGCCGTCGCGGGCGGCCCGCTTCCCGGCCTTCTTCAGCGCCGCGCGGAGGTCCCGCCCGCGCAGGCCCTGCCGCTTCGCGCATTTCGAGCAGACGACGACGATCTCGGAGAGTTTGGTCTTGGCCGTGCGGCCGGTCGGGCAGCCATCAGGGGAGCCATCCGGGGCCGCGGCACGCGGTTCTGTCATCATTCGGAGACTGTAGGACGCGATACCGGCCCCGGGCTACGGCGCCCGTCGCCGCGGTGCAGCAGTCGGGCCGGGCGCCATAAAAAGGGCCTAAAAGAACGGGATTCCGGTAACCGCGCACGGGCCGCCCCTCGGCCGGCGCCGCGGCAGCGGAACCGGCGCAGACCCAGGAACAATGAGCGGATGAGCTTCGACGACGTCAAGGACGACACGCGCGAAGGCGAGATCGTGACGTTCGCCGCTCCGACCATGACGGAGCTGCGGCGCAGCGCGGAGACGATCCGGCCGGTGCCGGAGAAGCGGACCGCCCGGGCCCTCGTGGCGACCGTGCGGCAGCGCCTCGACTGGAGCCGTCTGCCGGGCTTGCGTCCCCGCGAGGAGGACACTTCGACCTACGGCGCGCGGATCATCCGCCGCGTCGGACTGTTCGTGCTCCTGCCGACCCTGGTGGTCGGCCTGTACCTGTTCGCGTTCGCGTCCAATCAGTACGTTGCGGAAGCCCAGTTCGCGGTCCGCGGCAACGTCGAGCCGATGGAGAACATCTCGCTCGGCCAGTACACGAACCTCATCCAGAAGCACAACAGCCAAGACAGCTTCATCGTACGCGACTACATCAACAGCCAGACGCTGGTCGAGGCACTCGAGAAGAGCATCGGCATCTCCAAGATGTTCTCGCGGTCCGAGGCGGATTTCTGGGCCCGCTTCGACCCCAGTGATCCGATCGAGGACCTGACCAAATACTGGCGCAAGCACGTCGAGGCGCATATCGACTCGATCTCGGGCGTGATCCGCCTGTCCGTGCGCGCCTTCACGCCGGAGGACGCCCTGACCATCGCCCAGGCGGTGGTGTCGCGCTCCGAGGCGCTGATCAACGACATCTCCAAGCGCGCCCAGGCCGACATGGTCGCCCAGGCCGAGGCCGACGCGAAGGTCGCCCAGGACCGGCTGCGCAAGGCGCACGTGGCGCTGCAGGCATTCCGCAATCAGTGGGGTGTGATCGATCCGATCAAGACCGCCGAGGGCACGCTGACCACGCTGACCCTACTGCGGAAGGACAAGCTCAAGGCCGAGAACGACCTGCAGGTCCTGCGCGGCTCCAGCCTCGACGAGCGCTCGCGCTCGATCCAGACGCTGGTGGCCAACATCGCGGCCATCGACCAGCAGATGAAGTCGCTCCAGGACGAGCTGACGAGCGCCAACGCCGCCGCCGGCGGCCAGAACATGACCGAGGCGCTGCTCCAGTACGAGGGCCTGCTGGTCGAGCGGACCATCGCCGAGAAGCTGGAGGAATCGGCCCACAGCCTGCTCGACCGGGCGCGCATCTCGGCGAGCAAGCAGCACATCTTCCTGGCCACGTTCGTGCCGCCGGTCCTGCCGACCGACAGCCTCTATCCCGAGCGGGGCCACTCCCTCCTGGTGTCGTTCTTCTGCTTCCTGGTGATCTGGAGCTCGTCCGCGCTGCTGATCGCCGGCATCCGCGACCAGAGGATGTAGCGGCATCCGCGGCTCCCGGGATCTGGATCCCGGGCCGCGCGATCTGTAGAGGGAGGCGGCCCGGCCAACCGGGCGCACCTGGATGAGCGAAGTCTAACGGTCCATGTCGGATTTCTCCGATCTCGTCGCGAAGGCGATCCAGCCGTCGATGACCCGTGAGGAGCGCGAGGCGGTCTACACGGTCGTGCGGCAGGCCGTGCTCCGGCTGCAGGAGCGGGAGGCGTTCCCGCCGGACGACCCGCGGGTCGCCCTTCAGCGCCACCTCGTCGAGGAGACGATCCGCGACGTCGAGGGCGACGTCGCCCGCTACGAATCCCTGCGCAAGCTCGACGCGGCTTTCGCGGCCCAGGCCGAAGCCCACAAGGCGGCCCAGAGCGGGCGGCGTTAGGGCGTCACCGCCGGTCCGGCCCCGTCACGGCACGGGTACGCCCGGCCCTTCACATCCGTGACGTTCGCCGTCGTCCGGCGCGTCCGCGCCGGGGCCGCTCCGTGGATGCACGTCAGCCGCAGGCGACGCTCGCCCGGACGCTGCCGGGCTCGGCCACGTCGAGGCCCGCCGACACGTACTCGTTGAGCTTGTTGCGCAGGGTCCGGATCGAGATGCCGAGGATCTTGGCCGCGTGGGTCCGGTTACCGAGGCAGTGGTCCAGCGTGTCGAGGATCAGGTCGCACTCGACCTGCGCCACGGTCCGGCCCACCAGCCCGCGGGTGGCGGCCTCGGCGACCTGCGCGGCGCGCGCGGCCGGCCCCTCGACCGCGAAGGTCTCGCCCTCGGGCGACAGGATCGCCTCCGGGCCGATCGCGTCGCCCGAGGCGAGCAGCACCGCCCGGTGCAGGGTGTTCTCCAACTCGCGCACGTTGCCGCGCCACGGGTTCCGCAGCACGAGCGCCCGGGCCTCCGCGGAGAGCGGGCGGACCGGCATCCCGTTCACCGCGGCGTATTTCCGGGCGAAGTGGGTGGCGAGTTCGAGGATGTCGGCCGGGCGCTCGCGCAGCGGCGGGAGCCGCAGGCCGACGACGTTGAGCCGGTAGAGCAGGTCCTCCCGGAACGTGCCCTTGCGGACCTCCTCGGCGAGGTTGCGGTTCGAGGTGGCGAGCACGCGGATGTCGACCCGCACCGGGGCGGTCCCGCCGACCCGGTCAATGACCCGCTCCTGCAGGGCGCGCAGCAGCTTCGCCTGCAGGCGCACGTCCATCTCGGAGATCTCGTCGAGGAGCAGCGTGCCGCCGTTGGCCTCCTCGAACCGGCCGATGCGCCGGGCGACCGCGCCGGTGAACGCGCCCTTCTCGTGGCCGAACAGCTCGGATTCGAGCAGGGCCTCGGGGATCGCCGCGCAGTTCACCGAGACGAAGGGCTTGCCCGCCCGGTTGGACTTCTGGTGAACGTGCCGGGCCAGCACCTCCTTGCCGGTGCCGCTCTCGCCGGTGATCAGCACCGAGGCCTCGGAGCGGGCGACCTGCTCGGCGAGCTTGACCACCCGCTCCATGGACGGGTCGCGCCAGACGAAGGCGGCGCGGTCGGTGGCGACCGCCTCCAGCACCGCCGCGATCATCTCGGGATCGGGCGGGAGCGGGATGTACTCCTTGGCGCCCGCCCGGATCGCCGCCACGGCGGCCGAGGCGTCCGCCGAGACGCCGCAGGCGACCACCGGCGTGCGGATCCGCTCTCCCTCCAGCGCGGTGACGAGGTCGCGGATCGGCAGACCCACGTCGATCATGATGAGATCGGCGCCCCGCGCGCGCAGGACGGTGAGGCCCTGCGGCACGGCGTCGGCCTGCGTGACGGCGGCGCCGCGCTGCATCGCGATCTTCGAGGCGGTGATCAGCTCGCCGTTGAGCCGCCCGATCATCAGGAGCCGCATGGTTCGTCCCTCTCAAAACCCGCGCGCGGACAGCACACCGGCGTCCGCGGCTGAAAATCACTCACCCTTGACGATCTCGGTCATCGTCACGCCGAGCCGGTCCTCGACGAGGACGACCTCGCCGCGGGCCACCAGCCGGTTGTTGACGAACACGTCGATCGCCTCGCCGACCTTCCGGTCGAGTTCGAGAACCGCGCCGGGCGCGAGCCGGAGCAGGTCGCCGATCGGCATCCGGGCGGAGCCGAGCACCGCCGAGACCATCACGGGCACGTCGAAGAGCTGCTCCAGGTCGGCCGCGGTCTTCGGGGTGGTGGGCGCGTCGCGGATCGAGCCCGCGGCGTAGTCGGTGTCGTGCTCGCCGAGCTGGGGCAGGCTGAAATCGTCGGACATCAGGATCTCCTCACGGGCCCGTCGGCAGGCCGAGGGCGTCGAGCACCGCCGCCTCGATGCGGGCGCGCTCCCGAACGATGCCGCCGTCCGCCCACTCGATGCGGGCGTCGCCCGCCGCCATGTCGGGGTCGCCCAGCACCACGAGCCGGCCCTCGTAGCCGCGCTCGCGCGCGAGGCGCTTCACCAGGGTCTCGGCCTCCTCGACCAAGCCGTCGTGCACCCGCACCACCAAGTGCGGCACGCCGCGCAGGTGCTGGAGCGCCGTCCGGGCCGCCTCGCCGATGCCGGCGAGCGGGGCGGCGTCGAGGGCGTCGCCGGCGACCTTGCGGGCGATCAGCATCGCCACCTCGACCGCCTGCGCCTCGCGCTCGGCGTCGCGCGCGTCGGCCTGGGCGATCAGGCCCGCGGCGGCGAGCGCCAGGCGGGTCATGGCGTCGGCGAGTCGGCCCTGGACCTGCGCCTCGGCCTGGACCCGGCCCTCCTGCATGCCGCGGGCATGGGCCTCGGCCTCGGAGCGGGCCGCGGTCTCGGCGGCGCGCAGGGCTTCGGCGCTGGGGCGGCCGCTGCGGAAGTCGGTCTCGAACAGGAACGGCTTCGCGCTCCGGGCGGATTGGGCGCTCAATAGACCAGCTCCTCCTCGGCGCTATTCTTGGCGATCATGATCTCGCCCTTCTCGGCTAGGTCCTTGGCGATCTCGGTCATCTTGGCCTGCGCCTCATCCACCTCCTTGAGGCGGACCGGCCCGAGCGAGGCCATCTCGTCCGTGAGATTCTTGGCCGCGCGGGTCGACATCTGCCTCAGGAAGAAGCCGCGGGTCGGCTCGTTGGCGCCCTTGAGCGCGCGGCACAGGGTCTCGTTGTCGATGCTGCGCAGCAGGGTCTGGACGCTGCCCGGATCGAGTTTCAGCAGGTCCTCGAAGGTGAACATCAGCTCGCGGATCCGCTTGGCCGAGCCGCGGTTCGCCTGGTCGAGGGCGGCGAGGAAGCGGCCCTCCGTCTGCCGGTCGAAGGCGTTGAACACGTCGGCCATCATCTCGTGGGCGTCGCGGCGCTGGGTCTGGGCGATGGTCGACACGAACTCGACCCGCAGCGTCTCCTCGATGTGGCGCAGCGCCTCCTTCTGCACCGTCTCCATGCGCAGCATCCGGTTGAGGACGTCGATGGCGAAGTCCTCCGGCAGGATGGTGAGCACCTTCGCCGCGTAGTCGGCGCGCACCCGCGACAGCACCACCGCCACGGTCTGCGGGTACTCGTTGCGCAGGAACGACGCGAGGATCTCCGGGTCGACCTGGGCGATCGAGGCCCAGACGCGCTTGCCCGACGCGCCCTTAATCTCCGCCATGATCAGCGAGACCTGATCGCTGGGGAAGATCTTGAGGAGCAGCGCCTCGGTCCGCTCGAAGTTCGACGAGATGCCGCCGCTGTTGCCGAGCTTGGTCACGAACTCGATGATGAGCTTCTCGACGGTCTGCGCCTCCAGCGTGCCGAGCTGGACCATGGCGGCGCTGACCTTCTTGATCTCCTCCTCCTCGAGCATCTGCCAGATCGGGGCGCCTTCCTCCTCCCCGAGCATCAGCAGGAGCGCGGCGGCGCGCTGCGGACCGGGCATCGACGCGAACGAATCGCCGCCCGCCGTCGCCAGCGTGTTCGCCAGACCCAGTGCCGCACCTGCCGCCATCGTGTTGCCCTCGACGCCCTACGCTTCACTCTTCCTGGATCCAGGTGCGCAGCACCTCGACGGTCTCGGACGGGCTCGCCCGGACCATGTCGATCACGCGCTGGACCGTCTCGGCCTGGACCTGGCCGTTGATCTTGGCGAACTCCATCAGCCGCGCGGTCGGGTTGTCGCGGTCGATGACCGTCACGGTCTGGCCCGGACCCGCGACCGCGGCGGCGTCGCCGGGGAGCGCCATTCCGGACGCCGTCAGGACCGGGGCGTCCGGGACCGGCGCGAGCACCTGGCGCACCAGGGGGCGGACCACCGTGAGCAGGACGATGAGCGTCAGCAGCGCCAGGACGGCGAGCTCGGCCATGCGCAGCACGTCCTCCTTGGTGGGGGCGAGCAGCGACTGGATCAGCGTGGGCTCGGTGAATTGCGGCACGCTCGGCGCCTCCGCGAAGCGCAGGTTCACCACCTCGATCTGGTCGCCGCGGGCCTTGTCGAAGCCGACGGCGCCGCGCACCAGCGCGGTGATCCTCTCGATCTCGGCGGGCGTGCGCGGGCTGTAAGTCTGCTTGCCGTCGGGGGCGGTGGCGTAGACGCCGTCGAGCACCACGGCGACCGACAGGCGCTTGATCCGGCCGCTCTCGGCGATCTCGGTCTTGGTGACCCGCGAGATCTCGTAGTTGGTGGTTTCCTCGTTCTTGTTGGTCGCGTCCTTGGGCGTCGGCGTCTTGTCGCCGCCATTGGCGCCGGGCAACTCGTTGCCGACGCTGACCTGTCCCTCAGCATTGCCGGTGACCGCCGATTCGGTGCGGGTCTGGGCGGAGCGCACGACCCGGCTCTCGGGATCGAAGGTCTCGGAGCGGCTCTCGACCCGGTTGAGGTCGAGTTCCGCGTTGACCTGGACGCGGGCCCGGCCCGGGCCGACGATGCCGGCGACGACGTCCTCGATCTGGCCGCGCAGGCGCCGTTCGAGGCCGACCTGCCGGTCCTCGAACCCGCCGGCGACGTCGGCCGCGGCGTCCCGGGCGCCGTCGGCCAGAAGCCGGCCGCGCTCATCGACGATCGAGATCCGTTCGGGCTTGAGGCCCTCCACCGCGGAGGCCACGAGATGGCGGATCGCCCGGACCTGCCCGGAATCGAGATCGCCCATCAGCTTCAGCACGATCGCCGCGCTCGGGCTCTCCCGGTCCCGCTCGAACAGGCGGCGCTCCGGCAGCACGAGATGGACGCGGGCCGCCTGGACCCGCCCGATCGCCCGGATCGAGCGCGCCAGTTCGCCCTCTAGGGCGCGCAGGTGGTTCACGTTCTGAACGAAGTTGGTGGACGAGAACGCGTCGCCCTTGTCGAAGATCTCGTAGCCGACGCCGCCCTGGGTCGGCAGGCCCTTGCCGGCGAGGTCCATGCGCAGCTTGGCGAGGTCCGGGCGGGGGGCCAGGATCGTCTGCCCGGCATCGCCCCGCGTCTCGTAGCGGATGCCGCGGCTGTCCAGCTCCCGGACCACGGAGGCCGAGTCCTGCATCGACAGGTCGGAGAACAGCACGCCCATGTCGGGGCGCGAGACCCGCAGGATGATGAAGGCGAAGAAGCCGATGAGCGTCAGCGTCACCGCCGCCATGGCGGCGATTCGGGCCGGTCCGAACTTCGTGACGAGATCGAGAACCGGCTTCACGGGAGGATTCGCTGCACTCTAACGCTGGCGGACCCCGGCGGCCCGCTCGGCAGAAATTGCCCAGGTCGTGGTTAGCGGGTCGTTAATGCGGGGGCGTCCCGCGGGCTCGGATGCGGGCGCCGGAACGACCGAAGCCGCGCCCGGGGTCCGGACGCGGCTTCGTGAGTCCTCGGATTCGACCGGGCCAGCCCCTCGGCGCCGTCTGAGATCGTCGCTGCGGGCGGGTGGCCTTCGCGTCGGTCCGGGGCCGCGAAGCGGGTCCCTCGACCAGAGTCGCCGACGCGCCGGGTCCGGCATCCGCGGCCTCGATGAGACCCGGAAGCGCCGGCGGCGTCCCGGGATAGGGGCGCCCGGCACGGGCGCCGCGGATCAGTGACGGTAGTGCTGGATCCGGGTCGTCCGCAGGCCGGCGAGGCCGTGCTGGTCGATGGAGAACTGCCAGCTGAGGAATTCCTCTGTGGTCAGCGTGTAGCGCTTGCACGCCTCCTCCAGGCTGAGGAGACCGCCGCGCACCGCGGCCACGACCTCGGCCTTGCGCCGGATCACCCAGCGACGGGTGCTCGGGGGCGGAAGGTCCGCGATCGTCAGGGGGCTGCCGTCGGGCCCGATCACGTACTTCACTCTCGGGCGGCTCGGTTCGGTCATGATACGCTCTACACTCGACTGACCTGTCGAGCATTGAAGGTACTTGTGCCCGCTTAAGAGATGTTGAAGCGAGTCACTCGGATGTGATTCGTTAAGTGCCACTTGTGGACAACCCGATGGTCTGGACGCTGGACAGCGGCACGCGCTGCGAACCGATCACCAGCACCGGCGACGTTCCGCTGAGATCGACCTCGTCGACCGTGCCCGTGAGGCTCGTATCGACCGAAACGCTCGAGCCGGTGGCATCCGTGGCCGCCACCTTGATCGAGTAGTTCCCGTCGGGCGCGGTCAGGCCGGCCGAGGTCTTGCCGTTCCACGTGTAGGTCTGGCTGCCGGCATTGAGCGCGGTGGTCTGCGTGGCCACGACGTTGCTCTTCGAGTCCAGGACCGTGATCACCGCCTTCGAGGCGGCCCGGGCCGGGTTCAGCGTCCAGGAGGCGGAGCCGCCGGACAGCTGCGAGGCGCTGCCGTCGGCCGACACGGTCTTCCCGATGTAGCTCGTGGCCGAGGCCGAGCTCGCCGATTGCGAGGCGCTCAGGATGCTGTCGAGGCGGTCGTTGGTCTTGAGCTGCTGCTCGACGCCGGCGAACTGCACCAGCTGCTGCGTGAACTGGTTGGTGTCCATCGGGTCGAGGGGGTTCTGGTTCTTGAGCTGCGTGGTCAGCAGCGTCAGGAACTGCGTGAAGTTGCTGGCGATCTCGGTGGCGTTGCCGCTGCTGCTCGTGGACGAGCCCGTCGTGTTCGTCGTGCTCGTCAGGCTCGATATACCGCTCGTCATGCTGATCTCTCCTGTGCCGCGTCCTGGCGCAGGGGCCGGATGCGCGTCGTGTCTGTGTGGGTCCGCGATGCGGGCGCCGCGCGTACCGCCTAGATCCTCATGTCGAGGCCGCCGTAGCCGCGCAGGACGCGGATCGGGGCGACCTCGTGCGGGGCTTCCGCCTGATCGCGCGACCAGCCCGTGCCGCCCCCGCGCGGGGAATCGCCCGGCTGACCGCCGCTGCCGCCGCTCTGGGCGCTTCCGTCGCCCCGCAGCGACAGGTTGATCCCGCCGGCCGAGGGATCGAAGCCGGCCTGGGTCAGCGCCTGCTGCAACTGGCCGGCGTCGCGCTGGAGCAGCGCGAGGGTCTCGGGCCGGTCGACCACCAAGTGGGTCATGACGCGGCCGTGCGCCTTGTCGATCTCCAGCTTGACGTCGATGCGCCCGAGCTCGGCCGGGTCGAGCCGGATCTGGAACTCGTTGGATCCGCGCAGCGACCTCAGGCCGATGGTCATCGGCACTTGGCCGATCGGGATGGGTGGGTCGGTCTGGAGCGACGCGGTCTGCGTCGGCGCGGCGGTCTCCTGGGCGGCGCGCGTCGTGTCCACGGCCTGGCCGGATGTCGCGGGCGGCGCCGGACCACCCTGCGCCGCCGCGGGCAGCGCCTGAAGCGGACCTGCGCCCTGGCCAACGTCGGTCAGGGCGGTGAGGAAATCCTGGGTCGCCGCATCGGACGTCGCGGCCGCCGCGCCGCCGGCTGTCAGGCCGTCGACCGGGACGCTGCCCGGCCCGACTTTGCCGGGTTCATGACCGGCGCCCGCCGACGCCGTGGCGGTCCCGGCGATGCTGGGGACGGTTCCGGCCGCGCGGCCGCCGCCCTGAGTGTTCGTGCCGGAAGGGCCCGCGGCTGCGCCGGTTCCGGAGAGAGCCGCCGAGCCGTCCTGCGCTGGTGCCGTGCCGGTACCCGCATCCGTCTCAGCCTCGGCCTCGGTCTTGACCGTCCCGGTCGCACCGCCCCCCTCGGACAGTGCGGCGATGAGTGCCAGCAGGGAGGCGGACGGCCCCGAGGCCGCGGGTTGCGCGGGGGCCTCGGCCTTCTGCGGCGGCACCGCCGCGTCGGCCTTGGGGCCTGCGGTGCCGGCCGCCTCGGCGGCCGGATCCTGCCCGGCCGCGACGGCCTCGGAACCCTGCTGCGCGGCGGCTCCCGCCCGGCCGGTCTCGGCGGTGCGCGCCGCGCCCGCCTTCGGAGCCTCGGCGCGCGCGCCCACGGCGGAGGGCGGTCCCTCGGCCCGCGCGGCCGAGGCCGGCGCAGCCGCCGGCTTGGCGAGGTTGGCCCTCTTGTCCGCGGCCCGGGCCTCGGTCTGAAGCGCCGCATCCCGGACGCGGTCGCCGGCCAGCCGCGCGGCGTCGGCCTGATCGCGCAGGTCGGCCTGACGGGCGCGGGCCGAGTCGGCGACGTCGCGCTGATCGGCGGCGCGGGCCCGCGCCGTCGCGGCGTTGTCGCGGGCCTGGGCCGCGCTCAGGGCGGCGCCGAAGCGGTCCTGCGCGGAATTGCCGGCGCGGGCCGCCACGCCCGCGGCCTCCCAGCCCGAACGCTGCGCCTGCGCGTTCCGCGCGGACGGAATCCACGTGGTGACATCCAAACGATCCGCCGCGCCGCTCGCCATTCCGGACTCCTCTGGGCCCCTCAGCAGCAAGGCGCGCGCCACCGTGCCGGCCGGATAAGTCTCTGAAAAAGCTCGTTCTCTGCTTGCGGCACGCGGGTCGGACCTGATCGAAGCTGCCGCCCGCCCGGCAGGATCTGCCGAGTGTCCGATCTCGCTGCCCTGGAAAGCCGGGCGAAGTCTCGCTATAGACGGCCCGTGCAGCCAGGGAGCTTCCGGGCCGGCGGCTGCGGACCCTCGCGATGAACGCCCTCGATCTTCCCAAAGCCCCCCACGAGACGCGCGTCGTCGTCGCCATGTCGGGCGGCGTCGATTCCTCCGTGGTCGCGGGTCTGCTGAAGCGGCAGGGCTTCGACGTGGTCGGCGTCACGCTCCAGCTCTACGACCACGGCGCGGCGAGCCACCGCAAGGGCGCGTGCTGCGCCGGCCAGGACATCCACGACGCCCGGGCGGCGGCGGAGCATCTCGGCATCCCGCACTACGTCCTCGACTACGAGGATCGCTTCCGCGACGAAGTCATCGAGAAGTTCGCCGAGAGCTACCTCGCGGGCGAGACGCCGATCCCCTGTGTCGAGTGCAACCGCACGGTGAAGTTCCGCGACCTGCTGGGCCTCGCCCGCGACCTCGACGCCGACGCGCTCGCCACCGGCCACTACGTGGCCAGCCGGGCGCTCCCGGGCGGCGGCCGCGCGCTCTACCGCGCCCTCGATCCCGCCCGCGACCAGAGCTACTTCCTCTACGCGACCACGGCGGAGCAGCTGGACTTCCTGCGCTTCCCCCTGGGCGAGATGGAGAAGACCGAGACCCGCGCGCTCGCGAAGGATCTCGGCCTGTCGCTCGCCGAGAAGCCGGACAGCCAGGACATCTGCTTCGTACCGCAGGGCCGCTACAGCGACGTGATCGCGCGTCTGCGCCCCGACGCGGCGCGGCCCGGCGAGATCGTCGACCTCGCCGGCCACGTTCTCGGCCGGCACGACGGGATCGTGCATTACACGGTGGGCCAGCGGAAGGGCCTCGGCCTATCCGGGCCCGAGCCGCTCTACGTCGTACGGCTGGAGCCGGACTCGGCCCGCGTTGTGGTCGGGCCGCGCACGGCGCTGGCCACGACCCGGATCCGCCTCTCGGACCTCAACTGGCTCGGCGAGGGGCCGGTGGCGGCCGTGCGCGACCTGCCGGTGGCGGTCCGCGTGCGCTCGACCCGTCCGCCGCGCCCGGCGACGCTGACGGTCGGGCCGGACGGCGCGGCCGAGGTCGTGCTCGCCGAGCCCGAGGACGGCGTGTCGCCGGGCCAGGCCTGCGCGATCTACGCGGATGACGGCCCCCGGGCCCGGGTCCTGGGCGGCGGCACCATCCGGCGTGTCGACGCGTTGTCGGCCCGGCCCCGCGAGGCCGCCTGATCTCAACCTCTGGAACCTTCGAACGATGCTGAGCGAGCCGCAGATGGCCGGGCCGAGCACGGCCCTGATGCGCAAGGCCTATGCCCGCTGGGCCCCCGTCTACGACGTGGTCTACGACAAGCTCACCGAGCCCGCGGCCCGCGCCGCCGTCGAGGCGGCGGCCGAGCACGGGCCGCGGATCCTGGAGGCCGGCGTCGGCACCGGGCTGGCGCTGGGCTACTATCCGAAGGCCAGCTTCGTCTGCGGCGTCGACCTCTCCGAGGACATGCTCAAGCGCGCCCGTGCCAAGGTCCGGCGCCGGAACCTGGCCCACGTGAAGGGCCTCCAAGTGATGGACGTCTGCCACCTCGGCTACGCCGACGCGAGCTTCGACGCCGTCGTGGCCCAGTTCCTGATCACCCTGGTGCCCGACCCCGAGGCCGCGATGTCGGAGTTCCTGCGGGTGGTGCGCCCGGGCGGCGGCATCGTCCTCGCCAACCATTTCGGCCAGAGCGACGGCCCTCTGGCCCGGGTCGAGGAAGTCGTGGCGCCGCTCTGCACGAAGATCGGCTGGTCGTCGGACTTCAAGGCGACGCGGATCGAGGCCTGGGCCCGGCGCAACGGCGTCGAGGTCCTGGGATTGAAGCCGACCTTCCCGGGCGGGTTCTTCAAGATCCTGCGGATGCGCAAGCCCGGGTGAGCGAGACCGGCAACGCCCCCGTCGCCGAAGGCCGCGTCGAGAACCGCGGGGGGCGCTGGAAGCGCCTGCGGCGCTGGCTCCCGCTGGTGCTGCTCTTGACGGTGTCGGCGGTGGTCCTGGTCTCGGGAGCCGCGCAACTCCTCAGCCTGGATCGCCTGCTCGCGTCCCGCCTCTGGCTGCGCGGCTTCGTCGAGGCCGGGTATCTCCGCGCGCTGGTCGCGGCCTACTGCCTCTATGTCGGGGCCGTCGTCGTGTCGGTACCGGCCACGCTGATCCTCACGATGGTCTGCGGCTTCCTGTTCGGCATCGTGCCGGGGGCCCTCACCGCGGTCTGTGCGGCCACGACCGGGGCGGCCATCGTGTTCGCGATCGGCCGCGGGCCCGGCGCCGACCTGCTGCGCCGCATGGGCGGCACGCGCCTCGCCGGGCTGGCCGAGGGCTTCCGGCGCGACGCCTTCGGCTACATCGCGGTGCTCCGCCTCCTGCCGCTGTTCCCGTTCTGGGTGACCAACCTCGCGCCCGCCGCCTTCGGGGTGAAGATGCGGGTCTTCGTGCTCGCGACGTTCCTGGGGCTGCTGCCGGGCGCGGTCGTGTACGCCACCACGGGCGCGGGCATCGAGGACCTCGTCGCCGCCCACGAGGCCGCCAGGGCCGCCTGCCTCGCGACGGGGTCGGGCGGCTGCGACCAGACCCTGACCCTGCGCGCCCTGGTCACACCCAAGATGGTTGCAGGTCTCGCAATGCTGGCCGTCTTCGCCCTGGTCAGCATGCTGCTGAGCCGCCGCGCCCGACGCGGCTGAGATGCGCCGCCGAGACGCGCGATCCGCCACCGGCTGTGTTTTTCGGTGTCTGATGGCGCGTGCAACCGCTTGGAGGGGGATATCGTATAGTGCTCGCCGCCGGGAGCCTGTATTCCCGCCTGCGAATCTGTGGCTTGCGAACATGTATCCCGCGAAGGCCGAACCCGGCTCGAGCTTTCTCAATCCTCTCTCCGCCGATCCTCATCCGCGATGCCGGCGCGGAGCGTGACCGGCGTGTCCCTCGAGTCCCATCAGGCCGCGGCACCGGCGACGCCGGCGCCCGCACCGGCCCGCGACGTCCCCGAGCGGCGCACCGCGCGCCTCGGCCTGTCCGGGCGCCTGTTCCTCGTCACCGTCGCGTTCGTGGTGGTGGCCGAGGTGCTGACCTACGTGCCGGCGGTGGCCAATTACCGGATCGAATGGATGTCCGACCGCTTGGCGGCCGCGCAGGTCGCCGCTCTGGTGCTCGACGGGCGGACCGGCGAGCCGGTCTCCGAGCCGCTCGAGAGCCGGCTCCTGGCCGGCGTGAACGCCCGCGCCATCGCCGTCCGCGGCGGCGGCGCCCAGCGTCTGCTCGCCATCGAGCCCATGCCCGAGCAGGTCGCCGACACCGTCGACCTGCGCGACGTCACGGCCCTGTCGGCGATCCGGGGCGCGTGGCGCACCCTCGTGGCGCCGGTCCACGAGCCGATCCGCGTGGTCGGGGAGGGCGGCATCGGCTTCGACCGGGTCGAGATCCTGCTCGACGAGGCGCCGCTGCGCACCGCCATGATCGACTACGCGCTGCGCCTGCTGGTCTCCTCGCTGATCATCGCGGCCGCCGCCGCCGGTCTCGTGTTCGTGGTGCTGCAGGTGCTGATCGTTCGCCCCGTGCGGCGGCTCGCCACCAGCATCACGGCCTTCGCGGACGATCCGGAGGATGCCGGGCGGATCATCGCGCCGTCCCGCCGCAGCGACGAGATCGGCCAGGCCGAGCGGGCGCTTGGGCGGATGCAGCGCAGCCTCGCCGACCAGCTCCGGCAGAAGCGGCGACTCGCCGAACTGGGCTTGGCGGTCAGCAAGATCAGCCACGAACTGCGCAACCTGCTGACCGGCGCGCAGCTCCTGGGCGACCGCCTGGAGGGGACCGAGGATCCGACCGTGCAGCGCGTGGCCCCCCGCCTCGTCGGGACGCTGGCCCGCGCGATCCGCTTCTGCGAGGCGACCCTCGCCTACGGGCGCGTCTCCGAGCGGGCGCCGCTCCTCACCAGCACGCCGCTGGCACCGGTCTTCGCGGAACTTCCGGATCTCGCCGCGCTGGCGGCGCATCCGGTCAGCGTCCAGGTCGCGGCGGGCGATCTCTCCGTGCAGGCCGATCCGGAGCAGCTCGGGCGGGCGCTGGCCAACCTCGTGCGCAATGCCGTGCAGGCGCTGGACGGGGCGGCCGTGCCGGAGGCCGCCGTGAGCGTGGTCGCCGCCCGCGCGGCACCGGGCCGGGTCACGATCCTGGTCGCCGATAACGGTCCCGGTCTCCCGGCGCGCGCGCGGGAGAACCTATTCGCGCCGTTCCAGGGATCCATGCGGTCCGGTGGCACGGGCCTCGGGCTGCCGATCGCCGCCGAGCTGATCGGGATCAACGGCGGCACCCTCACCCTCGACGATTGCGAGGCCGAGGGGCTGAGCGGCGCGCGCTTCCGGATCGTGCTGCCGGAGGGCTGACGGGACCGGACCCGCGAGACGGTGCCCCGCTGCCGCTACTCGGCCGCGGCCCGGACGGGCTCCCCGACCCGGATGCCGAGATCGGCCAGCAGCGCCGCGTCGTCGTCCTGCCCGTTATTGGCGGTGGTTAGCAGCCGCTCGCCGTAGAAGATCGAGTTGGCGCCGGCGAGGAAGCACAGCACCTGGGCCTCGCGGGTGAGGCTCTTGCGGCCGGCGCTGAGCCGCACGCGGGAGCGCGGCATCACGATCCGCGCCGTGGCGCACATGCGCACCAGATCGAACGGGTCGACCGCCGGCTGGTCCTCCAGCGGGGTGCCGGGCACCGCCACGAGGGCGTTGATCGGCACGCTTTCCGGATGGGGGGCGTGGTTGGACAGAACCTGGAGCATCGCGGCGCGGTCGGTGACACCTTCGCCCATCCCGACGATACCGCCGCAGCACACGCCGATCCCGGCCTCGCGGACGTTCGCGAGGGTCTGCAGGCGCTCGTCGTAGGTCCGGGTGGAGATGATGTCCTCGTAGAAATCCGGGCCGGTATCGAGGTTGTGGTTGTAGGAGGTCAGCCCAGCCTCGGCGAGGCGTCCGGCCTGCGAAGGCGTGAGCATGCCGAGCGTCACGCAGGCCTCCATGCCGAGGCCGCGCACGCCGCGCACCATGGCGAGCACCGCGTCGAATTCCGGGCCGTCCTTCGGCTGGCGCCACGCGGCGCCCATGCAGAAGCGCTGGGCGCCGGCGGCCTTGGCGGCGGCCGCCTCGGCCAGCACCGTCTCCACGGGCATCAGCCGCTCGCGCGCGACGCCCGCGCCCTTGTGATGGGCCGATTGCGGGCAGTAGGCGCAATCCTCCGGGCAGCCGCCGGTCTTGATCGACAGGAGCGAGGCCCGCTGGATGTCGGCGGGGTCGTTGTGCCGGCGGTGCACCTGCGCGGCCCGGAACACGAGGTCCATCAGCGGCAGGTCGTGGATCGCGCGGATCTCCGCCACGCTCCAGTCGTGGCGGATGTCGCCGAGGTCGGGCTGCTGGGAACCGGGGAGGGAAGTCGCGCTCATGCGGTGTTTGAGCCGGATCGGCGGCCAGAAATCAAGCGGGCCTCGCGCCCGAACCTCCGACCGAGGGGTCGGTCTGGACGATCATGCCGTACCAGCCCAGCCCGCGATAGGTCTCGTATCCCGGTGTCCGATGGTACGCCGTGACCGTGCCCGACCGCGGATCCCGCACGACTCCGCTCGTCTCGCCGTCCATCCGGCAGGAGACCCGCTCGGTCAGGAGGCCGACCTGATCCGAGGCGGCCAGCACCCGGCCGCCGGCATCGACCAGCAGGGCGCGGGTGCGCCCTCGATCTTCCGGCGCGACCCGGATCCCCGAAACGATGGCGTGGGCCTGCGGTGCCCAGTCGAAGTGGATCGCCAGGACGCCGAGCGGTGCGCCGGTCGCCTGACCGCCCGCCCGTACGCTCGCCGCGTAGGTGGCGACCTGCGCGCCGCCCAGCGCATCCTCCTGCCGCACGTCGGCGCAGACGAAGGCGTCGCCGCTCTCCAGGGCGAGCGCCTCCCGGAACCACGCTTCGCCAGCGACGCTCCGGCCCTGGAGCCCGGGGTAGCGGCCGGCGCGGCCGGTCGCGAGGATGCGGCCGTCCAGGCCGCAGATCCAGAGATCGAGATAGACCGTGTAGGCCGAGAGGATGATGCCGAGGCGGTCGCCCGCGAAGGCCGCCGCGGCCGGGCCGGGATCGGCCGCGCAGGCGACGACGGCGGCGTCGGTCGCCCACCAGCGCACGTCGCAGGTCCGCTCGTAGAGGTTGCGATCGATCAGCTCGACCGCGTTGAGCGCGAGATCGACCAGCCTTTCTTCCTGGACGCGGCCCGCCATCGTCTCGACGGTGCGCTGCAGCTCGACGATGCGGCCGGACAGGTGAAGCTCCAGCTCGCCGGCGATGGCGTCCACGGATTCGCCGAGGGCGCGCACTTCCTGGGCGACGACCGCGAAGCCGCGTCCCTCATCTCCGGCCCGCGCGGCCTCGATGAGCGCGTTGAGGGCGAGGATCTTGGTCTGCGCCGTGATCCGCCGGATCCGGCCGGTCTTCTCCTGCGCCGCCTGCTTGACGGCATCGGCCAGGATCTCGATCGACCTGAGCGTCGGCGGCTCGGACTCCGATCCGGAGGTCCGGTCATTGGGGAAATCAGTTTTCGCAGTCATGCCGGGCCCGATCGACGAGGCGGGCATTTTACAGCTATAATATAATACAGTCTTAACCGATCAAGGCCGGCGATATAACTTACAATACTAAAATCAATCCATAATTCAATCGAAAGTATATAGGTCCCGCCGGTCGCGGGTGCCGGGCGCTCGCCATTATCGGAGACGTTGCCCGGACGCGGGGCCGCCGCCCGGGCGCGGGCGGCGGCCCCGTCTGTCAGTGTGTCGGCTCGCCGGCCGAGACCTTGGCGGTCCAGTCGTCGAAGGCGATGACCTTCTGTCGCTGCTCGCCGAGCCGGTCGATGCGCAGGACCATCTCGTCCCCGGCCTTGAGGTAGCGCGGCGGCTTCATGCCGAGGCCGACGCCCGGCGGCGTGCCGGTGGTGATCACGTCGCCCGGCTCCAGCAGCATGAAGTGCGACGCGTAGGCGACGAGTTGGGGAACGTCGAAGATCATCGTTGCGGTCGAGCCGGTCTGACGGCGCTCGCCGTTCACGTCGAGGCTCATGGCGAGGTTCTTCAGGTCGGGAATCTCGTCGAGGGTCACCAGCCAGGGGCCGAGAGGGCCGAAGGTCGGCGCGCTCTTGCCCTTGGTCCAGGTCGGACCGCGGTTCATCTGCCACTCGCGCTCGGAGACGTCGTTGCAGATGCAGGCGCCCGCAACGTAGCTCAGCGCCTCGTTGGCGTGGACGTAGCTGGCGCGCCGCCCGATCACCACGGCGAGCTCCACCTCCCAGTCGGTGCTGTGCGACCCCTTGGGAATGATGACCGTGTCGTTCGGCCCGCACAGGCTGGACGGGGCCTTGTTGAAGATGATCGGCTCCGCGGGGATCGGCGAGCCGGTCTCGGCGGCGTGGTCGGCGAAGTTCAGGCCGATGGCGACGACGTTCCGGGTGCCGCCGACGCAGGGGCCGAGCCGCACGTCCGGGGGCAGCTTCGGCAGGGTCTCGGGATCCAGGGCGCGCAGCCGCGCCAGCGAGTCGGGCGCGAGGGCCGGCCCGGCGATGTCGCGCACGATGCCCGACAGGTCGCGCAGCCCCCCGCTGGCATCCACGAGGCCGGGCTTCTCGTCGCCGCTCGGGCCGTGCCGGAAGAGCTTCATGGCCGCACTCCTCATCCTTCCCTGAACCGGTCTGCGCCGGACGCCGGGACCATGGCCGGGCCTCGACCCGGGTGCAAGGCCGGCCGCGTCGGCGTGTCGGTCCGCCGGGTGTCGCCGCAGGGCAACAGGACCGCGGAAAAGTGCAGGGTCGGCGACGTTCGGATATATTGTTCCTGTCGCCATCTCGGTGGGACAGCTCGGACCAAGACTGAAAAATCTCGATCATCACGGGCTTTCGCTCGTGAAGGTGCCGTTTACCGCTCCTTATCTACTACTATTCCTCTCGGTGCCGAAAATGGTCGGGGTCATTGCGGTTCCGCACCCGAAACCGGCACCATGCATGGAAGGTCGCCGCATAACGGGTCTCGAACAATCGACGGCGCCCAGCAGAACGAAGGCTTGGGGGAAGAGATGGGCGGGACGGTTCGCGCTGCGATGCTGGCGGCGACGGCGGTGGTCCTCGGCGCCGGGCAGGTGCAGGCGGGGGCGTTCGGGATCCGGGAGCAGAGCACCGAGGCCCAGGGGCTGGCCTTCGCGGGCGCGGCGTCGGGATCGGGCGGCGTCTCGTCGATGTTCTGGAATCCCGCGACGATCACGATGAACCCGGGCTTCGTCGCGGAGCAGAACTTCACCTATATCGGCCTGTCCTCGGAAATCCGGCCCGCGCCGGGCACCAATCCGGGCTTCGCGCGGCTGGGCGGCTCCGGCGATATCGGCCAGGGCGCCGTCGTGCCGGCGGGCGCGACCTCGTACCAGCTGAACGACCGCCTGTGGCTCGGCCTCTCGACCGGTGCCCCCTTCGGCCTCGTCACCAAGCCGCGGGACGTGTGGGCCGGCGAGGTCTACGGACGCTCGTCGCGGATCTTCTCGCTGGCGATCAACCCGGTCATCGGCTTCAAGGTCAACGAGTGGCTCTCGATCGCGGCCGGCCCGAACATCGAGTATTTCCGCCTGACCCTGCGGCAGGCGCTGCCGATCCCCGGCATCCTGCCGACCTCGTATCCGAGCTCCTTCCTCAAGGGTGAGTCCTGGGGCGCGGGCTTCACCGCCGGCGCCACGCTCACGCCCCGCGACGGGACCGTGCTGGGCATCGGCTACCGCTCCTCGGTGCACCACGACATCGACGGCTCGATCGGCGTCCCGCTCGTCGCCCTGGCGCCGCTGGCCGGACAGGTCCGCGCCAAGCTGAACACGCCCGAGAAGCTGAGCGTCGGCCTGACCCAGGCGGTCTCGCCGGTGGCGCGGGTGAATCTCGGCTTCGAGTGGGACAACTGGTCGAGGCTCGGCACCATCGGCATCGTGTCGAAGACGATCGGCCTGCCGGTGAACAACCTGCCGCTCAACTACAAGGACGGTTTCACCTACGCGATCGGCGCCGAGTACGACGCGTCGCCGAACCTGACGCTGCGGACCGGCTTCGCCTACGAGACCTCGCCCATCGACTTCCGGAACCGCTCGGTGCGCCTGCCGGACGGCGACCGGTACAACGTCTCGGTCGGCGCCAGCTACCGCTGGAGCCAGCAGCTGACGCTGAACCTCGCCTACTCGCACTTCTTCCTGGACCGCTCGCGGATCCTCGCGGGCATCGGCCGCGACTACAACATCAGCAACATCGCCTTCGCGGGCGTGGTGGATTCCAGCGCCGATATCGTCTCGGTGGGCTTCCGCTACGTCTTCGGCGCGCCGCCCGCCCCGGCCCCGGCGCCGCTCGTGCGGAAGTACTGACGGGCAGCTCCGGTCGCGTCCGTCGCTGCCGCCGTCTTCGCGAGCGGAATGAAGCGATCCAGGGCAGCGCCACGCCGACAGGTGTCGCGCTGCCCCGGGTCACGTCGCTCCGCTCGTGATGTCGGGGCGGCTCCGTGACCATCGGGGCCGATCACCCAATCGATCCGCGTGCGTCGCGCGCCTCAGGCGCGCATCCGCACGTAGGTCCCCGGCGCCGGCCCTAAGGATTGCAGCGCGTCGCCGCCCGGCTGCCGGGCCGGCACCCGCTCCGGGGCCTGCGCCTCGATCCACTGGAACCAGTAGGGCCACCACGAGCCCTTGGTCTCGACCGCGGCCCTGATCCACTCCTCGAGCGTCCCCTTCACGGGGCCGCCGGTCCAGTAGCCGTATTTCGGCTTGGACGGCGGGTTGATCACGCCGGCGATGTGGCCGGAGCCGGCGAGGACGAAATCGACCTTCCCGCCGAAGACCTTCGAACCCTCGAAGACCGACAGCGCCGGCGCGATGTGGTCCTCGCGGGTCGCGAGGTTGAAGATCGGCACCTGGACCTTCCTGAGGTCGAGGCGGACGTTGCCGAGCACCATCCGCCCCTGCGCCAGCGTGTTGTCGAGGTAGCAGTTGCGCAGGTAGAAAGAGTGGTTGGCCGCCGGCATCCGGGTGGCGTCGGAGTTCCAGTACAGCAGGTCGAAGGCCGAGGGTGCCTTGCCCTTGATGTAGTTGTTCACGACGTAGGGCCAGATCAGGTCGTTCGGCCGGAGCATGTTGAAGGCGTTCGCCATCCGGGCGCCCTCCAGGTAGCCCTGCTCGGCCATGCGCGCCTCGACCTGGCGGATCTGCTCCTCGTCGGCGAAGACCTTCAGGTCGCCCGCGTGGGTGAAGTCGACCTGCGTGGTGAGCAGCGTCGCGCTCTTGATCCGCCGGTTGCCGGTGGCCGCCTGCATGGCGAGCGTCACCGCGAGCAGCGTGCCGCCGACGCAGTAGCCCGCCGCCGTGACCTCGCTCTCACCGGTGGCGACGCCGATCGCGTCGATGGCCGCCTCGATCCCCTCGCGCATGTAGGACTCGAAGTCCTTCTCGGCGTGGCGGGAATCGGGATTGACCCAGGAGATGCAGAAGACCGTCAGGCCCTGGTCGACCATCCACTTCAGGAAGCTCTTCTGCGGATTGAGGTCGAGGATGTAGAACTTATTGATCCAGGGCGGGACCATCAGGAACGGGCGCCGCAGCACGGTCTCGGTGGTGGGCGCGTACTGGATCAGCTCGATCAGGTCGTTGCGGAACACCACCTCGCCGGGGGTGACCGCCATGTTGCGCCCGACCTCGAACCCGCTCGGGTCGGTCTGGCGCACGCGCAGCTGCCCGCCGCCGGCCGCCAGATCCTCCTCATACATCTTGAGGCCGCGGACGAGGTTGGCGCCGTTCTCCTGCAGGGTGTGGCGGATCAGCTCCGGGTTGGTCGGCAGGAAGTTCGAGGGCGACAGCATGCTGGTGACTTGGCGAAGGTAGAACTGCGCCTTGTGACGCGTGTGCGCGTCGAGCCCCTCGGCCTCGTCGACGAGGCTCTCGGCCCAGCGGGTGGCGAGCAAGTAGGCCTGCTTGAGGAAGTCGAAATACGGGTTGGTCGTCCACTCGGCGTGGGCGAAGCGCGCGTCCCGGGGCTCGGGAAGCGCCACCGGATCGGCGGGCTGGCCCTGCAGGCGCAGGTAGGTCGAGCCCCAGAGCGACAGGAACGCCTGCGACAGGCGCGCCTGCGCGTCGGCGCTGCGGTTCGGATCGGCGAGCCAGGCCTCGGCCACCTGACCGAGCACCTTGGCCGCCTCGTTCATCTCGCTGCCGGGTGCGGCCGCCTGGCCCTCGGGCCCGAGGAGGCGGGCGACGTTGCGCCCCATCGCCTCGACGAACTGACCGGCATTGCGGGAAATCGCCTCGAAATCCGGCATCGGGGCGACCGTGCCGTCCGGCATCGCGCCGTTCGAGACCGACTTCGGAGGGGCGGTCCGATCCGGCGCCTGCGGGCTCGTCAAACGTGCCTCCCTGTGCTTCATCTGTTGACCCGATGGCGCGGGCCTCGTTTCCGACAAAATAAGGAGCGAGCCAGAGTTTTCGCCAGCCCGGCTCAGGACGTCGCCGAAACATCCGGCCGATCTTTTCATACGCATGTGACGATGGATCGTGCCATTTTGAACCCCGCTATCCGCCCGCATCGCGCCGGTCCGCTGCGCCGCCTGACGCGCGCGGCCGGCCTGGGCGTGCTGGTCGGCGCGCTCGGGGCCTGCTCGGGCGACGTCGTCCGCTCGCTGGCCTCCGATGCAGGCTACGGGCCGCGGGTCGTCGCGGCCCCGGATTTCGTCACGGACACCCGCAGCAAGGCGCAGCCCGACTTCATGCCGGTGGGCGTCGACGCGCCGAAGCGGCCGGTCCGGGCCAAGTCGGTCACGGGCCAGAAGGCCCTGGAGGCGGAGCTGGAAGGTGCCCGCGGCCGCAACGAGGCCCGGGGGCGGGCCGCCGAGAGCGCCGGGCGGGGCGCTGCCGCCACCGTCAAGCCGGCTCCGGCGGCGTCGCAGTAGCGGCCCTTTTTCAGGGTCGGCGGCGGCCCACAACTCTGGTAGAGCACGTCGTTCGCCCGACCGGCCCAGACGAGAGACGCCGGATCCGGGACGCGCCGATGGACACGCCCATGACCGACTTCCACCGCATCAAGCGACTGCCGCCCTACGTCTTCGAGCAGGTCAACCGGATCAAGGCCGCCGCCCGCGCGCAGGGCGCCGACATCATCGATCTCGGCATGGGCAACCCGGATCTGGACGCGCCGAAGCACGTCATCGCCAAGCTGTGCGAGACGGCCGGGCGGCCGCGCACGGATCGCTACTCGGCCTCCAAGGGCATCGCCGGCCTGCGCAAGGCCCAGGCGGGCTATTACCAGCGGCGCTTCGGCGTGACCCTGAACCCCGACACCCAGGTGGTGGCGACTCTCGGGTCCAAGGAAGGGTTCGCCAACATGGCCCAGGCGATCACCGCGCCGGGCGACGTCGTGCTGGTGCCGAACCCGAGCTACCCGATCCACGCCTTCGGCTTCCTGATGGCCGGCGGCGTCATCCGCTCCGTGCCGGCCGAGCCGACGCCGGCGATGTTCCCCGCCCTGGAGCGGGCCATGCGCCACTCTATCCCGAAGCCGGTGGCGCTGGTCGTCTGCTACCCGTCGAACCCGACCGCCTACGTGGCGAGCCTCGACTTCTACCGCGACCTCGTGGCCTTCGCGAAGCAGCACGAGCTGATCCTGCTGTCGGACCTCGCCTACGCGGAAGTCTATTTCGACAACAACCCGCCGCCCTCGGTGCTGCAGGTGCCCGGCGCCATCGACTGCACGGTGGAGTTCACCTCGCTGTCGAAGACCTACTCGATGGCCGGCTGGCGGATGGGCTTCGCGGTGGGCAACGAGCGCCTGCTCGCGGCGCTCACCCGGGTGAAATCCTACCTCGATTACGGCGCCTTCACGCCGATCCAGGTCGCCGCGACGGCCGCCCTCAACGGCCCGGACGACTGCATCCACGAGATGCGCAGCATCTACAGGAAGCGTCGCGACGCGCTGGTGGAGTCCTTCGGCAAGGCCGGCTGGACCATCCCGTCGCCCGCCTCGTCGATGTTCGCCTGGGTGCCGATCCCCGAGCGGTACCGGGAACTCGGCAGCCTCGAATTCTCCAAGCTGCTCCTGGAGAAGTCCGACGTGGCGGTCGCGCCCGGCATCGGCTTCGGCGAGTTCGGCGACGAGTACGTCCGCATCGCGCTGGTGGAGAATGAGCAGCGCATTCGGCAGGCGGCGCGCAATATCCGCCGGTTCTTCGACGGCACCGACAAGACGCTGCACAACGTCCTGCCGATGGCACGGACCGGCTAAGCCGGCCCGCGCAAATTGTTGCCGCGGGGCGACAGACGCCGTCAAAGGTGTCGGCGCCCCGCGCCGGCGCTTGTCAGCGCGGGGCGCGATGGCCAGGGTCAGGTGCGGGGGTCTTCCCGCGTCCCGAGTCTCGCATGCGCCGCCTGAACCTCATCGCCGCCCTGCTGCTCGCCGCCGCGGCCTCGGCCTGCGCGCCGAACCCGATCATCGCCCGGGACCCGATCCCCGCGCCGGGACCGGCGGACGTGTACGCGTGCGACTCGAAGCCGTTGCCGGTCAACGCCTTCACGACCGATTGCCGCCCCGTCCCGGCGAGCCCGCAGGTCGTGCTGCGCGCGCGGGGCTGAACCCGCCCGGAATTTCGGTAACCGGTCGATTCGGACGGGCCGGACAAGCCGCCCGCGATCAGCTAGACTGTAGGCCAGATGCCGGCCCGCCCGGCCCCCCTGACGGAGCATCGCGTGAGCACCAAGACCCTGATCGCCGCCGGATTGCTCGCCCTCCTGGCGGGGCAGGGCGCCTCGGCCTCCGACGCCGCCTACCCGCCGGCGCCCTACCAGCCCCGAGCCTTCGTGTTCACCGCCCCGAACGGCCCGACGGTCCTGCAGACCGAGGGCTGCTGCCAGGTGGTGGTGCCGCCGGGCCGGCCCGATCTCGCCCAGCCCGCCGTGCCGGTGGCCGAGGTGATGAACGGCGGCGGCTTCGGCTACACCGGGTTCGACTACTACAACGACCAGATCACCGAGGGGCGGTTCGGCGCGCGCAAGCGGCCGCGGGAGTACGTGATCGCCCCGTCCTACATCGTGCCGCCGCGCTACTGAGCCGCCGCGCTGCTGAGCCGCCGGGCGTTCCGGGGCCTCAATCCTTCTGCGGATCGTGGCCCCAGTTCATCAGCGACATCCGCCACGGGGAGTCGGGGTCCTTCCGGGCCTCGCCGCCCTGCTTGAGATGGCGGTGGACGTAGCCCACGACCTTGCGCATGGCGGCGTAGTCGTCGTCCGTCAGGTCGGCCTTCTTGGTGTCCTTGATCGCCAGGATCCGCCGGCCCATCTCGTGCCCGGTCGACTCGCCGCCGTCCTTCTTCTGGCCGACCTCCCGGCTCGCCGTGCTGTCGAGGTGCTTCTTCAGCGCCGCCGGCGTCATGTTGACGGCCTCGTTGAAGTCCTTCCACGTCGCCGCGTGATCGTCCGCCATCCGCCTGCCTCCCGGGCCGTGTCGCTCGTCCCCGACAACGCGCCCGAGGCTCGCCGGCTCGCCGCCATCCCTGCGGTCGGGCGCCGCACGGGCGACGGGCGACGCGGCGGGCGACGCGGCGGGCGACGCGGCGGGCGACGCGGCGGGCGACGTGGCGGGCGACGTGGCGGGCGACGTGGCGGGGAAGCGTTTACAGGCCGGGTCCCGGGGGGTATCACCCCGACCCGACGAGCTTCCATTCTCTCCCCACACCCCATTCCCGAAAAGCCAGATGCGCGCCGAGATCGAGCAAGCCTCGGATGCCGCCAAGCAGTCTATAGGGCTGCTGAGGAGGCATCTTTGACTGGGATACAGTCGATAAACGCCTCGCGGAGCTGAACGCGGCTTCCGAGGACCCCAACCTCTGGAACGACGCCGAGGCCGCCCAGAAGGTCATGCGCGAGCGCCAGCAGCTCGACGAGGCCGTCACAGCGATCAAGAAGCTCGAGCGCGACCTCGAGGACGGCGCCACGCTGATCGAGCTCGGCGAGATGGAGGGTGACGAATCCTCGATCCGCGAGGGCGAGGCGGCGATCCTGGCCGTCGAGAAGGAGGCCGCGAGCCGGCAGGTCGAGACGCTTCTGTCGGGCGAGGCCGACGGCTTCGACACCTATCTCGAGGTCCATGCCGGGGCCGGCGGCACCGAGAGCCAGGACTGGGCCAACATGCTCCAGCGCATGTATGCCCGCTGGGCCGAGCGCCGGAAGTACAAGGTCGAGGTCGTCGAGATGACCGACGGCGAGGAGGCCGGGATCAAGGGCGCCACGCTCCTGATCAAGGGCCACAACGCCTACGGCTGGCTCAAGACCGAGTCCGGCGTGCACCGTCTGGTCCGGATCTCGCCCTACGATTCCAGCGCCCGGCGGCACACCAGCTTCGCCAGCGTCTGGGTCTACCCGGTGATCGACGACCGGATCGAGATCGAGATCAAGGAATCCGACTGCCGGATCGACACCTACCGGTCGTCCGGCGCCGGCGGCCAGCACGTCAACACCACCGACTCGGCGGTGCGCATCACCCACAACCCCACCGGGATCGTGGTCGCGTGCCAGCAGGAGCGCTCCCAGCACAAGAACCGGGCGACCGCCTGGAACATGCTGCGCGCCCGCCTGTACGAGCTGGAGCTGAAGAAGCGCGAGGAGAAGGCCAACGCCGAGGCCGCCGCCAAGACGGATATCGGCTGGGGCCACCAGATCCGGTCCTACGTGCTGCAGCCGTACCAGCTGGTGAAGGACCTGCGCACCGGCACCCAGTCCACCGATCCGGACGAGGTGCTCGACGGCGACCTCGACCCGTTCATGGAGGCCTCGCTCGCGCAGCGGGTCTACGGCGGCGGTGAGGCGGTCGAGGATATCGACTGAGGCGGCGTGAGCTGCCTCCCCGTCATCGCGAGCGCAGCGAAGTGACCCAGGGCGGCGCGCGATCGATCAGCGTGGCGCGACCCTGGATCGCTTCGCTCCGCTCGCAATGACGGCGGTGCTGACAGAGAGCGCCGTTGAGGCCGCCAAAGGATGAGCGCCGGCGGCGCCCATCCTCCCACGCATCTCAATACCCCAGCGCCGCCCCGTCCTTGCGCGGGTCGGATCCGGCCGCCAGCGTGCCGGCCTTGCGGTCGATCCAGATGACCTGCCCCCCGCCGAGCGGCAGCGGCGCGCGGATCGCCGGGTGGCCGCGCTCGACCAGCCCCGCCATCACGGCGTCGGAGATCCCGCCCTCGACCTCCAGGCTGCCGCCGTAGGCGAAGCTGCGCGGGGCATCGAGGGCCTCCTGCACGTCGAGGCCCCGGTCGAGGAGGCCCGACAGCAGCTCGACATGGCCCATGGCCTGGTAATGGCCGCCCATGACGCCGAACGGCGCGACCGCCTGCCCGTCCTTCATCAGCATGCCGGGGATGATCGTGTGCATCGGCCGCTTGCCCGGGCCGACGCTGTTCGGGTGGCCGCCCTCCGTGCGGAACGACAGGCCGCGGTTGTGCAGCAGCACGCCGCTCTCGGGCGCCAGAATGCCGGAGCCGAAGCCCTGGAAGATCGAGTTGATCAACGACAGCGCGTTGCCGTCCCGGTCGACCACGCAGAGGTAGACCGTGTCCTTGTGGGCGCGGCCCTCGGCCATCTCGCGGGCGATCTCGGGATAGATCTCCGGCTCGCGGGCCCGGTCCATGTCGATCGCGCCGTGGGCGGCGGCCTTCCAGGCGTCGGAGAGCAGGTGCTCGACCGGCACGTTGGCGAGGGCCGCGTCGCCGAACAGCACGTCGCGGTGATGGTAGCCCTGCTTGCACACCTCGGCGAAGAGGTGGAGCCGGTCGAGCTCCGAGAGCGCGCCGACGTCGTAGTGCGACAGCACGTTCAGCATCATCAGCGCCGCCAGACCCTGGCCGGCGGGCGGGCACTCGTAGACGTCGTAGCCGCGGTAGCGGGTCGAGACCGGCGCGACCACGTCGGGCCGCGCGGCGGCGAAGTCGTCCAGCGTGTGCAGGCCGCCGAGGGCGTTCAGCCGGCGCACCATGTCCTCGGCGACGGGGCCCTCGTAGAAGGCGCGCGCCCCCGCCTCGGCGATCGCTCGGAGCGTCGCCGCGAGCTTCGGCAGGCGGACGACGCTGCCGATCGCCGGCACCTCTCCGCCGGGCAGGTAGGTCGCGGCGGCGTGGGGATCGGCGGCGACGCGCTCGGCGCCGCGCAGCCAGTCCCAGCCGACCCGCTGCTGGACGACGAACCCGTCCTCCGCGTAGCGGATCGCCGGCTGGAGCAGCTCGCCCAGCGACCGGGTGCCGTGCTCGCGCACCAGCAGGTCCCAGGCCGCCACCGCGCCCGGCACCGTCACGGCGTGGGGGGAGGTGGGCGTGATCGCGACACCGTGCTCGGCGTACCAGTCGGGCGTCGCGGCGGCGGGCGCGCGGCCCGAGCCATCGAGGGCGATGGGCTTGGTGGCGCCCGCGGGGGCGTAGAGCGCGAAGCAGTCGCCGCCGATCCCGGTCATAAGCGGGTCGACCACGCACTGCACGGCCACCGCCGCGATACCGGCATCGACGGCGTTGCCGCCCGCGCGCAGCACCTCGATGGCGGCGAGCGTCGAGAGGGGGTGCGAGGTCGCGACCGCGGCGTTGGCGGCGTAGACCGGGGAGCGGCCGGGGGCGGAGAAGTCTCTCACGGGATGTCCTGCTCTGCTGGGTGACTTAAAGAATCACCGCTTGATGCATACCGCCACCTCGGGATGAGGCGGTGACGGAGATGACGGCGCGGCCTCGTCCATGACGGATGGCTTCGTCGCCTCGTCTCTGCGAGCGCAGCGAAGCAATCCAGTCGCCGCAACGCTGGGCAACCTCGCGCTGCCCTGGGTCACTTCGCTGCGCTCGTGATGACGGCGGAGGCCGGGCTGACCGGTTGTTCCGATCGAGGATCGCCTGGACGATCACGCGTGCTGCCCTCTCGGCAGCGCCACCCAGTGCCCAGGCGCCACCTCGGTGAGCGGCCCGTCGGGCGGCTGATCGTGGCCGGCGAGGTCCCGCGCGGCGAGGCGGGCGCGCTCCTGGGCCGGGTGCGGCACCGGCACCGCGGCGAGCAGGCGGCGCGTGTAGGGGTGGCGCGGATCCTCGTAGAGCGCGTCGGCCTCGGCGAGCTCGACGATCTGCCCGCGCCAGAGCACCGCGACTCGGTGGCAGAGGTAGCGCACCATCCGCAGGTCGTGCGAGATGAACAGGTAGGACAGGCCCATCTCGTCCTGCAGGTCCTGCAGCAGGTTCACCACCTGCGCCTGGATCGAGACGTCGAGCGCCGCGATCGGCTCGTCGGCGACGATGAAGCTGGGCTTCAGAGCGATCGCCCGGGCGATGCAGATGCGCTGCCGCTGGCCGCCCGAGAACTGATGCGGGTAGCGGCCCATGAAGCGTGGATCGAGCCCGACTCGCTGGAACAGGGCCGCCACCGCCTCCCGCCGCTCCGGGCCGCGCATGTCCCGCCGATGCAGCTTGAACGCCTCCGCGACGTACTCGCCGGCGCTCATCCGCGGGTTGAGGGCCGCGTAGGGATCCTGGAACACGGTCTGGATCCGCGCGCGCATCTTGCGCATGGCGCCCGCCGAGAGCTTGGCGAGGTCGGTGCCCTCGAAGGCGATCGTGCCCGAGGTCGGCGGGTTGAGCATGGTCACGGCCCGGCCGATGGTGGATTTGCCGGAGCCGGACTCGCCCACGAGGCCCAGGGTCTCGCCGGGGCGGATGTCGAAGCTCACGCCCTCGACGGCGCGGAACACCGCGCCCTTGCCGCCCCACCAGGAGCGGAGGGGATAATGCTTGGACAGGTCGCGCACCGAGACGACCGGCTGCTGCGACGCGTTCATCGCGCGGCCTCCTCACCCAGGAGCTTCGGCAAATCGTACCAGGCGGCGACGAGGTGGCCCGGAGTGGCGCCGGGCGCCTGCGCCAGGGGCGGCATCTCGGCCCGGCAGCGCGGCGTCGCGTAGGCGTTGCGCGGCGCGAACGGGTCGCCCGGCGGGAGATGGCGCATGTCCGGCGGCGCGCCCTCGATCTGGTGGAGGCGCCGCCGCCCGGCGCGGCCGCCGGAGAGATCCGGCAGGGACCGCAGCAGGCCGAGCGTGTAGGCGTTGCGGGGATCGGCGAAGATGTCGTCGACCGGGCCGCGCTCCAGGATCCGGCCGGCATACATCACCTGCACGGTGTCGCTGATGCCCGCCACCACACCGAGATCGTGGGTGATCCAGATGATCGCCATGCCGAGCTCGCGCTTCAGCTCCTGCACCAGGGTGACGATCTCGGCCTGGACGGTGACGTCGAGCGCCGTGGTCGCCTCGTCGGCGATCAGAAGCTTCGGCCGGCAGCTCAGGCCGATCGCGATCATCACGCGCTGGCGCTGGCCGCCGGAGAACTCGTGCGGGTACTGGTCGAGGCGCGCGGCCGCGTTCGGGATGCGCACGAGGTCGAGCAGCTCCCGGGCCCGGGCGCGGGCCGCGCGGGCGTCGAGGCCGAGATGGATGCGCAGCGGCTCGACGATCTGCGCCGCCACGGTCATGCCGGGGTTGAGCGAGCTCATCGGGTCCTGGAACACGAAGCCGATCGCGCCGCCGCGGATCTTGCGCAGGTCCCGCTCCTTCAGTGCGAGGAGGTCGCGTCCCTCGAACAGCACCTGCCCGCCGGTGATGCGGCCGGGCGGGCGCGGGATCAGGCCCAGCATGGCCAGCACGTGCACGCTCTTGCCGGAGCCGGACTCGCCGACGATCCCCAGCGTCTCGCCCTCGTGCAGGGTGTAGGACACGCCGTTGACCGCGTGGACCGCGCCGCCGTCGGTGTCGAAGGCGACCGCGAGGTCGCGGACGTCGAGGAGGGGCTTCGTCATCGCGGCCGTCATGTGCGCTGCCTCGGATCGAGGGCGTCCCGCAGGCCGTCGCCGAACAGGTTGAAGGCGAGTACCGCGAGGAAGATCGACAGGCCGGGCCAGATCGCCATCCAGGGCGCCTCGTCCATGAAGTTCTTGGCGGTGTTGAGCATCGCCCCCCAGGACGGCTCGGGCGGCTGCTGACCGAGGCCGAGGAACGACAGGCTCGCCTCCGCGATGATCGCGGCCGCGATGGTCAGCGTCGCCTGCACGAGGATCGCCGGGACGATGTTGGGCAGGATGTGGACCCGGGCGATCCGCCAGGGCGGGTTGCCCATGGCGCGCGCGGCCTCGACGAACTCCTCCGCCGCCACGGCGCGCACCTGCGCCCGGGTCAGCCGGATGAAGGTCGAGGTCGCCGAGAGGCCGATCGCGATCATCGCGTTGACGAGGCTCGGGCCCAGGAAGGCGGCGAGCGCGATCGCTAGGATCAGGAACGGGATCGCCAGCAGCGCGTCGGTGAGCCGGGAGATCGCGCCGTCGATCCAGCCACCCGCGTAGCCAGCGAGCAACCCGAGCGGCAGGCCGAGGGACACCGCCAGCGCCACCGAGACGAGGCCGGCGCCGAGCGAGGCCCGGGTGCCGAAGATGATCCGCGAGAGCACGTCGCGCCCGACCTCGTCGCCGCCGAACGGGTGCGCGAGGCTCGGGGGCCCGCGGACGTTGCCCCAGTCGGTGGCTGTCGGGTCGTAGTGAGCGATCCAGGGCGCGAACACCGCCATCAGCACCAGCAGGCCGACGATGACGAGGCCCACGACCGCGCTCCGGCGCGCGCGCAGGCGTCGCCAGAAGGCCGCGAGGGTGCCGGGCTCTCGGAGGATGGCGTGGGCGGGGGCGCCGGACGGGGCGGCCTCCAGGCCGACCGCCTCGGCGCGGGCGATCTCGCTGCCGGTGCTCATGCCCGCCTCAGCTTCGGGTTCACGGCCGCCGCGAGCAGGTCGGCGGCGAGGTTCAGGGCGATGTAGGTGGCGGCGGTGCAGATCACGACGCCCTGCACGGTGGCGAAGTCCCGGTTGAACACCGCATCGACCATCAGCTTGCCGAAGCCCGGCACGGAGAAGACCTGCTCGGTGAGCACCGCCCCCGACAGGAGCTGGCCGAATTCCAGCGCCCCCAGGGTGATGATCGGGATCGCGGCGTTGGGCAGCGCGTGCCGCAGGGTGACCCGCAGCGGCGAGACGCCCTTGGCGCGCGCGGTACGGACGTAGTCGGAGCCGAGCACGCCGAGCATCGCCGCGCGGGTGTGGCGCATCATCACCGCCGCGATGGCGTTGCCGAGCACGAAAGCCGGCATCGCCATGGCGGCGAGGTTCTCCGACAGGCTCTCGAAGGGCGAGACGTAGCCCGAGGCCGGCAGCCAGCCGAGCTCCACCGAGAACAGCAGGATCAGCAGGATCCCGAGCCAGAAATTCGGCACCGACAGGCCCCAGAGGGCCACGCCGTTCGCGATCGTGTCGGCGGCCTGCCCGCGCTTGACCGCCGAGAGCACGCCCATCGGCACGCCGATGGCCAGCGCCACCAGCATGGCGAGGCAGGCGAGTTCGAGCGTCACCGGCAGCTTCTCGACGATCAGCTCGGAGACCGGTTTCTGCAGCCGGATCGACTCGCCGAGATCCCCCCGCAGCACGCCGCCGGCCCAGTACGCGTAGCGCACCGGCAGGGGCTTATCGAGGTGGTATTTTTCCCGGATGAACGCGATCACCTGCGGGTCGCGCTCCTCGCCGGTGAGCGCCGTGGCGACGTCGCCCGGCAGCAGTTGCTGCAGGGCGAAGATGATCATCGAGGCGAGGATCAGGGTCGGGACCGCCAGGGCAAGGCGCCGTGCCAGAAAGCGCAGCATCAGTTCAGCTTCAGCCCGGTGAAGCGCACGAGGCCGTCCGGGTAGGGCACGAAGCCCGTCATCTTCTGGCTGTAGGCCCAGAGCAGCTTGCGGTGCAGGATGTAGATGCCCGGCCGGTCCTTCAGGACCTGATCGGCCAGGGCCTTCCAGGCGGCCTTGCGCTTGGCCGGATCCACCGTCCCGCGCTCCGCCTGAAGGGCCGCGTCGGCTTCCGGGCTGCAGTACTTGGGATAGTTCAGCGCCGCCTTGCAGGCCAGGAAGCTGAACGTGTTGCCGTCCGGGTCCGAGCGGCCGCTCCAGGAATAGAGCTGCGCCTCGTAATTGCCCTTGTCGGCGGCATCGAGCGCGGTCGTGAAGTCCACGGCCTGGATCTTCACGTCGAAGCCGGCCTCCTTGGTCATCGCCTGGATCACCTGACCGACCTGCGGCGACTCGCTGTTGGCGTAGACGGTCAGCGTGATCTGCGGGTTCGGCTTCCCGGCCTCGGCCAGCAGCGCCTTGGCCTTGGCGACGTCCCGCTTCGGGATCGGGTACTCCGCGACGTAGTTCGGGTTCTTCGGGTTGACCCACTGGTTCCCGGCCAGGAATTCGCCGTTATAGACCACCTGATTGATGGCGTTGCGGTCGATGGCCGCCTCGAACGCGGCGCGCACCTTCGGGTCGGAGACCGGCGAACCGGCCTTGTGGGGGTTGAACAGGATCTCCTGGAAGCCGAGCTCGTAGGTGGAGTCCAGCTTCAGCTTGGCGTCACGCTTCACCTGCGCCACGTCGGTGGGGGCGAGGCGCTCCAAGAGGTCGAGCTGACCCGCGCGGAGGTTGGTGAGCCGCACGGTGGCGTCGGGGATCGGCCGGAACTCGATCCGCTGGATGTGGATCGCGTCCTTGTTCCAGTAGTCGGGGAAGCGCTCGACCACGATCCGGTCCTGCGGCACCCGCTCGACGAACTTGTACGGACCGGCGCAGACCGGCGCGGAGGCGAACTTGTCGCCGAGCCGCTCGGCGGCCTTGGGCGAGACCATCATGCCGGCCCGGTCGGTGAACTGCGCCAGCAGCGGCGCGAACGGCTGCTTCAGGTTGATGCGGAAGGTCAGGTCGTCGACCACGTCCACGGAGTCGATCGGCGCGATCTCCGAGCGGCGCTGCGAGCCCGGCATCTTCATGTGCCGCTCGATCGAGAACTTGGCGGCGGCGGCGTCGAGCTTCTCGCCGTCGTGGAACAGCACGCCCGGACGCAGGTGCATGGTCAGCGCCTTCTCGTCGGGCGACAGTTCCCAGGAGGTGGCGAGCTGCGGCACCGGTTTCAGGTCCGGGCCGATATCCACGAGCTTGTCGCAGAGCGCGGCGAACACCATCCGGCTCGCGAAGGTCCGGGCGAGCGTCGGGTCGAGGGCGTCCGGATCCTCCATCATGCCGTAGCGCAGGGTCTGCGCGGCGGCGGGCCCGGTGAGGGCGAGCCCGGCGAGGAGACAGGCGGCGTAACGCAACATGAGACCGATCCGGGTGGAGGCGGGAGAAGCGGAGCGGACCGGCCGGTCCGTTCCGGAGGCGGCCGGCAGTGTTGCGCGGCCGTTTGGCATGCACAATCCCAGGCAGCATCCATGCCATACAATCAGGATGCATCTTTTATTCAATCCGCGCCGCGAGCCTCTGAGGCCGCCGTTTCGAGCCGGCCGGCGGCGTTCGATGACGGCGCGACCGCGCCAAGGTCGAGATCGGCCTTCGACCAGTTCCGTGAGCGCCGGATCTGCGGTGCGACTTAGATCGGGATAAGTCCAATTTTACGCATTGCTTGAACAGGCCAGAAAAAACTTCGGCCCCAGAAGGTCGCCGATGTATTCTTTATGATGATGCGGGTGTGATGGTCCGGCGGCACATCGTCATGTTGCCCGCGTTGTGCTGGAACCAGCGGCGTCGCGATTTCTACGCCGTGACCGCCGACGTCTCGACCGAGGGCATCCGGTTCCGCTCCTCGTCGCTCTTGGCGCCGGGTGAGCATCTCACCTGCAGCATCCGCCATATCGGCACGCTCGAGGCCCGCATCGCCCGCGTGGCCGGTCAGGAGTTCGTTGTCTGTGTCCGCGGTGGGCGCGCGACTCTCAATGACGTTGCCCGTCAGTTCGTGACGCTGGCAAAGGCCCAGGACCTGCAACCCGAACCGATCCGCGCGCACCGTCGGATCGTGCCGAAGCAGAAGATCGTCCAGATCACCACCGCTTCGGGCGAGGCCCTCCAGGGACACGTCCTCAACGTTTCGGCCTCCGGCGTCGCCCTGCTCGTCGACCACGCGCTGGAGATCGGGGCGATGATCCGGGTCGGGCGAAAGACCGCCACCGTGATGCGCCGCTTCACCCACGGTGTCGGAGCCGCCTTCTCGGAGCCGTTCGCGCCGTCCGCGGTCCACGAAGCGATGTCGCTCTGAGGGCCGCCCGCGGATCCGGGCGCCGCCGCGGAGCGGCGATCATCGGCCACCCGCCCCTCGCAGAGGCGGCGGAAGGGCGCTACAACTTCGCGGGTCCAGCGAAGGATCACCGATGAACCGACTGCTCTCCGCCCGTTCCGCCACATGCCTCGCGCTCCTGCCGGCCGCACTCGCCCTGCTGCCCCAGGCGGCCTTCGCCCATCCGGGGCACGGCACCGCGACGGGCGCGGAGGCGGGGTTCCTCCATCCGCTCCTGGGCGCCGATCATGTTCTCGCGATGGTCGCGGTCGGCCTCCTCGCCAGCCTGCGAGGCGGACGGGCGCTCTGGGGCTGCCCCTGTCGTTCCTGGCGTTGATGAGCGTGGCGGCGGGGCTGGGTATGGCCGGCGCGGTGCTGCCGCATGTCGAGCTCGGGATCGCGCTGTCCATCGTCGTGTTCGGCCTCGCCGCCATCGTCGGCCTGCGCGCGCCGGTGGCCCTGCTGGCTGCCCTGGTCGGCGTCTTCGCGGTGTTCCACGGCTACGCCCACGGTGCCGAGATGCCCGAGACCGCCTCCGGCCTGTCCTTCGGCCTCGGGTTCCTCGCGGCCACCGCGCTCCTGCACGCCGCGGGGATCGGGCTCGGCGCCGCGGCGTCGCGGATCGGAGCGACGCGGGCCGCCCCGGCCCTCGGTGCCGGCCTCGCCGCGGCCGGTCTCGCGCTGCTGGCGCTCCCCGCCTGAGCGCCGTACCCGACCCGCTCCGGAGCCCCGCCCGGGCCGCGGGCGCGGCGCCCCGGTTGAGCATCCGCATCGATCTCGGACCGGGGCACCGCCTCGGCCCCGGCAAGGTGCGGCTCCTGGAGATGATCGCCGAGCACGGTTCCATCGCGGGCGCCGGCCGCGCGCTGGGCATGTCGTACCGCCGGGCCTGGCTGCTGGTCGAGGCGATGAACACCGGCTTCGGTCGCCCCGTGGTCGAGGCGCAGACCGGTGGCCGGGCCGGCGGGGGCGCGCGCCTCTCGGCCTTCGGCGCCGACGTGGTGCGGCGCTACCGGGCCGTGGAGGCGGCCGCGGAGGCGGCGGCCGCGCCGTTCCTGATCTGTCTGGGACAGGCCGGGGACGCGTAACCGGGCCGGGCACGGGCGCGAACCCGGATGCGATGTCACAGGCCCTCGTGGGCTGACATCCCATCATCCCGCCCCACGTCCAGCCGGTCGCGACAATCCCGGCACCAGGAAGAGAACCCCCATGGCAAAACTCACGACGCTCGCCCTGATGGGGCTGCTGGCCGTCACCACCGGTGCGCAGGCGGCGCCGAAGGTCGAGCGCCTGCGCGGGACCGTCGAGGCGGTCGCGGGCGGCGGCTTCACGCTGAAGACACGGGACGGCGCGTCGGAGACCGTGGCGCTCGCCCCCGACGCCAAGGTTTCCTGGGTGGTCCCGTCGAGTCTCGACGCGATCAGGGACGGGGTCTTCATCGGCACGGCCACGAAGGGCGAGCCGCCGGTGGCCCTGGAGGTGGTGCTGTTCCCCGAGGCGATGCGCGGCACCGGCGAGGGACACTACGACTGGGACATGATCCCCGACCACACGGCGGGCGGGGCGCCGGTGCGGAGCGCCATGACCAACGGAACCGTGAAGGCGGACGTGCGCTCGACCGCTCCCGACGCGCCCCGCGTGAAGAGCGCGATGACCAACGGGACGGTCAAGGCGAGCCGCGGCGGGGCGGAGCGGACCCTCACGGTCGATTACGGTCAGGGCCAGTCGCTGCAGATCCTGGTGCCGCCACAGGCGCCGGTCGTCAGCTTCGAGCCCGCCAGCGCCGCGGCCGTAGCGCCCGGCGCCAAGGTCTTCGTGATCGCCGCGCGCGGGGACGACGGCCGCATCACGGCGCGGCGCGTCGCCGTCGGAAAGGACGGGCTGACGCCGCCCATGTAAGGCGCCCGTCCGGCGCCGGCGAATCGGCTGAGACGGTGTGAGCCGCCCGGTCCCGGGTCGGGGCCGGGCGAAAGGCTGCCCGTCGGCGCGGCAGCTCAGCCGCTCAGGACAGCATTCGTGCACATTCGGCGGACCGTTGCCGACTAAAGCGCCCCGAGAATGTTGCCAGGCCGCAACATCGCGCTGGAACTGCCAAGGCAGCCGCGAATCCTCGTTGCTCGCGGAAACCCGTTCGCACATGGTGATCGTGCACGGGGGCATCGCCAAGCGAGAGCCCGCAGGAGCCTGCCACCTAAGACGCAGGCCAAACCTACAGAACGTGCGGCTAGACCCGGATAACCGGGCAGGTCCGCATCATTGGGTCTCGAAGCTTTGGAGATGTCTATGAAGCTCTTGAAGAGCTCATTGCTCGGGTCTGCTGCTGCGTTCGCGGCGGTAGGCGCAGCCCACGCCGCCGACCTCCCGGTCAAGAAGGCGGTCCCGATCGAGTATGTCCGCGTCTGCGGCGCGTACGGCGCCGGCTTCTTCTACATCCCCGGCACCGACACCTGCCTGCGTCTCTCCGGCCGCGCCCGGTTCGAGGGCGGCTACATGACCAGCTACTCGCGGCAGGGCACCAACGGCGACACGTCGGGCTACCAGGGCCGGATGCGCATCAACCTCGATGCCCGCACCCAGACCGCCTACGGCACCCTGCGCGCCTTCGTCCGCCTCGATGCCGGATCCCGCACCGGCTACTCCGGCGTCGGCACCTCCGGCACCCAGCAGCGCATCGCCCAGGCCTTCCCGGGCCTCGGCATCGACCAGTTCGGCCGCGCCCAGCAGTTCGTGAACGTCGACAAGGCGTTCATCCAGTTCGCCGGCATGACCGCCGGTCGCGCCTCGTCGTTCTTCGACTTCTACGCCCACGACTTCGAGTTCGCCGGCGCCACGCTCGGCTCCGACATCGCCTCGACCAACCTGCTCGCCTACACGGCCACGCTCGGCAACGGCCTGTCCGCCACGATCTCGGTCGAAGACCCGGTCTTCCGCCGCAGCCCGATCTTCTCGCAGACCAACAACCCGACCGGCGCCACCGTTAACGCGACGATCCAGAACTTCGCCCAGACGGCCGCTCCGGCCGAGGTGTTCATCGGCTACACCGGCGGCGTGCCGACCCGGTACAGCTTCGTCGACGCGATCCAGCGCTCGCGCCTGCCCGACTTCGTCGGCGCCCTGCGCCTCGACCAGGCCTGGGGTTCGGCGCAGGTCTCGGCCGCCGTCCACGAGCTGAACGTCGGCAACGTGCAGAGCGGCGCCGGCACCGGCACCGGCTCGAACATCAGCATCCCCCACACCAGCAACTCGTACGGCTGGGCGGTCCAGGGCGGCCTGAAGATCAACACGCCGTTCATCGCGCCGGGCGACGCCCTCTACCTGCAGGGCGCCTACGGCTCCGGCGCCCAGATGTACACCGGCTACTGCGCCTTCAGCGGCTGCTACTCGCAGAACCCGGCCACCATCCAGGGCCAGAAGTTCGCGCAGTACATGAACGACGCGACGATCAACCCGTTCACGGGCCAGATGGAGCAGTCGACGAGCTTCACCGCCACGGCGTCTTACCTCCACTACTGGACGCCGGAGTGGCGCTCGGCCTTCTTCGGGTCGTACGGTGAGATGAGCTACGGCAGCGGTGCCCGTCTGGCGCAGGGCGCGGCCTTCGCGCTGGCGAACAACACCGGTGGCAACTCGTTCGGCGTGAACGCTGTCGGCGTGCCGGGCAGCCGGTTCTACCAGCTCAGCGAGGCGCTGCGCGACACCTACCAGTTCGTGGCGGGCGGCAGCATCATCTGGTCGCCGGTCAAGGACCTCGATATCGGTGTCGAGGGCTTCTACACCCAGATCGGCGTCAAGAACGGCCGCGTGATCGACCGCGACAAGAGCCCGACGGCCTACGCGAACGTCGCCGGCATCAACAACGGCACCTTCGTGCCGCGGACCACGACGGCGGACAGCGTGTCCACCTTCCGCTTCCGCGTCCAGCGCGACTTCTAAGCCACTCCACCGGCGCCGGGGCCTCGGCCTCCGCGCCGGTCCCCGTGCTTTAGGAACCTCAAGGCTCGGCTTCGGCCGGGCCTTTTTCGTTCTGCCGGGTCGCTCTGGATCCGTAGCGCCTCCGGCCGCCAGCGCGCGGTCGGCCACGCGACCCGGTGCGTTCCGCGCCGCGATCCCGCCCGCTCCGGCCGGTCCGTTGACCGACCCATGATAGGGTCCGGCGATGCGCCGCCCCGCGCGCAGGGCGCCGCCGGTGCGCGCCATCGTTCGTTCGGACCCGCTTTCCGGGCGCGCGCCGCGTCCATCGAGCCGGGCAAACGCCGCCGTGCCGTGCGACACGTGCCATCCCGCAATGAGCCGAGCCTCCGGCCGACGCGTCGGACGGGCAGGACCCGCGCGTCGAATCGCTCGCCGGCGACCGCGTGCCGTTCGCGGGGCACCGAGGCGGTTCTGACTGCATCCGCTACGCCTGTCCGGTCAGAGACGGCCCGCACGACAGCTCCGAGTTGACTTCCAGGCCATCGCCTCTTGATTGGTGCTGGTCGTTCGAACGAGCCGGTTTTAGCAATATTTCATCCGTTCGGCTAACCTGATAATATATAGATATACTGAGTAATTATCTCCGATATTGCATTATTGGATAACATTTTGTTGCGGACGCGCAACGTTTATCTGCAGGATTGAAGATAAATCCGAATCTTTGTTGCGCGCGGTGGGCCCGATGCACATCGTCTCCGGGCAAATGGGCCTCAAGACCGCCGTGGCGAGCGAGAACATGCCAATGATCTGCGAATAAATCGTGGATTATATTTGGTGTGTCCGGTCTTGCTCATCCGTTTGCGAGAGTTGAGCTTCAAATTCCGGAGACATCGATGACATTACTGAGATCATCGCTGCTGGCGACTGCCGCCGCGTTCGCGACAATGGGCGCTGCGCACGCCGCCGACCTGCCGGTCAAGAAGGCTGTCCCGGTCGAGTACGTCCGCGTCTGCGGCGCGTACGGCGCCGGCTTCTTCTATATCCCCGGCACCGACACCTGCCTGCGCATCTCGGGCCGCGCCCGGTACGAGGGCGGGTACATGACGGCGTCGACGCGGCAGGCCGGCACCAACGCCGGCGACAGCGCGGGCTATCAGGCGCGTCTGCGCATCAACCTCGATGCCCGCACGCAGACCGCTTACGGCACCCTGCGCGCCTTCGTCCGCCTCGATGCGGGATCCCGCACCGGCTACGCGCGCTCGGGGACGCAGGCGCGCATCGGGCAGGCCTACGACGCCACCGGCGTCGATCAGGCCGGGCATGCGCAGCAGTTCATGAACGTCGACAAGGCGTTCATCCAGTTCGCCGGCCTGACCGCCGGTCGCGCCTCGTCGTTCTTCGACTTCTACGCCCACGACTTCGAGATCTACGGCGCGACCGCGGGCTCGGACGTCTCCTCCACCAACCTCCTCGCCTACACGGTGACGGCCGGCGCCGGGCTGTCGGCCACGCTGTCGGTCGAGGACCCGGTCTTCCGGCGCAGCCCGATCTACGCGCCGGCCGGCACCGCGTCGCCGGTCAGCCCGGTCTTCGTCGGCTACTTCAGAGGTGCACCGATCGGTGTCAGCGGCGTCGACAGCATCCAGCGCGAGCGACTGCCCGATGTCGTCGGCGTCCTGCGCGTCGATCAGGGCTGGGGCTCGGCGCAGCTCTCCGCCGCGGTTCACGAGCTGAACGTCGGCAACATCGCTGCGACGCCCGCGGCGGGCGCCAATGTCAGCGTCGCGCACACCAGGAGCGTCGAGGGCTGGGCGGTGCAGGGCGGCCTGAAGATCAACGCCCCCTTCGTCGCGCCGGGGGACGCCCTCTATCTCCAGAGCGCCTACGCCGACGGCGCGCAGATGTATACGGGATACTGCGCCTTCACCGGCTGCTACACGCAGCTCAACAACGGCTTCCAGGGCCAGAAGATCTACCAGAGCTTCTCGGACGCGACGGTCAACCCCTTCACCGGCCAGTTGCAGACATCGCAATCCTTCTCGGCGGTCGCGTCGTTCCTGCATTACTGGACGCCGGAATGGCGCTCGGCGGTCTTCGGCGCCTACGGAGAGCAGGACTTCTCCCGCAACGCGCGCCTCGCCCAGGGCGCGCTCTACAACGTCCTGAGCTTCAACGGCGCCGCCAATCTCGGCTCCAACGCGGTCGGCGCGCCCGGAACCCGCTTCTACCAGTTGAGCCAAGCGCTGCGCGACACCTATCAGTTCGTCGCGGGCGGCAGCATCATCTGGTCACCCGTGCGCGACCTCGATATCGGCGTCGAGGCCTTCTACACCCAGATCGGCGTGAAGCACGGCCGCGCGATCGACTCCGACAAGAGTCCCACCGCCTACGCCAACGTCGCCGGCATCAACAGCGGCACGTTCGTCCCGCGCACCGTGACGCAGGACTCGGTCTCGCAGGTCCGCTTCCGCGTCCAGCGCGACTTCTGATCGACGATCCCGGCGGCGGGACCTCGGTCCCGTCGCCTGTCCCCGTCCGATGCCGTCATGGCCCGGTCGGCCGCGTGGCCAATTCTCTGAGCTGTGATCACGACGGAGACGGGATCTTAATCCCGGCCGACGGGACAGGTCGCGTCCTTTGTTCCCTGGATCGCGTTGCCGCCCTTCATCCGCGCTGATACGCCGGATGTCGCTTTATCGCCGCCGATCGTGCGCGACCCGATGGATCGCGGCCCGGCGCGCGGTCGCGAGGGCGCGGCGAAGCGGCCCGCGAGCGGTCAGAGATCCGGGGGGACGCCATGACCAGCACCGTTTCACCGAGCCCGATCCCGTCGCCGGCGGAGGGCCGGGCCGAGGACGGGCGCGCGGCCCGGTTCTGGCCGGACGTCTGGTGGCGGCTGATCGACTTCAAGATCGGCATCATACCGCTCCCGATCTTCGTCGTGCTGGCGATCCTCCTCACCGTCCTGGTCCAGGAGGGCGAGATCAAGCCCGACGGGCCGACCATGATCGCCGTGCTGGTGATGGGCGGCTTCACCTGCGCGGAGATCGGCAAGCGGATCCCGATCCTGAAGAACATCGGCGCCGGGGCGATCTTCGCGACCTTCATCCCCTCGGCGCTGGTCTACTACGCCCTGGTGCCGCCGCAGATGGTCAAGGCGATCACCGATTTCACCAAGTTCACCAACTTTCTCTACATCTACATCGCCACGATCATCGTCGGCTCGATCCTCGGGATGGACCGCGAGGTCCTGATCAAGGGCTTCCTCAAGATCTTCGCGCCGCTCGCCCTCGGCTCGGTGGCGGCGGCCCTGGTCGGGACGCTGGTCGGCACGCTCCTCGGCCTCGGCCCCTACAAGACCTTCTTCTTCATCGTCGTGCCGATCATGGCGGGCGGCGTCGGCGAAGGGGCGATCCCGCTCTCCATCGGCTACGCGGCGATCCTGGGGATGCAGCAGGGCGTGGTCTTCGCCCAGGTGCTGCCGCCGGTGATGCTGGGCTCCCTGACCGCGATCATCCTGTCGGGCACGCTCAACTCCGTCGGCAAGCGCTACCCGCACCTCACCGGCGAGGGCCGCCTCCAGCCCGATTCGGACGGCATCAAGTCGAGCGACGCCCAGGCCAAGGCCGAGGCGGCCAAGGGCCAGATCGATCCCGCCACGATCGGTGCGGCCGGGCTCACGGCGATCACCCTCTACCTGCTCGGCGTCATGGCCCACCACCTCGTCGGCCTGCCGGCGCCGGTGGCGATGCTGTTCCTCGCCGTCCTGGCGAAGCTCGCCAGCGCGGTGTCGCCCCATCTCCAGGCCGGCGGCTTCGTGGTCTACAAGTTCGTCCAGGTCTCGATGACCTACCCGCTGCTCTTCGCCATCGGCGTCGCGCTGACGCCCTGGCACGAGCTGATGGCGGCCTTCACTCTGGTGAACCTGATCACGATCGTGTCGACCGTCGTGACGCTCATGACGGTCGGCTTCTTCGTCGGCCGCTGGCTCGGCATGTATCCGATCGAGACCGCCATCGTGAACGCCTGCCACAGCGGCCAGGGCGGCACCGGCGACGTGGCGATCCTCACGGCGGCGAACCGCATGGCCCTGATGCCCTTCGCGCAGATCGCCACCCGCATCGGCGGCGCGCTGACGGTGACCGGCACGATCGTCGCCATGAAGTGGATCGGTGCCTGACGGGCACCCGGAAAGGACGTCGTCATGGCCGGTGATCCCGGGGCCGTCGGGGCCACGCTCAAGTCGCGGATCGGCGCGATCCTCCGCTCGACGAGCGGCAACTTCCTGGAGATGTTCGACTTCTTCCTGTTCGGGTTCTACGCCACCTACATCGCGCGGGCGTTCTTCCCCTCGGGCAACGAGACCACCGAGCTGCTCCTGACCTTCGGCACCTTCTGGCTCGGGGCGCTGATGCGGCCGCTCGGGGCGATCGTGCTCGGCGCCTATATCGACCGGATCGGCCGCCGGAAGGGCCTGATCATCACCCTCGCCATCATGGCGAGCGGCACGGTGCTCATCGCCTTCTGCCCGAGCTACGACACGATCGGGGTTGCGGCCCCGCTGATCGTGCTGGCCGGGCGCCTGCTGCAGGGCTTCTCGGCGGGCGTCGAGATCGGCGGCGTCTCGATCTACCTGTTCGAGATCGCCACGCCGGGCCGGCGCGGCTTCTACACGTCGTTCCAGTCGGCGAGTCAGCAGGTGGCGATCATGTTCGCCGCCCTGATCGGCTACGGGCTGAACGCGTTCCTGACCAAGCAGCAGCTCGGCGATTTCGGCTGGCGCATCCCGTTCTTCATCGGCTGCCTGATCGTGCCGTTCATCTTCTTCATCAGGCGGTCGCTCCAGGAGACGCAGGAATTCGCCAAGCGGACCCGCCACCCGACCACCCGCGAGATCCTGACCACGGTGGCCGCCAACTGGCGGATCGTGCTGCTCGGCATGATGCTGACCACGATGACGACGGTGACGTTCTACATGATCACCGTCTACACCCCGACTTTCGGCAAGAACGTCCTCAAGCTCACCGAGACCGACAGCCTGATCGTGACGCTGTTCGTGGCGATCACCAACTTCGTCTGGCTGCCCGTGGGCGGAGCCCTGTCGGACGCCATCGGCCGCAAGCCGGTGCTGCTGACGATCTCGACCCTGTCGCTGCTGACGACCTACCCGGCGCTGCACTGGCTCGTGGCCGACCCGACCTTCGGCAAGATGCTCGCCGTCGAGCTGTGGTTCTCGTTCTTCTTCGGAGTCTACAACGGCGCGATGGTGGTCTCGCTCTCGGAAGTCGTGCCGGCCCATGTCCGCGCCAGCGGCTTCTCGCTGGCCTACAGCCTCGCCACCGCGCTGTTCGGCACGGCGACGCCCATGGTCTCGACCTTCCTGATCGAGAAGACCGGCGACCGGGCGGCGCCGAGCTACTGGCTGATGGCGGCAGCTGCCTGCGGCATCGTCGCGACGCTCGCCCTGTTCCGCGTCCGGCCCGGTCTGGAGCGCGTGCCGGCTCACGCCTGAGGGTCGGGGGGCCCTCAGCTCTCCTGCCAGATCCGGATCCGCGCCTTGAAGGCAGCGCGGATATGGGCCCGGGCCGCGGCCTCGGCGGCATCCCCGTCGTGGGCCCGGATCGCCGCCACGATCGCGGCGTGCTCGGCAAGCGATTCCGCGGCGCGGTCGGGCGCCGCCAGCGTGGTGGCGCCCGGGAGCAGCACCAGCGACAGGCGCATCGTCTCCAGCGTGCCCTGCAGGAAGCGGTTGCGCGCCGCCCCGTGGATCTGGCGGTGGAACAGCCGGTTGGTCCGTGCCAGCGCGGGCGCGTCGCCGAGCAGCGTCCGGTCCCGGGCGACCATCTCCTCCAGAATCTCGGTCTCGACCGTGCTGGCGTGGATCGCCGCGAGGCGCGCGGCCGTCCCCTCCAGCACCTCGCGCAGGTCGTAGAGCTCGCTCACCTGCCCGTAGTCGAGCTGCGCCACGCTGGCGCCCCGGTGCGGCTCGTGGGCGACGAGTCCCTGCGCCTCCAGCCGGCCGAGCGCCTCGCGGACCGGCGTGCGGCTGATCTGGAACCGCTCGGCAAGCTCCGCCTCGCGCAGGCGGCTGCCGGGGGCGAGCTCGCCCTCCTCGATCGCCCGCAGCAGCCGCTCGTAGGCGCCGGCGCCGCTGGAGCGCTCCGCTTCGCTAGCCTTCATGTCCGGCTCTCCTCGGCTCGGCCATAGCGCGAAAGCGTGACGCCTGAAACGCTTGCGAAGAATTGCATGCAAACGTATACAATGCTTCGAGAGCAGCTGTTGGAGAGGAGGCAGGCATGCAGCGTCCGGACGATGCGCCGTGGGATGTGGTGGTGGTCGGCTCGGGCAACGCCGCCATGAGCGCCGGTCTCGCCGCCCTGGAGCGCGGCACCTCGGTGCTGATGATCGAGAAGGCCGAGCGGGACCTCGCCGGCGGCAACACCGCCTACACGGCCGGGGCCATGCGCTTCGTCTACGCGGGCAACGACGACCTGATCCCGCTGCTGGTCGATCCCGAGGACCCGCGCCTGCCGCGGACCGATTTCGGTGCCTACACGGCACAGAAATTCGAGGCGGACCTGCTCGGCTTCAACGACGGGCGGCCGCTCTCGCGCGAGCAGCGCATCCTGATCGACGAGAGCGGCGCGGCCCTGCGCTGGCTGGCGACGCAGGGGGTGAAGTTCGAGCCGATCTACTCCCGTCAATCGTTCGAGAAGGACGGGCGCTTCGTGTTCTGGGGCGGCCTGACGCTCGCCACTCACGACGAGGGCTTCGGCCTCGCCCGGGCCGAGCTAAAGGCCTTCACTCGGGCCGGCGGCGAGATCCGCTACGGCTGCCCGGCCCGGGGCCTGATCGTGGAGGACGGGCGTGTCGTCGGCGTGGAGACGCCGCAGGGTCCGGTCCGGGCGACGTCCGTGGTGCTGGCCTGCGGCGGCTTCGAGTCGAACGCCGCCCTCCGGACACGCTTCATCGGCGAGGGCTGGGACAAGGCCCGGGTACGCGGCACGCCCCACAACCAGGGCGACGGGCTACAGATGGCGCTCGACCTCGGCGCGAAGGCCCACGGCTTCTACGGTGGCTGCCACGCCACGCCGATGGACCTGCACACCCCCGATTACGGCAACCTCGAGCTGCCGCACGGCGAGCGCAAGCACTACCGGAAGATCTGCTACTTCCTGGGCCTCATGCTGAACGCGGACGGCGAGCGGTTCGTCGACGAGGGCAAGAATTTCCGCAACTACACCTACGCCCAGTTCGGCCGCTCGATCATGGAGCAGCCCGGGCACGTGGCGTGGCAGATCTTCGACGCCAAGGTCGATCACCTGCTCTACAGCGAGTACCGGTTCCACGACGCGCACTTCGTCGAGGCCGACACCCTGGACGGGCTCCTCGACAAGCTCGAGGGCATCGACCGCGCGGCGGCGCGGCGGACCATCGCGGCGTTCAACGCCGCCGTGGACGAGAGCGTGCCCTTCGACCCGACCGTGAAGGACGGGCGCAGCACGAAGGGGCTCGCCCTGCCGAAGTCGAACTGGGCGCAGACGATCGAGACCGGGCCGTTCAAGGCCTACCCGGTCACGGGCGGCATCACCTTCACCTACGGCGGCGTCGAGGTCGGCGACGACGGCGGCGTGAAGCGCGCGGACGGCGGCGCGATTCCCGGCCTCTACGCCTGCGGCGAGATGGTCGGTGGCGTGTTCTTCAACGGCTATCCCGGCGGCTCGGGGCTGACCTCCGGCGTCGTGTTCGGCCGCCGCGCCGGCTACGGCGCCGCCGCGAGGGCGAAGGGCTGAGGTCAGCGGCGGAGCGCGACCGAACTCCTCCGATGCGGGGAGGGAAGCCGCGCGATCGTTCCCCAGCGGCCCATCGTCCCCTGTCCGCCGCCCCGGCGCGGGCGTAGAAGCCCAGCCATGCCCGCCCGACAGGCCGTTTTCACCATCTCCCGCGGCGTCCCGTTCCTGCCGACGCTCGCCGAGGCGCTGCTCTCCGGCCGCCTGGTCGGGCCGGTGGCGGACGATCCGCTGGCGCTCGCCTCCGTCACGATCTACCTGCCGACCCGCCGCGCGGCCCGGGCGCTCGGCGCGATCCTGGCCGAGAGGCTCGGCCGGGACGCGCCCGGCCAGGCGACGCTGCTGCCGCGGATGGTGCCGCTCGGCGAAGCCGACGAGGCCGAGCTCGACCTCGCCGCCGAGCCGCTGCTGGAGGAGAACGCCGATCCCCTGAGCATCCCGATGCCGCCGCTGGAGCGCCGGCTGATCCTGGCCCGCCTCGTCCAAGCCTGGGCCAGGACCGTCGACCGGACGCTGCTGCCGCTGGACGCCGAGGTGCCGTTCCTGGTGCCGTCCTCCCCCGCCGACGCGGTCGGGCTCGCCGGCGATCTCGAGCGCCTGATGGACGCGCTCACCGTCGAGGGCCTGCCCTGGTCGGAGATCGGCGCGGCCGTCGAGGCCGAGTATTCCCGCTACTTCGGCCTGACCCTCGACTTCGTGAAGATCGCCGCCGAGAACTGGCCGAAGCTCCTGGCCGAGCGGGGCCTCGCCGATCCGGTCGCCCGCGCCCGCGGGCTCGTGCTCGCCGAGGAGCGGCGCCTGTCGCGCGGCGCGACGCCGGACCCGGTGATCGTCGCCGGCTCGCTGGGCTCCGTCCCCGCCACGGCCCGGCTCATCGCCGCCGTGGCCAAGCTGCCCCACGGCGCCGTGGTCCTGCCCGGGCTCGATCTCGACCTCGACGCGGCCGGCTGGGACGGCATCGACACCGGCGAGGGTTTTTCCCGCGTGATCGCGCACGGCCATCCGCAGGCGGTGCTGCACCGGTTGCTCGGACCGGAGAACCTCAACCTCGACCGCGCCGAGGTCGTCGCCCTCGGCGAGCCCGACCCCGGCCAGGCGGCGCGAGCCGCGCTCCTGTCGCAGGCCCTGCGGCCGGCCGATACCACCGACGCGTGGGCCGCCCTCGACCCGGCCGAGCGCGACACCGTCGCCCGCCTCGGCCTCGAGGGGCTCGCGCTCGCCGAAGCGGCCGACGAGCGCGAGGAGGCGCTGGTCGCGGCGCTGGCGCTGCGCGAGACCCTGCAGACCCCCGGTGCCACTGCGGCGCTCATCACGCCCGACCGCGGGCTTGCCGGCCGGGTCGCCGTCGAGCTGCTGCGCTGGGGCATCGTGGCCGAGGATTCCGCCGGGCTGTCCCTGGCCGTGAGCCCGGCCGGGCGTCTCGCCCGGCTCGCGGCGGAGCTCGCCGCCGACCTCGCCCGCGATCAGGCCGACGCGATCCCGGCCCGGCTGATCGCGCTGCTCTCCCATCCGATGGTCCATCTCGGCCTGCCGCGTCCCGACGTGGTCCGGGGCGCGGCCGCCCTGGAGATCGGATTGCTGCGCGGCCCCGTTCCGGCCCCGGGCTTCGACGGCCTGCGCAAGGCCCTCGCCGCCGAGCGCGCCGGGCCGCCCGAGCACCGGCCCCGGGCCAAGCGCCGCCTGAAGGACGTCGACTGGGAACTGGCCGCGGACCTCCTAGACCGGCTGGATCTGGTGTTCCGGGATTTCCCGGGCCCGGACGGCGCGGGCGATTGCGACCTCGTCACCACGGCCACGGGTCACCGTGAGGCGTGCGACCGGCTGATCGCCGGGCCGGAGGACGGTCCCCCGGTCGAGACGGACGGATCCCTGTCCTGCCTCGACGCCCTGTTCGACGACCTAGAGATGGCCGAGCCCGGCCTGATGCCGGGGCGGTTCGACGACTACGCCACCTTCTTCACGTCGCTCGCCCGGGAGCGCAAAGTCGCCTGCTCGGGCGAGGCGCCGCATCCGCGCCTGCGCATCCTCGGGCTGCTGGAGGCGCGCCTGCTCTCGGTGGATCGCGTGGTGCTCGGCGGGCTGGACGAGGGCGTCTGGCCGGTGCGCACGCTGACCGACTCGTTCCTCAACCGGCCGATGCGCGAGCGGGTCGGACTCAACCCGCCCGAGCGGCGGATCGGGCAGATGGCCCACGACTTCGTGCAGGCGCTCGGCTGCCGCGACGCGGTGATCACCCGGGCGCTGAAGCGGGAGGGCGCCCCGACCGTGCCGTCGCGCCTGATCCAGCGCCTGCGCGCGCTCTCGGGCGACGCCCGCTGGGACAGCGTCCTGCACGCGGGGCGCCGGCTCGCGGGCCTCGCCGCGCGGCTCGACGCGGCGCCGCCGGAGCCGCGGCTGAAGCGCCCCGCGCCGAAGCCGGACCCGGCACTGTTCCCGCGCTCGCTCAGCGTCACCGAGATCGAGACGCTGGTGCGCGATCCCTACAGCATCTTCGCCCGCCACGTGCTCGGACTGGACCCGCTCGATCCGCTGGCGGCGGCGCCGGGCGTCGCCACCCGCGGCTCGCTCGTGCACGACGTCTTCGCGGAATTCGCCGCCCGCCATCCCAAAGACCTGCCGCCGGATTCAGCCGAGCGGCTGCTGAACCTTGCGGTGAACGCCTTCGGCGAGATCGAGGCGGAGTACCCGAACCTCTACGCCGAGTGGTGGCCGCGCTACGAGCGCATGGCTTCGGCCTATCTCGACTGGGAGACCCAGCGCCGGCCCGGCCTGACCCGGGTCTACCCGGAGGTCTCCGGGCGCTGGGCGATCCCGATGGGGCGCGAGACCTTCACGCTGCGCGCCCGGGCCGACCGGATCGAGCTGCGGCCGGACGGCACCGCCTGCATCGTCGATTACAAGACCGGGACGCCGCCCTCGGGCAAGGTGATCTTCTCCGGGTTCTCGCCGCAGCTCACCCTGGAGGCGGCGATGCTGATGCACGGCGCCTTCGCTGATCTGCCGGCCGTGAAGACGACGCCGGATCTGCTCTACGTCCACGCCTCCGGTGGCCGGAAGCCCTTCGTCCCGATCCCGGTGAAGCCGCCTCGGGGCGAGGAGCGCGGGGTCGAGCAGATCGTGGCCGAGCACGCCGCGCGGCTCCGGGGTCTGGTGGCCCGGTTCATGACCGGCGAGGCGGCCTACACGGCGCGGCCCTACCCGCAATACGCCAGCCGGTACGGCGCCTACGACCACCTCGCCCGGGTGCTCGAATGGTCGCTCGCCGGGGACGAGGGCGGGGAGTGACCCCGCCCGGGCCCTCATCCTGAGGTGCCGAAGTGCAGCGGAGGTCTCGAGGAAGCCTCCCGATATCGCCGCGGTTCCGGGGGACTTCTTCGAGGCGACTGCGCCGCACCTGAGGATGAGGTGACCCGGTGGGAGGCGCGTCCTCCGCGCCTCAGAAGAACGCCTGCAGCCCCGTCTGGGCCCGGCCCAGGATCAGGGCGTGGACGTCGTGGGTGCCCTCGTAGGTGTTCACCGTCTCGAGGTTCTGGGCGTGGCGCATCACGTGGTACTCGCCCATGATGCCGTTACCGCCGTGCATGTCCCGGGCGGTGCGGGCGATGTCCAGCGCCTTGCCGCAATTGTTGCGCTTGACCAGCGAGATCATCTCGGGCGCCATCTTGCCCTCGTCCATCAGCCGCCCGACCCGGAGCGAGGCCTGGAGGCCCAGCGCGATCTCGGTCTGCATGTCGGCGAGCTTCTTCTGGACGAGCTGGGTCTGCGCCAGGGGCCGGCCGAACTGCTTGCGCTCCAGCGTGTAGGTGCGGGCACGGTGCCAGCAATCCTCGGCGGCGCCCATCGCGCCCCACGAGATGCCGTAGCGCGCCCGGTTGAGGCAGCCGAACGGCCCCTTCAGGCCCGAGACGTTCGGCAGCAGCGCGTCCTCCCCGACCTCGACGCCCTCCATGACGATCTCGCCGGTGGTGGAGGCGCGCAGGGACAGCTTGCCCTTCAGCGTCGGGGCGGACAGGCCCTTCATGCCCTTCTCGAGGACGAAGCCGCGGATCGCGCCCTCGTGCGCGTCGGACTTCGCCCAGACCACGAAGACGTCCGCGAAGGGGGCGTTCGAGATCCACATCTTGGCGCCGGAGATCCGGTAGCCGCCGTCGATCTTCTCGGCCTTGGTCTTCATGCCGGCCGGGTCCGAGCCGGCATCCGGCTCGGTGAGGCCGAAGCAGCCGATCCACTCGCCCGAGGCGAGCTTCGGCAGAAACTTCTCGCGCTGCTCCTCCGAGCCGTAGGCGTGGATCGGGTACATCACGAGGGAGGATTGGACGCTCATCATCGAGCGGTAGCCGGAATCCACCGCCTCGACCGCCCGCGCCACGAGCCCGTAGGCCACGTACGAGGCGCCCGCGCAGCCGTACTCCTCGGGGAGGGTCACGCCGAGCAGGCCGAGCTCGCCCATCTTGCGGAACAGGCCGGGATCGGTCTTCTCGGAGGCGTAGGCCTCCACGATCCCGGGCAGCAGCTGCTCCTGCGCGAAGCTCTGGGCGACGTCGCGGATCGCCCGCTCGTCCTCGGTGAGCTGATCCTCCAGCAGGAAGGGATCGTCCCAGACGAAGCGGGCCGAGGCCGGGGCCGACGGGGAGGCGCTGCCCGGAGGGCGCATCGGAGCGTTCATCGAGATTCCTCGCCTGCAGGGTGGCGCGGGTCTTCGCGGCCCGCGCGCTTGACCCTACCCTAGACCCGCGCGCCGCCCGGTCCAACGCGCGCGGTGACGCCGGGGCGCCGCCGTCACGCGCGGCCGAGGAGCATGAGCCAGAGCAGCGTGGTGAGCGGCGCCAGCAGCGTCGAGACCAGGACCGAGGCCGCGACCATGCCGGTCTCGGTCCGGTAGCGCGCCGCCAGCAGGTAGGCGTTGATCCCCACCGGCATGGCGGCGAACAGGGTCGCGACGCCCGCGTAGGCGGCCGGCATCGCGAAGACGTGGAAGGCCAGGACCCAGACCGCCAGCGGGTGCAGGAGGTTCTTCAGGAGCGCGATCAAGAGCGCACCCTTGAGGTCGAACAGCACCCGGTAGCGCTTCAGGCCGGCGCCCAGCGCCACCAGGGCGCAGGTGGAGGCCGTGCCGGCGAAGGCGTCGATCAGCGACTGGGCGATGCCGACCGGCGCGAGGCCGAGGGCCTTCATGGCCATGCCGATCAGCAGCGCCACGAAGATCGGGTTGCGCAGCAGCACCAGGGCGAGCCCGCGGATCCGCGCCAGGACCGGCAGGCCGGAATCGGACTCGATCAGGAAAGTGGCGCTGCCCATCATCAGGGGCAGGTGGACGGCCAGCAGCATGAACAGCGGGAAGGCGCCCTCCTCGCCGTAGGCCTGGAGGATCATCGGGACGCCCACGAACACCGTGTTCGACTGGCTCGCCGCGAAGCCGTGGAGGATCGCACCCCGGCGCTCGATCCCGGCCCGCCGCCGGGCGATCAGCGTGCCGACGGACCACGAGATCGCCGCGCCGCCGAAATACGCGACCCAGTAGGACCACGCGATGGTCCCGCTCATCCCGGGCTTGGTCAGCGTGGCGATGATCAGCGCCGGGACGGCGACGGCGAAGACGTATTCCGACAGCCCGTCGCTGACCTTGTCGGAGAGGAGCCCCGCGAGGGCGGCGGTCCAGCCGATCAGGACGATCCCGAAGATCGGGGCGATGATGGCGAGGGCGTTCACGGGGCCGGCGGGAGCGGGGGCTGATGCGCGGGGGGAGGACTCGGCCCATAGCACGCCCGCGCGCCGCGTCGCGCCCCGTCGGAAGCTGTGCTGGCATGCCGGACGAGAGGGGGAGGATCACCGCGCCGCCGAGCGCCCTGCGGTCGCCGCGGCGGTGCGGGCCCTCATCGCCGGCACCCGGCAACGCGCCGGCCGCGAGACCGTCGACTTCCCCTCCGTCACGATGGCCGACAGCGGCGCGTGACGGCGCCCGCGCCGCCTACTTGTTCTCCAGCACCTGGATCGGATCCGTGCGCTGGCTCGCAGGCGGTTCCTTGGTCAGGTTGGCGCCGCCCTCCCGCTGCACCTTGACGTCCTTCGGCGCACCCGGCCCGCCCACCGCGCGGCCGCCCTCGGCGCTCTGGGTCGGCACCGTGCCGGACGCCAGTTCCAGGCAGGTCACCATCTCGACGTAGGAGGGGAAGCCGCCCGCCTTGAACTGGTTCTGGCACTGGCTCTTCGCGGCGGGCGTGTAACTGCTCCAGTGGCGCTCAGCCTCCTTCTTGGCGTCGCGCTCGGAGCGGATGCAGCCGTCGTAATTCGCCTTGTCGCTGATGCTCGTGTTGGCGACCTGAGCCGACCGGCAGGTCCGCTCGACGTCGAGATCGGGCACCGCGTCGGCCCGGGCGGAGGCCGGCGCGAGCGCCAGCATGAGCAGCGCGAAGGTGCCGGGGACCATCGTGCGGGAACGGGTCGTCATGTCGTCAGACTCGCGATCTGTGGCGGTTCGCGCCGCCGGAACTGCCGGCACAACGCGCCAGGAGCCGGTTCGGCACCAAGCGCCCGCGACGATCAGCCCGCGTGGGCGCCGCGCAGGGCCTGGTCGAGATCGCCGTACAGGTCGTCCGTGTCCTCGATGCCGGTGGACAGGCGTAGCAGGTCCGGCGGGCAGGGGCTGCCCGGGCCTTCCACCGAGGCGCGGTGCTCGATGAGGCTCTCGACGCCGCCGAGCGAGGTCGCCCGCTTCCAGAGCCGCACCCGCGCCGCCGTGGCGATGGCGCCGGCCTCGCCGCCGGCGACCCGGATCGACAGCATGAAGCCGAACCCGTCCCGCATCTGCCGGCAGGCGACCGCGTGGCCGGGATCGTCCGGAAGGCCCGGGTAGAGGACGCGGGTCACGTGCGGGTGCCCGCTCAGGCGCCCGGCGAGGCGCAGGGCGCTCGCCGCCTGCGCGGCCGCCCGCAGGTGCAGGGTCCGGAGCGAGCGCATCAGCAGGTAGGCCTCGAACGGCCCGAGGATCCCGCCGCTGCCGGCGCGGATCCCCCGGATCCGCTCCCAGAACGCGTCGGCCCGCGCCCCCGCCAGCACGCCCGCAACCACGTCGGAATGACCGTTCAGGATCTTGGTGGCCGAGTGCATCACGATGTCGGCGCCGAGTTCCAGAGGGCGCGTGTGCACCGGTGAGGCGGCCGTCGAATCGACGGCGAGCCGCGCCCCCGCCGCGTGGGCGATCTCGGCCGCCGCGGCGATGTCGGTGACGGTCCAGAGCGGGTTGCCGGGGGTCTCGATCCAGACGAGCTTGGTCCGGCCGGGCTCGATCGCGGCGCGCAGGGCACCCGCGTCGTCCGTGTCCACGAAACTCAGTGTGAGGCCGCGCCGGGGCGCCTCCTCGCGCAGCCAGCGCTTCAGCGCCCAGTACATGACCGTGCCGGCGACCACGTGGTCGCCGGGCTCCAGCGCGCCGAACACTGCGGTCGCCGCCGCCATCCCCGAGCCGAACAGCAGCGCGCCGGCGGCGGCGCCCTCCAGCATCGCCAGGACCGATTCCGCCTCGCGCACCGTGGCGTTGTCGGGCCGCGCGTAGCTGTAGCCGGAGCTGTAGCCGTTGTCGGGATCGCGGATGAAGGTGGTGGCGACGTGGAGCGGCATCACGACCGCCCGCGTCTCCGGCTCGATCCGGCCCATGGCCTGGGCGGCGAGGCTCCGGCGCGTGTATTCCGGCTCGGCGTCGCTCCGGGTATCCGACGGACCCTGCGGCGCGTAAGGCTGTGACATCTGGCGATTCTCGGCGGATGGAGACGGGCGCGTGCCACGGCGCGCGGGTGCCGGCAAGCCGCGCCACATGCCGGGCCACATGTCAGGCCACATGCCGCGCCCCGTGGAGACAGACGATCATGACCGCCGCCACACAGGTCCCCGAGGGATCGCCCCTGCCGCGCTGGCTGCGCCTCGCCGCCGCGATCCTGCCCGTCGCGGCCACGGCCGCCGTCGGCTCGGTGTCGACCCAGGCGGAGATCCCGGGCTGGTACGCGAGCCTGAACAAGCCGGCCTTCAACCCGCCGAACTGGGTGTTCCCGGTCGCGTGGACGATCCTCTACACGATGATCGCGGTCTCCCTCTGGCGGCTGCTCGGCGCCATGCCGCGCACGGGACCGAGCCGCCAGGGCTGGTGGCTCGCCCTCGCGGCGTTCGTGGTGCAGATCGCGCTCAACGCCGCCTGGACGCCGGTCTTCTTCACCGCGCACGCGATCGGCGCCGGCCTGATCGTCGTCGCGATGCTGCTGGTGATGGTGCTCTGGACGATCCGGCTGACCTGGCGGTTCGACCGGCTCGCGGCGTGGCTCCTCGTCCCCTACGCGGCCTGGGTCGCCTTCGCGACGCTCCTCAACGCCGCGATCCTGCGGATGAACTGATTTCCAATTCCGGTTCGGTTTCCTTCCGTCATCGCGAGCGAAGCGACCCAGTGCAGCGTTACCTCGGTCGGCGTGGCGCAACTGGATTGCTTCGCTGCGCTCGCAAGGACGGTCAGGGCAATCCGGACGCCGTCAGGCGTACGGATCAGTGCAGGTCCTTCGTGAACGCCGCGAAGGCGCGCGGATCTCAGGACACGTGCTCGGGCTTCTCCTCGCCGGCCGGCTTGCCGTCGTCGCGGGCGCGGTGCAGCAGGAAGATCGCGAACACCATCGTGAGGATCAGACCCGCCAGCACGCCGAGCTCGATCATCGAGGCCTGGAACAGCGCCTGCTTCTCCGGCGACCAGTCCTTAGCGTGCATGATCTCCGACGATTGCAGGGTGATCACCAGAACCCGCCGGATCGAGGCGATCAGCCCGACGATCAGGAACGGCTCGCAGGTCAGCGTCCCCGACCGCATCGAGACCCGGACCGTGTGCAGGATCTCGATCAGCATCAGCAGGAACAGCAGCCGGTCGATCACCTCGAGGATCTGCTGAGCGCCGCCGAGCGCCCGCATCGCCTCCCAGGTCATGCCGGCGGCCTCGATCAGCGCCACGAGGGCGGTGAGCGCCAGCAGGATGCCGAGCGCCGCGTAGATCGCGTGCTCGGTGTGCAGGAAGATCGCGCTGGCGACCTTCGTCAGGCGTCCCTGGTCTTCTGAGTGTTCCGACATCATTCCCCCCTGGAATGCGCCGAGACGATCAGCTTCCGGACCGCGCGTCCAGTGCGGCGACGCTTGTGCTCGATCGATCGGGATCGGGGGTGGCGTTACGTCGCTGCCGGCGGCCGGGGCCGCTCAGTGGAAGAACGGCAGGGCGTGCGGCGCGAGGTAGCCGAAGCCGAGCAGCGCCGCCCCGGCGAGGCCCAGGAAGCCGCCGGCGAAGACCAGCAGGCTGATCCCGGTGATGACCTCGGCCGAGGCCAGCACGATCCCGATCTGGAAGGCCGCCGAGGCCAGCTCGTAGTGGTGGTAGCGCAGCAGCGCGAGGTCGCGCCGGCCCTCCGAGGCGCGGGCCTTCTCGGACAGCTCCTTGCGGCCCTCGCCGGTCGACGGCTCCGAATCCCAGCGCGCCAGCGTCTTCGACCACTCGGCGCGCTTGGCGGCGATGGCCTCCTGGTTCGGTCCCGGGGGCACCAGCGCCAGGGCCTCGTCGGCGGTCTTGAGCACCGTCGCGCGGATCGTGCGGGCCTGGAAATAGGCCCACTGGTTCGCAGCCTCGACGTTGGCGCCGATCGAATCCGTCTGGGACGCTTTGCCCAGTGTCTCGCTGAACGCGAGGAACAGCGCCAGCACCGAGATCAGCAGCGCCACGCGCTTGTTCGACCCCTCGACCGCCCCGTGACCACCCGACATCGTCTCGCTCGTCTCCGTTGATTCGGCGGGGCCGAGTCACAGCCCATCGCGGCGCGCGACGCAATCCGCGACGCAATCCGCGACGCAATCCGCGACGCAATCCGCGCCGCCGATCCGGCACCCGCTCTCCGCGCCGACCCGCTCTACTCCGCGGCGATCCGCGGCGGCGGCGGGTGCCCGTCATTGGCCGGATGGGCCGGATCGAAGGCGGGGGCATCCTCCGGATCGTCGCGCTCGCCGATGAAGCGGCCGAACAGCCGCGTCAGCAGGCGGGACAGGTCGTCCATCAGCACAAAGATCGCCGGCACGAAGACGAGCGACAGCACCGTCGAGACGATCAGGCCGCCGATCACCGCCACCGCCATGGGCGAGCGGAACTCGCCGCCGATCCCGTAGGCCATCGCGGAGGGGACCATGCCGGCCGCCATGGCGATGGTGGTCATCACGATCGGCCGGGCGCGCTTGCGGCCGGCATCGACGATCGCGACGTTCCGGTCGACGCCGGCGCGGATCTGCTCGACGGCGAAGTCCACCAGCATGATGGCGTTCTTGGTCACGACGCCCATCAGCATCAGGATGCCGATCACCACCGGCATCGAGATCGGCATGTGGCAGATCAGCAGCGCCAGGATCGCGCCGCCGATGGAGAGCGGCAGCGAGAACAGGATGGTCAGCGGCTGCAGGAAGTTGCCGAACAGCAGGATCAGCACGCCGAAGACCATCATCAGGCCGGCGCCCATGGCCAGCGCGAAGCCCTCGAAGACCTCGCCCATCACCTCGGCGTCGCCGGTCTGGCTGATCGTGACGCCCGGCGGCAGGTTCTTGGCAGTCGGCAGGTTCATCACCTGGCCGATCAGCGCGGCGAGCGCGTCGGTGCCCTGCATGTCGCCCTCGAGCGCGACGCGCACGGCGCGGTCGTAGCGGTCGATGCCGGTCGGGCCCTGGCCGAGGCTGATGTCGGCCACGGTCGCGAGCGGGACGGCCGTCCCGCCCTTCACCGGCACCTTCAGGGTCTCGAGGTCGGAGAGCCGGCTGCGGACGTTCTCGGGGAGCTGCACGCGGATCGGGATCTGCCGGTCCGTGGCGTTGAACTTGGCGAGGTTCATGCCGATGTCGCCGATCGTCCCGACCCGCACGGTCTCGGCGATGGTGTCGGTGCTGACGCCGAGATCGGCCGCCACGGCGGGCTTCGGCCGGATCCGGACCTCGGTCCGGTCGAGGGGGGCCGTCGACATGACGTTGACGAGGTGCGGGACCTGCTGGGCCTCGCGCTGGAGCTTGGCCGCCGTCTCGGCCACCACGGCCTTGTCGGGGCCGGCGATGATCAGCGCGAGGTCGCGCTGGCCGCCCTCGCGCAGGGCCCAGAAGCGCAGGTCCGGCTCCTCCCGGAGGATCGCCGCGACCTCGGCGTCGATCTGCTTCTGCGTCTTGTCGCGGGCGTTCTTCGGCGTGAGGTTGATGGTGAGGCTCGCGAGGCGCACCTCCTTCTTGGCCGGCAGCTGGCGGCCGCCGTCCACGAACACGCTCTTCACCTCGGGCAGCGCGCGGATCTTCTCCTCGATGCGGTCGGTGACCCGGACCGTATCCTGGAGCCGGGCGCCCGGCGGCAGCTCCACCACGAACAGGGTGCGGGCCTGGTCCTCGGCCGGCAGGAAGCCCGCGGGCAGCAGGCCCGTGGAGGCGATGGAGCCGGCGAAGCACGCGAGGCCGAGCACCAGCGTGATGAACTTGTGTCGGACCGACCACGCCACGAGGCGGGTGTAGCCGCGCATGACGACGCCGTCCCGCTCGTGGTCCGGCCCGTGGTCGCGCAGGAAGTAGGCGGCGAGCAGCGGCGTGATCAGGCGCGCCACGAGCAGCGACATGAACACCGCGGCCGCGATGGTCAGGCCGAACTGCTTGAAGTACTGGCCGGCGATGCCGCCCATGAACGACACCGGCGAGAAGATCGCGATGATCGTCGCCGTGATGGCGATGACCGCGAGGCCGATCTCGTCGGCGGCCTCGAGGGACGCGCGGTAGGGCGACTTCCCCATCCGCATGTGCCGGACGATGTTCTCGATCTCCACGATCGCGTCGTCCACCAGGATGCCGGTGACGAGCGTGATCGCCAGCAGGCTGACGGCGTTGAGCGAGAAGCCCAGGGCGCTCATCACCCAGAAGGTCGGCAGCACCGAGAGGGGCAGCGCCACCGCGGCGATCAGCGTCGCGCGCCAGTCGCGCAGGAACAGCAGCACCACCACGACGGCGAGGAGGGCCCCCTCGATCAGGCCCATCATGGCCGAGTGGTAGTTGCCGATCGTGTTGACGACGCTGGTGTCGATCAGGTCGAACCGGACGTTCGGATTGGCCGCGTGAAGCGCCGCGATCTTCTTGGCGACGCCCACCGACACGTCGGCGTCGCTGGCGCCGCTGGCGCGGGAGATCGCGAACGCGACCACCGGCTCGCCGTTGAAGCGCGCGAAGGTGCGGGGCTCCTCGGCGGTGTCCGATAGGGTCGCGAGCTCGTCGAGGCGGACCTTGCGGTTGCCCGGCACCACGATGGAGGTCTTGGCGAGCGTCTCGAGACTCGCCGAGGCGGCGAGCGCCCGGATGGACTGCTCCTGGCCGCCGACCTCGGCCCGGCCGCCGGCCATGTCGGCCGAGGTCAGGCGCAGCTGCCGGTTCACGTCCGCGGCGGTGATGCCCAGCGCCAGCAGGCGGTCGGGCTTCAGGGTGACGCGGATCTCGCGGGCGACGCCGCCGAGGCGCTCGACGCCGCCGACGCCCTTCACGCTCTGCAAGCCCCGGGCGACGACGTCGTCCACGAACCACGACAGGTCCTCGGGCGTCATAGCGGGCGCTGAGGCGCCGTAGACCATGATCGGCAGGCCGGCGATCTCCACGCGCGAGACGATCGGCTCGTCGATCGTCCGCGGCAGGTTCTGGCGGATCTTGGCGATCGCGTCCTTGACGTCGTTGGTCGCCCGATCCTGGTTCACCTCCAGGCGGAACTCGATCGTGGTGGTGGAGGTGCCCTCCGTGATCGTCGAGAGGATGTGCTTGACGCCCTTCACGCCGGCGACCGAATCCTCGACCCACTTGGTGACCTGGGTCTGGAGTTCGGCGGGCGCGGCGCCCGACTGGGTGATCGTCACCGAGACGATCGGGATGTCGATGTTGGGGAACCGGGTGATCGGCAGCGCGCGGAAGCTCACCAGCCCGAGGATCATCAGGACCAGGAACAGGACCACCGAGGGCAGGGGCCTTCGGATCGCCCAGGCGGAGACGTTGAGGCGCATGGCCGGATCCTTCGACTCGTCCTACCGCGGGGCCGCGTCGGCGATCGGCGTGCTGGTGGGCGCCGGCACGGGGCGCACCCGGTCGCCGTCGCGCAGGAAGCTCCCCGCGCGGGCCACGACGCTCTCGCCGGCCGCGACGCCGGAGCGGAGCTCGGTGAAGCCGTCGGCCGAGAGCCCCGCGGCCACGGGCCGCGCCTCGACGCGCCCGTCCTTCACCACGAGGACGCTGGCGCGGCCGTCGGCCGCGTAGAGCAGGCTGGAGACCGGCACGGCCACGCCGGTGCGGCGCGCGATCTCGACGTTGCCGCGCGCGAAGGCGCCGATGCGCAGGGCCGGATCGTCGCCGAGGCGGATGCGCACCTTGCCGAGCCGCGTCGCCCGGTCGACCTCCGGGTAGACCCGGCGCACCTTGCCGGCGAGGCGGCGGCCATCATCGAGGTCGAGGCTCGCCGGGTTGCCGACGTGGATGCGCGCCAGCGACGTCTCCGGCACCTCGCCTTCCAACTCTATCTCGCCCCGGGCGATCAGCCGGAACAGCGGCTCGCCCACCGCGGTGGCTGTGGCGCCGATCCGGGCGGTGCGGCGATTGACGATGCCGGCCTCCGGCGCCCGGATATCGGTGCGGGCACGCCGCAGGGCGATCTCGGCGCCGGCCGCCCGGGCGGTGGCGAGGTCGGCCTGCGCCGATTGCAGGCCGCCCCTGGCGGCGGCGAGGCGCCCTTCCGCCCCCTGCGCCGCCGAGACGCGCTGTTCCAGCACGGCCGCGGTTGCGTTCCCGGTCTTGGCGAGCGCCTGGGCGCGCTCGAGCGCCTGCTTGGCCTCCAGGTTGGCGGCCTCCGCCTGGACGATCTGGCTCTGGGCCTGGACGATCGCCGCCTCGGCCCGGGCGATCGCCGCGGCGTTCGACGCCTCCTGGGTGACGATCATCTCCAGCGACAGCTTGGCGAGGACCTGCCCCTTGGTGACGCGGTCGCCCTCCTCGACGAGGAGATCGGTGATGCGCAGCCCCTCGACCTCGGGGGAGACGAGGATCTCGTCCCGGGGGACCAGCGTGCCGGTGACGACGGCCCGCTCGACGATCTCGCGGTTCTCGGCGGGCACGACGGTGACCGCGGGCGCGATGGCGGCGGCGTCGGGAACGGCGGCGGTCTCGACGGCCCGGGCCGGCGCGCCGGCGAGGATCGCGAGCCCGCACAGGAGAGTGAGGCGGGGCGCGCGCCAACGGACGGAGTTCACGACGGGGGCCTCGCAAGCGGCGCTGGACTGGTATTGCCTCTCCCTCGCTGGGCAGGTCGGCGTTTTCATGGCGAGCCACTCCACCGGAGGTCGAGCATAGCGCCATCCGGCGGGGCCGTCGCCGGGCCTCGCGCCGCAGGTGATCGGGGCGGCCGGAGCGCGGCCGTTCACGGCGCTCAACCTGCAACCAGCCACGAATAGCGACGTTAATAGGCCGATGGTCTTCTCGGGACCGGGGAGGGGTCGATGAGCATTTTTCAGATTAGGCAGAAGAAGAGCGGCGCGGTGCTCTGGACGGGGGCGGCCGACGACGAGCAGACGGCCCTCGACGCCATGGCGCGCGAGGCGGGCTATCGCGACTTCTCGTCCCTGCCGGACACGATCCGCGCCGACGGGATCGAGGCCGCGAAGCTCGACCTGATCTCGTGAGTCCGGACATGAGTGCGGACTGAGGCACCCGCGCCGGCGCGGCGACCGCCCGCTCCGTCGCGGCCCGGCCGTTCAGAGATCCGCGATCAGGGTCTGGATCGTCGCGGCGCAGGTCCGGACCGCGTCCGGGTCGTGCAGGCCGCCGATCACCGATGGGTCGATGGCGCGGGCCGCCGCGATGAGGCCAGGCCACGCCGCGGCCGAGGGCCAGCCGGGATGAACGATCGCGGCCCCGAGCCGGGCCAGCGCCTCGGCCTTCTCGGTCTGCTCCCCGTAGGCACGCTCCTCCGGGAGGCAGACGAAGCGCTTCCGCTGCGCGGCCGCCAGGGCGACCACGCCGTCGCCGCCGCCGCCCACCAGCAAAGCCGCTCGCGCGACCCGCGCCTCGACGTCCGGGACCCAGCCGTGCAGGTGCAGGTTGCCGGGGACGGCGCCCGAGCCTGATACCGGCCCCAACACGTGCCACGGCCGGTCCGGCACCGCCCGCGCGGCCGCGGCGAGATCCGCGAGGTCGCCCCCCGCGCCGCCGCGGCCGAACACGACCACGATCTCGCGGCTCGCCTCGGTCGGGGCCTGCGCCGGCGCGCCGAGGAAGCCCGCGTAGTGCGTCTTGGCCCGGACCCAGTCCGGCACGGCCGCGCCGTCGAGCGCCGCGGGAAACGGTGCGAGCAGCCGCGTCGCGCCGCGGAAAGCCTCCAGATGCGGCCGGTCGGTCCGGGTCCCCGCGAGCCGCACCACCAGGGTCGGCACCGACAGGAGGCGCGCCAGGAGCGCCACCTCCACCGAGACGTCGACGACCAGGAGGGCCGGCTCGGCCCGCTCCGCCCAGGCGGCGATGCGCGCCATCCGCGCGCGGACCCCCGGATGGTTGAGCGGCGCGTAGTGCAGCGCCTCGGGCCGCTCGGTCGCGCCGTCCCGGCCGTCGAAGGCAGCGTCGCCGAGGGGGCGGTCGTCGGGCAGGTCGACGGTGTCGAGGCCGGCGGTGTCGAACCCGGCCAGCGTCCCGAGGATCGTGCAGGGCCGGTCCAGGGCGCGGGCGACAGCCCGGGCCCGCTGGAGATGGCCGGCGCCCTGGTGATGGACGTACCAGCCGATGCCGCGGGTCACGCGGCGTCCCTCAGGGATGACGCGAGGGCGTCGAGATCGGCGACCGCCTGGTCGAGGGCGCAGTCCCGCGCCGGCGGGCTGCGCGACTCGAGGATCCGGTCGGCCCGCTCCACGAAGGCGATGTCGTTCGGGCAGGCGCCGACGGCGGCGAGGTCGTCGGCGTCGAGACCGAGCCGCGCGCAGGCCGCGGCGCGGGCCTGCGGGTCGAGGTGGAAGGCCCGGCGCAGGGCCGCGCGGCGCAGGATCAGCGCCTGCCAGTGCGCGGCCTCCGGCAGCAGGTAGGCCTCCCCGTCGAGGACGCGGGTCCGGCGCAGCATCTCGGTGGCCATGCCGCCCGAGACCCGCCCCTGGTGGCGGGACGAGACCAGCACCTGCACGTCCGGGCAGTGGCGCACGCGCGCGCCGTTGGCGCGCAGCAGCCCGACGAGGGCGTTGTCCTCGCCGCAGGGCAGCGCCGGCAGCCCGCCGACCGCCCGGTACAGGATCGCGGGAACGGCGAGGCTCGCGCCGGTATGGTCGCCGTGACGGGGGGCGGGATCGTAGGGCGGCGGGTCGAGCAGATCCTCCAGGCGTCGGACGCCGGACCAGTAGCGCTCGATGCGCGCGTGCAGGTCCGTCAGGGCGGGGTCCGGCGTGCCGTCGTCGTCGATCACCAGCCGGCCACCGACGATGTCGGCGGCCTCCAGCGCGCGGAGATTGGCCGCGACCCACTCGGCCGGCAGGCGGGCATCCGCGTCGGTGGTGAGGAGGATGCCGTCCGGCTCCCCGTCCGCCTCCAGCCAGTCGGCCCCGGCATCGAGCGCCATGCGCCGCGCCGTGCCGACATGGGCGTCCGCGCCGCCGAGCTCGACCGCGATCAGCCGGAGGGTCAGGGTCGCGAGGATGCCCGAGGCCTCGACGTCCCGCACCGCCTGGACGGTCCCGTCCGTGCAGTTGTTGGCCAGCACCACGACGCGCAGGGGCGCCCGCGCCGAGACGCCGTTCTGCGCGGCCAGGGAGGCGAGCAGGCGCGGCAGGCGCTCGGCCTCATTCCGGGCGGGGATGCAGACGACGCAGGGCGGTGGGGCCGGATGGTCGGCGTCGGTGGTCATGGCAGGTCTCCCGTGGCACCCTCGTGCGCCGCGGAGGTCGGGGGCGGCCCGTCATGCCGCTGGGCTCCGGGCTCGGGTGCGGATTGCGGCGCGCGGATCCGCGCCGTTCAGCCGCGTCCTCCGGCGACGCGCAGGGCCGGCCGTGCCCGCTCGGCGCAGCGCGCGATCACGGCGTCGTAGGCCTCCAGGTAGCGCCCGGTCATGGCGGCGGCGTCGTAGAGCGCCTCGGCGCGGTCGCGGCAGGCCCGGCGCGACAGGCCGGCGGCCTCCCGGATCGCCACCGAGAGATCCTGCGGGTCGTCCGGGCGGGCGAGGCGGCCGCAGGACGCGTCCAGGATGTCGGGCATTGCGCCGCGCCGGAAGGCGGCGACCGGCGTGCCGCAGGCCAGGGCCTCCGCCACGACGAGGCCGAAGGGCTCCTCCCAGCGGGGCGAGACGATCGCCACGCGGGCCCGGCCGAGATGATGGGCGAGGTCCCGGTGGGAGAGATGGCCGAGATGCGTCAGGTCCGGCCCGAGACGCGGGGCGATCTCGGCGGCCCAGTAGCCGGGATTGAGCTTGGGACCCGCGAAGATCAGCGGCAGCCCGGCGGCGCGCGCCGCGTCGATCGCGAGGTGCAGCCCCTTCTCGGGCACGATCCGGCCCGACCAGAAGGCGAAGGGCGTATCGTCGGCAGCGTGTGAGAACGCGAAGGTAGAGAGGTCTACGCCGTTGTCGACCACCTGGGCGCCGGGCACGAGATGCGCCCATTCCTGCGCCAGCGACGGGGACACCGCCAGGAAGGCCATGTCGGGGTCGGCCTGGACGACGCCGCCGACCAGGGAGTCGAAGGGCGGCGTGTGCAGCACGGTGACCCAGGGCAGGCCGAGCCGGGCGCTCTCGCGCAGCGGCAGGGCGTGCAGCGCGTTGTTGTGGACGAGATCGAAGCCTCCGGCCGCGACCATCTCCATCATGCGCCGGTAGGCATCCTCCTCTTCCCGGTCGATCGCCTCCTCCCGCTCCGGGTCGAGGAGCGCGTCCCCGGTCGGATCGCAGAGCATGACCGGGTCGAGCGCCGGGTCGGACCCGCGGCTCGCGAACAGCGTGACGTCGTGCCCGTGCCGCTTCAGCGCGACGGTCAGGAGATGCGTGTGCATCTCCAGGCCGCCGGCGTAGGGCTGGCCGATCGGGTATTTCAGATGTGCGAGGACAGCGATCTTCACGCGCGCACCGAGTCCGGTTGGGTGGGGATTTCTGCCGCCCGCAGCGGCGCGAAAGGACTTCTTTCCGCAGCGAGGGTGGCGGGGATCATGCCGAATATTTCTTCAACAAGCGTTGCGTTGACGGGGTCGGAGCGACGACGAACGCGACGCTTGCCGGCTTCCTAAGCGCGGCGGCCTGAACCATTGATGATCGACATCCGCGGGTGACCGTTCACGCCGCGGCGCGGCACGCCTCCGGGCTGCCCCGCGGACACGCGGTCGCGGAGCCCCGATCGGCCTGTTAGGCTGCGCGGCCGCGCCGGCCGTGGCGCCGTCAGGGGAGGGGTGTCGATGGGGCTTCCGTTGGGGCTGAGCGTGTTCGCCGTGGGCTTGGCGGTGCTGGCGATCATCACCCTGGCCGCGGGCGTGAAGATCGTGCCCCAGGGCCACGTCTACACGGTGGAGCGCTTCGGCCGCTACGCCCGCAGCCTCGACGCCGGCCTCGGCCTGATCACGCCCTTCGTCGAGCGGATCGGCCGCAAGGTCAACGTGATGGAGCAGGTCATCGACGTGCCGAGCCAGCAGGCCTTCACCCGCGACAATGCCGGCGTCACCATCGACGCGGTGGTGTTCTACCAAGTGCTCGACGCGGCCCGCGCCTCCTACGAGGTCTCGAGCCTCGACCTCGCGGCCACGACCCTGACCATGACCAACATCCGCACCGTGGTCGGCTCGATGGATCTCGACCAGCTCCTCGCTCACCGCGACGAGATCAACGAGCGCCTGCTCCGGGTGATGGACGCGGCGGCCTCGCCCTGGGGCGTCAAGATCAACCGGATCGAGATCAAGGACATCGTGCTCCCGGCCGACCTCGCCGGGGCGATGGCCCGGCAGATGAAGGCCGAGCGCGAGAAGCGCGCCTCGATCCTGGAGGCGGAGGGGCAGCGCGCCGCCGAGATCCTGCGGGCCGAGGGGCGCAAGCAATCGGCGATCCTGGAGGCGGAGGGCCGGCGCGAGGCCGCGTTCCGCGACGCGGAGGCGCGGGAGCGCTCGGCCGAGGCCGAGGCGGCGGCGACCGGGATGGTCAGCCGGGCGATCGCCGAGGGCGACATCGCGGCGGCGAACTTCCTCGTGGCCGAGAAGTACGTCGACGCGGTGCGGGCGATCGCCACCGCGCCGAACCAGCGGGTCGTGGTGGTGCCGATCGAGGCGGCGGCCCTCGCCGGCACGCTCGGCGGCATCGGCGAGCTCACCCGCACGGTCTTCGGCGACGGCGCCGCCGCGCCCCGGCGCACCGGGACCCCGCCGAACGTCGCGGCGCCGCGGGCCTGACGCCGGTGACGCTCGATTCCCTCGCCGGAACCCTCGGGGCCCTCGGGGCGGCCTGGAGCTGGGTCATCGCCGGCCTCGTGCTCGCCGGTGCCGAGATCCTGCTGCCCGGCGTGTTCCTGATCTGGCTCGGCCTCGCCGCCGTCGCGACCGGCCTCGCGGCCGCGGCGCTGCCCATGCCCTGGCAGGGCCAGACCCTGCTGTTCGCCGGTCTCGCCGTCGCCCTGGTGGCGCTCGCGGCGCGCCTCCAGCACCGCGGCAGGCGGGCCGGTCCGGACCTGAACCGCGCCGACCGCGGCCTGATCGGGCGCGAGGGCGTGCTCGACGAGCCGATCGTGCGCGGCGCGGGCCGGATCCGCTTCGACGACACGCTGTGGCGGGTCGAGGGGCCCGACCTGCCCGCCGGTCGCCGGGTGCGCGTCACCGGGATCGGCGGCACGGTCCTGCGGGTGGAGGCGGCCTGAGGACCGCGCCTACCCGAACGCCCCGACCTCGTGCTGGATCATCCCCGAGATCTCCCGCACCTGATCGAACATCCGGCGGATCGGCTGGAACAGGTTGGCGTGCTCCGCCTCGTAGGTGCCGACGTCGCGCGGGCCGGCCGGCTCGCCGAAGTTCAGGCCCAGCGTCGGGTCCGGCGTGACCGGGAAGATCGCGTCGAGGAGCTTCAGGCAGCCGTCGATGTCCAGCCGCAGGAAGCGCTCCAGCAGCTGCTCGCGGGAGATGCCCGCCTGCGGCCGGAAGCCCGGGATGTGCACCGCCAGGAACCAGATCCGGTGGATCAGGGCGAGGCGCAGGGCGTGGAGCAGCGTCAGCCGGGCCGACATGGCGGGCAGGTCCGGGGCGGCAGCGCTCAGGGCGAGCCAGTCCCGGGTCAGGCGTCCGAACAGGTTCCGCAGCGCTGGGGCGAGGTCGAGGCGCTCCAGCGCCCCGGAGATCACCACCAGCTCGTCCCGGCGGAAATCCTTCTGGGTGCGCCGCGCCCGCTCCAGCCACACGGCCGGGTCCAGGGTGTCGATATAGGCCCGCAGCACGTCGAGGTCGCCGACCGAGGCGGCGTGCTGGACCAGCCGGAAGGCCCGGGAGAAGCGCACCGAGTCGCGCCGCATGTCGCGGAACAGGTCGGGGCCGCGCTGGGCCGCCCGGCCGATCCCGTGGAGGGAGTTCGCCAGGAAGCCGAGCTGGTGCAGGATCGCGTTGTTGGGGATCGCCCGCATCTGGCGCGGATGGGTGATCCGCGCCGGGCCGCCATTGTCGGTCTGGCGCGCCACCGGGCGCGACCCGGTCCGGTCGATCAGGCTCGGGCCGAAGGTGCCGAGGAGCGCCGCGTAGCCCGGATCGTCGACCAGCGCCTCCATGTCCTGGCGGGCGGCGGTGAAGAATTCGAGGGCGAAGTCCGGCTCGGCGTAGATCGGGTCGACGTTGCTGTCGGAGGCCTTCGGCCGGTCGTTCAGGGCGTAGTCCGGGAACGAATCCTCCTCCGTCACGTCGAGCGCGTAGACGTGCTCGGCGATGCGGGCGACGCTGGCGCGCGCCAGCGCCTCGGTGCCGTACAGCAGGTAGCCGTCGGTGCCCTGGAAGCTCGATTCGAGCCGGACGCGGATGCCGGCCTTCCGGGCGCGGTCGCGCGCGTCCTCGGGGGCGAGGTAGGCGAGGCGGTCGCGCAGGGAGGTCGGATGCGCGCCGCGCCCGATCGATTCGCCGTGCGTGTCGAAGATCGCGAGCTCGACGTCGGACAGGCCGTTCTGGACCAGCATCTCGGTGATGCGCAGCCGCAGCCGCTCGATCCAGAAGGTCGCCGCGAGCTGGCCGACGTAGCGGCCCGAATCGGAGTAGCCGAACTGCACGGTGAGGCGGCCGATGCGCTTCAGGTACTGGCGCCAGTGCGGGTTGCGCAGGGCGTCGTCGAGCACCCGGATGCCCTGCTCCAGCGCGCTCGCCGTCTCGAACAGCGGCGTGATCTCGAGCTTGTCGGCGATGCCGTAGTGGCGCGCGAGCCAGAGGGCGGCGAGCAGGGTGTAGCCGGTCTCGGTCTCGGCGATGAGGAAGCGCACCGGATGGGTGCCGTCGACGTGCTTGAGGATCTGGGCGATCGTCATCATCAGCCGCGCCGCCGAGGCCCGCTCGGCCGCGAGCGCCCCAAAATCGACCGCCACCGGGCGGACGTCGTTCAGCAGCGTGTGGATCGTCGCGAGGTGCGAGCGGCGGCGGGCCGCGTCGGTGGGCTCGCCCTCCAGGTCGATCACCCGCCGCACCGCGTTGTGGATCTGGCTGGCGTTCAGCCGGAAATGCGGCAGGGCGTTCGACAGGCCGTGCGTCGCGACGCCCGCGCGCAGGACGGCGATCCAGCGCTGGTCGGCCGCGTCGTCGGCAGCCTCCAGGGCCTCGGTCAGCGCGGCGACGAGGACGCCGGCATCGGTCTGGGCGCGCTCCCGCTCGATGATGAGGGCCAGGGCGAAGCGGTGCACCGCCTCTAGGGACGGCTGGTCGCCGAGGCGCGGCGCCACGGTGAGCTGGCGGTTCACGGCCGCCAGGGCGTTCTCCGCGAGGGCCCGGACCTCGCGGCAGGCGGGGATCTCGGGCAGGTCGCGCATCACCCGGTCGAACTGCATGCGCTTCGAGATCAGCCGGTAGCGCAGGGTGTCCCACCAGCCGATATCGGTGCGCCCGTCGGTGTCGCAGCCGACCCAGCTGGCGATGGCGAAGGGGCGGGGCGTCAGCTCGGTCCAGCGGTCGGGCCAGCGGGTGCGGGCGGCGTCGAGCAGGGCGCCGTTGAAGGCGTCGAGGGCGAGCCGGCCGTTATTGGCCGCCGCGCAGGCCTGCTCGAACTCGACATCCAGGGTGATCGGGGCGTCCGGCCGGGTCGACAGGGCCGCCGCGCGCGCGACCAGCCCGGCGCGGTCCCTGGCGTCGGGCAGGCTCGCGGCCTCGGCGAGGAGGCCCGCGACGGCTCGGGGCATGCCGAAGGTGGGGTGGGCCGTGAACACCACCGCGAAGGCGGTGCGGTGGATCAGGGCCGCGAAGGCCTCGACGCCGTCCGGCCGGTCGGGCGCCGCCGCCACGAGCCGCGCGGGGATCGCCGCCTGCGGATCCTCCGGCCCGGCATCGAGCCCGACATAGGCCCGCAGCCGTTCCGCCCGCGCCGCCAGCGCTGCGGCACGCAGGCGCACGAACAGGCCGTCGAGGTCGCCCGTCGAGATCTCGTTCCGGTCGAAGCGCCGGGTGATCGCCAGAGTCACCGCCAGGACGGGATTGCGGAACGGGTCCTCCCGGGCCTGATCCCGGGCGGCCTCGATCAGTCCGAGGAGGTGCGCCTCCAGTTCCTCGGGCTCGCGGCTCGGCTCGTGCTGCATCGGTCGGTCCCGGCTCCGGTCTGCCCGCATCTACCCGGTCCGCCGGCCCACGCAAGGAGCGTTCCGCACGTGACCCGGGACTGACCGGATCCTGACAGAGGACGGGGCCGAGGACGTGACGGGGAACACAACCGCGACGCGGCGGGGCGATATCGACGATGGGATGGGGTGGCGGCGGCCTGAACCGCAGGCTAGAGCTGACCTCCTGATGGAGCGCCTGTTCATCATCCTGGCTATTCTGGTCTTCGCTGTCGCCATCGTCGCCGTGGCCGCGATGGCGGCACGCGGCCGGCGCGAGCCCCTGCGCATGGGTTCCGAACTCGACATTGAGGACGAGGACCTCGTCATCGGCTCGGTCGGACCGCGCAAGAGCCCGATCGACCGCAGCGCCCAGGTGCTCGACCCGCGCGTGCTCGATCTGGACGCGATCGAACTGGAGCCGATCCGCGCCCTCGACCGGACACAGCGCGACGCGGCGCTCCGCGGAGATCCGCCGGGAGCCGGGCGATGAAGCGATGTGCGCGCGGGGTGGCCGGGCTGCTGCTCGCCGGTCCTCTCTGCCTGTCGACGATGCAGGCGACGGCCGCGCCCGCCGGCAAGCCGGCGCCGGCCGCGCCTCCCCAGGCCGCGCCCGCGCAAGTCGCGCCTGCACCGGCCGCGCCTGCGCCGGCCGCGCCCGCCGCGCCGCCGCCGCCGCCGGGCCAAGCCGCCCCTCAGGCGGCGACCCCCACGCCCGCCGCCGGCCCGACCCTCGAGCAGCCCTGCGGGACGCAGGCGGCCCGCTTCGAGAGCGCCAAGGGGTTCAAGATGGTGATCACGCGGGCCGGGCAGGTCCGCACGACGAACCCGCTCAGGCCGCTGACGACCGAGGTGAACGAGGTTCTCCAGGTGGTGATCGCCGGAAAGGTCGCCACGGCCTACGGGCCCGATTTCACGACGCTGCGGCGCGGCGGCGCCGCGTCGGGCATCGAGGCGATGCTGGGCGGTTCGATCCACTGGGAGCCGACGCTGCCGACCTTCCCCGACCCGATCGCGATCGTGAGCGAGGAGGGGACGCCCCTGGCGCAGCTGACCTTCCGCGCCTGCGAGGCGCCGCCCGCCGTCAAGGCGCCGAAGGTGCCGAAGGCCGAGGCCCGCAAGAAGGCGCCCCGCCAGGCGGCACCGAAGGCCGCAGCGGCCCCGAAGACGCCCCCCGGCTTCTCCATGCCCCAGGGGGCGATCGCCGAGTAGCGGCTACTTCTGCTTGGCGATGATCTTGTCCTTGATGCCGTCGTAGACGCTCTGCGGGATGATCTTCTTGGAGACGAGATCGTCCTTCCCGCGATACGGCCGTCCCTTGATGATCGCGGCCGCGCGCGCCGCGCCGATGCCGGGCAGCGCGTCGAGCTCCTCGGTGCTGGCGCTGTTGAGATCGATCAGCGCCCCCTTGGCGGCGTTCGGCGATCCGGCGACGGGCGCGCTCGGGGCCGCGGGCTTCGCGGGGGCCGTCGGTGCCGCGGTCGTCGGCGCCTGCGGCGCCTGCGCCAGGGCCGGGGCCGCGACGAGGCTCGACAGGAGGGCGAGGAGGGCGAGGGTCTTGGTGGAGGAAGCCATGGCGTTCTCCCGAGAGGCGCGGCCCGCACAGCGGTGCCGTCCGGCCAGATCTGCGCCGCTCCGCTTGAACCCGCCCTTAACGGTTGTGGTCCGGCACCCCTAGTCACGGGCCGGCGCCGGAGCTATAAGCCCGGCCTCATCCGTATCCCGCGGTGTGCGTGGCGATCCTCGATCGAGGAGCCGCCCGCGCGCCGCTTTGTCCGCGGCGTCACGAAGGATCCAGCCATGGCCGTTCCGAAGCGAAAGACCTCCCCCTCCCGCCGCGGCATGCGCCGCTCGGCCGACGCCCTCAAGGCGCCGACCTACGTCGAGGACAAGGATTCCGGCGAGCTGCGCCGTCCGCACCACATCGACCTGAAGACCGGCATGTACCGCGGCCGTCAGGTCCTGAAGGTGAAGTCGGCCGAGGCTTGAGCCTCGCGAGGGCGGCGCCTCAGGCGAGGCGCCGCGCGGCCTCCGCGTAGCGCGCGGCGGCCATCCGGGTCCGTTCCAGGCGCGACGGCAGCAGCGTCGGATCGCCCGCCGTCAGCAACTGCGCGATGAAGCCGGCGCGGGGTCTCCCCGCGGCCGCGCGTTCCGCTGTCCGGGGGGCGGGCGGCTCATCGGACCGGCCGCCGTCGATCAGGGCGAGCGCCTGGACCTCCGTCCGCGCCGCCTCGGGGGAGGCGTCCGCGTCCGGGACCGGCGCGCGCCGGGTGGGGCGGACCTGTGTCGGGCCGAGACGGCTGACTGTTCCGATACGCACCATGCGCACATTCTCCGCACGTTTCCGTGCCCGTGTCGCAAAGGTGGGGCCGACGTTTACCGATCGTCAACCCTTCGTCCGATCGGTCCGGCCGAATTACTTTTTCGCGAGCGCTTCCAGGCGCTGCTGCATCTCCAGCATCTGGCGCTTGAGATCGTCCAGCTCGCCGCCCCCGTAGGTCGCGGGCTGAGTCGCGGCCGGCGCCGTCGGCTGGGCTCCCGGCGCGGGCGGGGCGAAGCCCGTGAACATCTTCATGGCATCGCCGAAGAAGTTCATGTTGGTGCGCACCTGCTGCTCGATGGCGTTCTGGAACGCCGCCGGGCCGAAGCTCTGGGCGAATTTCTCGCGCAGGCCGTCCTGGTCCTTGGCGAAGTTCGCCATCGAGAATTCGAGGAAGCTCGGCACCATCGTGCGCATGCTGTCGCCGTAGAAGCGGATCAGCTGGCGCAGGAACGCCACCGGGAGCAGGTTCTCGGCGCCGGCCTTGTTCTCCTGCTCGAAGATGATCTGCGTCAGGACCGAGCGCGTGATGTCGTCGCCCGTGCGCGCGTCGTAGACGACGAAATCCTCGCCGTTCTGCACCATCGTGGCGAGGTCCTCCAGCGTCACGTACGTCGAGGTGCCCGTGTGATAGAGGCGCCGGTTGGCGTACTTCTTGATGACGGTCTGGGTGGCCTTGACGGTATCCGCCATCGGGAACGGCCTTTCTGGACTCGGGACCGGGGGGCGTTGCAGACGCGCGGTGCTGTCTGACGGGGGCTGTCTTCGCGCCCGCAACACGATCCTTAAAGCCTTCCCCGGGCGCAGAAAACAGCAAACTGCAGCTGTTCAACGCAGAATAATGCAGAGCGGTCGGGGCGGTCGCGCCATTTCAGTCTCGCGGTCGCGTCATCGGCGCGTTTGGCGCGTTGATCCACAACCTTGACTTCGCCCACCTCAGGCCCTTCATCCCAGGGCCGGCACAGAGCGCGCCCCGGGACGTGGAAGGCGCGCCGGCTCGCGAGAGGAGAACGTTCACATGGCAGGCAGCGAAGAGATCGTCATCGTCGGGGCGGCGCGCACGCCGGTCGGCTCGTTCGGCGGCGCCTTCGGGGCGGTGCCGGCCCACGAGCTCGGCGCGACGGCGATCAAGGCCGCCCTGGAGCGCGCCAAGGTCTCGCCCGACGAGGTGGACGAGGTGATCTTTGGCCAGGTCCTCACCGCGGGCGCCGGCCAGAACCCCGCCCGGCAGGCGGCCATCAAGGCCGGCATCCCCGAGAAGGCCACCGCCTGGGGCCTCAACCAGGTCTGCGGCTCGGGCCTTCGCACGGTCGCGATCGGCATGCAGCAGATCGCCAACGGCGACGCCAGGGTCATCGTGGCCGGCGGCCAGGAATCGATGTCGCTGTCGCCCCACGCGCAGTACCTGCGCGGCGGCCAGAAGATGGGCGACGTGAAGCTCGTCGACACCATGATCAAGGACGGGCTCTGGGACGCCTTCAACGGCTACCACATGGGCCAGACCGCCGAGAACGTCGCCCAGGCCTTCCAGCTCACCCGCGAGCAGCAGGACCAGTTCGCGACCCGCTCGCAGAACAAGGCCGAGGCCGCCCGCAAGGAGGGCCGGTTCAAGGACGAGATCGTCCCCGTCACGGTGCCGGGCAAGAAGGGCGACACGGTCGTCGACACCGACGAGTACATCCGCGACGGCGCCACCATGGAGGCGATGGGCAAGCTGAAGCCGGCCTTCACCAAGGATGGCACCGTCACGGCCGCCAACGCCTCGGGCCTCAACGACGGCGCCGCCGCCCTGGTGCTGATGTCGGCCTCGGAGGCCGAGCGCCGCGGCCTGACCCCGCTCGCCCGGATCAAGTCCTGGGCGACCGCGGGCGTCGACCCGAAGGTGATGGGCACCGGCCCGATCCCGGCCTCGCGCAAGGCCCTGGAGAAGGCCGGCTGGAAGCCGTCCGACCTCGACCTGATCGAGGCGAACGAGGCCTTCGCGGCCCAGGCGCTGGCCGTGAACAAGGACATGGGCTGGGACGACGCGAAGGTGAACGTCAACGGCGGCGCCATCGCCATCGGCCACCCGATCGGTGCCTCGGGCGCCCGCGTCCTCGTCACCCTGCTCCACGAGATGAAGCGCCGCGACGCCAAGAAGGGCCTCGCTACGCTCTGCATCGGCGGCGGGATGGGCGTGGCGATGTGCGTCGAGCGGACCTGATCGGTCTGTCACGACAGTATCGGCCCACAACATAGACTTAAGGCCGAAGTCAGAAAAAATCGCGTGCGGACGCCATCCGCACGCGGCATCAAGTGATGCGAACAGGAGGAAACAATGGCTCAAGGACGCGTCGCCCTCGTGACGGGCGGCACCCGCGGCATCGGCGCGGCGATCTCGAAGCGGCTCAAGGACAAGGGCTACAAGGTCGCCGCCAACTACGCCGGCAACGACGAGGCGGCCAACGCCTTCAAGGCCGAGACCGGAATCCCCGTCTTCAAGTTCGACGTGGGCGATCTCGCGAGCTGCGAGGCCGGCATCAAGGCGATCGAGGCCGAACTCGGCCCGGTGGACATCCTGGTGAACAACGCCGGCATCACCCGGGACGGTGCCTTCCACAAGATGACGTTCGAGAAGTGGCAGGCGGTCATCAAGACCAACCTCGACTCGATGTTCACCTGCACCCGTCCGCTGATCGAGGGCATGCGCAGCCGCAACTTCGGCCGCATCATCATCATCTCGTCGATCAACGGCCAGAAGGGCCAGGCCGGGCAGACCAACTACTCGGCCGCCAAGGCCGGCGTGATCGGCTTCGCCAAGGCGCTGGCCCAGGAGAGCGCGTCGAAGGGCATCACGGTGAACGTGGTGGCGCCGGGCTACATCGCCACCGAGATGGTGATGGCGGTGGCGGAGGATATCCGCAACAAGATCATCTCCACGATCCCGACCGGCCGCCTCGGCGAGGCCGACGAGATCGCCCACGCGGTCGAGTATCTGGCGAGCGACGAGGCCGGCTTCGTGAACGGCTCGACGCTGACCATCAACGGCGGCCAGCACTTCGTCTGATCGCCGCGGGCGCGCCGGATCGACCCGGCGCGCCCGCCCTGTGGGCGAGCCGCCCCACCGCGCCGGACGCGCAACTCTCCGTCCGGTGAGCGTTCCTTCCGACACTCCGCGCGGCCGAGCCCGACGACGGCGCTCCCCGCGCCGGCCCCACCTGCCGGCGACCGTCCCGGGCAGCACCGGTTCGGCCCACGCGCCGCGCGCGCCGCCGGCCGTTGTCGCGAGCCCGGACCATCCGACCCATCAAGCGTGACGAAAGTCCTTCCCCGCGTGCGGAATCGCGCGTCGGGCGGGATAACGGGCATTGCGGGCAGCGATCGAGCCGCCGGCCCGCGTGTTCTGAGACACGAACAATTCGAACGGCCTCGTATAGACCTCCTTCCATCGGCTCACGGATGGTCCTGCCGATAGAAATCGAGGTCCTGAGGATCATGAACAACTGGTTTCACGGTAAATTCGGCGTTCAGTTTATCGGCGCGAGCCAGAATTGTTCTTCCCGCACGACCGCGATGCGTGACGACCGCTCCGGGCTGCCCGCAATCGCGAAGCTCGGGCTCGCGGCGGCCTGTGCCCTGGGGCTGGCGGCCTGCGTCACCCCGCAGGAGCGCCACGCGCTGGATCAGAACCAGTGCTACGCTTTCGGCTTCGAGCCCGGCACCGACGGCTTCGCCGAGTGCATGATGGGGCTCCACCAGCAGCGCGCCGTCGCCCAGTCCAACAGCAACCTGTACTGGCAGGCGCAGCTCGCCGAGCAGAACCGCCGCCGCGAGGCCCAGCAGGACCTCTACAAGGTCATGAGCCTGCAGCGCACCGGCGACACGCGGTTCCCCGTCTGCGGCGCCTCCTCGGACGGCGGCATGGATCGCCGGACCATGACTTGGTACGGCCCGAACTGCCGCGCCCGCTGATCCGGATCGAGGGAGGTCCCCATGTCCGACATGACGACGCGCGGCCCGCGCAACCCGAGCCGGATCATCTTCGTGACGGTGGCCCTGTTCGGCAGCGCCGTCGGGTTCGCGACCGCCAGCCTCGCTTGGTTCACGCTGGCCGTTCTCGGCTCCGCCGCGCTGACCTGCGCGGGGTACGGCCTGATCCGGCGGCGGCTCGGCTGGAAGCCGCTGAACGGCGAGTACCTGTCCAACCTCCTCTACGTGCTGAGCCCGTACTAGGCGGACACCACGCATGCCCCCGCGGACGCGCCGCGGGGCTCATCGGCGGGCGGCGCAGGTCCACGAAGACTTGGCCGCGCCGCGCCCCCATCCCCCAGACCGCTCCGCCTCCGAGGCCACCATGACGCTCGCCCTCATCATCACCGGCTTCCTGATCGTGAACTTCGTGATGGCCGGCCTCTTCTCCCTCGTGGCCTTCTGGGCCGACTGAGCGGCGGCGCTAAGGAGCGCCGACGCAGTTGGCGTAGAAGGTCGTGGTCGCGGGCCAGTCGGAGAAGACCCCCAGCACGCCCACCTGACCGTGCAGGACGTCGAGCAGCCGCAGGATGTCGCCGTCGCCGGTGACCACCGGCTTGATCGACTGGTAATAGTACCCGCCGCCGCCCTTCAGGGGGCCCGAGCGCTCCAGCGACCACGCGATCAGCCCCAGTCCGGCCGCCTTGGCCTCCCGGGCGTAGGTCGAGGGCTCGATCGTCCCGTCCGGGCCCGGCCGGACCAGCATCCACAGCGGCGGCGCCAGGATCTTCACGCCCTTCCGGGCGAGCTCGGCCATGCCGGGCTGCCACGTGGCGGGCTTCTCCGGATCGAAGCCCTTCGCGGTCTCGTCCCGGTCGTCGAGGAAGATCGCCTGGCGGCCGAATTCCGGATCCTTCTCCAACCAGTAGAGGATGTCGCGGAGCTGGAAGCTCTGCGGGTAGACGTCGGAGGCCGGGATCCCGGCCTCCCGGTACTCGTCGACCAGCTGCTGGGCGTACATGTCCTGCGTGTAGCTGCCCTGGAACGGCATCGGCACCTGGGGCGCCTTCAGCTCGGGGGTGAATTTCCGCCCCATCCCCTTCACCAGCGCGATGTACTCCTTATGCGACATCAGCGTGCCGGTGCCGGCGTAGAGGTCGGTGCGCCAGCGCGGCGTCGCGTTCATGTAGGCCGCCACCGTGGTGGCGTCCGGGTCGGACGCGTCCATCTTCCCGTTCAGCGACTTGAATTCGTCCAGCGTCAGGTCGCTTGTGCAGCACTTGGCCGAGGCCTTCCGCCCGGTGGCCGGGTCGGCCGGCGTGAAGCCCTGCGTGCACTTCGCCGCGAGCTCGGGCCGGGCGAGGATGTCGGTGGTCGTGTGCAGGTCGCACTGGCTGTGGCGGCAGACGAGCTGGCGGTCCTTGGTGAAGGCCACGTCGCACTCGATGATCCCGGCGCCCATCCGGTACGCGGCGAGCAGGCCCTCCCGGGTGTGTTCGGGGAACATCAGCGGCGCGCCGCGGTGCGAGATCGAGAAGGTCCGGGGCGTGTAGGTCCGGTCGACGCCGCAGGCGGCGAGCCTGTCCTTGAGCGGGCCGGGCTTCAGCTGGTCGACGAGATAGAAGGGCCGGGGACCGAGCTGGGCGGCCTCGCCGGCGAGCGCGGGGCCCGCTCCCAGAAGCAGCCCCAGCCCCAACATGATCGCACGCATCGCGAACCTCCCGTTTCAGGCCGCCGGTAGAGGGGGACGGCGACAGGGGCGTGACCCCGCACGCCCCGGCGCGCCGCCGCCATGATAGCGGCGGATCATCCGCGCGGCGTCGGCCGCCAGTCGGGCGGCGCCATCTCGAAGCCGGCGAAGTCGAAGCCCGGCGAGACCGTGCAGCCGACGAGCGTCCAGGCGCCCAGGCTGGTGGCGGTCTGCCAGTGGCCGGCCGGCACGACGCATTGCGGGCGCTGCCCGGCGCCGAGGTCCGGCCCGAGATGCCGGGCCTCGGCGTCGTGCCCGTTGGGGCTCGTGGTGATCACCAGCGGCGCGCCGGCGTGCCAGTGCCAGATCTCGGTGGCGTCGACCCGGTGCCACGCCGAGACCTCGCCGAGGTCGAGCAGGAAGTAGATCGCGGTGCCGACCGAACGGCCGTCGACGGTCCGTGGATCGCGGAACGTCTCGCGGTAATGGCCGCCCTCCGGATGGGGCTTCAACCCCAGGGTCGCGATCACCTCGGCTGCCGTCATGTCCAGCTCCCTGTCGATCCCGGCCGCGCGGATCGTCCGCGGCTTGCCGGCACTTGGCACCGATGCTACCGGCCGAAAACCCCGCAAGGTCCGAGAACGATGCCGAGCCCGACCGTACGTCTCCACCGCGGCGACCTGCCCGCCACCTACGACGCGGGGCGGGCGGTGGCCATCGACACCGAGACGCTCGGTCTCAACCCGCATCGGGACCGCCTCTGCGTTGTGCAGCTCTCCACCGGCGACGGCACGGCCGACGTGGTGCAGATCCCGCAGGACGGGCCGGAGCCGGTCGTGCTCAAGCGGGTCCTAGCCGATCCCGGCATCCTGAAGATCTTCCACTTCGCGCGGTTCGACGTGGCGGTCCTGTACAGGGCCCTCGGCGTGATGCCGAGCCCGGTCTACTGCACCAAGATCGCCTCGAAGCTCGCGCGCACCTACACGGATCGCCACGGGCTGAAGGACGTGGTCCGCGAGCTGGTCGGCGTCGACCTGTCGAAGCAGCAGCAATCCTCGGACTGGGGCGCCGAGACCCTGTCGCAGGCCCAGCTCGACTACGCGGCCTCGGACGTCCTCCACCTCCACGCGGCCCGGGAGCGGCTCGACGCGATGCTGGCCCGGGAGGGTCGCACCGACCTCGCGGCCGCCTGCTTCGGCTTCCTGCCGACGCGGGCGCGCCTCGACCTCGACGGCTGGCCCGAGACCGACATCTTCGCGCACACCTGATCGTCAGGCGGGGCCTGCACACTTCCTGTGCGGAGTGAGACTTTCCTGTCACCGCACCGCGATAAGTCGCTGGTAGGTTGTGGCTGCCTGGGCTTCCGAGTCCCGGCCAGGCCCTCCTCGCCGGTCGCCCACCCGATCAGGCCGGCGAGGAGGGTCCGTCGCCCTCAGGTCAGGGTCCGCGGGCCCGACGGCGTGCTGATCCGGGCGGTCCAGCGCGGGCCCCGGCCGGCCACAACCTGCGGTGGAGCGACGAGGCCCAGCGCCGCGTGAAGCCCCGCGACGGCGGCGGGATCCGGATCCGTTAGGACGAGCGCCTCCAGACCGGCGCCGAGATCCGGCATCGTCGCGGCGGGATTGCCGCGCGGTCCCCACGCCATCGCGCAGGGCGCGGCACCGTCCGCCGGCCACGCCCCGCCCGGGGGCACCGCGAAGCGCCAGGACAGGTCGCCCCGGGTCATCGTCGCCGCCGCGCCGAGGAGCGCGCCGTGCGCGGCGAGGAGGCCGTCGAGATCGTCCGCGCGGGCGACGAAGCCGCGCAGCCGCCGGCCCGAATCCCAGTCGGCCCGCACCCGCGCCGCGTCGCCGAGGCCGAACCAGCGGGCGCCCGACGGCGGCGGCGCCTCCGGATCGACGGCGATCACCTCCAGGAACAGGGCGTCGCCGAGGCGCAGCAGGTGGTTGCGCGTGCCCATCTCGCGGTGGCGACCGCCCTCGGGCATGGCGAGGCCGAGGCAGTCCCGCACATGGGCCACGCCCTCCGCGAGGTCGGGCGCGACGACGACGAGGTGGTCGAGGGTGAGCATCGTTCGGGCTCCGTGCGCGCGGGCACCTATGCAGCCGGCCGCCGGGCAGGCCCGGGACCGCACCGGTCCCGACCCGGTCTCGGCGCTCACGGGCTGCCTCGGGTGAGGCGGCGAGGGGTAACGTCTGAGCGTCCCCAAGAAAAAGGCCGGGGCCCCGCGAGAGGCCCCGGCCCGGGAGTGCGTGCCGGGCCGGGCCTCGTGCCCGGCCGGCTCTCACATCACAGCGAGTAGTACTGCACGAACTCGATCGGGTGCGGGGTCATCTCGTAGCGCAGCACCTCGGTCATCTTCAGCTCGATGAACGAGTCGATCTGGTCGTCCGAGAACACGCCGCCCTCCTTGAGGAAGGCCCGGTCCTTGTCGAGGCTGTTCAGGGCCTCCCGGAGCGAGCCGCACACGGTCGGGATCTTCTTCAGCTCCCGCGGCGGCAGTTCGTACAGGTCCTTGTCCATGGCCGGACCCGGGTCGATCTTGTTGCGGATGCCGTCGAGGCCGGCCATCAGCAGCGCCGAGAAGGCGAGGTAGGGGTTCGCCATCGGGTCGGGGAAGCGGACCTCGACGCGCTTGGCCTTCGGGCTCTTGGTCCACGGGATGCGGCAGGAGGCCGAGCGGTTGCGCGCCGAGTAGGCGAGCAGCACCGGCGCCTCGTAGCCCGGCACCAGGCGCTTGTACGAGTTGGTCGACGGGTTGGTGAAGGCGTTCAGCGCCTTGGCGTGCTTGATGATGCCGCCGATGTACCAGAGGCACTCCTGGGACAGGCCGGCATACTTGTCGCCCGCGAAGACCGGCTTGCCGTCCTTCCAGATCGACTGGTGGACGTGCATCCCTGAGCCGTTGTCGCCGTAGACGGGCTTGGGCATGAAGGTCGCGGACTTGCCGTAGCTCTGCGCGACGTTGTGGATGCAGTACTTGTAGATCTGCATGTGGTCGGCGAGCAGGGTCAGCGTGTCGAACTTCATGCCGAGCTCGTGCTGGGCCGAGGCCACCTCGTGGTGGTGCTTCTCGACCTTCACGCCCATGGACTGCATGGCCGCGAGCATCTCGCCGCGCATGTCCTGCGCCGAGTCCTGCGGCGGCACCGGGAAGTAGCCGCCCTTGGTCTGGACCCGGTGGCCGAGGTTGCCGCCCTCGTAATCGGTGAAGCCGTTGGTCGGCAATTCGGTGGAGTCGAGCTCGAAGCCCGTGCGGTACGGGTCGGCGCCGAACTTCACGTCGTCGAACACGAAGAACTCGGCCTCGGGGCCGACGTAGATCGTGTCGCCGATGCCGGTCTGCTGCAGGTAGGCCTCGGCGCGCTTGGCGGTGCCGCGCGGGTCACGGCCGTAGGGCTCGCCGGTGGCCGGCTCCAGCACGTCGCAGACGATCGACATGGTCGCGGCCGAGAAGAACGGGTCCAGCGTGGCGGTGACGGGATCCGGCATCAGCAGCATGTCGGACTCGTTGATCGCCTTCCAGCCGGCGATCGAGGAGCCGTCGAACATGGTGCCCTCGTCGAAGATCTCCTCGTCGATGAGCGACACGTCGAACGTGACGTGCTGCCACTTGCCGCGCGGGTCGGTGAACCGGAAGTCCACGTAACGCACGTCGTTGTCCCGGATCGTCTTCAGCACCTCGGCCGCAGTCGTCATCGTGGGCATCCTCCAGGGATCTCTGAATCGGCTCTCGTGGCGCACCCGCACGCGGTCGCGCGCACCGGCAAGCGGCGCTTGATATCCGGCGCGGGCGTACCTTGCCACCCGCCGGGCAGCGGAATCGGCCGACGGATGAAACGATCGGCCCGTTCACGCACCCGATCTCGTAACCGTGATCGGCAGCTCCGTTTCTAGGGCACCGTTGTTCTCCGGCAATGGCCTTCCTGGCACGATCCATGCAATTGCGGCCGCAGCCGTCGACGAGGCGGCAAGCCGTTCGCGTCTTCCCGGGTTGCCCAGGTCGCGCATCGATACGGACGAGAGAACCGGAATGACCAAATACAAGCTCGAGTACATATGGCTCGACGGGTACACGCCGACCCCGAACCTCCGCGGTAAGACGCAGATCAAGGAATTCGACAGCTTCCCGACCCTCGAGCAGCTCCCGATGTGGGGCTTCGACGGCTCGTCCACCAAGCAGGCCGAGGGCGGCAGCTCCGACTGCATGCTGAAGCCCGTGCGCCACTTCCCCGACCCGGCCCGCAAGAACGGCGTGCTGGTGATGTGCGAAGTGATGATGCCGGACGGCGTGACCCCGCACGAGTCCAACAAGCGCGCCACCATCCTGGACGATGCCGGCGCCTGGTTCGGCTTCGAGCAGGAGTACTTCCTGTACAAGGACGGCCGCCCGCTCGGCTTCCCGGCCTCCGGCTACCCGGCGCCGCAGGGCCCGTACTACACCGGCGTCGGCTATTCGAACGTCGGCGACGTCGCCCGCAAGATCGTCGAGGAGCACCTCGACCTCTGCCTCGATGCCGGCATCAACCACGAGGGCATCAACGCCGAGGTGGCCAAGGGCCAGTGGGAGTTCCAGATCTTCGGCAAGGGCTCCAAGAAGGCCGCCGACGAGATGTGGATGGCCCGCTACCTCCTGCAGCGCCTCTGCGAGAAGTACGGCATCGACGTCGAGTACCACTGCAAGCCGCTCGGCGACACCGACTGGAACGGGTCGGGCATGCACTGCAACTTCTCGACCGCGTTCATGCGCGAGCACGGCGGCAAGGCCTACTTCGAGAAGCTCATGGAGGCGTTCAAGAACGCCCGCGAGGAGCACATCGCCGTCTACGGTCCGGACAACCACATGCGCCTGACCGGCAAGCACGAGACCGCCTCGATCCACGAGTTCTCGTACGGCGTGGCCGACCGCGGCGCCTCGATCCGCGTGCCGCACTCCTTCGTGAACAACGGCTACAAGGGCTACCTGGAGGACCGCCGTCCGAACTCGCAGGGCGACCCCTACCAGATCGCCTCGCAGGTGCTGAAGACGATCGCTTCCGTGCCGACCGAGGCCGCTGCAGCCGCGTAAGACGCGGAGCTTCGACAGACGATGCGAAGCCGGGCCCTCGGGTCCGGCTTCGCCGTTTCCGGGGTAACGGGCTTCCGATCTACCCCGTCCTCGGGGTTGGAGCGCGGCGCAGGCCTCGACGGAGGTCTCCGGGGATCGCGCGGACCGCCGGGCGCCCTCTCGAGGCCGGCTGGCGCGGGCACGTCAGGATCAGTGGGTCGGGTGAGGGAGCCCGTCCGGCCTGCTCGACGGCCGCAGGGGCGCCACCGCTCCCGAATTACCTCCGCCTCAGGACCGCCGCGGGCGCTCGTCCTCGCGGATGGCGGCCTCGTGGTACCACGCGCCCCCGCCGAAGCTCGGCACGGGCGCGGGCTTCGCCTCCGGAGCCGCCCGGGCGGTCTCGCGCGCGCGTCGGAACGCGGACAGATCGTAGATCTTGGCGGTCTCGCGCGGGTCCGTGGCGGCCATCGCACTTCCTCCTGCACCGGTTCGAGCGGCCGATCGGGCCGGCCGTTCCCGATGATGTGGGGTGCGGGAAGCGGCGCTCCAGGGCCGGAGGCGCCGATGCCGGACATTCGCGCAGTGCGAAATCTTAGGCAGGTGTCGCGCGGTGCGCGGCCGCCGGCGGTCCTGGACCGCGGGCGGGCTCGGGTCAGATCGCGTCCGTGCCGGTCTCGCCGGTGCGGATGCGGATCGCCTCCTCGATCGTCGAGACGAAGATCTTGCCGTCACCGATGCGCCCGGTCTGGGCCGACTTGCGGATCGCCTCCACGGCGCCCTCGACTAGGGCGTCGGACAGGACGATCTCGAGCTTCACCTTGGGCAGGAAGTCGACCACGTACTCGGCGCCCCGGTAGAGCTCCGTGTGGCCCTTCTGACGGCCGAAACCCTTCGCCTCGATGACGGTGATGCCCTGGAGGCCGACCTCCTGGAGCGCCTCCTTCACCTCGTCGAGCTTGAAAGGCTTGATGATCGCTTCGATCTTCTTCATGCCGCTCGGGCCTGCGCTGCGGTGCCTGGCATTTCTAACATCCTCGTGACGCCTTCGCCACGCCGTTTTCGCGGCGCGTCCGACCATAGTGCCTATTTGCTGTGCGATGCACGCACATCCTTAGAGCGCTTCACCGGAATCTGGCGCGATTTTAGTCAGGGCTGATCGGTGCACGGGCAGAGGCGGAGACGGATATGCGGTTGCTGACGGTCGCGGCGATGAGGCGGGTCGATGCCGCGGCAATCGAGGGCGGCGTGCCGGGCCTGACGCTGATGGAGGCGGCCGGGGCCGCCGTGGCCGGGCGCGCCCGGGCCCGGCTCCCGGCGGGTGGCCGCGTCGTCGTCCTGTGCGGGCCGGGCAACAACGGCGGCGACGGCTTCGTGGCCGCGCGCCTGCTGGCCGAAGCCGGCTACGCGGTCGAGCTCCTCTGCCTCGGCGCGGTGTCGGCGCTGACGGGGGACGCCGCGCTCGCGGCCGCGGCCTGGACGGGGCCGGTGCGCCCGGCCGCGGGCGGCGCGCTGCCGTCCGGCGACCTCGTGATCGACGCCCTGTTCGGGGCCGGCCTGTCGCGCGACCTCGACGGCGCCGCCCGCGCGCTCGTGGAGGCGGTGAACGAGGCCGGGATGCCGGTGCTCGCCGTCGACGTGCCGAGCGGGGTCGACGGCGATAGCGGGGCGGTGCGCGGCGCCGCCATCCGAGCGGTCGAGACCGTGACCTTCGTGACCCTCAAGCCCGGGCACCTGCTCCAGCCCGGGCGGGGCCTGTGCGGCCAGCTCAGCCTCGCCGATATCGGGACCGGCCCGGCGGCGCTGGAGGCGGGCCTGGCCGCCGGCGCGCCCCTCGACCGAAACGGGCCCGACCTGTGGGGCCGGGACTTCCCGCACCTCACCGGCGCGAGCCACAAGTACACCCGCGGCCACGCCCTGGTCCTGTCCGGGCCGGCCACCAAGACCGGCGCCGCCCGGCTCGCCGCCCGCGGCGCCCTGCGGGTCGGGGCCGGGCTCGTCACCGTCGCGTCCCCGACCGCCGCGCTGCCCGAGAACGCCGCCCACCTCACGGCGATCATGCTGCGGCCCTGCGAGAGCGCCGACGATCTCGACGACCTGCTCACCGACGAGCGGCTGAACGTGATCCTGGCCGGACCCGGGCTCGGCACCGGCGAGCCGACCCGGGAGCGCGTGGCCGTGGCGGCCGCGGCCGGGCGCGGCCTCGTCCTCGACGCCGACGCGCTGACGAGCTTCGCCGGCAAGGCGCCGCTGCTCGCCGCCCATCTCGCCGACGGGGACGCGCGGGCCGTGCTGACCCCGCATGCCGGCGAGTTCGCGCGGCTCTTCGACGGGACGGACGCGATGGCCGAGGGCGCCGACAAGGTCGCCCGGGCCCGCGCGGCGGCCGCGCTCACCGGCGCCGTGGTGGTCTTCAAGGGGGCCGACACGGTGATCGCGGCCCCCGACGGCCGTGCGGCCATCAACGACCACGGCAGTCCCTATCTCGGGACGGCCGGGTCCGGGGACGTGCTCGGCGGCCTGATCGCCGGCCTGCTCGCGCAGGGCATGGAGCCCTTCGCGGCCGCCGCGGCCGGCGTCTGGCTCCACGGGGATGCGGGCCTGCGCCACGGGCCGGGCCTGATCGCCGAGGACATCCCCGAGCTGATGCCGGCGGTCCTGCGCGACCTCGTCGCGTCGACCGGGGGCTGACCCGGCGGCTGACCGCTCAGGTGACCTCGAACATCGTCCAGAGGCCGGTGTCGAACCGCTCCAGCACCGTGGCGCTGATCAGCCAGCGCCCCGGATTGTCCGCCAGGAAGCCGATCCGGGCCGTCCGCCCCTCCAGGAGCTGGAACGTGTCGAGCCAGTAGGGCTCCCAGCCGTCGTCCAGGGGGTGGAGCAGGCGGAAGCAGTGGCCGTGCAGGTGCAGGGCCTGCGGGAAGGCGGTCTCGTTGCGCAGGGCCAGCACCACCACCTGCCCGCGCTTCACCGAGAAGATCGGCGCGAGGCCGGCGGTGCCGCTCGCGCCGTTCACCGACCAGATCTTCTGCGGGTCGCCCGTGTAGACCGGATCGGGCGCGGGGCCGTCCTTGGCGGCGTCCTTCACTCCGTCCTTCACACCGTCCTTGCCCTTCGGCACGAAGGCGCCGCCGGTGATCACCACGTCGCGGCGCAGGGCGTTCTGGAGCTTGATCTCGGCCGGCAGGCGCTTGTTCTCGCCGATCGGCCCGATCGGGGGCCGCTTCTCGGTGATCCGGGCGCCCTTGGTGACGACGCTCGCCAGGACCAGGCCCTTGCCGATCAGCGCGTGGATCTCGCAGGTGGCGCCTTCCTCCTCCGGCAGGTCGACGAGCAGGTCGTAGCGGGTGCCCGGCGGGAAGGGCAGGGTCGCCCGCAGGGGCTCGAACGTGTCGGTGGGCTGGCCGTCGACCGCCGCCACGTAGACCTTCACGCCCTCGAACTTGATGCGCGTTGCCCGGGCGTTGCAGGCATTGCCGAGGCGCAGGCGGATTCGGGAGCCGGGCCTCGCCTCGAAGGCGCCCGGCACCGGCTTGCCGTTGACGGTCACGAGGTTGCCGAGGCGCCCGTGCGCGGCCGCGAGTGCCGTCTGCCCGAACGGCATGAGGGTGCCGTCGTCCTGGAGCCGCCAGTCCTGCAGCACGACGCTCACGTCGGCGTCGACCGCGGGCGGGTTCGTCTCCTCGACGACCAGCATGCCCGCGAGGCCCCGGCCTGACGGCTCGCTCGCCCCGCCGACGACCAGGGGCCGGATCAGGTAGGAGCCGGCATCCGGCGGCGTGAAAGTGTAGAGGAAGTCGCCGCCCGGCGGGATCGGCGCCTGGGTCACGCCGCCGACGCCGTCCATGGCGTTGACGTTGCGCACCCCGTGCCAGTGGAGCGACAGCGGCTTGTCGGTCCGGTTCTCGACCTTGAGGCGCAACGCCTGCCCGAGCTTCACCCGGACCACGGGCGGCAGGGCCTTGCCGTCGAAGCACCAGACCGCCGTCTCGGGTGCGGGGTCCGGCCTGAACCGGGCCTTGCCGGGCGCCGCCGGCAGGGCCGCCGGCGCGGGCTCCGGCTGGACGGGCGCGGATGTCCCAGGCGCGGCGGCCGGCGCCTGGGCCCGCGCGGCCTCCGGCGCGAGCCCGAAGGCCGCCGCGGCGGCGAGCAGGGTTCGTCGCGACGGCGTGCCGGCGCGCGAATCGGTCGGCGGCACGGTGCGGGATGGCGGCATGGGATCTCGGCTGCGGCTCGCGACGGACCCGCTCCTTAGCGGCGCGCGGGCTCCCGCGCCACAGGGGCAAGTTTTTTGCTGCGGGCCCGCCGGCCCATGCTATAGGGCGCGCTTCCGGCGGCCGGCGATGCGCCGGATGTCGGCGCGCGCGGGCGTGGCGGAACTGGTAGACGCGCTGGATTTAGGTTCCAGTGTCGCAAGACGTGGGGGTTCGAGCCCCTCCGCCCGCACCAGGACCTCTGCTGAGGTTGCGGTCCCCTCGGGCCCCTCCGCCCCGTACCCGACATCTCGGCATCCCGGTCCGCGCGAGCACGACGCCGGCCCGGCCGGCGAACCCAGGTTTCTTTGAAGAGCGACGACGACGATGCAGGTGACCGAGATCAACGCCCAGGGGCTGAAGCGCGAGTTTCAGGTTCTGCTGGCCGCCCAGGAACTCGAGGAGCGCCTGACCAACGAGCTGTCCGGCATGAAGGACAAGGTGCAGCTCAAGGGCTTCCGTCCCGGCAAGGTGCCGGTCGCGCACCTGCGCAAGGTCTACGGCCGCTCCGTGATGGCCGAGGTGGTGCAGAACGCCGTCAACGAGGCGAACCGCCAGATCGTCACCGATAACGGCCTCAAGCTCGCCCTGGAGCCGCAGGTCGAGTTCCCGACCGATCAGGCGGAGGTCGAGAAGGCGCTCGACGCCAAGGGCGACCTCGCCTTCAAGGTCGCCCTCGAGGTGATGCCGAGCTTCGAGCTCGCCGACCTCTCCGACGTCAGCCTGACCAAGCTCGTCGCCAAGCCCGCCGACGCCGAGGTCGACGAGGCCCTGGAGCGCATGGCCGGCCAGAGCCGTCCGTTCACCGAGCGCGAGGAAGGCGCCGAGGCCCAGAGCGGCGACCGCGTCACCATCGACTTCGTCGGCCGCATCGACGGCGAGGAGTTCCAGGGCGGCAAGGGCGAGGGCATCGACCTGGAGCTCGGCTCCGGCTCGTTCATCCCGGGCTTCGAGGAGCAGCTCGTCGGCGCCAAGGTCGGCGACAAGCGCCTCGTGAAGGTCACCTTCCCGGCCGAGTACGGGGCCGAGCACCTCGCCGGCAAGGACGCCGAGTTCGACGTGACCGTCACGAAGATCCAGGCGGCGGGCGAGGCCAAGATCGACGACGAGCTCGCCAAGTCTATGGGCATGGAGTCGCTGGAGAAGCTCCGCGAGGCCGTGTCCGAGGCGATCGGCCGGGATTTCGAAGCCGCCTCGCGCCGCCGGCTCAAGAAGGAGCTCCTCGACGCGCTGGACGGCAAGTACGCCTTCGAGCTGCCCCCGTCGCTGGTGGCCCAGGAATTCGCCGCCGTCTGGGCCCAGGTCGAGCAGGACCTCAAGACCCGCGGCAAGACCTTCGAGGACGAGGACACCACCGAGGAGAAGGCCCAGGCCGAGTACCGGAAGATCGCGGAACGGCGCGTCCGTCTCGGTCTCGTGCTTGCGCAGGTCGGCGAGAGCGCCGATATCAAGGTCTCGGACGAGGAGGTGAACCAGGCCCTCATCGCCCGGGTCCGGCAGTTCCCGGGCCAGGAGCAGCAGGTCTGGGACTTCTACCGGAAGAATGCGCAGGCGCTCGCGGAACTCCGCGCGCCCCTGTTCGAGGAGAAGGTCGTCGACCACGTCCTCGGGCAGGTCAAGCTCGTCGAGGAGCCCGTCTCGAAAGAGGCGCTTTTCGCGGACGAAGATGACGACGACACGACCGGCGGCAAGCCGGCAGACAAGGCCGAGGCCAAGGGCGAGTCCAAGACCGACGCCAAGTCCGAAGCCAAGGCCGACTGAGTCCCGCTCTGTCCCAGGACGGCGGGCAAGGGTTAGGCGATGGTTAAGCATCGCCGGTGTTCGCTGACATGCCCGGGGCTGCCCTGATTCGCGGCAGCCCCGGGCCTCACTCCGGGGCAGGATGAGATGAGAGATCCGATCGACGTCTACAACAACGCGCTCGTGCCGATGGTCGTCGAGCAGTCGAGCCGCGGCGAGCGCGCCTTCGACATCTACTCCCGCCTGCTCCGCGAGCGCATCATCTTCCTCACCGGCCCCGTGGAGGATTACGGCGCGTCGCTGATCGTGGCGCAGCTGCTCTTCCTCGAGGCGGAGAACCCGAAGAAGGAAATCTCCTTCTACATCAACTCCCCCGGCGGCGTGGTCACCTCGGGCCTGTCGATCTACGACACGATGCAGTTCATCCGCTGCCCGGTGACGACCCTCTGCGTCGGCCAGGCCGCCTCGATGGGCTCCCTGCTGCTCACCGCCGGCGAGCCGGGCCACCGCTTCGCCCTGCCGAACGCCCGGATCATGGTCCACCAGCCGTCCGGCGGCTTCCAGGGGCAGGCGACCGACATCCTGATCCACGCCCGCGAGATCGAGGCGCTGAAGCGGCGCCTGAACGAGATCTACGTGAAGCACACCGGCCGCGACTACGACACGATCCACACGGCGCTGGAGCGCGACAACTTCATGACCGCCGACGCGGCCAAGGAGTTCGGGCTCATCGACGAGGTGATCGAGAAGCGTCCCGAGCCGGCGGCCGCCTGACCGGCCCGCGTCGCCTGACCGCCGCGGCGCGGCCTTGATCCCGCCGCGGCAGCGTGTTTGCATCGAGGTTCGGGCCCTTCGGTCAAAGGCGCGCAGCACACTGTTTCTTTAAACGGGCCCCCTACATTCATGCGATGCGCGTCCGCCCCTTGCCGGCGGCGGACGCGAGGAATCGGAGACCGATATGAGCAAGACTGGCGGCAACGACTCGAAGAGCACGCTGTATTGCTCGTTCTGCGGCAAGAGCCAGCACGAGGTCCGCAAGCTGATCGCCGGCCCCACGGTGTTCATCTGCGACGAGTGCGTCGAGCTGTGCATGGACATCATCCGCGAGGAGTCGAAATCCTCGCTGGTGAAGAGCCGCGACGGCGTGCCGACGCCCAAGGAGATCCGCCGCGTCCTCGACGACTACGTCATCGGCCAGGACTTCGCCAAGAAGGTCCTCTCGGTCGCGGTGCACAACCACTACAAGCGGCTCGCCCACGCGACGAAGCACAACGACGTCGAGCTGGCCAAGTCCAACATCATGCTGATCGGGCCGACCGGCTCGGGCAAGACCCTGCTCGCGCAGACGCTGGCCCGGATCCTCGACGTGCCGTTCACCATGGCGGACGCCACGACGCTGACCGAGGCCGGCTACGTCGGTGAGGACGTCGAGAACATCATCCTCAAGCTGCTCCAGGCCTCGGACTACAACGTCGAGCGGGCCCAGCGCGGCATCGTCTACATCGACGAGATCGACAAGATCTCCCGGAAGTCCGACAACCCGTCGATCACCCGTGACGTGTCGGGCGAGGGCGTGCAGCAGGCGCTCCTGAAGATCATGGAGGGCACGGTCGCCTCCGTCCCGCCCCAGGGCGGAAGGAAGCACCCGCAGCAGGAATTCCTGCAGGTCGACACCACCAACATCCTGTTCATCTGCGGCGGCGCCTTCGCGGGGCTGGAGCGGATCATCTCCCAGCGCGGCAAGGGCACCTCGATCGGCTTCGGCGCGACCGTGCAGGCCCCGGACGACCGCCGCACCGGCGAGATCTTCCGCTCGGTCGAGCCGGAGGACCTGCTGAAGTTCGGCCTCATCCCCGAGTTCGTCGGCCGTCTGCCGGTCCTGGCGACGCTGGAGGACCTCGACGAGGCCGCGCTGAAGAAGATCCTGCAGGAGCCGAAGAACGCCCTGGTCAAGCAGTACCAGCGGCTGTTCGAGATGGAGAACGTCGACCTGACGTTCCAGGACGAGGCGCTGTCGCTCGTCGCCCGCAAGGCGATCGAGCGCAAGACCGGCGCCCGCGGCCTGCGCTCCATCTTGGAGACGATCCTGCTCGACACGATGTACGACTTGCCGGGCCTCGAGTCCGTGGAGCAGGTGGTCATCGGTCCGGAGGTGGTGGAGGGCAAGTCGCGCCCCCTCTACATCCACGGCGACCGCAACAAGGACACGCCCGCGAGCGTCAGCGCGTAGGCACTCGGCAGGGTTGCATCAGGCGCCCGGCCCAGGCCGGGCGCGCTGCGAGGATCGCCTTGAAAACGCGCTTCCTCGCAGCCACCTCAGGCTCAGCGCGGTGGCCGCACGCTCCTTCGAGGTCCGGTCCGCGTCGCCAGCCGCAAAGTTAGCGAAATCCGACCCTCGCGGCCCGGTCGGCACCCGGCTGTAGGCGCGCTCCGTGCATGGGGGCGTCGAACCTGGGCGTCCCTGAGAGGAAGTCACATGTCACAGTCGAAATCGCGCCAGCCGGTGGTCCCGGGTTCGACGGGCACCTATGCCGTCCTCCCCCTGCGCGACATCGTCGTCTTCCCGCACATGATCGTGCCCCTGTTCGTGGGCCGCGAGAAGTCGATCCGCGCCCTCGAGGAGGCCGTCCGCACCGACCGCCACATCCTGCTCGCCACCCAGATCAACGCGGGCGACGACGACCCGGCGACCGACGCCATCTACAAGATCGGCACGCTCGCCTCGGTGCTCCAGTTGCTGAAGCTGCCCGACGGCACCGTGAAGGTGCTGGTCGAGGGTGTCGGCCGCGCCAAGGTCGTCGACTTCACCCGCTCGGATGAGTTCTACGAGGCGACCGCCGAGGCGCTCCACGACGAGCTCGGCGACCGCGTCGAGGCCGAGGCGCTCGCGCGCTCCGTGCTCTCGGAGTTCGAGAACTACGTCAAGCTGAACAAGAAGATCTCTCCCGAGGTCGTCTCCGCCGTGACCCAGATCGACGAGCCGTCGAAGCTCGCCGACACGATCGGCTCGCACCTGCTCGTCAAGATCTCCGACAAGCAGGGCATCCTGGAGACCCCCACGGTGGCGCAGCGCCTCGAGCGCGTGCTGTCGCTGATGGAGAGCGAGATCTCCGTGCTCCAGGTGGAGAAGCGCATCCGGACCCGCGTCAAGCGGCAGATGGAGAAGACCCAGCGCGAGTACTACCTGAACGAGCAGATGAAGGCGATCCAGAAGGAGCTGGGCGACTCCGAGGATGGCCGCGACGAGCTGGCCGAGCTGGAAGAGAAGATCGAGAAGACCAAGCTCTCCAAGGAGGCCCGCGACAAGGCGACGGCCGAGCTGAAGAAGCTGCGCCAGATGTCGCCGATGTCGGCCGAGGCGACCGTCGTGCGCAACTACCTCGACTGGATGCTCGGCATCCCGTGGGGCAAGCGCTCGAAGATCAAGAAGGACCTGCTCGGCGCCCAGGCGCTGCTCGACGAGGATCATTTCGGCCTCGACAAGGTCAAGGAGCGGATCGTCGAGTACCTCGCGGTGCAGCAGCGCGCGAACAAGCTCACCGGCCCGATCCTGTGCCTCGTCGGTCCTCCCGGCGTCGGCAAGACCTCGCTCGGCAAGTCCATCGCCAAGGCGACGGGTCGCGAGTTCGTCCGGATGTCGCTCGGCGGCGTGCGCGACGAGGCCGAGATCCGCGGTCACCGCCGGACCTATATCGGCTCGATGCCCGGCAAGATCGTGCAGTCGATGCGCAAGGCCAAGACCTCGAACCCGCTCATCCTGCTCGACGAGATCGACAAGATGGGCATGGACTTCCGCGGCGATCCGTCGGCGGCGCTCCTCGAGGTTCTCGACCCTGAGCAGAACAGCACCTTCAACGACCACTACCTGGAGGTGGATTACGACCTCTCGAACGTGATGTTCGTGACCACGGCCAACACCCTCAACATCCCGGGCCCGCTCATGGACCGGATGGAGGTGATCCGCATCGCCGGGTACACCGAGGAGGAGAAGGTCGAGATCGCGCGCAAGCACCTGATCCCGAACGCCCTGAAGAAGCACGGCCTCGGCACGCACGAGTGGTCGATCGACGACGATGGCTTGATGATGCTGGTCCGCCGCTACACGCGGGAGGCCGGCGTCCGCAACCTGGAGCGCGAGCTGTCCAACCTGATCCGCAAGGCGGTGAAGGAGATCCTGATCACCAAGACCAAGTCGGTCGCGGTGACCCCGGACACCCTTCCGGTCTTCCTCGGCCCGCCGAAGTTCCGCTACGGCGAGATCGACGCGGACGATCAGGTCGGCGTGGTGACGGGTCTGGCCTGGACCGAAGTCGGCGGCGAGTTGCTGACGATCGAGGGCGTCATGATGCCCGGCAAGGGCAAGATGACGGTCACCGGCAACCTGAAGGACGTGATGAAGGAGTCGATCTCGGCGGCGGCGAGCTACGTCCGCTCCCGGGCAATCGACTTCGGGATCGAGCCGCCGCTGTTCGACCGCCGCGACATCCACGTCCACGTTCCGGAGGGGGCGACCCCGAAGGACGGTCCGTCGGCCGGCATCGCCATGGCCACCGCGATCATCTCGACGCTCACCGGGATCCCGGTCCGTCGCGACGTCGCGATGACCGGCGAGGTGACGCTCCGCGGCCGCGTCCTGCCGATTGGCGGCCTGAAGGAGAAGCTGCTCGCCGCGCTGCGCGGCGGCATCAAGACGGTGCTGATCCCCGAGGAGAACGCCAAGGACATCGCCGAGGTACCCGACAGCGTGAAGAGCGGGCTGGAGATCGTGCCCGTGTCGCGGATGGATCAGGTGCTGGAGAAGGCGCTGGTCCGTCAGCCCGAGGCGATCGAGTGGGAGGAGCCGCTCCCGGTGGCTAAGCCCGCCCGGACCGAAGAGGACGGCGCCGCCTTCGTGGCGCACTGAGCCGCCCGATCGATTGAGATTAGCCCCCGGTGCCCCGAGCCCCGGGGGCTTTTTCATGCGCGGGCGCGAGCGCGGAGGCCCGGATGCGCATCCTGCTGATCAACCCGAACACGAGTGCGCACGTCACCGATCTCGTCGCCGGCCATGTCCGCACTCAGCTCGGCGGCCGTGCGGAGCTGCGCGCCGTCACCGGCCGGTTCGGAGCCCGCTACATCGCGAGCCGGGCGGCGGGGGCGATCGCCGGCCACGCGGCCCTCGACGCTCTCGCGGAGCACGGCGCCGGCTGCGATGCGGTCTACCTGGCCTGCTTCGGTGATCCCGGCCTCCTCGCCCTGCGTGAGCTGTCGCGGGTACCGGTCATCGGCATGGCGGAGGCGGCCTGCCGCGAGGCCGCTGCGTCCGGTCGCTTCGGGATCGTCACCGGGGGCGCGGCCTGGGAGCCGATGCTGCGGGAGTTCGTGGCGGCCCTCAACCTCGCCGACGCCCTCGCGGCCCTCCGCACGGTGGCTCCGAGCGGCGGCAACATCGCCCGTGACCCGGACGCGGCCCTGGAGATCCTCGCCGAAGCCTGCCGCGCCTGCGCGGGGGCCGGCGCCGAGTCGGTCATCCTGGGCGGTGCCGGTCTGGCCGGGCTCGCCGCGCGGATCGCCCCGCAGGTTCCCGTTCCGGTGATCTGCTCGGTCGAGGCGGGGACCCGCGCGGTTTTGGCGGCGGGCGCATTCGGGCAGGCCCCGTCGAGGCCCGACCCTGTCGAGAGCATCGGCCTGACACCCGCGCTGGCGACGCGGCTCATCGACCCCTGATAAGGATCCGGGGTGCGGACCCTTGCACCGGACCGGGACCATGCCGTAACGGTCGCCAGCCGGGCGGTTAGCTCAGTTGGTAGAGCGTCTCCTTTACACGGAGAGGGTCGGGGGTTCGAGTCCCTCACCGCCCACCAAGATTGTTTCTCGTTTTCCGTTGTTTGCTGATGTGAGGCCGGCAAATTCCGGCCTCAACAGCCGTTCTGACGGCACCTTACGGCACCGTGGTTCCGGCTAGGCCGCGGCCCACAGGAGAGGACGTGAAGCCGCCGCCGGCGGTCGACGCCTCGAGCGCCTCGGTCATCTTCTGGCCGTCGCGCTTGCGCTGCTGCGCCTCCACGGCCCGGTCCTAGGACACGCCGAGCCGAACCGAGCTGGTGCGCCTCAAGGGCGAGATGAAGGCGCTGGAAAAGGTCCCCGTCCAGAAGACATGCGGGATCCAGTTCGAGCGGCAGGCTGCCCGCTGACCGGCTTGGCGGAGCGTGCTAACCTAAGCCGCATGCCCCGCTGGCTTCAATTCGCCCTCGGCCTCGTCACGCTGATCGCGCTCGCCGCGGGCATCGTGCGTACGCTCGTGCGTCACATGCCGGACGCGGTCGCATCGTGGCTCGGGCCGTGGGCTTACGAGGCGTTGATCCTGCTGCTGGCCGTCAGCGTCGTGGCGATCATCGTGCGGGCCGCCCAGGGTTATCGCTCTCCTCGATCTGATAAGGTGCGGTAATGCTCCCCCGGCTCGCGATCCTCCTCCCTTTGCTCGTCTCCACGGTCGCGCACGCTGCGGGCCCCGGAGCCAGGGCGGTGGGCACCTTCGAGCACCAGGAGGACGGCTACGAGCAGGGCGTCGAGGTGAAGGCAGCGGGCGCAGCCAGCTTCACGGCCCGGTTCTCAACGGGAACCAAGGGCTGCGGCGGTGAGGTGACGATGAAAGGGCGGCCGACCGGACCCGACACGGTCGTCTTCAGCAAAACCGAAGGTGGGCAATCCTGCCGGATCACCGCCCGCTACGCTTCGGATTTCCGGTCCGTCGTCCTGGAAGAACAGGGCTGCACGATGTGGCACGGCGCCTCGTGTGAGTTCCAAGGGACGTTGAAGCGAACGGGACGCTAGCTGCCCCGCTACGATGCGGCGCGCCTGTGGAGGCACCGATAAATCTGGCGAGGGCGAATATCAGTACTAGGACACAATTAGAGAGTGAGCCTGTTGCAAAAGCAGGAGGATCTTCGGATGCTTCGCCCTGATTCGAGGGCGGGCTCGCGTGTCGATGGCGTTCAATCAGATTTTATTTTCGATTTTTGTGTATCTAGGTGCCGCTATTTGCGGGGCGGTGGTGGGTGGAATACTGGGTTTTCTCGTCGGTGCTTGGTATGTTGACATCATGAAGGTAACTCAGCGCGAAGGCACGGCCGGCTATATGGTCGTTTTGCTTTTCACGCCAATCGGGGCGTCCTTGGGAGCCGTTGCTGCCCTCGTCGCGCTGGTCATTCGTCGTCACTATTATTAATGAGTTCAATCAGACATTGGCGGGCGCCAACTCGACCTGGCTGAACTGCCGCGCGCACTGCGCCACACCTTCGCGACGGGGGGCATGAGGGCGGGCGTGCCGTTCGGCAAGGTTGCTCGAGCGCTCGGCACCAACGAGCAGGTCGTGGAGCAGGTTTATGGCCACCACCTCTCGGAGCATCTGCGCGGCGTTGTGGAGACCGTGTCGCGCGACGCTCGGTTGTAAGGCACGGGAGGTATCCGACGAACCGGCCCGGAACAGGTCTCCGGATATCCTTCGGAGACGGAGGTCCGACAGGGCCTCGCGAGGCCCGCTTCGTCTTTCCCCTGTGCCGTCGCTCTACGGCCTGGGAACGCCAATCCTTCCACGGAGAGGGTCAGGAGTTCGAGTCCCTCACCGCCCGCCGGCGCTCCGGCGCCGGCCTCCGTCGACGGTGAGGGCGGGCGGCTACCGGTAGCCGCCGTTCGGCAGCCGTCCGTGATACGGCGTGTTGCGGCAATGGCCCCACGGTCCGCGCCAGTAGCCGGGCGGGCAGCCGTTCCCCGCTCGCACCTGATACCAGCCGCCGGGCAGCGGACCGACATAGGGCGTGCTGCGGCAGTGGCCCCAGGGGCCGCGCCAGGCGCCAGGCCCACATCCCCCCGCCACGAGCGTGATCGGCGCCGCGAGGCCCGGATCGGCCACGACCGGCATCGCCTGCGCGGCCGAGACCGGCAGCGCCGCCAGGGCTACGGCCGCGGCAGCTTTCGTTAAGATATTCATCATCACTCTCCGGGAAATCGGTCCGTATTGATCGCCCCGATCTTTCACAGAACTCATCAATACCCCCCGCAGATGCATTAAATATCGGCCATGAAAGAAAATGGTTCCGGAAATGCGAGCAATCCGATGCATTGGCGCGGCGCTTCCGCGCCGGCATCGCCCGTCAGCGGGAGCGCCGCTGGCGGCCGGCAGCCGCGTCCGGCCCCGGAAAGAGCTGCAACCGGAAATCTCAACCGGAGGTGGTTCATGATGAAGCTGAAGGCAAATGCCTGAGGCTGTGACGCTCAGTCATACCTAAGAATCGGTACTGTAAGCCTCGGAATAGACGTGGGCATCCTCGCGGAATCACTTCGAAGCGGAGGGTGCGATGCCAGTCACGATTCCGGATCGCCTGGGGCTCGGCGTCGCCGATGCCGGGAACGGCCTCTCCGCCCGCGCGGCCGAGGCACGGTCGCGGCTCGTCCGCTGGATCGTGGGTAATCGTGCGCAGGCGCGCGTCCCGACGCGGATCTTGACCGACGACGAGATCGCCGCGTTCCGGCGCGACGGGTTCGTCACCGTCCCGGCGATCACCACCGCCGAGGAGCTCGACACCCTGCGCGGCGCCTATGACCGTCTGTTCGAGGAGGCGCGGGGCTGGAAGGACGGGAGCCTATTCGACCTCGTCGACGTCGACCGCGGCGCCAGCGAGGCGCGCTCGCCCCAGCTCCTCAACCCGTCCCGCTTCGAGCCGCTCCTCCGGGACATCCTGTTCCGGGCCAACGCCCTGGCCATGTCGCGCCAGCTCCTGGGGAATCGCGCGGCGCTCGTCTTCGAGCACGCGATCCGCAAGCCGCCGAAGATCGGCGCCGCCACCGCGTGGCACCAGGACGAGGCGTTCTACGCCGCCTACACGAATTACCGGGCGATCACGGTCTGGATGCCCCTGCAGGACGTCTCGCCGGAGAACGGCTGCATGCTCTACGTCCCGGGCAGCCACCGGGAGCCGCTCCTCCCCCATCGCAGCATCGGCGGCGACCCGCGGATCCACGGGCTCGAGGCCCTCGGCGTTCCGGTGGAGCGCGCGGTCCCGTGTCCGCTCCCGGCGGGCGGCGCCACCTTCCACGATTGCCGGACCCTGCACTGCGCCGGGCCGAATCTCAGCGCCGGACCGCGGCGCGCCTACGCCCTCGGCTTCGGGGTCCGCGCGCCGGAGCACACGCTCCGCCACGAGCATCCCTGGAACGCCGAGAAGCGCACGCTGCGGCAGGAGCGCGAGCGGCAGGCTCGCGGCGGGCTGGCCCGGTTGAAGGCGGGCGCCAAGCAGCAGATCAAGGCGCTCATCCGCTGAGGGAGGCCCCGCCCGCGGGGCTCGTGACCGGGTCCGTCAGGCCTCCGACCGCACCGCCAGGGCCGCGCGCACGACCGCGTCGGTCTGCAGGTGGTGCAGCATGTGGCCGGCCCCCGGAAGGGACTCGAACCGCGCCCCCGGGATCAGGCCGGCCGCGCGCCGGGCGTGCAACTCGGTGTTCACCACCAGGTCGGCGCTGCCGCCCAGGATACGGGTGGGCCGGCGCAGGGACGGGTAGCCGAGGACGCTGCGCGCGAGCCCCGGCCAGAGCCAGCCCGCATCCTCGCCCTCGGCGGTGATCTGTGCCGGGCGACCCGCGAGGGCGAAGGGGAAGTCCCGCGCGAAGCGCGCCGGCATCGCCTCGGGGAAGAACATCGCGTTCCACAGGAGCGGGAGTAGCGCCCGGTCGCCGCTGGCGCCCAGGAACGCCGACAGCGCGTCGCCGCCGAAGGGCAGCGCCCGCGGCCCGAACAGCACCTGCTCCAGCCGCGGCTCGGGGAAGCAGATCGGCGCGAGGGCGACGATGCCGGCCACCTCGTCCGGATGGAGCATGCCGTAGGCGAGGGCGACGGCGCCCCCGAACGAGTGGCCCAGGATGACCGGGCGCTCCAGGCCGAGGTGTTGCACCGCCTCCCGGATGGACGCCGCCTGATCCCAGATGTCGGCGCCGCCGCCGCGCGGCCGGCGGCTGAAGCCGTGGCCCGGGCGGTCGACGGCGACCACGCGGAAATGCTCGGCCAGAGCCGGCACGGGCCCGAGCCAGACGTCCTCCAGGCACATCAGCGTGCCGTGGATCGCCACGAGGTCCGGCCCGGCGCCGGTCTCCGCGTAGGCGATCGTCCGGTCGTCGGCCAGGGACACGATCCGGCGCGGCACGATCCGGGGATCGGCCTCGGTGCCGGTCCCGGCCTCCCGCGTCGGTCGGGCGGGGCCGGGCAGGGTCTCCGTCGCGACAGCCATTTACAGGCGCCGCCGGCGCCCGGACGAGGTGCCGAGCACCGCGAAGGCCGTGGCCGCGCCGACGCCGAGGAGGCCGGCCGCCGCCGCGAGGGGGTGCAGGGTCGCGCGGGTATAGGCGCTGGTCCGCATGACCGGGACGGGCGGGTCGCCCCGCGTCTCGCCCGCCGAGACCGGCGCGTGCAGCGCGCCGTCCGGGTTGCGGGGCGCGCTCCGGCGCTTCTGGAGCGCGATGATGGCCGGGCCGAGATAGTCGTAGGCGCCGGGCGCGAATTCCTTGCCGGCCACGAAGGCCTTGCCGGCCCCGCCCACGAAGATGTCGCGCTGCGGGTGGACGGCCGCGTGCAGGATGGCGTTCGCCACCTCCTCCGGCGGATAGATCGGCGGCGGCAGGCTCGGCTCGCGGTCCATGTAGTTGCGCGCCCGCTGGGGCAGGGGGGTGTCGATCGAGGCCGGCTTGATCAGCGTCACCGAGATCGGCGCGTTCTCGTCCATCAGCTCCATGCGCAGGGCGTCGGTGAAGCCCTTCACGGCGTGTTTCGAGGCCGCGTACATGCCCTGGAACGGGAAGGCGAGGTCGGAGGCGATGCTGCCGACGTTGATGAGGGTGCCGCCGTGTTGGCGCAGGTGCTCGGTCGCCACGAGGGAGCCGTAGACGGTCCCCCAGAAATTCGTCTGGATCAGGCGCTCGTGGTCGGCGTCGCTGATCTCGCGCAACCGGCCGTAGATCGAGCCGCCGGCCACGTTCACCCAGGTGTCGAAGCCGCCGAAGGTCGCCTCGGCCCGGTCGGCGACGGCCTGCACGTCGGCCCGCCGGCCGACATCGGCGACGACGTCGATCGCCTTGCCGCCGACACCCTCGATCTCGGCGCGGACGCGCGCCAGGGCGTCGCCGCTGCGTGCCGCCAGCACCACCCGGGCGCCGCGCTCGGCCGCCATCCGCGCCGTGGCGAGGCCGATGCCCGACGAGGCGCCGGTGATCACGATGACCTGCTCGCGGAGCGGCTTGTGCTTCATGCGGTGTCCCCGACGCTGCGGCGCGGCCGCACGGGAGCGGCCACACGCTAGGCTATCGATCGGGGCGGCCGCATGTTCCGGGCGCGGCTGCGGGTGATCGGGTCGCAGGCTGCCCGGCCGGGCGCTCAGCGGCCGTAGATGTCCTCGACGCGGATGATGTCGTCCTCGCCGGTGTAGGAGCCGACCTGGACCTCGATCAACTCCAGCGGGATCTTGCCGGGGTTGGCCAGCCGGTGCATCGAGCCGATCGGCAGGTAGACCGCCTCGTTCTCGTGGACCAGCACCACCCGCTCGTCGATCGTGACCTCGGCGGTGCCGCGCACCACCACCCAGTGCTCCGCCCGATGGTAGTGCTTCTGCAGCGACAGCCGCCCGCCCGGCACCACCTGGATCCGCTTCACCTGGAAGCGCTCGCCGAGGTCGATGCGCTGATACCAGCCCCAGGGACGGTACATCCGCAGGTGCGCGTCCGCCTCCGGCGCGCCCTGCGCCCGCAGGGCGCCGACCAGCTCCTTCACCTTGCCCGAATGCGCCTTGGAGGCCACCAGCACCGCGTCGGGGGTCGAGACCACCACCACGTCCTCCAGGCCCACCACCGCGGTCAGGCCCTCGCCCTGGCTGTGCACGAGGCTGTTCTTGGTGCCGATCAGCGACACCCGGCCGCGCACGGCGTTGCCGGCCTCGTCGTGGTCCAGCACCTGCCAGACCGCGTCCCAGGTGCCGACATCCGACCACGCGAACGACACCGGCAGCACGCCGGCCCGGGCGGTCCGCTCCATCACCGCGTAGTCGATCGAGATCTTGGGCGCCTGGGCGAAGGCCGCCGCGTCGAGGCGGACGAAGTCGAGGTCGGTCACCGCCGCCTCCAGGGCCGCGCGCGCGGCCGCCAGCACCTCGGGGACGAACGCCTCCAGCTCGGCCAGCATCAGGTCGGCGCGGAACAGGAAGTAGCCCGAGTTCCACAGGGCGCCGTCGGTGATCAGCGCCTCGGCGCCGGCCCGGTCGGGCTTCTCGACGAAGCGGGCGACGCGGGCCGCGCCCGGGGCCTCGGCGATCGGCTCGCCGCGGCGGATGTAGCCGTAATCGGTGGCCGGCCGGTCGGGCTCGATGCCGAGCGTCATCGTGTAGCCGGCCTGGGCGCCGGCGGCCGCGCGCCGCACGGCGTCGACGAAGGCCGCCGTGTCGGGCACGACGTGGTCGGCGGCCATGATCAGCACCACGGCCTGCGGGTCGCTGGCGGCGGCGTGCAGCGCCGCGACCGCAACGGCGGCGGCGGAGTCGCGGCCCTGCGGCTCGAGCAGGATGTCGGCGGAGAGACCGAGCTGGTCGCGCTGCTCGGCGACGATGAAGCGGGCCTCGGCCGAGGCGATGACGGTGGGCGTGGCGAAGACCGTGGCGTCCGACACCCGCGCCAGCGTCGCCTGGAAGGTCGAGCGCTCGGCGTCGACCAGACGGGCGAACTGCTTGGGCATGCTCTCCCGCGAGGCCGGCCACAGCCGCGTCCCCGTCCCCCCGCACAGGATCATCGGGTGGATCTGGATCGAAGGTCGGGACATGGTGACGTCTCCCGAGAGGGCTCGGCGGGGTCGGCGCGGCCGAGCCCGCCCCGCGTGGGTGCGATGGACTCTCGGGCGCCGATTTCAGGATCTGCCCTTACCGTCGGGCCGGGACCGGAACAACCTGCGCGCATTATCCGCGCGTCGACGGGCTGGCTCCGTGCACCGGGATGGTTATCTCTGGCCTGCCATGAACGCGCCCGTCCCCACCCCGCAGGCCGACGACCCGGCGCCGTCCCCGCGCCGGATTCCCGCGGTGGAGCGCCTCGTCGGCGGCGCGCCGCCGGCGGAGCTCGAGACCTACGGGCGGACGGCCTTCACGGACGCGATCCGGGCGGTGCTGGCCGAGATCCGGGTCGGGGGCGGCCCCGTCCCGGACGCGGAGTCTATCCGGGCCGCGGCGTCGGCGCGGCTCGCCGCCGAGCGGCGCCCGTCGCTGCGGCCGGTCTTCAACCTGACCGGGACGGTGCTGCACACCAATCTCGGCCGCGCCCTGCTGCCCCGCTCGGCCGCGGAGGCGGTGGCCGCCGTGATGGTGCAGGCGAGCAACCTCGAGTTCGATCTCGAGACCGGCGCCCGGGGCGAGCGGGACGACCATGTCGAGGGCCTGATCTGCCGCCTGACCGGCGCCGAGGCCGCGGTGGTGGTCAACAACAACGCGGCCGCGGTCCTGCTGGTGCTGAACGCGCTCGCCATGCGCAAGGAGGTGGTGGTCTCTCGCGGCGAGCTCGTGGAGATCGGCGGCTCGTTCCGGGTGCCGGACGTGATGGTGCGGGCCGGCTGCCGCCTGCGCGAGGTCGGCACCACCAACCGCACCCACCTGCGCGACTACGCGGAGGCTCTCGGGCCCCGCACCGGCCTCGTGATGAAGGTGCACCCGAGCAACTACGCCATCGCGGGCTTCACCGCGGTGGCCGATCCCGTGGCCCTCTACGCCCTCTGCCGGGAGCGCGGCGTGCCGCTGGCGGACGATCTCGGCAGCGGCAGCCTCGTCGACCTCGCGGCCTACGGGCTGCCCCCCGAGCCCACCATCCGCGCCGCCCTGGAGCGGGCCGACGTCGTCACCTTCAGCGGCGACAAGCTGCTCGGCGCGGTCCAGTGCGGCATCGTGGCCGGCCGGAAGGACCTGATCGCCCGCGTGCGAAAGAATCCGCTGAAGCGGGCCCTGCGCGTCGACAAGATGACCTACGCGGCCCTCGAGGCCGTGCTGCGGCTCTACCTGCACCCGGAGCGGCTGCGCGCGGAGCTCCCGACCCTGCGGCTCCTCACCCGCGACCGCGACAGCATCGCCGCCCAGGCCGAGCGCCTCGCCCCCGCAGTGGCGGAGCGGCTCGCCGGCCGCGCCGCGGTCACGGTCGCCGAGTGCATCAGCCAGATCGGATCCGGCGCACTGCCGGTGGAGACGCTGCCCAGCGCCGCCCTGGTCCTGGCGCCGGCCTCGGCGGGCAGCCGCGGCGCGGGCGGCCGGTGCCGGCGGCTCGCCGAGGAGTTGCGCCGGCTCCCCGTGCCGGTGATCGGCCGGATCAGCGACGACGCCGTCCGCCTCGATCTCCGGACGCTCGAGGACGAGGCCGGCTTCCTCGACAGCCTGGCGGCGCTCCCGCCCGTCGCGGGCGGGGGACGAACACCGAGACGAACCCCATAGGGTTGTTAAGAGAACGGGCCGGACGACCGGAGCTTGCGCGCCGGTATCCCGTGTTATGGTATGGTGACGAACCCGCGGTCGCGGTCGAGAATGGCGGTGCGTGGACCGCGATGGGCAAACGATATGGCGTATATTGCCGATACGGCTGAGGCGCAGCCGGAGACGGATCCGCTGCTTCTCGATAATCAGCTCTGCTACGCGCTCTATGCTGCCGCGCATCGGATGACCAAGTCGTACCGGCCGCTGCTCGAGCGGCTCGGACTGACCTATCCGCAATATCTGGTCCTGCTGGTGCTCTGGGAACAGGACGGCGTCACGGTCTCGGAGATCGGCCGGCGCCTGCGCCTCGATTCCGGCACTCTGACACCGGTGCTCAAGCGCCTGGAGAGCGCGGGCTTCCTGCTCCGGACCCGGCGCCAGTCGGACGAGCGCGAGGTCGAGATCGCCCTGACGCCGGAGGGCGCCGCCCTGCGCGCCGACGCGGTCTCGGTCCGCGAGAGCGTGATGTGCCAGCTCGAACTCAGCGAGCCGGAGATCCGCGCCCTGCGCAAGGATCTGAGCCTCGTCATCGAGCGGCTCAGCGTGAACGACTGAGCGGCCCGGACGCGATCGGGGTCACCGCCGCAGGCGGTTGCCGAGGACGAAGCCGTACAGCCCCATCAGGATGATGCCGACGCCGCCCTCGATGCCGACTAGCAGGTTGGTGACGCGGCCGGTGGGCTTCAGGCCGATCTCGGGCGGGTTCGCGGTCATCATGTTGAGCGCGCTGTAGCTCAGGAGATCGAGGGGATTGTAGGTCGGCCCGGCCTCCGGTCCCTCCACGATGAACAGGCCGCCCGTCAGGCCGAAGAGCCCGCCGAACAGCACGATCAGCAGCGCGAAGGCGCGGGCGATGCGCGACAGGCTCTCGCCGTAATCGCACAGCCACTCGACGAAGCGGTCGGCGGTCCAGCGATAGCCGTGCCGCAGGACGCCGGACCAGTCCCGGTCGGACCAGGAGGCGCGGGCCTGCTGCCCGGCATGGAACCGGCCCATCCGGCGGCCGCGCTTGTAGGCCCAGCTCGCCGCGTCGTGGCTGCCGATGCTCTTCCAGTTCTGCTCCAGGGCGAGGTAGCTCGCCTGGGCGGCGTCGTAGGCGCCGGCCACCTCCTCGCCGACCGCGCCGCCGAGCTGCTCCACGCTCATCCGCGTGCCGTTCAGCCACGCGCCGGCGAAGCGCGCGTGCCGCAGCCGGCAGGTCGCGAGGTTGAGCCGCACGAGGTCGGTGTCGGAGAGATCCGCCCCCGAGAGATCGGCGCCGTCGAGCTTCGCGCCGGTGAAGTGCGCGCCCCGCAGCCGCGAGCCGGCGAGGCTCGCCTTGGTCAGGCTGGCCTCGGCGAAATCCGCGTGGGTCAGGTTGGCGTCGGCGAGCTTGGCCTCGTCGAGCCGCGCCCCGCGGAAGACCGTGTCATCCGCGTCCGCCCCGGAGAAATCCGCGCCCCACAGATCGGCGCCGGCGAAGCCGGTCCCGTCGAGCAAGGCGCCGGACAGGTCGGCGAAGCGCATCGCGGCCTGGCCGAACCGGGCATCCTCCAGCATCGCCCCGGCGAACTTCACCTGCCCGGCGACGATGCCGGTGAAGTCCGCCCCCGAGAGATCGGCCTCCGACAGGTCGGCCGCCTCCAGGATCGCCCCGGTGAAGCGGGTCGAGCGCCCGACCGCGCCGGACAGGCTCGCCCCGCGCAGGTTCGCGCCGGAGAGATCGGCCTCCTCCATGCGGGCGCGGGACAGGTCCGCGCCGGCGAGCGCGAGGCCGCCGGATTCGGCGTCGGTGACGAGGCCGGCGTCCGGCACATCCGCGAGGGCGCCCGGCCCGGCGCTCAGCTGCGACAGGTCCGCGCCCGGCTCGCGCAGGGGCGCCCCGGCGGCGATCCGGCCGACGAGCGCGCGCAGCCGCGATTCCACCGGAGCGTCCGGTCGCGCGTCGGGAGGAGTCGCCTGGTCCATGGTCGTTCCTTGCCGGAAGGCGCGACCGGACGCCAGACGCTCCACTCAGGGTGCGGCGGTCGCGGCCGTCACCCGCACGGTGATCGCCTTGGCGGCGGGAGTCTTGGACTGCTCGTCGTAGTGCCAGAGCGGCAGCAGGACGTTCAACTCCGGGTAGTATCCGGCGCAGTTGCCCTCGGGGATGTCGTAGGCGATCACCCGCAGCCCGCCGACGCGCCGCGTCACCTGGTCGTCCGCCTCGGTCGCCACGTCGACGCTGATCCCGTCCCTCAGCCCCAGCCGCGCGATGTCCCGGCGGTTCATGAACAGCACGTCCCGGGTGCCCTTCACCCCTCGGAAGCGGTCGTCGTAGCCGTAGACCGTGGTGTTGAACTGGTCGTTCGAGCGCAGCGTGATGAGGTCGAGCACCTCCGGACCCCGGTCGGGCAGGTCTGGATCGGCCTCCAGGCCCTCGGGGACCGCGAAATTCGCCCTGCCGGTGTCGGTCTCCCACTTGCGGTCGCGGGCGCCCAGCGGCTTCAGCAGACCGCCCGGGTGGAACATGCGGCCGTTCAGGTCGTGGAATACGCTCGGGTAGGTCGCCTCGATCGCGTCGCGAACCCGGGCGTAGTCGGCGACCCAAGCATCCCAGTCGATGCGGGGATTGGGCGGCAGGGTCGCCTTGGCGATCTCCGCCACGATCCAGGGCTCGGAGCGCAGGTGCGGCCCGACCGGGTCGGCCACGCCCCGCGAGCCGTGGAACTGGGCGGTGGAGCTCTCCATCGACACGGCCTGCGGGCCGCTCGCCTGCCGGTCGATCTCGATCCGCCCGAGGCAGGGCAGGATGTAAGCGACGGCGCCGTTCACGAGGTGCGAGCGGTTGAGCTTGGTCGAGATCTGCACGGTGAACCGCTGCCGCCGCCAGGCCGGTTCCATCCGGGCGGTGTCGGGCACGGCCCGCAGGAAGTTGCCGCCGAGCCCGATGAACGCCTTCACACGCCCGTCGAGGACGCCCTCGCAGGTCTCGACGGTGTTGAGGCCCTTCTCCCGCGGCGGCTCGAAGCCGTAGAGTTCCCGCAGTTTGTCCAGCGGCGCCAGCTCCGGCTTCTCGGTGATGCCGACGGTGCGCTGGCCCTGCACGTTCGAGTGGCCCCGCACCGGGCAGATCCCGGCTCCGGGCTTCCCGATATTGCCGCGCAGCAGCAGCAGGTTCACGAGCATCCGGACGGTCTCGGTGCCCTTGCGGTGCTGGGTCAGGCCCATCCCGTAGATGCCGATCACCGCCTTCGCGCGGGCGTAGACTCCGGCGGCGGCCTCCAGGGCAGCCCGGGTGAGGCCGGAACGCCGCTCCAGCGCGGCCCAGTCCTGACCGTTACAGAAGGCGACGAAGGTCTCGAAGCCGTGGGTGTGCTCGGCGATGAAGGCGTGGTCGAGCACCCGCGGCCGGCCGGCGGCCTCCGCGGCCCGGTCGAGGGCGATCAGCGCCTTGCACAGCCCGGTGAGCGCCGCGAGGTCGCCGCCGGCCTTCACCTGATGGTACTGCGTCGAGATCTTCGTGGACGAGCGGGTGAGCATCTCGACCGGCGATTGCGGGTCGGTGAAGCGCTCCAGCCCGCGCTCGCGCAGCGGGTTGAAGGTGATGATCTGCGCGCCCCGGCGCCGCGCCTCCTGGAGCGGGTGCAGCATCCGCGGCGAGTTTGACCCGACGTTCTGGCCGAAGAAGAAGATCAGGTCTGTGGTCTCGAAATCCTCCAGCAGCACCGTGCCGACCGGCGCGCCGATCGACTGCGGCAGCGCCACCGAGGTCGGCTCGTGGCACATGTTGGAGGAGTCCGGCAGGTTGTTGTTGCCGTAGAGGCGCGCGAGCAGGGCCCACATGTAGCTCGTCTCGAGCGACGCCCGGCCCGAGGCGTAGAACACCACCGATCGCGGGTCCTGCGCGTGCAGGTCCTTCAACTCCCGGCCGATCTCGGCCAGAGCCTCCGCCCAGGCGACGGGCCGGTAGCGATCCGTCGCCGGGTCGTAGCGCATCGGGTGGGTCAGGCGGCCCTGCTCCTCCAGGGCGTAGTCGCTCCAGCCGAGGAGCTCCGTCACCGTGTGCGCGGCGAAGAAGTCCGGCGTCGCGCGGCGGCGCGTCTGCTCCCAGGCGGTCGCCTTGGCGCCGTTCTCGCAATACTCGAACGCCAGCGGCTTGGCGGGCTTCGCCCAGGCGCAGGAGGTGCACATGTAGCCGTCCGGCTTGTTCTGCTTGAGCAGCATCGCCGACCCGGTGACCGGTACGCCCTCGCGGGTCAGGATCTCGACGAGGGAGCGGGCCGAGCCCCAGCCGCCCGCAGGCCCGTCATAGGGCTCGATCCGGACGTCGTCGGTGTTCTGATCGGCCATGGCGCCCTCCACCCGGCGCAGCGAGCACCGGACCGGGGGAACGCGCGAGCGGGCGAATGGGATCACGGGCGCGTCACCGCGCCCGGAGAAGGGTTTCCTCTCCGCCGCAGCGGCTCTAACGTCAACATGCGGACTGTCCCGCCGGAGGAGGAAATCATGGCCAGCGTCGACGTCGAGATGGTGAAGTGCGCCTGCCAGGACTGCGTCTGCGTGATCCCGGTCGCCAAGGCCGTGTCGCGGGACGGCAAGGCCTATTGCTGCGACGACTGCGCGAACGGCCACAAGGATCACGCCGGCTGCGAGCACGCCGGCTGCGCCTGCCACGGCTAGGGCTTTTCCCGGTCGCGTCGCGACGGTCCGGAGGACGCGTCACCGGTCGAGCCAGCCGCGACGCGCCCCCTCTCCCGCACGAGCGGGGACCTGCACCTCATTCGGCGCGGGTTCGGAGAACGACCCCGGGATGACGCGCCGCGGCGGTCGCGGTCAGGAGACCGCGGCGAGCTTGTCGGCCATCGACTGGTCCTTGTCGCGGCGCGTCGAGAAGATCAGCGTGAAGAAGGTCCGCTGGACGCCGAGCTCGGCGAGCCTCGCCTCGCACCGCTCCGCCAGCGCGCAGATCTCCGACAGCTCGCCCTCGATGTTCGTGCCGTTGGGATGCATCGTGGCGGTGAGCCCGCTCGACTCGATGATCCCCTTGAGCTCGCGGACGTAGGGCGAGACCGACGGGCCGACGCCCATCGGCACGATGCAGAGGTCGGCCGAAACTCTCATGGTGCCTGCCTGATCCGGGAGGGGCGGCCCCGGCCGGCTGCGCGACCGGAAGCGGGGCGAGCGCGCAGCCTATCGCCGGCCGCACCGACTTTCCAGGCCGGCGCCGGCGGTCACGCCTCGCCGGTCTCCAGCGCCGCCGCCCGCACCGAGGGCAGGCAGGGATTGGCGTTGTCGCTGCGCCACGCGAGCCACAGCTCCGGCCCGGTCGTGGCCGGCAGGGCGATGGGCCGGAGCCGGATGTCGGCCATGCTGTTGCCCCGGGCGCTGCCCGGCACCAGCGCGACGCCGATGCCGGCGCCGACGAGGGCCAGCATCGCGTGGACCTGGTTCACCCGCTGCACGATCCGCGGCTGCACGCCCCCCGCCTCGAACAGCCGGTCGAGCAGGTCGATGAAGTAGCGCCCGCCCCGGGGTGACCACGTCACGAAGGCCTCGCCGTCGAGGTCCCGCAGGGTCGGGGCGCGCGCCGCCGCGAGGCGGTGCCCGCGCGGGACCGCGAGCAGGAGCCGCTCGCGCGCCAGCGGCGCTGTGGCGATCGCGGATTTCGGATCCTGCAGGACTGGGGCCGGCCGCAGGATCGCGAGATCGGTGCGGTTCTCGCCCAGCGCCAGGATCTGCTCGTCCGAGACCATCTCCTCCAGCACGAGGTCGACCTCGGGCAGCGTCCGGCGGACATGGGCGACGACCTGCGGCAGCGTCCGGTAGGCCGAAGCGGCGGTGAAGCTGAGGCGCAGCACCCCGCTCTCGCCCCGCGCGGCGCGGCGCGTAATGCGCGCGGCGTTCTCGGCCGCCGCCAGCACCCGGTAGGCCTCGGCCAGGAAGGTGCGGCCCGCCGGGGTCAGGCGCACCGCCCGGGTGGTCCGCTCCAGCAGCGTCACGCCCAGCGTCTGCTCCAGCATCTGGATCTGCCGCGACAGGGGCGACTGGGTCAGGTGCAGCCGGGCCGCGGCCCGGCCGAAATGCATCTCCTCGGCGACGGCGACGAAGCTGCGGGCATGGCCGAGATCGAACATTGATGCAGGATCCGGGATAATCCAGCCAAAATCAACGTTGGACGCATTTAACGCCGGCGCCTAACCCCGGACGCGACACCGAACGGTGCGTTCCAGGGAGAGAATCGATGGCGAGCATGACCCCGGCCGAGATGGCGCGCGTGCTGGGCTCCGGCCTGCTGTCCTTCCCGGTCACGCATTTCCGCGACGATCTCAGCTTCGACGAGACCGCCTACCGGGACAATCTCGGGCGGCTGGCCGACTACAGGGTGTCGGGCCTGTTCGCCGCCGGCGGCACCGGCGAGTTCTTCTCGCTGACGCCCGCCGAGATCGACCGCGTCCTGCGCGCCGCCGTCGAGGAGACCCACGGCCGGACCCCGGTCATCGCCCCCGCCGGCCAGGGTACCGCCCTGGCGGTCGAGATGGCCCGGGCCGCCGAGGCCGCCGGCGCGGACGGGATCCTGCTGCTGCCGCCCTACCTCGTCGGCTCCGAGCAGGCCGGTCTCGCCGCCCATATCGAGGCGGTCTGCCGGGCGACCTCCCTCGGGGTCATCGTCTACAATCGCGCCAACGCCCAGCTCAACGAGCAGACGCTCGCCGGCCTGTGCGAGCGCTGCCCGAATCTCGTCGGCTTCAAGGACGGCGTCGGCGACGTCGAGCTGATGACCCGGGTCTACGCCGCTCTGGGCGACCGCCTGACCTATGTCGGCGGCCTGCCCACCGCCGAGACCTTCGCGCTGCCGTACCTGGAGATGGGCGTCACCACCTACTCCTCGGCGATCTTCAACTTCCTGCCCGAATGGGCGCTGTCCTTTTATGACAGCGTCCGCCGCCGGGACCGCGACGCGGTCTACCGGGAGCTGCGCGACTTCGTCCTCCCCTACATCGCGATCCGCAACCGCAAGCGCGGCTACGCGGTCTCGATCGTCAAGGCGGGCATGAGCGCCGTCGGCCGCCACGCCGGCCCGGTCCGGCCGCCGCTGACCGAACTCGACGCGGCCGAGCGCGCCGAGCTGACGGCCCTGATCGGCGACCGCCGCTGAGCCCCCGCCTCGACACCCAAGACAGACCCGCCGAGCCAACGGCGGCCACGACCCGCTTCCTGGATCAACCGGGCGGCAGAGAGCCAGGGAGAACGTCCATGAGTGCCAGTTCGACCGGCGCGCCGAGCACCCTGCTCGCCGCCGCCGACGCGGGTCGCCGCACCCGCGTCCGCCTGCTGATCGTCGCGATGCTGTTCGCCGCGACCACCATCAACTACGCCGACCGCGCGACCATCTCGATTGCCGGCCCCGACATGGCCAAGGAACTCGGCCTCTCGCCGGTCCAGATGGGCTACGTCTTCTCGGCCTTCGCGTGGTCCTACGTCCTCGCCCAGATCCCGGGCGGCTGGCTCCTCGACCGCTACAGTGTCAAGTGGGTCTACGCTGCCGCCGTCGCCCTCTGGTCGGCCTTCACGCTGGTCCAGGGCGCCGTCGGCTTCTTCACCGGCCTGACCGCCGTGGTGCTGCTCTTCGCCCTGCGGCTCGCCGTCGGCCTCACCGAGGCGCCGGTCTTCCCCGCCAACGCCCGGATCGTCGCCGCGTGGTTCCCGACCCGCGAGCGCGGCATGGCCTCGGCGTTCTTCAACTCGGCGCAGTACTTCGCCACGGTGCTGTTCACGCCGCTGATGGCGTGGATCGTCCACAATTTCGGCTGGCACCACGTCTTCACCAGCATGGGCCTGCTCGGCATCGCTTTCGCGGTCCTCTGGCTGCGCGTGGTCGACAGCCCGAAGAACCACCCGTCGATGAACCAGGCGGAGCGGGACTACATCGAGGCCGGCGGCGCCCTGCTCGACATGGACGGCCAGAGCCGGAGCAAGCAGGGCGATGCCGGCCGGACGCTGCGCCAGCTGCTCGCCAACCGGATGCTGCTCGGCATCTATATCGGCCAGTACTGCATCACCGTGCTGACCTACTTCTTCCTGACGTGGTTCCCGGTCTACCTCGTCAAGGAGCGCGGCCTGTCGATCCTGCAGGCCGGCTTCGCGGCGGTGCTGCCGGCGCTCTGCGGTTTCATCGGCGGCATCCTCGGGGGCGTGATCTCCGACATGCTCCTGCGCCGCGGCTTCTCGCTGACGGCGGCCCGCAAGATCCCGATCGTCGGCGGCATGCTGCTGTCGATGAGCATCATCGGCTGCAACTACGTCCAGGCGGACGCCCTGGTGGTCGGCCTGATGGCGCTCGCCTTCTTCGGCAAGGGCATCGGCGCGCTCGGCTGGGCGGTCGTCGCCGACACCTCGCCCCGGGAGAGCGGCGGCCTCTCGGGCGGCCTGTTCAACACCTTCGGCAACACCGCCGGCATCACCACGCCGATCGCGATCGGCTACATCGTCCAGAGCACGGGATCGTTCAACGGCGCCCTGGTCTTCGTCGGCCTGAACGCCCTCGTCGCCTGCTTCTGCTACCTCGTGGTGGTCGGCGAGATCCGCCGCGTCGAGCTCAAGGCCCACTGACCCGCACGCCGGACCGGCCCCGGCCGGTCCGGCCCCGCAACGATCCCGCCTCGCGCCCGGCGCAGACCGGCCGGGGGCCCCCGAGGAGGACGCCATGCTGAACGACAGTCGCCACGCCGCCTGCCACACGCCGACCGTGACCGCCATGAAGGTCGTGCCGGTGGCCGGCCACGACAGCATGCTGCTCAACCTCTCGGGCGCGCACGGCCCGTACTTCACCCGCAACCTCGTGATCCTGACCGACTCCACCGGCGCCACCGGCCTCGGCGAGGTCCCCGGCGGCGAGGGCATCCGCAAGACCCTGGAGGATGCCCGGGACCTCGTCGTCGGGCAGCCGCTCGGCGCCTGGAACGCGGTGCTCAACGCCATGCGCACGCGCTTCGCCGACCGCGACGTCGGCGGGCGCGGCCTGCAGACCTTCGACCTGCGCATCACCATCCACGCGGTCACGGCCGTCGAATCCGCCTTCCTCGACCTGCTCGGCCAGTACCTCGACGTGCCGGTGGCCGCGCTCCTGGGCGAGGGCCAGCAGCGCGACGCCGTCGAGATGCTCGGCTACCTGTTCTACGTCGGCGACCGCACCCGCACGGATCTCGGCTACCGGGCGCCGACGGCCCGCGACGGCTGGTTCCGCCTGCGCGACGAGGAGGCGCTGACCCCCGAGGCCGTGGCCCGGCTCGCCGAGGGCGCCTACGACCAGTACGGCTTCAACGACTTCAAGCTGAAGGGCGGCGTCCTGCGCGGCGAGGAGGAGATCGCCGCCGTCACCGCGATCCACGAGCGCTTCCCCAAGGCCCGCGTGACGCTCGACCCGAACGGCGCGTGGTCCCTCGCGGAGGCGATCCGCCTTTGCAAGGGCCAGGGCCACGTCCTCGCCTACGCTGAGGACCCCTGCGGCGCCGAGGGCGGCTTCTCGGGCCGCGAGATCATGGCCGAGTTCCGCCGCGCCACCGGCCTGCCCACCGCCACCAACATGATCGCCACCGACTGGCGCCAGATGAACCACGCGATCCAGCTCGGCGCCGTCGACATCCCGCTGGCCGACCCGCATTTCTGGACGCTCGCCGGCTCGGTCCGGGTGGCCCAGCTGTGCCGCGACCACGGCCTGACCTGGGGCTCGCACTCGAACAACCACTTCGACGTGTCGCTCGCCATGTTCACCCACGTGGCCGCGGCGGCGCCCGGCAACGTCACGGCGATCGACACCCACTGGATCTGGCAGGACGGCGAGCGCCTGACCAGGGAGCCGCTGGCGATCCGCGGCGGCCTCGTGCGGGTGCCGGAGCGGCCGGGCCTCGGCATCGAGCTCGACATGTCGGCGGTGGAGGAGGCCCACGCCCTCTACCGCGACCACGGCCTCGGCGCCCGCGACGACGCGGCCGCCATGCAGTTCCTGATCCCCGGCTGGACCTTCGACAACAAGAAGCCCTGCCTGGTCCGCTGAGGCCCGGCCCGGGCCCGCGCCGTCAGACGCGCGAGCTCGGGCGGTAGAACGGCTCGTGCCGCGACGGGTCGATGTAGTCGGCGTAGAAGCGCCGCGCGTGGGGGAGCAGCGCCTTCGACAGCTGGCGCCGCTCGACCTCGTCATCCGAGAGCGCCCGCGACAGGTCGTCGTGGAGCGCCTTCAGGGCGGCGTCGCGGTCGACCCGGGTGAAGCGGCCGTCCGCGTAGAGCACCTCACCCTCGCACAGAACCGCGGTGACGCCGCCGGTCTTGGCCCGCTGGATCACCGCGTCGAGGAGCGGCGTCTCCGGGTCGAGATACGGGTAGGCGATCTGGTCCCAGTCGATCAGGACCATGTCGGCGCCCTTGCCGACCTCGATCGTGCCGAGGCTGTCGCCGTAGGGGGTGGTGCGGGCGCCTCCGACGGTCGCCATGCGCAGCACCTGCGCCATGCTCGGCACGTCGGCCTCGTCCATGCCGGGCACCCGGTGGGCGCGCAGCACGAGGCGCATCTCCTGCAGCATGTCGCGGTCGTCGTTGATGCCCGCCTCGTCGAGGCCGATCGCCGTGTTGATCCCCTTCGCCTCGAACCGGTTAAGCGCCGCCACGCCGGAGCGCAGCCGGAAGTTCGAGGAACAGTTGTGGCAGATGCAGGTGCCGGTCGCCGCCACCCGGTCGATGTCGGACTCGTTGAGCCAGACCCCGTGGCCGAGCGTCAGGCGGGGCCCCAGCATGCCGAACCGGTCGAGATACTCGACCGCGGTCCCGCCGCCGCGCTTCTCCGCGTAGGCCTTCTGGTAGGCGGTCTCGACGAGGTGCATGTGCATCGGCACGTCGTAGGATTCGGACAGGCCGGCCAAGCCCTCGAGGGCCGCGTCCGAGCACCAGTGCAGGTTGGCGGGCGCGAGCTGGACCTTCGCCCGCGACGCGCCCTCCTGACCGGCATGCAGGCTGCGGAAGAGCGAGAAATTGTCCTCCAGGGACATCTGGAAGCGCTCGAACCAGCGCTTCATCGGGTCCTGCAGCGGCGCCGGCAGGCTCGCCACGAAGTCCATGTCGGCCTGGTAGACGAGGCGGTTCTGGTCGCGGACCGCGAAGCAGTACGAGACCCGCATGCCGATGTCGCGATAGGCGCGCAGCACCTCGTTGGAGCGCGCCTCGACCTCCTCCAGGCTGCCGGGCATCCAGCCGTGGATGTGCTGGACCGTGGTGATCCCGGAGCCGACCATCTCGAAGGCCGAGTACAGGGTGTCGAGGTAGAGGTTCAGGTTGCGTGCCACCATGCGGGTGACGAACCACAGCTCCAGGGGCATGTCGGGGGAGCCGAGCTGCACCGGCGTCAGGCCGACATGATGGTGGCCGTTGACGAAGCCCGGCAGCAGGATCTCGCGGCCGGAGCCAATCACGGGTGCGTCGGGGTAGCGGGCGTGCAGGTCCGCGTAGGTGCCGACCGCGGCGATGACGCCGTCCTTCTGAAGAACCGCGCCGTCGGCGATCTCCTCCCAGCGATCGTGGTCGAGGGTACGGGTGATCATCCGCCGGCTGCGGATCAGCGATGTGGCCATGGTCGTGTCCGTGTTGGGGGAGGGGATCAGACGAGCGCTTCCTGCTCGGCGAAGGCCCGGTCGACCTCGTCGCGCAGGAGCTCGGTGAGGTGCCGCCGCAAGGTCTCCGCCTCGGGCGAGAACGGGTCGCGCGGGCGGGCGAGGTCGTTGCGGACGATCGTCTTGATCCGCCCGGGGCGGGCGGTGAACACCACCACCCGGTCGGCGAGCGCCACCGCCTCGTCGATGTGGTGGGTCACGAACAGCACCGAGGCGCCGCTGTCGCGCCAGACGTCGAGCAGGAAGTCCTGCATCTTCTGGCGGGTCTGGACGTCGAGCGCCGCGAAGGGCTCGTCCATCAGCAGCACCTTCGGGCGCATGGCCAGCGCCCGCGCCACCGCCACGCGCTGGCGCATGCCGCCGGACAGCTCGTCCGGCCGCTTGTCGAAGGCCTCGGCGAGGCCGACGCGCTGGAGCGCCGCCCGGGCGACGCTCCGGCGCTCGGCCTCCGGCACGCCCTTCAGCGACAGGCCGAAGCTGACGTTCTGCCAGACGCTGAGCCAGGGCAGCAGCGAGGTCTCCTGGAAGATCAGGCTGCGCTCCGGCGACGGACCGGTGACGGGTTCGCCGAAGGCCAGGAGTTCGCCCCCGGAGGCGGGTTCGAGCCCGGCGATCAGGTAGAGCAGCGTGCTCTTCCCGCAGCCCGAGGGGCCGAGGAACACCACGAACTCGCCGGGCCGCACGGTTAGGTCGATGTCGCGCAGCGCCTCGTGGGCGCGGGCGGTGCCGGCCGCCCAGACCTTGGCGACGCCGCGGCACGAGACAGCATCGTCGGAGCGGGGATCAGAGACCAAGGGAGGCCCCCGTGTCGCGCGGCAGCCAGTACAGCAGCCGCCGCTGGACCAGCCGGAACAGCAGGTCGAAGGCGAAGCCGAGCAGGCCGATCAGCGTGATGGTGAAGAACACCAGCGACGGGTTGAAGGTGTTGCGCGCCAGCATGATCACCTGCCCGAGCCCGTAGCCGACGCCCGTCGCCTCGGCGACGAGCACCACCATCCAGGCGCCGAACAGGTTGAGGCGCAGCACCGCGAGCAGGCCCGGCAGGATCGCCGGCACGATCACCCCGGCGTAGATCTGGCGCTTCGTCGCCCCCATGGTCCGGGCGACGTTGATGTAGTTCCGGTTGACCCCGTCGATCTGCTGGATGGTCGAGAGCACCATCGTGAAGAACAGGGCGATGAACACCATGAAGATCGCCGGGGCGTTGCCGATCCCGAACATGAAGATCGCTACCGGCAGCCACGCGATCGGCGAGACCGGCGCCAGGAGCGTGATGGTCGGCAGGGTCAGACGCTCGAACAGCTTGAAGTAGCGGATCCCGACGCCGACCAGGATCGACAGGGAGGCCGCCAGGGCGAGGCCCGCCAGCACGCGGCCGGTAGAGGCGAGCACCGTGATCAGCACCGCCATGGCGGGGCTCGGGCCGGTATTCATCCCGGTGCCGATCTGCCAGCGCTGCGCGGTGTTGAAGAAGCGCGCCTGCTCGGCGAGGTTGCCGAGGAAGATGTGCGGCGGCGGCAGGAGCTTGGCGTCGGCGATGCCGAGCGCCCAGAGCAGCTCCCAGAGACCGGCGAAGCAGCCGACCGAGACCAGCATCCAGCCGGTCCGCTGCAGGAGCGGGACGAGCCCGTCGGGCAGCGCGAGGCGCTGGCCGAACGGGAGGCGCGGCCGGACGTGCGGGACGGCGGCGCGGGCGAGATCGACGGCCATCCGCTCAGGCCGACTTCAGCTTGAGCTTGCCATAGAGGTCCGGGTTCTCGGCGATGACCTGCTCCAGCAGGGTCCAGTCGATCGCGTCGCGGCCGGGCTTCTTCTTGATGTAGCCCATCTCGGCCACGGAATCGGTCCGGTCGAGGATGAACTGCGTCTGGTTGCGGGCGTCCACCACCGAGGGCTGCCGGCCCATGGCGAGCTGGGCGTTGCTCATCGAGGTCTTGTAGTAGGAGCCGACGAGCTTGTTCAGGGCGGCCTGGGGGTCGCCCTCTGCCAGCGCCTGGGCCTTCATCATGCCCTTGATCAGGGCCTTCACGGCGGCCGGGTTCTTGGCGATCAGCTCGTTGCGGACCGCCAGCACGCAGTCGGTGTAGCCCTTGCCGTAGATGTCGGTCCCGTCGGAGAGCTTCACCGCGCCCTTCACGTCGGTGAGCAGGGCCGTGCCGTAGGGCTCGATCGTCGAGATGATGTCCAGCGCCCCGGCGCGGAACGCCTCCACGGCCTCCGGGGTCGAGCCCATGTAACGGACCGTGATGTCCTTGAAGGCGACGCCGTTCTTCTTCAGCCAGTCGTAGGGCAGCACCTCCAGCGTATCGAGCTGGAAGGTGCCGAGCGTCTTGCCCTTGAGCTTCTCCGGGCTGTCGAGGCCCGGCTGGGCGACCAGCACGCAGCCCTCGATGCCGCCGCCGGCCACGATCTTCACCGGGGCGCCCGCGTCGTAGAGGGCCATGAAGCTCGTGTAGGGCATCACGCCGGCATCGACCTGGCCCATGCCGAGGAAGGTGACCTGATCCGAGAAGGTCGGCGTGTTGACGAAGTCGATCGTCAGCCCGTCATCCTTGGCGAGCTGCATCGCCTCGGCCAGGAAGAAGTTGAGGTTGCAGAAGCCGGTGCCGTGGGTCGCGCGGATGCCGGTGGCCGCCGCGGCCGGGCCAGTCAGGCCCGGGCCCACCGCCAGGGTCAGCGCGGCGGCGGTCCCGCCGAGGAAGCGCCTGCGGCTGGGCTTGAACCGCGTGAGATCCGGGACGCGATAATCGCCGTGACGGTCGCACATATCGACTCTCCTCAGAGGGCGGATCGCGCGATCCGCCGGACGGCGCGTGCCGGTGCTGAAACGGAGGGATCGGAGCTCGGGACAGGCTCAAGGCAGTCGCGGAGATCCGGTCGCCCGGCACCTCACCACATCGACGGCACGCCAACCTCTAGCCGCCGCCGGGGCGACGCTGCGCTGGTGACGATGAACCAAGAAGCGTGCCAGACGCGAGAATCTGCGGTGTTGGCGGCGCGCCTCGCCCGTCGGCACTGTCGGAGACCTGTACCGTCCCGTCCTTGCGAGCGGAGCGAAGCAATCCAGCCGCGCCAGGCCTCCGGACGTCGCGCTGCCCTGGGTCACTTCGCTGCGCTCGTGATGACGGAGGTGTCGCATCGACCGGTTCGACGCCCGCGAAAGCGGCTGTCTGCCGCCGGCGTGTTCAGCCTGGCACTTCGGTCAATGCCGGTCCCACGCGGACGAAGAACGCGCGGAGCGAGGCCTCGGGCAGCATCCCGAGCCTCGCGCACAGGCGGTCGTCGGGCGCCCGGTCGGCGCCGCGCTACGCGGCCACGAGGTTGAAGGTGCGGTCGGCCGGGGCGAGGCTCACCCGCCGCCCCCAGTCGAAGGCCACGAAATCCTGCTCGATCCCGTCCGAGAACACCACGCCGCCCTCGTTCATCCGCGACACCACGGTGAGGGGCGATCCGGCGAACTTGCCGCCGCGGAGGTCGGTGCCGGTGGCGACGCTCGGGAACGGCTCGCGCACCCAGTAGCCGAAGGCCGCCTCCTCGATGCCGACCTCCACGGTGAGGTGCGTCGCCTCGCTGATCGAGCGCGCCCAGCCGGTCAGGCCGGTGCCCGACGCCACGATCAGCCCGCTCGACGAGTGGTCCTCCGCCCGCGCCCCGTCGTCGATGCGGTAGCGCGCCGATTGGTGGCTGCGATGGCCGACGAAGATCTCGTTCAGGGCGAGCAGCCGCTCGCCGCCGTCGAAGGTCGCCTGCACCATGGTGCGCCGCTGGAGGGGGGCGGCGCCGGCCGCGCTGGCGGGCAGCAGGGCGCGCAGGGCCTCGACCCGCGCCCGGGCCAGCACGCCGTCGTAGAGGTCGGGCGCCGGGTTGACGCCGACCACCGGCTGCCCGTCGAGGTACTTGGCGACGTTGGCCACGAGCCCGTCCTGCCCCACGGCCACGACCACGTCCTCGGGGGCGAACAGGAAGCGGTCGAGGTCGGGGCGCCGCACCAGGGCTTGCCGCCAGTCCAGCGGCACGGCTGACCGGGCCTCGGCGAGCACAGCCTGGAACTGCGCGTGGCGCGCCTCGACCTCGGCGAGCGTCTGGCCCCGGCTCTCCAGGAAGAACCGGACCTGGCCGCGGGTCGCGTGCCGGGCGATGAGCAACTCGTAGTCCGTGTCGCGGATGACGAAGACCACGCGGGGGGTGATGGCCGGCACGGCGGACCTCCTCAGCGCGGCGCGAGCCGCGGGGACAGCGCGCCCCGGAACTCGCCGAGGACGGCCGCCAGCAGGTCGGGCGTGACGTTGACGTGCTCGATCGTCTCCAGCTTGCCGGCGAGTTCCCGGGCCGCCAGCCCGAGCAGGACGGCGGGCGGCATGTCCCGGTAGACGGCGGCGCGGCGCTGCTCCGCCTCGGCCCGGGCGCCCTCGACGAGCCGGATCCGCTCGGCCTCCGCGGCCGCCTCCAGGCCCCGCGCCTCCGCGACGCCGGCGGCGCGGTCGCGGGCGTTCTCGGCTTCCTGCGCGATCAGCACGGTCTCGCGCCGGGCCAGCTCGGTCTTGGTCGCGAGCTCGTTCTCCGCGATGGCGCGCTCCTTCTCGACCGCGAGGGCGCGCCGGGCGAAGGTCGCCTCGTCGGCCTTCTGCTGCAGGGCCTCGAAGGTCGGCGTCTGCAGGGCGCGCTCCAGCTCGCTGGTCGGCGCGAGGTTGGTGAGCCGCACCGACACCGCCGCGACGCCGATCTCGGCCAGCGCCGGGGCGTCGGACAGCACCCGTTCCAGCACGGCGCGCAGCGGCTCCGGACCCGCGTCGAGGAGGGCGCCGATCGGGCTCGCCCCGAGATACTGGAGCGCCGCCTGGCTGGCGATGCCGCCGAGGCGCGCCTCGATCCGCTCGATCGGCTCGCCCTGCAGGCGCCCGGTTCGGAGGTCGATCGAGAAGTCGACGCGGCTCGCCAGCAGCTCCGGATCGACGACGTGCCAGCCGATCGTCCCCTGGACCACGACGGTCTGGAAGTCCCGGCTGCGGCCGCGGACGAAGAGCGTCATCTCGCGGTCGTCCACCGGCACCTCGCTGATACTGGCGGTCTCGGGCCGGAACCAGAAGACCAGACCCCGCCCGCTCTGCCGGACCCGGCCGTTGCGGAAGCGGATGATGTGGCTGCTCGCCTCGCTCCGAAGCTGGGCAATGACACCGATGTTGCGGACCGTAGCCATGATGGGCTCCTCGAAGCGCTCTCCGCCGAAGTGGATACCGGTTCGGCTCAAGAGAGCACGTTGAAACAAAGGCTTAGAACTGGCCTGACCTGTCGAAGCGGAAGAGTTCGGCGGGGCGGAACGCCGTCCCGGCCTCGCGGGCGCCCGTCGGCGCGATCCAGCCCCGGTCGCGCATGCGGCGCCGGAAGGCGGATTTGTTGAGGGGCGCGCCGCGGATCGCCGCGTGCACGTCCTGGAGCTGTCGGAGGGTGAAGTGCTCCGGGAGCAGCGCGAAGCCGACATCCGTGTAGTCGAGCTTGCCGCGCAGCCGCTTCACGGCGAGCGCGAGGATGTCGGCGTGGTCGAAGGCGAGGGCGAGGGGGGCGCCGTCCTCCGCCTCGGCCGAGACCGGGCCGCCGGCCTCGCCCGCCCAGGGCACGACCAGCGCTGCCGCGGCGAGCCCGGCACCGCCCGCCAGGGCCTCGGCGAAGGCCGCCCCCGGCAAAAGCGCCAGGTAGGCCACCGAGACGATCCGCATCCGCGGATCCCGATCAACGGCACCGAAGGTGTAGAGCTGCTCGAGCCGCGCCCGCCCGATGCCGGCCTTGTCGCGCAGGACGCGCTCCGCGGCGGCGTCGAGGGTCTCGGCGATGCCCACGAACCCGCCCGGCAGGGCCCAGAGGCCCGCCTGCGGCTGCTGGCCCCGCCGCAGCAGGAGGGCGGCGAGCCGGCCCGCCCGGATCCCCAGCAAGACGAGATCGACCGCCAGGGCGGGCCGCTCGTAGGCCGCAGGATCGTAGCCTGCCAGGAACTCGGACTCGGTCATCGGCCTGTTCTGCTCAAGTTGAGCATAACTAAGATGCAGATTGCGCATATGTCAAGCGGAGAGCGGATTCGCCGGGAAGCGCCGCGGGACGCACAGCTCCGCACCGGCTCCGCACAGATCCGCCCGGGCACGGCCGGCCGGTGCGGTCCGAGCCTGGAAAAGGGCGAAGCTTCTCGTGGCGACGGAGGGGCCGGCGCGGGAGCTTCAGCGGCGAGCCGGCATCGATCCGCCGGCGCAGGAGGTTTCCCCGATGCCGTTCTTCGCTCCACGATCCGCGGTCGAGCCCCCCCGCAACGCCGCGCTGTCACCGCTCTTCCTCGCGCTGCTGGCGCTGCTCATCATGCTGGCCTCGGCCCACGCGGCGCCGGCCCGAGACCGGGGTGGCCTCACGCTGCGCGGGCCGGCCGGCACCGCGCCGGTCGAGGCCGTCCAACTGGCGACCGACATCAGCGTCGACGTCAGCGGCCCGACCGCCCGGGCCACCGTCACCCAGGCCTTCCGCAACGTCACGGCGGACTGGGTCGAGGGCACATACCTGTACCCCCTGCCGGAGGACGCGGCCGTCGACGGGATGAAGCTCGTCGTCGGCTCCCGCGTGATCGTCGCCGACATCCGCGAGCGGGCGGCGGCCAAGCGCGCCTACGAGGCCGCGAAGGCGGCCGGGCAGTCGGCGGCGCTGACCGCGCAGGAGCGGCCCAACGTCTTCACCAACGCGGTCGCCAATATCGGCCCCGGCGAGACGGTGGTGGTCCAGATCACTTATCAGCAGACGATCCCCGTCTCGGGCGAGACGCGGACGCTGCGCCTGCCCCTGGTGGTCGCGCCCCGCTACAATCCCGCCCTCGCCCCGGTGGACGCGGTCTCCCTCGACGGCGTGGCCGGAGAGGCCCGCGACCCGGTTCCGGATCGCGCCCGGATCAGCCCGCCGGTGCTCGACCCGGCCCTGTCGTCGCCGACCAATCCGGTCGCCGTCACCGTGCGGCTGCAGGCGGGCTTCCCCGTCGGTGACGTCCGCAGCGCGACCCACGCGATCCGCGTGACCGAGACCGGCCCGGAGGCGCGAACGGTCACGCTCGCCGACGGCGTCGTCCCGGCCGACCGCGACCTCGAGCTGACCTGGGCGCCGGTCCCGAGCCGGATGCCCGGCCTCGGCCTGTTCCGCGAGACCGTGGCGGGCCGGACCTACCTGCTGGCCGCCGTGAGCCCGCCGGCGATCGAGACCGACGCGGCCGCCCGGCCGGCGCGCGACGTCACCTTCGTCATCGACAATTCCGGCTCGATGTCGGGCGCCTCGATGCGGCAGGCCAAGGCCGGGCTGCTCGCCGGTCTCGCCCGCCTGACCCCGTCGGACCGCTTCAACGTCATCCGCTTCGACGACACCTGGGACGCGCTGCATCCCGCGCCCGTCCCGGCGACGCCGGAGGCCCTGGCGCAGGCCCAGGCCTTCGTCGCCGCTCTGGAAGCCCGCGGCGGCACCGAGATGCTGGCGCCGCTCAAGGCGGCCCTCGCCGACCCGCACCCCGAGGACGGGCGCGTCCGGCAGGTCGTGTTCCTCACCGACGGCGCCGTCGGCGACGAGGAGCGGATCTTCGCGGCGATCCACGCCAATCTCGGGCGCACGCGCCTGTTCATGGTCGGCATCGGCTCGGCGCCCAACGGCCACCTGATGCGCCACGCCGCCGAGATCGGACGCGGCAGCTTCACCGAGATCCGCGACCTCGCGCAGGTCGGCGAGCGGACCCGCGCGCTCTACGAGAAGCTGGAATCCCCCGCCGTCACCGACCTGACCGCGACCTTCTCGGTCCCGGGCGTCGAGGTCACGCCGGGTGCGCTGCCCGACCTGTATCGCGGCGAGCCGCTGGTCTTCGCCGCGCTTCTGCCGGGAGCGGCCGAGGAAGCGGCCCGCGGGACCGTGACCGTCTCGGGCCGGGTGGGCGGCCGGACATGGACCCGGACGCTCCCCCTCGCCGAGGCGGGTGCGGGCGCCGGCATCTCCAAGGTCTGGGCGCGGTCCCGGATCGGCGAGACCGAGACGGCGCGCATCACGGGGCGCCTCGGTGCGGACGCGGCCGACGCCGCCATCCTGGCGCTGGCCCTGGAGCACGGCCTGACGACGCGGCTGACCAGCCTCGTGGCCGTCGACGCCACGCCGCGCCGCGCGCCCGGCACGCCCCTCGTCGCCGCCGACCTGCCGCTGAACCTGCCGGCGGGCTGGGACTTCGCCAAGGTGTTCAGCACGGACCGGCCGGGCGCCACGCCCGCCGACGACGGGGCAGCGCGGATCGTGCCGATCCGGGCCGAGGGCGCGGCGGTCGACCTGCCGCGGACCGGGGCCGGCATCGTGGCGCAACTCGGCCTGGGCCTGCTCCTCGCCCTGCTGGGTCTCCTGCTCGGCACCGGCCTGACGATCGGCGGCCGGCGGACCGGGGACGCGCGATGAGCCGGCGCACGGTGACCGGACTGGGGAGGGCCCTCGCGGCCCTCCTCACCCTCGCGGGGCTCGGGCTCGCGGCGCAGGCCGCCTGGATCCCCGCCAAGGCCGCCCTGGCCCAGCTGCTGCTGGAGCGCGCCTTCGCCCGCACCCTGGCCGAGGGTCGGCCCGCCCGGCCCTGGCCCTGGGCCGACACCGAGCCGGTCGCTCGGCTCACCGTCGCGGGCCGCAGCTTCGTGGTGCTGCGGGGCGGGAGCGGCCAGGCCCTGGCCTTCGGCCCCGGCCACCTGGACGGCACCCCGGAGGCCGGCGCGCCCGGCACCGCGGTCATCGCCGCCCACCGCGACACGCAGTTCGCGGTGCTGGGACAGCTCGGGCCCGGCGATCCCGTCACGGTGACCGGCCGCGACGGCCGGACCCTGCGCTTCCGCGTCACCGGCACGCGGGTGGCCCGCTGGGACGCCTCGGGCATCGACCCGCAGGCCCCGGGGCGGCATCTCGACCTCGTCACCTGCTGGCCCCTGGAGGCGCTGCAGGCCGGTCCGCTCAGGCTTATCATCGAGACCGAGCTGGCCCCGGAGCCGGAGCGTTCCTGACGGCTCGGCGTGGACGGACAGCTTGGCCGCGCTTGCGCGAATGTGCGGTTTCGTGCGGATCTGTGCGGGTCAAGCCCGTGCGAGCCGTGCCTGTGAGCGAGATCGAACTGTCCGAGGCGCAGAGCCGCGCCATTGCCCAGACCGTGCGCGAGGCGCTGGCCCGCCGGCGCATCTCGCGGCAGACGCTGGCCGAGGAGGCCCGGATCAGCATCTCGACCCTGGAGAAGGCGCTCGCCGGCCGCAGGCCCTTCACCCTGGCGACGACGATCCGCCTGGAGGAAGCCTTGGGCCAGTCCCTGCGCCAGGAGACGGCGCGCCCGGCCCCGGAGGCGGCCCGTCACGCGCCCGACGAGCTCGGCTCCTACTCGCGGGAGAGCGTCGCCTGGATCGAGGGACGCTACCTCACCCTGCGGCCCTCGTTCGGGTCGGCGGGCGCGATCTTCGCCTACCGCACCGAGATCGCCTGGGACGCGGACGCGGCCCGCCTCGTGTTCCGCGAGGCCGAGCGGCTCGACGCCCCCTTCGCGCAGTCCGGCAGCGTCGCCGTGCCGAGCCAGTCGGGCATGATCTACCTCGTGACCAACTGGCACGGACAGCACCGCCTCGCGGTGCTGTGCCGCCCCAACATCCAGGGCGAGATGTACGGGGTCCTGACGACGCTCCACGCCGGGCGCGGCACGCAGCTGACTCCGGCCGCGGCGCCCCTGGCGCTGCTGCCCGAGCAGGCGGGCGCGCACGGGTACGGGCGGATCGGGCCGGAGGAGCCGGGCTACGCGCCGTACCGGGCCTATCTCGCCCGGGTGAACGACGACGGCTACGCCACCTTCTTCACGGGCGTCGCCTGACGGGATCTGACGGATGAGCCCGAAGGCGCGGCGCGCGGCGGGCTTGGAGCGGGTACCGGGAATCGAACCCGGGTATTCAGCTTGGAAGGCTGCTGCTCTACCATTGAGCTACACCCGCGCGGGCGGATCGTTAGCACGCCGGGATGGCCGTGAGAAGGTGGGGCGGGATCGCTGCCGCGCGGGCGCCGTCCCGCATTCCCGGCAGCGACGGTCGGCTCACAGACACGGATTCATGACCGGCTCGCGCGGGATCGAGAGCAGGTCGTCGACCTGGGCGCGCAGGCCCGCGGCGCCGCCGGTCCGCAGGGCCTCGTACATGGCCTCCGCGTCGCGGCCGCAGACCGCGCCGGGCCGCTGCTCCGGTTCCGCCGTCCCGTCGCGCGACGGGACGGCCCTGTCCGGGGCGTTGTCGGCGATGAACCGATCGATGCGCGCGAGCGCGGCGCGCAATTCCTGCTGGAAGTCCGGGTCGGCGCCGTCGTGGCACGCCTGTCCGACGGCGCGCATCGCCTGCAGGATGCCCCGCATGCACAGCACCGCACCCTTGCCGGTCCGGTCGACCTTCGTGACGGTGTCGCCGCGCCGAATGGTCTGGATCCCGTTCACGAGCGCCTCCGCCGATCCCGGTCCGGCCTGACCGGGAGCCTCCGAGGACACGACCAGGAACGCGCAGGCCGCGGCGGCGCAGCCGACGATCAGGGATCGCGGTCGGGACGGCGTGCGTGTCGTGAGGCGCATGGATCCGGTGCCGTCTCCACCGCGCGACCGCGGCAACATCCGCGCGCGCTCAACCCAGGCCCAGGGCGGCGCGGGCCTCCGCGGGCGTGGCGACGCGGCGGCCGTGGCGCGCCACCGCCTCGGCGGCGAGGCCGACGAGCTCGGCGTTGCTCGCCGCCAAGCGGTCCTTCGTCACCCGGATGTTGTCCTCCAGGCCGGTGCGGACCGCGTCCGCCCCGCGGGCGAGCGCCCAGTCCATCACGATCGCTTGGTTGCGCCCGATCCCGGCCGCCGTCCAGGTCGCCTCCGGCAGGATCCGCCGGGTCTCGGCGAGCAGGATGTCGAGGAGGTGCTCCTCGGCCGGCATCGCGTTCTGGACGCCCATGACGAACTGCACGTGCGGGCGCGCGTCGATCAGGCCCGCCTCCACCAGCCGCTTGGCGCCGTGCAGGTGCGAGAGGTCGAAGATCTCGATCTCGGGACGGACGCCGTACTGCTTCATCTGGCCGGCGAGGTCGGTCACGAGGCTCGCGGAATTCTCGTAGACGATCGTCGGGAAGTTCACCGAGCCGGTGGACAGGGAAGCCATGTCGGGCCGGTGCTTGAGCGAGAGGCCGCGGGCGGCCGGGTCGCGCCCGCGCCCGCCCGTCGAGAACTGCACGATCATCCCCGGGCAGTGCCGGCGCAGCCCCTCCTGCACGGCGGCGAACCTGTCCGGATCGGAGGAGGGCGACTCGTCGTCGTTGCGCACGTGGATGTGGCAGAGCGTGGCGCCGGCCTCGAAGGCCTGCTGCGTCGACTCGATCTGCTCGGGCACGGTGACCGGAACGGCCGGGTTGTCGGTCTTGCGCGGCACCGAGCCGGTGATCGCCACCGCGATCACCACGGGCGCGTCGCTCCGGGATCCTGCCATTCGCCTGTCCTCCCTGCCGCATCGGGCTTCCGCGACCGGGATAGCGCCGCGGGATCCGGATCTGAACCGCCCGGCGCGGGCGGCAGCTCCGTGTGCGGGACATCTCCGACCGGATGACAGCCCGGACTTGAGTCTTGCGGGCGCTTGCCGCACCTCTCGACCCGCGAGGCACACGATGAACGACACCGTCCTGGTCCTGAACGGGCCGAACCTGAACCTGCTCGGCAAGCGCCAGCCGGAGATCTACGGCCGCGAGACGCTGGCCGACGTCGAGGCCCTGTGCCGCGAGACGGCCGCCGGCCTCGGCCTCGCGGTCGATTTCCGCCAGAGCAACGCCGAGCACGTGCTGATCGACGCGATCCACGAGTACCGCGTCGGCTCGGCCGGCATCGTCATCAACGCGGGCGCCTACACCCACACCTCGGTCGCCATCCACGACGCGCTGAACACCTGCGAGGTGCCGGTGATCGAGTGCCACATCTCGAACGTTCACCGCCGCGAGGCCTTCCGCCACCATTCCTACATCTCGCTCGCGGCCACGGCCGTGCTGGCGGGATTCGGCACGCACGGCTACGCGCTGGCGATCCGGCACCTCGCGCATCTGCGGGCCGGCAGACCTGCGTGAGGCGCGGATAGCGCCGCGATCAGGGTTGACGCTGGCGGAGACAGGGCGGAGGAGGGCGGTCAGGCCCTTATTCAACGCGTTCTCCCGGCCGGACCGGTCATCCGGACCGGCGGAGGACGCCCCGAGCGGAGCGCGCACGCCGCATGACCAGCCCCTTCCTGCCCCTCGACCGGAAAGTGATCGCCCGCGAGGCGGCCAAGATGTTCCTCGAGATCGAGGCGGTGCTCTTCTACAAGGACGAGCCGTTCAAGTTCACCTCGGGCTGGGCGAGCCCGGTCTACACCGACAGCCGGAAGATCATCTCGTTCCCGCGCCTGCGCTCGACGCTGATGGATTTCGCCACCGCCACCATCGTCCGCGAGATCGGCTACGAGAAGCTGACCCACATCGCCGGCGGCGAGACCGCCGGCATCCCGTTCGCGGCCTGGATCGCCGACCGGATGATGCTGCCGATGCAGTACATCCGGAAGAAGCCCAAGGGGTTCGGCCGCAACGCCCAGATCGAGGGTGAGATCGTCGAGGGCGCCCGGACGCTGCTCGTCGAGGACCTCGCCACCGACGGGCGCAGCAAGGTCAATTTCTGCAAGGCCCTGCGCGATTCGGGCGCCCAGGTCGATCACTGCTTCGTGCTGTTCTACTACAACATCTTCCCCGACAGCGCCGCGCTGATGGAGGAGATCGGTATCAAGCTCCACTATCTCACCACGTGGTGGGACGTGCTGGCGGTGGCCAAGGAGATGGGCACCTTCGACCCGAAGACGCTGGCCGAGGTCGAGCGCTTCCTCAACGCGCCGGCGGAATGGTCGGCGGCCCACGGCGGCATCTCCGCCTTCGGCCAGGCCTGAGGGGCATCCCGCGATGAGCGTCGCCGACCTGTTCCCCGCCGAGCGCCAGGACGCGAAGACCGTCGACCGGATCACGATCCGGCGGCCGGACGACTGGCACATCCACCTGCGCGACGGCGCGATGCTGAAGGCGGTGCTGCCCTACACGGCGGCGCAGTTCGCCCGGGGCATCATCATGCCGAACCTCGTGCCGCCGGTGACCACGGTGGCGGCCGCCAGCGCCTATCGCGAGCGCATCCTGGCAGCCCTGCCCGCCGGCATGGACTTCACCCCGCTGATGACCTGCTACCTGCGGGACGACACCGACCCGGACGAGATCGAGCGCGGATTTCGGGAGAAGGTCTGGGTCGCTGCGAAGCTCTACCCGGCCGGCGCGACCACGAACTCGCACGCGGGCGTCACGGACCTCGTCGGGATCACCCCCGTCCTGGAGCGCATGGAGCGGATCGGCATGCCGCTCCTGATCCACGGCGAGGCGACCGACCCGGAGATCGACATCTTCGACCGCGAGGCCGCCTTCATGGAGGGCAGCCTGATCCCGCTGCTCGCTCGCCACCAGGGGCTGAAGGTCACCGTGGAGCACGCCACCACGGCGGAGATCCTCGACGTGGTCCGGGAGCACCGCGGCCGGTGCGCGGCGACGATCACGCCGCACCACCTCGTGATCAACCGGACGCACATCTTCCAGGGGGGGCTGCGCCCGCACCTGTATTGCCTGCCGGTGGCCAAGCGCGAGCGTCACCGTTTGGCCCTGCGCGAGGCCGCGACCTCGGGCGAGGCCTGCTTCTACCTCGGCACTGACACGGCCCCGCATGTCCGCGGCGCCAAGGAGGCGTCTTGCGGCTGCGCCGGCGTGTTCTGCGGGCCTTCCGCGCTCCAGACCTACGTGCAGGTTTTTGACGAGGAGGGGGCGCTCGACAAGTTCGAGGCTTTCGCGTCGCTCAACGGCGCCCGCTTCCACGGGCTGGAGCCGAATGCCGGGACCGTCACTCTCGAGCGGCGGCCGGGCCGGATCGCAGAGGCGGTCGCGGTCGACGACACGGCAGTCGTCGTGTTTCGCGGCGAGGAGACGCTGCCCTGGTCGGTGGTGTGACCGCCTAGGCTGAGGTCAGCGCACCGTCATCGCGAGCGGCGCGAAGCGACCCAGGGCCGCGCGACTTCGCAAGACGTATCGCTGCTGGATTGCTTCGCTGCGCTCGCAAAGACGGTCTCGGATCCCGCATCGCGGTGTAGCGCTGCAGCCCGCCAGATCGAAGGAGTGGTACGATGCAGGACGCGCGACAGGACGGCATCACCGCCATGGGCGCGGTGGACCTCGCGGCCGCCATTCGCGGTCGGGTCGTCTCCTGCGCCGAGGTGATGCGCGCCTATCTGGAACGCATCCACAGGATCAACCCGCAGGTGAACGCCCTCGTGGGCCTCGCCGACGACGCCGCGCTCCTGCGGGAGGCCGAGGCCGCCGACGCCGCGCTGGCGCGGGGGGACGCCGTCGGGCCGCTGCACGGCTTCCCGCTGGCCGTGAAGGATCTCGATCCGGTCCGCGGCCTGCGGTTCACGCAGGGCTCCCCGATCTTCGCCGACCGGGTCGCCGACACCGACTCGATCATGGTGACGCGCCTGCGCGCCGCCGGGGCGATCTTCATCGGCAAGACCAACATCCCCGAGTTCGGCCTCGGCTCGCACAGCTTCAACCCGGTCTACGGCGCCACCGGCAACGCTTACGATCCGGCCAAGACCGGGGGCGGGTCGAGCGGCGGCGCCGCGGTCGCAGTCGCCTTGCGGATGCAGCCGGTCGCCGACGGCAGCGACCATGCCGGCTCCCTGCGCAACCCGCCGGCCTTCAACAACTGCTACGGCCTGCGCCCGAGCTGGGGCCGGATCCCCGCCGAGGCCAAGGACGTGTTCAGCCCGAACCTCGGCGTGCTCGGGGCGATCGGGCGCACGCCCGGCGATATCGGCCTGATGCTCTCGGTGCTGGCGGGCTACGACCCGCGCTGCCCGAACGCCATTCGGCAGGACCCGTCCGCCTTCGCGAGCCCGCTCGCCCGCGACTTCCGCGGGACCCGGATCGCGTGGCTCGGGGATTGCGGCGGCCAGATCCCGTTCGATCCCGGCGTGCTCGACGTCGGGCGTTCGGCGCTCGCCACCTTCGCGGAGATCGGCTGCACCGTCGAGGAGGCGATGCCGCGCTACGACATGGAGACCCTCTGGCAGGACTGGCTGGTGCTGCGGGCCTTCACCGTCGCGGCGAACCTCCGCCCGTTCTACGACGAGCCCCGCCACCGGGCCCTGCTGAAGCCGGAGGCGGCCTGGGAGGTCGAGCGGGGGCTGGCGCTCGGCGCCGACCGGATCATCGCGGCGCTGGAGGGGCGCACCCGCTGGTACGAGACCCTGCGCCGCTTCATGGAGACCTACGACTACGTGGTCATGCCCAGCGCCCAGGTCTTCCCGTTCGACAAGGGCCTGCGCTGGCCCGAGACGGTGGGCGGACGGGCGATGGACACCTACCACCGCTGGATGCAGATCACGATCCCCGCGACGATGTCGGGCCTCCCGTCGCTCGCCGTGCCGGCCGGCTTCGGCGAGGCCGGTCTGCCCACCGGCATCCAGATCGTCGGCCCGAACCACGGCGAGCTCGCCTGCCTGCAGCTCGGCGCCGCCTACGACGCGGCGAGCGGCTGGGTGCGCCGCTACCCGCCGCCGCTGCAGTGAGCCGCGGCTCCGGCACTCAACCGGCGCGGAACCAGCGCGATTGCACGCACGGACGCGTTGACCGGCTCCGCGCTCTCCGCTAAGAGGCCCGACACTTCGCGCGCCGACCATGAGCCAGTTCCGGATCATGGGGCCGCCGCGGGGCAGTTTCGGGTTTCCGATGACGACGGTCCTTATTGTAGCGGTAGCGTCACCGACGGGGCGGCCCTGAACGAGGGTCGCGATCCGAGCGGTGGCGCATGCAGGGTCCCTCGGGGCCCTTTTTTGTTGCCCGCTTCAGGGCGGCATGGGATCGGCGCAGACGGGTGACCGAGGCGAGAGGCACTTTCGGGCGAGGCGGAGACCGCCCCGCGTGACGGGGGTGCCGGGAGAGAGGACGGGGCAGGGCGGCGATCATGGGATCGCGGTGGCCTCGGAGAGCGCGAGGAGACGAGCATGGGCGGCGAGGTCATGACCGGGGCCGAGATGGTCATCCGGGCCTTCCAGGATCAGGGTGTCGACACGCTGTTCGGGTACCCGGGCGGCGCCGTACTTCCGATCTACGACGCGCTCTTCCACCAGAACGCCGTCAAGCACATCCTCGTCCGCCACGAGCAGGGCGCCGTCCACGCCGCGGAGGGCTACGCCCGCTCGTCCGGCAAGGTCGGCTGCGTCCTCGTCACCTCGGGCCCCGGCGCGACCAACATCGTCACCGGGCTCACCGACGCGATGCTGGATTCGATCCCGCTGGTCTGCATCACCGGCCAGGTTCCGACGCACCTGATCGGCACCGACGCGTTCCAGGAATGCGACACGGTCGGCATCACGCGCCACTGCACGAAGCACAATTACCTGGTCAAATCGATCGACGACCTGCCGCGCATCCTGCACGAGGCGTTCTACGTCGCGGCGAACGGCCGGCCGGGCCCGGTCGTCGTCGATCTGCCCAAGGACATCCAGTTCGCCTCCGGCCTCTACGAGCGCCCGGAAATCGCGAGCCACAAGACGTACCGCCCGGCCGTGAAGGGTGACGCCGACCGGATCCGCGCGGCCGTCGAGCTCATGGCGACCGCACGGCGGCCGGTCTTCTACACCGGCGGCGGCGTGATCAACTCGGGCCCGGAGGCCTCGCGGCTGCTGCGCGAGCTCGTCCGCGAGACCGGTTTCCCGATCACCTCGACGCTGATGGGGCTCGGCGCCTATCCGGGCACGGACGAGAAGTTCCTGGGCATGCTCGGCATGCACGGGACCTACGAGGCCAATCTCGCGATGCACGAGTGCGACGTGATGATCTGCGTCGGCGCGCGGTTCGACGACCGGATCACCGGCCGGCTCGACGCGTTCTCGCCCTTCTCCAAGAAGATCCACATCGACGTCGACGCCTCCTCGATCAACAAGGTCGTGAAGGTCGATGTCGGGATCGTCGGCGACTGCGCCTCGGTGCTCGGCGACATGCTGGAGGCGTGGCGCGCCCTGCCGTCGCGGCCCGACAAGTCGAACCTCGATCCGTGGTTCCAGAAGATCAGCGCCTGGAAGGCGCGGGACTGCCTCGCCTACTGGCCGTCGGGCACGATCATCAAGCCGCAATACGCCGTGCAGCGCCTCTACGAGGCCTGCAAGGACCGCGAGACCTACATCACCACCGAGGTCGGTCAGCACCAGATGTGGGCCGCCCAGTACTTCAAGTACGACGAGCCGAACCGATGGATGACGTCGGGCGGCCTCGGCACGATGGGCTACGGCCTGCCGGCGGCGATCGGCACCCAGCTCGCGCACCCGAACGGGCTCGTGATCGACATCGCCGGCGAGGCCTCGATCCTGATGAACATGCAGGAGATGTCGACGGCGGTGCAGTACCGCCTGCCGATCAAGGTGTTCATCCTGAACAACGAGTACATGGGCATGGTCCGCCAGTGGCAGGAGCTGCTGCACGGCTCGCGCTACTCGCAGAGCTACTCGGAGAGCCTGCCGGACTTCGTGAAGCTCGCGGAGGCCTACGGCGCCAAGGGCATGCGCTGCGAGAAGCCGGGCGACCTCGACGGCGCCATCGCGGAGATGCTCGCCCATGACGGCCCGGTGATCTTCGACTGCATCGTCGACAAGACCGAGAACTGCTTCCCGATGATCCCGTCGGGCAAGGCGCACAACGAGATGCTCCTGTCCGATTACCTCGGCGAGACCGGCGTCGAGCTCGGCGACGTGATCTCCGAGGAAGGCAAGATGCTGGTGTGAGGGCGGGCGGCCCGGCGTCACCGCCGGGCCGCGATCCGCCGCTGCGGCGGCGATGGGTCGAACGACGAGGACGAGGCCGGCGATGAACGCGATGAACACCCACTACCCCGATGCCGTCCGCGTCGAGCCGGTGAACCGGCACACGCTGGCGGTGATCGTCGACAACGAGCCCGGCGTGCTCGCCCGCATCTCGGGCCTGTTCTCCGGCCGCGGCTACAATATCGAGAGCCTGACCGTCTCCGAGACCGAGGAGGCGCGCCACATCTCGCGCATCACCATCGTGACCACCGGGACGAACGCCGTGATCGAGCAGATCAAGGCGCAGCTTGACCGGCTGGTTCCGGTGCACCGGGTCGTGGACCTCACGCTCCAGGGCAACGCCATCGAGCGCGAGATCTGCCTCGTGAAGGTGAAGGGCGAGGGCGAGCACCGCAGCGAGGCCCTGCGGCTGGCCGCGGCCTTCGGCGCGAAGACGCTCGACGCCACGCTCAACTCCTTCGTGTTCGAGCTGACCGGCGCCACCGAGGATGTCGACCGGTTCGTGCGCCTGATGAGCGTGATCGGGCTGGTGGAGATCTGCCGGACGGGCATCTCCGCCATGGGGCGCGGGGCGGAGCCGCTGTAGGATCCGGCGGCCCGCATCTGCTAGGATGCGCCATCCCCGCAGGAGGCGGAGCGATGGAAGCCAAGGTCATTCGCTGGGGCGACGATCTCGCCGTGCGGCTGAGTAGTGCGGAGGCCGAGGAACTCGGCATCCGCGAGGGCGAGACCGTGGAGATCGTCTCGAAGCGCTCGCCGCAGCCCGAGCCGACGCAATGGGCCGGGCGTCGGTACGTCGATGGGCTGCCTGTCTACACCCTCGAAGAGATGATCGCCGAGGCCCGGCGTCTGGGCCCGAAGGCCGAGCCACCGACGGTCGATTGGGGACCGGATCGCGGGTCCGAGATCATCGATGACGACAACGACCCGTACTGACTGGCAGCCGAAGCCGGGCGAACTCCTGCTCGTCGATCTTGAGCCGGTTCGCGGCACGGAACAAAAGGGTATTCGGCCCGCGCTTGTCGTGTCGGATCCGAACATGAACCAGTTGACGCGTCGCGTGATTGTCTGTCCGATTACGCGCAATCCGCATCCGTGGCCGACAAAAGTGTTCCTGCCGGCGGGCCTTTCCGTCACTGGCGCTGTCTTGGTGGATCAAGTCCGCTCGATCGACAGGGCTACACGCATCCTGAGGAGTCTTGGCAGCGCGCCCGATGAGATCGTGGCCGACGTGCGCGGCAAGCTCAGGACGCTGCTCGGCCTTACGGTCTGAGATACGCGCGCTCTTCGTATGCTTTCCACAGCAGACAGGCTTTCATGACCGCCCGCACCCTCTACTACGCCCCCGGCGCCTGCTCGCTCGCCGCCCACATCATCCTGGAGGAATTCGGGCTGCCCTACGAGGGCCTCAAGCTCGATCTCGCCGCGGGCGACCAGCGCCGGCCGGAATACCTCGCGATCAACGATCGCGGCCGCGTGCCGGCGCTGACCGAGGACGGCTGGGTGCTCACCGAGTGCGCGGCCATCATGCGCCACGTCGCTCGTCAGGTGCCGGAGAAGGGGCTCTGGCCCACGGATCTCCGCGAGCAGGCCGCCGCCGACGAGTGGCTCGGCTGGCTCGCCTGCAACCACCACGTGACCTACGCCCATGTCCGCCGGCCCGAGCGCTACACCGAGGACGAGAGCGCCTTCGAGGGCATCAAGGCGAAGGCGGCCAACACCTACGCGGACCTCGCCACCATGACCGAGGTGCGCCTGTCGCACGGCGGCTGGGCGGTGGGCGACCGGTTCAGCGTCGTCGACGCCTACCTGACGGTCTTCTGGTTCTGGGCCAACGGCCCGGTGCTCCGGTTCGACATGGCCGGGCGCTTCCCGGCCTGGACCGCCCATGCGCGCCGGGTCGCCGAGCGCCCGGCTGTCCAGGCCGTCTTCGCCCGCGAAGGGCTGCCGCTCCCCCGCTAGCAGGTGCGGGCACGGCACCCCCTTGCCGCGCCCTACGAATCGGCCTAAAGCGCGTACCGTACGGTACGGTACGCCATTCGAGATGATGCAGGCCAGCGCGACAGCAGAGCGGGAAGAGCCGTCGGCACGCCAGCAGGCGGTGCTGAACGCCGTGCTCGGCCTCATGGTCGAGGACGGCGAGCAGCTCACCATGGACGCGGTCGCGCGCCGGGCGAGCTGCTCGAAGGAGACGCTCTACAAGTGGTTCGGCGACCGAGACGGGTTGCTGACCGCGACGGTGCGCTGGCAGGCCTCCCGGGTCCATGCCGGGAACGACAGCGCGCAGGTGCTCGACGGCGCGACCCTGCGGGAGCGCCTGCAGGACTTCGCCGTGACGTGGCTTGAGGTCATCACCGGCCCGACCTCGGTGGCGCTGAACCGCATCGCCATCGCGCATGCGGGCTCGCGCAAGAGCAATCTCGGCGGCATCGTCCTGGCGAATGGGCGCTTCGCGATCGGCGAGCGGGTGAAGCCCGTGCTGGAGGCGGGGCGCGCCGCCGGCCTGCTGAGCTTCGCCGACAGCGAGGCTGCCTTCCGCACCTTCTTCGGCCTCGTCGGCCGGGATATCCAGATCCGCCTTCTGCTCGGCGAGACCCTCGACCTCGACGGGGCCGAGATCCGGCGCGACGCGGGCCGCGCCGTCGAGCAGTTCCTGGCCCTCTACGGCCGGGCCAAACCCGACCCGAAACACCAAGTCTAAGAGGAGACAGACATGCGGGTGTATTACGATCGTGACGCCGACCTGAACCTGATCAAGGGCAAGAAGGTCGCCATCGTCGGCTACGGCAGCCAGGGCCACGCCCACGCGCTCAACCTGCGCGATTCCGGCGTGAAGGACATCGTCATCGCGCTCCGCGAGGGCTCCGCCACCGCCAAGAAGGCGGAAGCCGAGGGCTTCAAGGTCCTGTCGGTCGCCGAGGCCGCCAAGTGGGCCGACGTGGTGATGATGCTGACCCCCGACGAGCTGCAGGGCGACATCTACCGCGAGTCCCTCGAGGGCAACATGAAGCAGGGCGCCGCGCTCCTGTTCGCCCACGGCCTCAACGTCCACTTCAACCTGATCGAGCCGCGCAAGGACCTCGACGTCCTGATGGTCGCCCCGAAGGGCCCCGGCCACACCGTGCGCTCCGAGTACCTCCGCGGCGGCGGCGTGCCGACCCTGATCGCCATCGCGCAGGACGCGAGCGGAAACGCCCACGACCTCGGCCTGTCCTACGCCTCGGCGAATGGCGGCGGCCGCGCCGGCATCATCGAGACGACCTTCAAGGAGGAGTGCGAGACCGACCTGTTCGGCGAGCAGGCCGTGCTCTGCGGCGGCCTCGTCGAGCTGATCAAGGCCGGCTTCGAGACCCTGGTTGAGGCGGGCTACGCCCCCGAGATGGCCTATTTCGAGTGCCTCCACGAGGTGAAGCTGATCGTCGACCTCATCTACGAGGGCGGCATCGCCAACATGAACTACTCGATCTCCAACACGGCCGAGTACGGCGAGTACGTCACCGGCCCGCGCATCGTGACGCCCGAGACCAAGGCCGAGATGAAGCGCGTGCTCAACGACATCCAGTCGGGCACCTTCACCCGCAACTGGATGCTGGAGAACAAGGTCAACCAGACCTCGTTCAAGGCGACCCGCGCCAAGCTCGCCGCCCACCCGATCGAGGAGGTCGGCGCCAAGCTCCGCGGCATGATGCCGTGGATCTCCGAGAAGGCGCTGGTCGACAAGACCCGCAACTGATCCGCATCCGCGCGGTCGGGCCCGGCCCGTCCGCGCACGCGCGGGGCCGGTCACGCGGAGGCGTGGCCGGCCCTTCGCGTTCCGGGTTGCCCGACACGGGGTGTCCCGGCCATAAGCCCGCCAGCGGTCCCGCGCGTACGAGGACCGGCAAGCGGAGAGGACACGCATGGCATCGCTCTATTCCGACGCGCACCGGGCGCTGCAGGAGGAGTTCGGCACCACCAAGCTCGCCGTGCGTCTCGACGAGGACTGGGTCCACGAGACCGTCCAGCCGGACGAGGCCGCCTTCATCGGCTCCCGCGACATGTTCTTCCTCTCGACCGTCGACCCGGACGGGATGCCGACGGTCTCCTACAAGGGCGGTCCCACGGGCTTCGTGAAGGTGCTCGACGACAAGACGCTCGTCTTCCCGGGCTTCGACGGCAACGGCATGTTCTACTCGATGGGCAACATCGAGGGGCAGGCCAAGGTCGGCCTGCTGTTCATCGACTTCGAGACGCCGCACCGCATCCGCGTGCAGGGCCACGCGACGCTGCTGCGCGACGACGCCCTCTTGGCCGCGTACACCGAGGCCAAGTACCTGGTGAAGGTCGCGGTGACGAAGATCTGGATCAACTGCCCGCGCTACATCCACAAGTACCAGAAGCTCGAGCAGAACAAGTACGTGCCGCGTCCCGGCCGCGAGACCCCGCTCGCCGCCTGGAAGCGCCTCGACCTCGCGGGCGACGTGATCAGCGATGCCGACAAGGCCCGCGTCGCCCAGGAGGGCCGGCTGGAAGTCGCGGAGTACGAGGCGCTGATGGCCCGCGGCGAGGCCTGATCGTCCATTCCGGCCGCCTCGCAGTCCCGGGCGGCCGGTGCGGAACTCAATTTTCGTCAAATAAGATGATGTTGAGTATAAAGCTGCCGCATCACACATTGATAAAAAAAGCTTTTGTGTTTGATAGTATCATGGTCTAGAAAATTCTTGACGATGTGAGTGTGGGGCCATAAATTTCGTGCAAATTTGCCGATCGCATCTTTGCTCGGACCGTTAAGACCATGGTTTCGCTCCCGCTGCGCGTCGCATTGATCTGCAGCATCCTGATCGCTGCGGTGTTCGCGGGTGGAACGACTTTTCTCGCCCGCCGAATCGACGCGTCCTTCGATGAGCAGGCCGCAGAGATACAGTCGGAGACGCTATCGAACGAGGCGCGCGAGGTCCGCTTCCGCCTCGCGGTAGCGGCCAAGACTGCCGAGAGCATCGCGGCCTCCGCGTCGGCCCTGCGCGCCGGCCGCATCCAGGACCGGGACATCTACGACGCGCTGCTGCGCGAGCTTCTGCGCGCCAACCCCGAGCTGATCGCGACCTGGACGGGCTGGGAGCCGGACGCCCTGGACGGGCGCGACCGCGCGTTCGCCGGCACGGCCTCCTCGGACGCGAGCGGCCGCTTCATGCCTTACTGGAACCGCGGGAGCGGCACGATCAAGCGCGAGGTCCTCACGGGCTACGAGGCCGAGCCGGACGGCGCCTATTACCTCCGGCCGAAGCAGCTGAACCGCTTGGTCGCCATCGAACCCTACATCTACCCGGTGGCCGGGAAGGACGTCGTCATGATGTCGTTCGGCGCACCGATCACCGTGGACGGCACGTATCGCGGCACCGCCGGCGTCGACATCGATCTCGGGTCCCTGAATGCCGTCCTCGGGGCGGTGAGGCCGTTCGGGACCGGCTACCTCGCCGTGGTCTCGGCGAATGGAACGACCGTCGCGCATCCGACCGGCGCGGCGGCCGGGAAGCCGATGCACGGCTTCGACGCGTCGGCGGCGGACGCGGCCCGGCAGGCGATCGCGGCGGGAGCCGTGGTGGTGACCGACGCGCCGGGCCCGGACGGGGCGCCGTGGCGCTACATGGCGCAGCATATCCAGGCGGGCGAGACGCCCGACCGCTGGGCGATCGTCGTCGCGGTGCCGGTGGCGACGCTCACGGCCGCCGCCGATCGGGCGCGCGCGACGCTGATCGGCATCTCGGTCCTCTGCGTGCTGATCGGGTGCGCGGCCGTCTTCGGCGCGCTGCACCGCCTCGTCGGGGCGCCGATCCGCGGCCTCGGCCGGACCATCGGCGACATGGCCGCGGGCGATTACGGGGCGGATGTGCGCGAGGCGCGGCGGCGCGACGAGGTCGGACTGGTCGGGCGTGCCGTGCTGAAGCTGCGCGACGGCCTGCGGGCGCAGGCGGAGGCCGACGCGCGGACGCGGGCGGAGGCTCAGGCGGCGGCCGACCGGGACCGCAAGCGGGTGACCGCGGACCTGGCGAACAGCTTCGAGCAGGCCATCGGCGGCATCGTCGCGACGGTCACGGACGCGGCCACGGCGCTGCAGGCCACGGCCGGGGCGCTGGCCGCCACGGCGTCGGAGACCGCCGGCCAGTCGACCACCGTCGCGGCCGGGGCCGAGGAGGCCGCCGCCAACGTCCGGGCCGCGGCCTCGGCGGCCGAGGAGCTCGGCAGCTCGGTGCAGGAGATCGGGCGTCAGGTCCAGGGATCCGCGCAACTCGCGCGGGCCGCGGCCGACGAGGCCGGGCGCACGGTGCGGCTGGTGGAGGATCTGAGCGCGGCGGTGATGAAGATCGGGGATGTTGTGGCGCTGATCAGCGGCATCGCCGGCCAGACCAACCTGCTGGCCCTGAACGCCACCATCGAGGCGGCCCGCGCCGGCGAGGCCGGCCGGGGCTTCGCGGTCGTGGCCGCCGAGGTGAAGGCGCTGGCCGAGCAGACCGCACGGGCCACCGAGGAGATCGCGGGCCAGATCGCCCGCGTCCAGGCCTCGACCGAGCAGGCGGCCTCGGCGATCGGCAGCATCACGACGCGCGTCGACGAGATCAGCGGGGCGGCCACGACGATCGCGGCCGCGGTCGAGCAGCAGGGCACGGCAACCCAGGAAATCGTCCGCAACGTGACCCAGGCCGCCGCCGGCACGGGCGAGGTGACGACGAACATTGCCCGCGTGGCCGAAGCCGCCGACATGACCGGCTCTGCCGCCGGTCAGGTGCTGGAATCGTCCGCGGACCTGTCGCGGCAATCCGCGCATCTCCGGGCGGAGGTCGGCCGCTTCCTCGGAACGGTGCGCGCGGCCTGACGGTCGCCGTGCCGGCCCGCGCTACGGCGCCTTGCGGGCGACGATGAACACGCGCGGGAAGGCGAGCAGGCGCCGCCCGTCGCTGCGCGGCGGGTAGGCGGCGTCGATCGCGCGGGTGTAGGCCGCCAGGAAGCCGGCCCGCTCCTCCGGATCCAGCGGGTCGAGGAACGGCCGGAGCCCGGTCGCGCTGACCCAGTCCACGATGGCGGCCGCGTCCGCCATGCGGTGGTGGTAGGTGGTGCGCCAGACATCGACCTCGGCGGCGCGCGGCGCCAGCAGGTCGTAGTAGGCGGCGGGTTCCAGCATCCGTCCGAGGCGGCCGGCCACGGCCGGATCGCCGATCGCGGCCGCCCAGGGACCGTCCGCCGCGACCGCGCGCATCAGGCGATGGGTCGGCTCGGCGAGGTTGTCGGGCATCTGCACGGCGAGCACGCCTCCCGGGGCGAGCAGACCGAACAGCCGCGGCAGCAGGCTCGCGTGGTCCGGCAGCCATTGCAGGACGGCGTTGGCGTAGATCAGGTCCGGGGCCCGCTCGGGCACCCAGGTGGCGGCGTCGGCCAGCGCGAAGGACAGGCCCGGCAGGCGCGCGCGGGCGCTTTCCAGCATCGCCGGGGAGGTGTCGAGGCCGATCACCTCCGCGTCGGGGAAGCGCGCCGCGATCAGCGCGGTGGAATTGCCCGGCCCGCAGCCGAGATCGACGGCCAGACGTGGCGCGTCGAGGGGCACGCGGGCGAGGAGCTCGGCGGCGGGGCGGGTCCGCTCGTCCTCGAAGCGGGTGTAGAGGGCGGGGTTCCAGTCGGCCATGGCACCCTTCCGTGAAAAGTCCTCAGCAGCCGAGCTGGTCGGCGAGGTCTGCCAGATCCCGCGCCGCGTGGGTCACCGGCACCGTCGGCGCGGTTTCGCCGCCGGCCGGCCCGTGCTCGTGCGGGCGGGCGATGTGGGCGGTGGCGAGCCCGTGGCTCGCGGCCGCCGCGAGATCGTTCGAGTGGGCGGCGACCATCATGGTCTCGCCGGCCGCGGAGGCGAAGGCCGCGACCGCGTCGCGGTAGAGCGCCGGCTTCGGCTTGTAGTCGCGGGAATAGCCGGCGCCGAGCACCGCGTCGAAGATCAGGCCGTTGCGGCGGGCGAGGTCGGCCATCAGCCGGACATGCCCGTTGGAGTTCGGTGCCAGGAGGTGCTTCTCGCGCAGGCGTCGCAGCGCGTCCGGCACCTCGGGCCACGCGTCGAGCCGGTGCCACGCCTGGACCAGCTCGCCCCGCACGGCCTCGGAGACGCCCGCGATGCCGAACTGCGCCAGCACGTCGGGCAGCGACTCGGCCTGGAGCGTGTCGAGGTCGACGTAGGGTCGGGCGCCGGAGCGCACCGTCTCCATCGACGGGTTGTAGCGTGCCCGCCACGCGTCCGCGAAGGCGCCGGCATCGAGGTCCGGCGCGACGGGCGCGAGCAGCCGCGCCGCCTCGCGGGCGACGCCGGAGCGCCAGTCGACCAGCGTCCCGAAGACGTCGAAGACCAGCGCCCGGACGGTCACCGCACCGCCTGCAGGCTGGGACCGCGCCGTACGAAGCCGACGATGTCCTTGACCGCGTCGAGGGTCTGCGCCGCGATGGTCTCGGCCCGGGCGCCGCCGTCGGCCAGCACGGCGTCGATATGGCCCGGATCGGCGGTGAGGCGGCGCATCTCCTCGGCGATCGGCGCGAGGCTCGTCACCGCGAGGTCGGCCAGAGCCGGCTTGAAGGTCGAGAACTGCGCCCCGCCGAAATCGCGCAGAACGTCCTCGCGGGTGATCCCGGCGAGCGCCGCGTAGATCCCCACGAGGTTGTCGGCCTCGGGCCGCTCCTTCAGGCCCGCCACCTCGGAGGGCAGGGGCTCGGGATCGGTCTTGGCCCGTCGGATCTTCTGCGCGATGGCGTCCGCGTCGTCCGTGAGGTTGATGCGGGCGTTGTCGGACGGGTCCGACTTCGACATCTTCTTGGTGCCGTCGCGCAGCGACATGACCCGGGCGGCCGGGCCGCCGATCAGCGGCTCTGTGATCGGGAAGAACGCGTCGCCGTGGCCGTGCGCCGTGATCGACCCCGAGAAATCGGTGTTGAACTTCTGTGCGATGTCCCGGGTCAGCTCCAGGTGCTGCTTCTGGTCCTCGCCGACCGGCACATGGGTCGCCCGGTAAGCCAGGATGTCGGCCGCCATCAGCACCGGGTAGTCGTAGAGGCCGATCGAGGCGTTCTCCCGGTCCTTGCCGGCCTTCTCCTTGAACTGGGTCATGCGGTTCAGCCAGCCGAGACGGGCGACGCAGTTGAACACCCAGGCGAGCTCGGCGTGCTGCGGCACCTGGCTCTGGTTGAACACGATCGAGCGCTTCGGATCGATGCCGGCGGCGAGGAAGGCGGCCGTGACCTCGCGGATCTGGCCGCGCAGGGCCTCGGGATCCTGCCAGACGGTGATCGCGTGCAGGTCGACCACGCAGTACAGGCACTGCGCGTCGCGCTCCTGCATCTCCACGAAGCGCTTCACCGCCCCGAGATAGTTGCCGAGGTGCAGGTTGCCGGTGGGCTGGACGCCCGAGAAGACCAATTCGGTGAACGCGGCCATCGGCGCCGATCCTGAGCGAGGGAAGACCGGGGCTCCGCGCCGTCCGGGCGCGCGGTTACTCGCACCCGTAGGCCGGAATGGTCAAGGACGCGCTCACGGCTCCCGCGTGGGCAGCTTCGCGCTGGGGCAGAGGTCGACCAGGACGCAGCGCCCGCAGGCCGGGCGATGATGATGGCAGACCTTCTGCCCGTGCAGCATCAGGATTTCGTGATTGTCGTAGAGGTCCTGCGCGCTCCAGTCCGCGGGGAGCTGCGCCCGCAGGATCGGGTGCGACGGGCCGACATCGACCCGCCTGCCGATCAGCCCGAGGCGCTGAGCGACCCGGTGATGGTGGCTGTCGACCGGCAGCGCCGGCATCCGCAGGGTGGAGAAGGACAGGACCGCCGCGCTGGTCTTCGGCCCGACGCCCGGGATCGCCTGCAGCCATTCCCGCGCCGCCTCGACCTCCATGTCGGCCAGGAAGGCGAGGTCGAGGCTGCCGTGCCGCTCGCGCAGGGCGCGGAGCACGTCGCGGATACGCGGCGCCTTCAGCTCCGGCCAAGTCACGCCCGTGATGGCGGCCTCGATCTCCGGCACGTCCGCGTCGAGCATCGCGTCCCAGTCGGGGAAGCGCGCCCGCAGCGCCTTGAAGGCCCGGCCGGATTCGGCGTTGCGGGTCCGGTGCGACAGGAGCGACGAGACGAGCTCGCTGACCGGATCCAGGCTGTGGAAGTACGGGATCGGGCAGCCGTAGACCGGGCACAGCCGCGCGTGGACGGCGAGCGCTTTCTCGGCCAGGGCCGGATCCGCGACGGCGGGGACCGCCTTGCGGCGTGAACGCGGGACGGTCGCGGATCTGAGGTCGGCGGCGGGCATGTCGGGCGAATCCGCCAGCCGCCGCCCCTGTTCCTGCCGGTACGGGGCAGCGGCGATCTGTCCGCCTCGTCGGGTCCGCGCGCTTCCAGCGGAGAGCAGGGCGCGCTCGATTCCGAGGCGGTCGTCGCGACCGAAGGGCGCCGCCGCCGGCCCGCGCTCGCCTACTTCACCAGCGCGTAGATGTTCACGTCGAGGCTGTCGTCGGTGCTGTCCTTGAGGTCGGTGGCGTACTCCTCCACGAACCGGTCCTGCACGACGATGTCCTTGGCATCGAGGTAGGCGGTCAGCGTCTCGTAGGTGCTGTCGATCGACTCGTAGGAGCCCTTGTGGGCGAAGCGCAGCGCCTTGCCGGAGGGCGTCGTGCCGAAGCGCAGGCCGTCGGTCTCGGCCGGTGCCGGGCTCGGCGCGGCCGCCACCGGGACCATCGCCTCGAACTCGAAGCCGTCGTCGTCCGTGCGGGTGAAGACCGCGAGCGGCCGGCCGGCCGGCGCGACGCCGAGCTTGGCGAGGTCGGCCTCGATCCGCGCGAAGGCCTGCTTCAGGTTCGGCACGGCCTCCTCCCACTTGGTCTTGCCGGACAGGATCGCGGCGGCCTTGGCCGGGAGGGTGACCTCGTCGACGTCGCCGGGCTCGCCGGCCTTCTCGATGAGCGTGGGCCGGCCGGGTGTCCCCGTGCTCGTGGCCGGGGGCGTTCCCGCCGCAGACTGGCCCGCAGGCGGGGGCGCCACCGATTGCTGCGGGGCCGGGGCCGCGCTCTTGTCCGGGTCGGCGACCGGGTTCGGCGCGGTCGTGGTCGGCAGCGGGTTCGTCTGGGCCGGCGCGGGCGCCGTGGAGGGCGGCGGCGCGGGCTGCTGCTGGGCGGCGATCGGGCCGGCCGACGCGAGCACGAGGGCGGCCGAGAGGGCGACGGGCGGACGAAGGCGGATCACGTAGGGCGCTCCGGTCGAGGCCCGCGGATGATCGCGCGGGCTCCCGCGGCGTAACCTAGTGGTGAACGGGACGGCCCGCGAGGGCGCCGCGGACGAGAGCCGCGGGTGCGGCGCATCTGCCACGCCGTGGCACCCCTCGCGCCGGGCGGCGGCTTTTGCGATATAGCCCGCGCCTTCCTCCAACCGCGGGACCGCATGAGCGCACTCGCCCACAGACGCTTCCTGAAGATGCATGGCGCCGGCAACGCGATCGTGGTGCTGGACCTGCGCGGCTCCGCGGCGAAAGTCCGGCCCGAGGAAGCGCGGGCGATCGCCCAGGATCCCGGCTCGACCTTCGATCAGCTGATGGTCCTGCACGATCCCGTGAGTCCGGGCACGGACGCGTTCATGCGCATCTACAACACCGACGGTTCGGAATCGGGCGCCTGCGGCAACGGCACGCGCTGCGTCGCCTACGCGATGCTCGACGACCCGGCCATGGCGCGGCCGGCCGAGGGCGGCCGGCTCACCCTGGAGACCAAGGCCGGCCTGCTCGGGGTGCGCCGCGTCTCGGAGCGCGCCTTCACGGTCGATATGGGCCGGCCGCGGCTCGCCTGGGACGAGATCCCCCTGTCCGAGCCGTTCCCCGACACCCGGCGGATCGAGCTGCAGATCGGCCCGATCGACGACCCGATCCTGCACTCGCCGGGTGCCGTGAACATGGGCAACCCGCACGCGGTGTTCTTCGTGGAGCAGGATCCGGACAGCTTCGACCTTGCCCGGATCGGCCCGATGCTGGAGAACCACCCGCTGTTCCCGGAGCGCGCCAACATCTCGGTGGCGCAGGTGACGGGCCGCGAGACGATCAAGCTCCGCGTCTGGGAGCGGGGGGCCGGGCTGACGCTCGCCTGCGGCACCGCCGCCTGCGCCACCGTAGTGGCCGCCTCGCGCCTGCGGATGATCGGCCGGCAGGCCAGCGTCGCGCTGCCGGGCGGCGAGCTGTTCGTCGAGTGGCGCGCCGACGACCACGTCCTGATGACCGGTCCGGTCGCGCTCGTCGCCGAGGGGACCCTGGCGCCGGAGCTGTTCGACAGCGCGGCCTGATGGCGGTCGAGACCCTCACCTTCGGCTGCCGCCTCAACACCGTCGAGTCCGAGGCCCTGCGGGCCCACGCGGCTGCGGACGGGCGCGACCGGGTGGTGGTGAACACCTGCGCGGTGACCGCCGAGGCCGGGCGGCAGGCCCGCAAGGCGATCCGGCGCATCGCCCGGGAGCGGCCCGGCGCCGAGATCGTCGTCACCGGCTGCGGCGCCGAGGTCGAGACGGAGGCCTACGCGGCCATGCCGGAGGTCGCGCGCCTCGTCGGCAACGCCGAGAAGCTGCGGCCGGAGGGCTGGTCTGCGGCCGCGACCGGCCCGGGCGCCGTCATGGCGGCGCGAACGGCCGAGCCGACGCGGGTCGAGGCGGTCGCCGGGCACACCCGTGCCTTCGTGCCCGTGCAGAACGGCTGCGACCACCGCTGCACCTTCTGCGTGATCCCGTTCGGGCGGGGCGTCTCCCGCTCGGTGCCGGAGGCGGACGTGATCGCGCAGGTCGAGACCCTCGTGGCCCGGGGCGGGCGCGAGGTGGTGCTGACCGGCGTCGACCTCACCGCCTACGGCCGCGACCTCGCCGGCCCGGCCCCGACCCTCGGCGGTCTCGTGCGGGCGATCCTCCGGGCGGTGCCCGACCTCGCGCGCCTGCGCCTCTCCTCGATCGATTCCGTCGAGGCCGACGGCGCCCTGCTGGCGGCGATCGCCGAGGAGGAGCGGCTCATGCCGCACCTGCACCTATCGCTGCAGGCCGGCGACGACCTGATCCTCAAGCGCATGAAGCGCCGGCACCTGCGCGCCGACGCGATCCGCTTCTGCGAGACGGTGCGGCGGCTGCGACCCGACATCGTGCTCGGCGCCGACCTGATCGCCGGCTTCCCGACCGAGACGGAGGCGCAGTTCGCCCGCTCCCTCGACCTCGTGGCGGAGTGCGGGCTGACGCACCTGCACGTCTTCCCCTATTCCCCACGTCCCGAGACGCCGGCCGCGCGCATGCCGCCGGTTGCGCCGGACGTGATCCGTGCGCGGGCGGCGCGGCTGCGCGAGGCGGGTGCGGGTGCCCTGCGGCGGCACCTCGACGCGCAGGTCGGGCGCCGCCTGACGGTCCTGGCCGAGCGAGGCGGCGTCGGGCGGAGTGTGGATTTCACGGCCGTGCGGCTGGCGGCCGATGAGGCGCCCGGGACGTTTCACAGCATCGCCATCGCCGGGCACGACGGGGCGCGGCTGATCGGCGCCTAGCGCCCGGTCTTCCTGGCCTGTCACACTCCGTGCCGGCCCCGAAAGGACGGATGCGGTCCAGGCGCATGTTCAATCGTGCCCGGCGCCGTCTTTGCGAGCGGAGCGAAGCAATCCAGCGGCGCCAGGTCTCCCGATGTCGCGCTGCCCTGGGTCGCTTCGCTGCGCTCGCGATGATGCGAGGCTCACGCGCCCATCGTCGCCACGGCTTCGGCGATGTGCGGTGGGGGCGGCGCCGTCACCGTGATGGCCTCCCGTTTAGGATAAAGCGGGATCGACAGCGCCCGCGCGTGGAGGTGCAGCGCGCTCCCGCGGGGCGCGCCGCCGTAGACCGCGTCGCCCAGGATCGGCCAGCCGGAGGCGGCGCAGTGGACCCGGAGCTGGTGGGTCCGGCCGGTGACCGGCTTCAGCTCCAGCCAGGTCCGCCCGCCGGCGCGGCCGAGCACCCGCCAGTGCGTCAGCGACGGGTCCCCCGCGGGGTCGGCCTTCATCCACCACGAGCGCGGATCGTCCGAGCGGCGGGCCAGCGCCAGGTCGATGCTGCCTTCCTCCTCGGCGGGACCGCCGGCCACGATCGCCCAGTAGGTCTTGTCGACGGCGCTGCCGGAGAAGAGCTTTCCGAGCCGCGCCAGAGCCTTGGCGTGGCGGCCCAGCGCGAGGCAGCCGGAGGTGTCGCGGTCGAGCCGGTGCGCGGCCTCCGGCCGGCGGGGCAGGCCGAACCGGAGCGCGTCGAGGTGGTCGGTGAGCGTCTCGCCGCCGCGGGGGCCCGGATGGACCGGTAAACCCGCCGGCTTGTCGATGACGAGCAGCAGGGCATCGCGGTAGAGGAGGCGCGCGCCTATGTCGAAGGCGTTGGACATCCGGATCGGCTAGAGGGTCGGTGTCGGCGGGGCAAGGTGGGGCGAGGACGCGATTTCATGGCGAGCGAGGAGAAGCCCGGCTGGTTTGGACGCCTGTTCGGGCGCAAAGGCCAGCCCGCGCCCGAGGACAGAGCCGAGGATCAGGCCGAGGACAAGCCCGAGGCCGAGCTTCCGGCCGGGGCGGCCTCGCCCTCCGAGGGGGAGCCGGACTTCGCCACCGCCGCGGAAGATGTCACCCACGTCCCGCTGCCGCCCGAGGAGACCGGGGAGCCGGTCCCGGACGCGGTCGAGGGTGCGGACCTGCTGCCCGTGGAGGGCGAGCCGGAGCGTCCGCCGGCCGGCACCGCCGGTGACGATCCCGCGCACGGCGCCGACCCGGTCGATACGGGTGATATGAACCGCGAGCCGGTGGTGGAGCCGGCTGCCGAAATGCAGCCCGAGATTCAATCCGATTCCCAGCCCGACATCCAGCCGGTCGACAGCGCCGCCGCCCTCGCGCACGACGCCGGCGCCGGGCCGGACCGCGAGCCGGAGGCCAAGGGCTGGTGGAGCCGTCTCACCTCCGGGATGAAGCGGACCTCGTCGGCGCTGTCCGACCGGGTCACGGGCCTGTTCACCAAGCGCAAGCTCGACGCCACGACCCTGGAGGACCTGGAGGACGCCCTGATACAGGCCGATTTCGGCCTGGAGACCGCGATGCGGGTCTCGGAGGCCGTCGGCAAGGGCCGCTACGAGAAGGGCATCTCGCCCGACGAGGTCCGGGCGATCCTGGCCGCGGAGGTGGAGCGGGCGCTGGAGCCGGTTGCGGTGCCGCTGACGATCGACGCCGCCCGGAAGCCCTTCGTGATCCTGACGGTCGGCGTGAACGGCGCCGGCAAGACCACGACGCTCGGCAAGCTCGCCTCGAAGCTCCGGGCGGAGGGGCGCACCGTGATGCTCGCGGCCGGCGACACCTTCCGCGCGGCGGCGATCGACCAGCTCAAGGTCTGGGGTGCGCGCACCGGCACGCCGGTGGTGAGCGGCGCGCAGGGGGCGGATGCGGCGGGCCTCGCCTTCGACGCCCTGAAGCAGGCGGGCGCCGCCGGCACCGACGTGCTTCTGATCGATACCGCCGGCCGGCTCCAGAACAAGGCCGGCCTGATGGCCGAGCTGGAGAAGATCGTCCGCGTCCTGCGCAAGCAGGACCCTGAGGCGCCGCACGCCACGCTCCTCGTCCTCGACGCCACGGTCGGCCAGAACGCGCTCAGCCAGGTGGAGCTGTTCTCGCAGGCCGCGCCGGTCTCGGGCCTGGTGATGACCAAGCTCGACGGCACTGCCCGGGGCGGCATCCTGGTGGCACTGGCGGCGAAGTTCGGCCTGCCGGTGCACTTCATCGGCGTCGGCGAGGGCGTGGAGGATCTGGAGCCCTTCGCGGCCCGCGACTTCGCCCGGGCGATCGCCGGGCTGGAGAAGGATTAGGCGGCGGCCGCTCGAAGGTCTCAGGTGCGCGATGTCATGGACATCGCGCGCTCCGCGTTCCACACACCCCGGCGAATCCCGTCCGACGCTCTCAGCCGACCGTGAGCGCCGCAGCCGAGCCAACCGAGCGTATGCAGATCGAATCCGTCCCCCCGCACCGCCACCTGCCGCCGCTCGTGAAGCTGGCGCTGGAACTCGGGCCGCTGGTGCTGTTCTTCCTCGGCAACGCCTATTCCGAGAAATTCGGCGTCGCCCCGGACCAGAAGCTGTTCGTGGCCACGGGCGTGTTCATCGCGGCGACCGTGGTGGCTCTGGCGATCCACTACGTGATGGTGCGCCGCCTGCCGATCATGCCGCTCGTGTCCGGCGTGGTGGTGGTGGTGTTCGGCGGCCTGACCCTGGCGCTGCAGGACAAGACCTTCATCATGGTCAAGCCGACCATCGTGAACGCCCTGTTCGGCACCGTGCTGCTCGGCGGCCTCGTGTTCGGGCGCTCGCTGCTGTCGGTGGTGCTCGACTCGATGTTCAGCCTCACCGACGAGGGCTGGCGGAAGCTCACCTTCCGCTGGGGCGTGTTCTTCTTCGTGCTGGCGGCGCTCAACGAGCTGGTCTGGCGGACCCAGACGGAGGATTTCTGGGTCAACTTCAAGGTGTTCGGCATCATGCCGATCACCGTGCTGTTCGCCCTCGCGCAGACGCCGCTGCTCACCCGCTACGAGCGCAAGAAGGCGCAGCCGGAGGCGTGACGCCTACTGCGCCGCCGCGACCTTGCCGGCCGCGCGGATGCGGGTGAGCACGCTGGAAAAATTCTCCGGCGTGAGGATGCCGACCAGCTTGTCGCGGATCACGCCGTCGGGCCCGATGATGAAGGTCTCGGGCACGCCGTAGACGCCGAAATCGATCGCCGCGCGGCCGCCGGCATCGGCCCCCACCGCGCTGAACGGCACGCCGTGCCGGGTCAGGAAGCGCTGGCCGGCCTCGGGGTTCGGCTCCTTGTAGTCGATCCCCACGAGCCGGATGCCGGGCTCCTTCGCCAGCCGCATCAGCATCGGATGCTCCACCTGGCAGGGCGCGCACCACGAGGCGAAGACGTTGAGCACCGTGATCTGGCCCTTGAGGTCCGCGCTCGACAGGCCGGGCACGGGCGCGCCGTTGGCGGTCAGCCCCGGCACCGCGGGCAGGTCGAAGCGCGGCACCGGCTTGCCGATCATCGCGGAGGGGAGGGCGGCCGGGTCGGCGCCGGAGCGCAGGCGCAGGAACAGCACGGCGGCGAGCGCCGCGAAGACGAGCGCCGGCAGGATCAGCAGCAGCGAGCGGCGGACCGGCGGTGTCCGGCCGGCGGTGTCGTCGAGGGGCGCGCTCATCGCCGGTCCTCGCCGAAGCCCCTGAGGGCGCGCTGCTGCGCCCGGCGGTCGCGCAGGGCGTTGCCCACGAGGGCGACCATCACCACCGCCGTGAACGCGTAGGCGGCCAGGATGAAGCCGCCGTGAGACCCGAGATCCATCGCGGTCCTCCTAGACCGGCTGCCCGACCGGCATCGCGGCCGGTGTCGGGGTGAGGCGCGGCTGGGCGCGGTCGAGGCGCTCGGCCTCGCGGATCGTCAGCGTCCGCACCCGGCGGCGCATGATCTCGGTGCGCATCGCGTAGAGGTGCAGGGTCGTCCCGCCGAGGGTCGCGGCGGCGATCATGACCAGCAGCGGGTGGAGCATCGAGGGATCGATGGTGGAGCCACCCATGCGCAGGATCGAGGCCGGCTGGTGAAGGGTCGACCACCAGTTCACCGAGAACTTGATGATCGGCAGGTTCACGGCACCGACCAGCGTCAGGATCGCGACCGCACGGGCGGCGCGGTTCGGATCCTCCAGGGTCCGCCACAGGGCGATGATGCCGCAGTAGATCAGCAGCAGGATCAGCATGGAGGTCAGGCGCGCGTCCCAGACCCAGTAGGTGCCCCACATGGGCTTGCCCCACAGCGAGCCGGTCACGAGGCAGATCAGCGTGAAGGCGGCCCCGATCGGCGCGGCCGCCCGCTGGGCGACGTCGGCCAGCGGGTGGCGCCAGACCAGGGTTCCGATCGCCGACACGCTCATCGCGCCGTAGAAGAACACGCCGAGCCACGCCGCCGGGACGTGGATGTACATGATCCGCACCGTCTCGCCCTGCTGGTAGTCGGGCGGCACCACGAAGAAGGTCTGGTACAGGCCCAGGGCCAGCACGCCGAGGGACAGGGCCGTCAGCCACGGCACGAGCGCCCCCGACCACCGCATGAAGTGGCTGGGGTTCGACAGGCGGGTCCAGAGGGAAGGCGTCATCGCGGCAGCTGTCTCGGACATCGTGGAAGCGGTCTAGCCTAGGGTGCGGTGCAGCAACAATGCGGGTCGGCGGCGCAGGCGGCGGGGGTGCCGCAATGGCATCGTGCGCCGGGCCGGAACCCGCCGAACCTTCGGATCCGAGAAGCTGCTGTACGACTGCGCCGACAACGAGCCGTCTTCCTGAGACATCCGCGACGCACGCGCTCTCCCGCACGGGAGCGGGGACCCGCGCCACGCCCGCACGTGTCCGACGATGACGCACGTCCGCGGCCGCAGCTTTTCGCGTCCGAGCCTTGCGCATCGCGGGCGAATTGCGCATATAGATGTGAACAAAAAGAGAACGAAAGAGCGTCCCCGATAAAAGCTGTGGACGACGCGACCTCACCCTGACGGACCGAGCGCCCCATGCGAACCGCCGACAAGCAGATCGCCGACATCCTCGTCCGCTACGGCGAGCCCTTCGGGGGCAACGTCTGGCGCGTCCAGGGGACCGCCGTCATCTACCACAAGACCCTGGAGCGCATCGCCGCCCAGGCCGGCATCGTCTTCGAGCCGCCGACCGTCATCCGGGCCGAGCGCGACGAGGCCGTGATCCTGGTGACCGGCCGGCTGCCCGGCGCGAAGCCCGGCAGCGAGCGGGTCGAGTGGTCCATGGGCGAGGCGCTGGTCAACGTGAACTACCGCGTCTCGGGCAAGCAGGCGGCCTACGTCTACGCCATGGCCGAGAAGCGCGGGAAGGACCGCGTCATCCTCAAGCTCATCGAGCTGCACGGCCTCGTCTACTCCGAGGAGGAGGCCGACGAGTTCCGGGCCCATCAGGTCCCGGTCCGGGCCGTCGACGAGGATTTCGAGGAGGCGCCCGCCTTCGACGAGGTAACCGAGGCCGAGGGCGACCTCAAGCGCCGCATCGACGAGGCCGAGACCATCAACGCGGTCACCGACCTGATGCTGGACGGCGCCACCCAGGCCGTCCTGGCGACGATGCCGCCCGGCACCCGCGACGAGGTGCGCGACTACGCCAAGGCCCGCCTCGTGGCGCTGGGCTGGCCGAAGCGCGCCGGACGCCGCAGCGCCGCCTGATCCCGCTTCCACCCCCACCGAAGGAGACCGCCATGCATCGCGCGACGAGCCGCCGCACCATGAAGGCCCGCCGGGATTCCCACCGCGGCTGGAGCATCGAGACCCTGTCGTACAGCCCGACGCGGATCGTCCGCCTCGGCGCCGAGAAGGTCGCGATCCTATTCCCCCCGGTCGAGCCCGGCGCGGCCTGGCAGCTCTACCCGCATCCCGACACGTTCCCGGGCCTGAACTTCGAGGGCCTGCCCGAGCCGCTGCGCCCGGAATTCCTCGCCTTCCCGGACCTTCCGGAGGTCGAGCGGTTCCTCGGCATCCGCGACGCCGAGCCCGCCGCCCTCGCGGCGTGACGCGGGCGATCAGGGCGCCGGCCACGGCGCGCCGCGATGGAGCGCCTCGGCCTCGTCGGTGAAGGTGCCGTCGGGGCTGTGCAGGACGAGGGGCGGCGGCAGGCTCGGCAAGGCGCGGCTGCCGCGGGTCGCCGCGATCAGCACGCGGATCGCGGGCACGTCGCCGCGGGGATGGACCGGGCGGATCGCCAGCCCGCCGTAGCGGCCCCGGAGCGCGTCGAGGCAGGCCGGGAGGGCGTCCGCCCGGTGGATGAGGCCCAGGCGCCCGCCGGGCCGCAGGATCGCCGTGCAGGCGCGGATCCAGGCGTCGAGATCGCCGCCCGCGAAGGTGTGGGCGGCGGCGCGGCCCGGATGCGGCGAGGCGCGGTGATCGCCGGCAGCGAAGAACGGCGGGTTGGTGAGCACGACGTCGAAACTGTCCGGCAGCAGACCGGCGGCGCGGCGTTCCGCCGCGGGGGCCAGCACGTCGGCGACCACGATCCGCGCGTCGATGCCGTTGAGGGCCGCGTTGGCGCGGGCCAGATCGGCGAGCGCCGGGTCGCGCTCGACCAGGGTCGGCCGGAGGCCCGGCGCCAGGGCCGCGCAGGCGAGGCCGACGGCCCCGGTCCCGGCGCCGACGTCGCAGAGCCGGTCCCCGGCCATCGGCGCGAGCAGCCGGGCGAGCAGCACCGCGTCGGTCCCGGCGCGGTGCGCGCCCCGCGGCGGCTGGTGCAGGCGCAAGCGGCCGCCGAGGAAGGGATCGGCGCCGCTGTCGGCCTCGGCGGTCACGGCTGGCGCAGCTCGTGGGCGATGCCGGCATCGGTCAGCAGGCGGCGGGCCTGGGCCTCGTGGTCGCGCGGCACGAGGAGGCGCTGGCCGAAGACGCCGATCGACCCCTCCATCAGGCTCATGTGACTGTCGGCCACGAGGACCGGGATCTCGGCCGCCTCGAGGACCGAGCGGGCGAACCCGATCAGCACGACGTCGTTGGCCCGGATCAGCTCGATCATCGCGGCGCGGCTCCGGAACGGGCGGGGATCGGCGGTTTCGTCGCGTGAGATCCGCGCTGGCGACACCCCATATCCGGCCGGCGACGATGTTGCGGCGCCGCGGGGCGCGTGCGAAGGGATCGCCCGCCCCCTGCGGGGCGACCGGTCTGGAGGTCTCGGATCTTGGATATGGCCCTCTCCATCGAGAATCCGAAGCCCGAGGCGGAGGCGGGGCTCAACGACCTCGTCGCGCTGGTGGCCGACGGCATGGCGCGGGTCAACACCACGATCCTGTCGCGGACGGGGTCGGACGTGGCGATGATCCCCGAGGTCGCCAACCACCTGATCGCCTCCGGCGGCAAGCGCCTGCGCCCGATCCTGACCCTGGCCTGCGCCCGGCTCTGCGGCTACGCGGGCGCCGCCGACGGCGACGTGAAGCTCGCCGCCAGCGTCGAGTTCATGCACACCGCGACGCTCCTCCACGACGACGTGGTCGACGAGAGCGACATGCGGCGCGGCCGCGTCGCGGCCCGGATCAAGTGGGGCAACGAGGCCTCCGTGCTGGTCGGCGACTTCCTGCTCGGCCAGGCCTTCCGGATGATGGTCGAGGTCGGCTCGCTCAAGGCGCTCGACATCCTCTCGGCCGCCGCCACGGTGATCGCCGAGGGCGAGGTGATGCAGCTCACCAACGCCAAGAACCTGGAGACCGACGAGGCCGCCTACCTCGCGGTGATCCGCGGCAAGACCGCCGAGCTGTTCGCCGCCGCCTGCGAGGTCGGGCCGGTGCTCGCCGGTCGGCCCGAGGCCGAGCAGGCGGCCGCCCGGTCCTACGGGATGAATCTCGGCATCGCCTTCCAGCTGATCGACGACGTGCTCGACTACGGCGGCACCTCCGCGGAGCTCGGCAAGAACGTCGGCGACGATTTCCGCGAGGGCAAGATCACCCTGCCGATCGTGCTGGCCTATCGCCGGGCCAGCGAGGGCGAGCGCGGCTTCTGGCGGCGCACCCTGCAGCAGGGCGAGATCGGCGAGACCGACCTGGAGACCGCCCTCGACCTCCTGCAGCGCCACGGCGCCCTGGAGGAGACCGTGGCCCGCGCCCACCATTACGGCGCCGAGGCCCGGGCCGCCCTCGACATCTTCCCGGACGGGCCCGTCAAGGCGGCGCTCCTCGGGGCCGTCGAGTTCTGCGTGGCGCGGGCGCGCTGAGGGTGAGGGCGGGCGCTCTCGGCTCCCGCGTCGACGGCCACCGACCTCCGCTAGCTTGACGGCGCGCGTCGGCCTCACCGCGTCACGGGCCCGAGGGCCTCGGTGAGGGCGGGGGCGAGGTCGCGCAACTCCGCGAGATGCGCGTCCGTGAGGGTCCGCAGCAGGGCCTCGGCGCGCGGCGTCAGCGACAGCTCGCTGCGCCGCCTGTCCTCGACGGCGCGGGTCTTGGTCAGCAGGCCGGCCTCCACCATGCGGGACACCAGTTCGGCCGCGCTGTGGGGGGCGATGAGCAGCTGCTCGGCCAGCAGGCCGACCGTGGCGGGCGCGCGCCCGACGTGGCCCGCGAGCGTCAGCAGCGCCTGATGCTGCTGCGGCGGCAGCCCCGCCCGGGCCGCCGCGGCCTCGCTGAACGCCAGGAAGCGGCGGAGACGGAAGCGGAAATCCGCCAGCGCCGCGTACTGCTCCCGCGACAGTGCCGCCGTTCCGGGGGCATCGGCCTCCATGATCGCCTCCGTGGTGAATCGTCCGAGCCGCCGATGCTGCGTCGTATCGGCAGTCCTGTCCCGGCTGCAACGGTCGAGCCATTGCCAAATATATCGGATCACGACATAAGTGCCGCCGCGAGGAAAGGAGGCCCTGATGATCGGCGGGACTGGGAGCGGGAGCGGGGACGGCAGGCCGTCGCGGCGGGCGCTGGGAGATTTCAGCGCGGACCGGCGGGTCCTGACGCTGGCCGGCATGGCGGTCGTCACCGGGACCGCCGCCAGCGGCACCGCCTGGATCCTGCTCACGCTGATCGGCCTCGTGACCAACCTCGCGTGGTACGGCCGGCTCGACGCCGACCTGACCTCCCTGGCCGGCGCGGCGCCGGGGCCCTGGATGGTGGCGATCCCGGTGATCGGGGCGCTGATCGTCGGCGCCATGGCGCGCTACGGCTCGGAGAAGATCCGCGGCCACGGGATCCCGGAGGCGATGGAGGCGATCCTGATCGGCAGCAGCCGGATGTCGCCCAAGGTCGCCGTGCTCAAGCCGCTCTCCTCGGCGGTGGCGATCGGCACCGGCGGCCCGTTCGGCGCCGAGGGGCCGATCATCGTGACGGGCGGCGCGGTCGGCTCGCTCTTCGCCCAGTTCTTCCATCTCAGCGCCGCCGAGCGGAAGACCCTGCTGGTGGCGGGCGCGGCGGCCGGCATGACCGCCATCTTCGGGACGCCCGTGGCGGCCGTGCTGCTCGCCGTGGAGGTCCTGCTGTTCGAGTGGCGGCCGCGCAGCCTCGTCCCGGTGACCGTCGGGGCGGTCACCGCGGCCTGCTGGCGGCCGGCCCTGTTCGGCGCCGGCCCGCTCTTCCCCTTCGCCGACAATCCGGCCCTGCCCTGGTGGGGGCTGCCCGCCTGCGCGCTGCTCGGGGTCGCCTGCGGCCTGATCTCGGGGGCGCTGACCCGGGCGCTCTACGCGCTGGAGGACGGTTTCGGGCGGCTTCCGCTGCACTGGATGTGGTGGCCCGCCCTCGGCGCCGTCGTGGTCGGGCTGGGCGGCCTCGTGGAGCCCCGGGCGCTCGGCGTCGGCTACGACGTCATCCACGACCTGCTCTCCGGCCACATGCTGGCGAGCGCCGTCGTGCTGATCCTCGTGGTGAAGGCGGTGATCTGGCTCGCCGCCCTGTCGTCGGGCACGTCCGGAGGCGTGCTCGCGCCGCTGCTGATCCTCGGCGGCGCCGTCGGCTGGCTGATCGGCCTCCTCCTGCCCGGCGCCCACGGCTTCTGGGCGCTCATCGGCATGGCGGCGATGCTCGGCGGCACCCTGCCGGCGCCGCTGACCGGCGTCGTCTTCGCCGTCGAGGTGACCGGCGACGTCGCCGCCCTGGCGCCGCTGCTCGCCGCCACCATGGCGGCCTACGCGGTGACCGTGCTCCTCCTCAAGCGCTCGATCCTGACCGAGAAGATCGCCCGGCGCGGGCAGCACGTGACCCGGGAATACGGGATCGATCCCTACGAACTCGCCCGGGTCGAGGCGGTGATGACCCGCACGGTCGAGACCCTCGACGCGGACCTGCCCCTGGCCGAGGCCCTCGCGGCGATCGAGACCGGTGCCCACCACGCCTATCCGGTGGTCGACGGCGCGGGCCGGCCCGTGGGTCTCGTCTCGCGCAGCGACGCCCTGCGCTGGACCCTGGAGGAGCGCGACGGCGGGGACGAGGCGGGCACCCTCGGCGAGCGCGTCTCTGACGCCGATCTCGCCGTCGTCCATCCGGGCGACGTGGTCTCGCACGCCCTCGACGTGATGCTGTCGGCCGGGCAGGGGCGCCTGCCAGTCACCGATCCGCGCACCGGCGGCCTCGTCGGGCTCCTGACCCGCAAAGACCTGCTCCAGGTGCGCGCCACCGTGGTTCGGGCCGAAGCCGAGCGTCGCGCGTTCTACCGGAAGGGGCGGGGTGAGCGGCGCGCGCGGATGGAAGCATGACCCTGGACCTGCACCGTCCTGGCCGGACCACCCGCCTCGATCGGCTCGCGCCGGGCAGCGTCTACCTGATCGCCGGCCGGGACGGGCCGGATCTCGCCCTCGTCGTGCAGCGTGAGGGACGTCGGGAGGCCCTGCTGCTGAACCGCCGTCACGCGGTCGATGGCCACCTGCGGGTCGCGTCCGAGATCGCTCCCGAGGCCGACGTGCTGGCGCTGCCGGGGGCCGTCCTGGCGCCGAGCGGCGCCCTCGCGGACGTCGCCCTCGGCGTCACCGCCGCTCCGGCCGCGCTCCACCTCGGCGACGGCCGGGCGTATCTGCGCGGACGCATCTCGGACGGCCGGCTCGCGACCTTCGATGTCGGGACCGGTCGGGCCAGCGCGATCGATCCCGGCGACCTGCCGCGGGCGCGCGGCTGGCGCGTGATGGTGCCCGAGGGCCGCGGCGTCGTGACGGTGTACGAGGCGGAGTCCGGCTGAACGCCGCCCGCGGGCCGGGTCAGCGCAGGAAGGTCGGCGCCACCCACCATCCCGGATGGGCGGCGCGCAGGGCGGCGGCGGCCCGGACGGCCGCGCGCCGGTCGGCGAACAGCGCGAAAACGGTCGCGCCGGAGCCCGACATCCGCGCGAGGCGGCAGCCCTGGGCGCGGAGGGCCGCCAGCGCGTCGCCGATCACCGGCGCCACGGTCAGGGCCGGCGCCTCCAGATCGTTGCGGGCCCCGGCCAGGGCCCGGAGCAGCGGGTCGCTCGCCATGGACCGCGGGATCGTCGGGTGCGGCGCGCCCGCGAGATCCTGGCCGACGCTCAGGCCCAGCGCCTTGAAGACCGGGGCGGTGGGCACCGGAACGCCGGGATTGATCAGCACCGCGGGCAGCGGTGCGAGGCCGAGGGCCGGCCCGATCGCCTCGCCCGCGCCGCGCATCATCCGGGCCCGCGGGTCGAGGCAGACCGGCACGTCGGCGCCGGTCTCCCGCGCCACCGCGCCGACGGCCTCGTGGTCGAGGGGCAGCCCGTTGAGGCGCGCCAGCAGGCGCAGGGCCGCGGCGGCGTCGGAGGAGCCGCCGCCGATCCCCGCCGCGACCGGCAGGCGCTTCACCAAGTGGAAGGCGCCCACGCGCAGGCTCGGCACTCGAGCGGCGAGCCCCCGGGCGGCCCGCAGGACGAGGTTGTCGTCCGTCGGGCCGGCGGGGCCGGCGGTGGGGCCGCTGACGGTCAGGCTGAGCGGTGCCGCGGGATCCAGCGTCAGGCGGTCGGCCGTGCCCGCGAAGGCGACGAGGCTCTCGAGCACGTGGTAGCCGTCACCGACGCGGCGGCCGAGGACGTGGAGCGTCAGGTTGACCTTGGCGGGGGCGCGATCGGCGAGCAGGGTCACGGGGTCTCGGTCGGGTCGTGGCGATGTGTCCCGAGGCTCTACAGGCTCACGGCCCGGAACAACAGCTCAGCTGCCGCCCCCGCCGAACACCCGGCGCGGCCGGTCGGGCCGGGCGTCGTTCGGGCGGATCACGGTCAGATCCTCGGCGAGTCCACCAGCCCGTCGCGTCCGGCGAGGCTCGACAGGGCGCCGGAGCGTCGGAGCCCCAGGATGCGATGGTCCGCCAGGGGGCACGCCGCCGCCGACCCGCGCGGACCGGGCGCGCCGGCTTGCGGCCTGGGTGCCGCGCGATGGAGTCCGGGCCGTGGTGCCGGCGGATCCGATCCTCTAGGCTGTCGCGCATCATGGCGTTCACCGAATCCGTCGCCGCGGCGCTCCCGTGCCAGCGCCATCTCTTCGAGATGCCCGCCGACGTCAGCTACCTCGACGCCGCCGCCTGGTCGCCGCTGCCGCGGGCCGTGCGCGCGGCGGGCGAGGCGGGGATCCTGGTCAAGAGCCGTCCCTGGGACCATCCCCGCACGGCGGTCCCGCCCTGGGCCGAGCGGGCGCGCGCTGCGGCCGCCCGGCTGATCGGCGCCGGCGCGGACGAGATCGCGATCGTCGGCGCGGTCAGCCACGCCATGGCGGTGGCCGCCCGCAACCTGACCCTGAGGCCGGGCGGGCGCCTGCTCCGCGTGGCCGACGAGTTTCCGTCCCTGCGCTTCGCCTTCGATCGGCTGGCCGACCGGCAAGGTCTGGTGGTGGAGGAGGTGCCGCGCCCCCTGGACGGCGACTGGACCGCGGCGGTCGCGGCCGCGATCGACCGGCCGGGCGCCCCGCCGCTCGCCCTCGCCACCCTGACCCCGCTGCACTGGACCGACGGCAGCCTGATCGACCTCGACCGGCTCGCTCCCGCGGTCCACGCCGCCGGCGCGGCCCTGGTGATCGACGCCACGCAGGCCGTGGGCGCCGTGCCGGTCGACGTCGCCCGGTGGCGCCCGGACTTCCTGGCCTTCCCGACCTACAAGTGGGCTCTCGGACCGTACGGTCTCGCCTTCCTGTACGCAGCGCCGCACCGGCAGGACGGGGCGGCCATCGAGGAGAATATCGGGAACCGCCCGCCGGCCGCCGGTGCCCGCCGCTACGACCGGGGCGAGCTCAACGATCCGGTCGCGCTGTTCATGGCCGTGACCGGGCTGGAGCAGATCGCCGAATGGGGCGTTCCGGCCGTCGCCGCCCGGCTGCGCGGGCTGACGGACCGCTTGGCGGACGGGGCCGCCGGCCTCGGCCTGGCGCCGTTGCCGGCGTCCCTGCGGGCGCCGCACATCCTCGGTCTGCGGCCACCCGCGGGTCTGCCGACGGGCCTCGTCGATCGCCTGCAGCGGGACCGGGTCTACGTGAGCGAGCGCTCCGGCGCGCTGCGCATCAGCCCGCACGTCTGGGCGGACGAGGACGACCTCGCGCGCTGCCTTGCCGCACTGTCCGGGGCCTTCCGGGGGATCACCTGAGACGGTCCGGAAACGGACGCTCCGGCATGAGCGCCGGGCCGGGAGCGAGTCGCGAGACCATGCCGCGCCGCCGACTGCTTCCCGGCGCCGGCGCCCGGACCGCGCGCCCACACGGAGACCGTCCACCCCCACATGACCGATTCGATGCCGCGTCCCGGTGATCGGCTCCGGCTCCCGGGCGCCGGCCGCCTCCGCCTGCCCGGACCGATGCGTGCCGTCCTGTCGGGGCGGTTCGCCGTGATCCTGTCGGGCGAGCTGACCCAGAGCCTGTTCCACTTCCTCCTCAACATCCTGCTGGTGCGCGCGCTCGGCGCGCACGATTACGGCCTGTTCGCCATCGTCTTCGCGGTCGGGGCGGTCGGCATCACCTACATCCGGGCCCTGGTGGCGGTCCCGGCGACGATCCACGTCGCCCGGAGCCTGGGACGTCCGGCGGCGCTCGGCTACGACGTGATGTTCGGCTCGGGCGCGGTGCTGGTCTCCGGCCTCATGGCGGCCGCCGTCGGCCTTCTGCTGATCCCGGTGATCGGCCTCGGCGCCCTCGCGGCCGGGGCCTTCGTGGGCCTCTACGCCTTCCGCAGCTACCTGCGGATCGTGCTCCTCGCCCGCGGCCGGCCCCGGATCGCTGGCCTGAGCGACCTGGTCTACGCGGTCTGCGGCGGTCTCCTCGTCGCGCGCTGGCTGAACGGGGAGGGCACGGCCCTTCTCGATCGGGCCTTCGCGGCGATCGCGCTCGCGCACGCGGTCGCGATCGGGGTGGCCTACGCGGCGCTGCGCGAGCGGATCCGCTTCTCGCTGCACGCGCGGGCGCGCGCCCGCTACCGGGCCATCTGGCGGACCCTGGCGTGGTCGCTCGCCGGCGTCACCAGCCTGACGGTCCAGGGTCAGGGGCTGACCCTGCTGCTGGCGCTCCTGGCCGGGCCCGCCGCCTACGCGCCGATCGCCGCCACGATCGTGCTCTACGCGCCGCTGCGCATCCCCGCGAGCGCGCTGCTGAACATGATCCTGCCCGAGATCAGCCGGCTGCTCGCGGCCGGGCAGGTCGACGCCGCCCGCCGGCTCGTCGTCCGCAACGGAATCCTGCTCGGCAGCGCCTGTCTCGCCTACGGGGCGGTGATGGCGGCCGCCCTGCCGCTGGTCGAGGACATCCTGTTCAAGGGTCGGTTCGCCGCGCAGCCGATGGGCTGGATCGGGCTCGGTGTCTGGGCAGTGGTGACCGTGTCGCTGCTCTACGCGATCCCGCGGGCCTATCTCGAGGCCTCGGCGGCGTTCCGGACCATCACGGCGGGGGCGGTGGCGAGCGCCGCCCTCGGGATGGCCGTGATGGTGCCGGCGCTGCTGCTGCTGCCGCCCGCCACCGCGCTCGCCGGCCTGCTGGCCTCCGAGGTGGCGACGCTGGTCTGGTCGGTCTCGGCCTTCCGGACCCTGGCGCGGCGCCCGGGACCGGCGCGACCCCTCGGCGCCGCGTGACCGGCCCGTCGCTTAGCGCAGCGCGAGCAGGGCCGGCGCCAGTCTGCGCAGCGCCGGCGTCCGGCTGTAGACCCAGAGCGGGTTGTGCTGGACCACGTCGGTGCACAGGCCGCGCTTGAACTCGAAGACGGGCCGGTTCGCCGCCGGATCGATCCCGCCGAAATCGAAGACCCGGCAGCCCTCTTCCTTCGCCCGCTTCACGAAGCGCCAGACCGCGAGGGTCGCGGCGCCCGTCGCGCGGGCCCGCTCGTTCGAGGCCGTGTAGAAATCCGTGCAGCGGCTGTCCGACAGGTGCGCGATCCGCACGAGGACGCGCCGTCCGTTCTCGCGGACGTCGAGGAACAGCAGGCGCTCGTCCTCGGCCGCGATGTCGCGGTAGGCCTCCGGCTGCAGCGTCGTGGCGAAGCCCTTGCGCTCGCGCAGGGCCGCGAACATCGCGGTGAAATCGTCGAAGGCTTCGAGGCGCTCGGCCCTGTCCTCGAGGAAGTGCGTCGTCACCTCGGCGTTCCGCTCGGCCTTGCGCAGGGCCTTGCGCCAGCGCGGCTCCATGCCGGCCTGGATGGCGTCGAGGTCCTGGGTCAGGTCGAGCTCGAGGGTGTGGTCGGGCGCGCCGATCACCGGGGCGAAGCCGTGCATCAGCAGCGCCAGCGTCGCGTCGCGGGTCTCGAACTGCTCGTAGTCGATGGCGAGGACGTCGAGCCGGCCGAGCGCGAGGTGGTCGATGAACGCGGCGAGCACCGCCTCCGCGCGGTGCGCGCCCGCGGCGGTCAGCAGTGGGCCGCCCTGGACGTGGATGAACCGCGCCGGCCCCTTCCGGCGCGTCTGCCACTGGACGAAGGCGAGGTCCGCGCCGTCGCCGGACACGACCGCCCGCCGCACCTCCAGGCCGCGCCGCGCCTTGTAGGTGCCCCAGGGGCTGCCGCAATAGATGTTGGCGCCCGGGCAGGCCCAGACCCGCCGGTCCCAGTCCAGGGCATCCGCGGTCTCCTGAACCGCGAGCTTGGCCGCCATGTCGCTCCTCGTCCTCGCGCCCCGTCCCGGCCGGGCAGGGGTTCCCGCGCCGCACGCCTCATCGGTCAGGCGCCACCGCATTGCATCCTCGCGCGGCCGATCGTCCACAGGGTGACGGTGGCCGCGCGGGTCGGTTTCCGCTGCGTCGTGAACGGGTCCCCGGTGCCCGGGCGGCCGGGGCCGGTGAGGGGACGCGCCCGGGCCGGTCGTTGCGCGGCGCCGGCAGCAGGCCCGACCGCGGCGCTTGGCCACGGACCGCGGGCGTGCAGGAGGTCGTCCCGGTCACGCCGAGGGCGCCCGCGCTCAGGGCGGACGCCCGTTCCGGACCGACGCCGGTCCCGCGGGGACGCGCGGGGATCCTAGGCGGCCGGTCGCGCCGGAGCGTCCGCGGCCCGGGACGGATCCGTCGCCGTCGGGCGGCGCAGCGTCGTCCGGACCATGGCCTCGATGCCCTCCGCCGCCGAGGCCTCCCAGAACAGGCTCAGGTAGCGCGCCCGGGCCGCCCGGCCGAAGTCGCGCCAGCGCGCCGGGTCGGCGACCAGATCCGCCAGCACGGCGGCGATCGGCTCCGGGCCGCCCGGCGGGACGATCCAGCCGGTCTTCCCGTCCTCCACCACCTCGGGCAGGCCGCCGATCGCCGTGACGAGCGGCGGCACGCCGTAGGACATCGCCTCGATCGCCACGCGGCCGAGGGATTCGGGCCGCTGCGACGGCATCGTGACCACGTCGGCCCAGCGGTAGAGGGCGGCGGGATCGGCCACGAACGGCTCGAGCGTGACCTGCGCGGCGAGCCCCGCCTCGGCGATCCGCCCGACGAGGGCCCGCTCGCGGGCCTCGTCCTCGAAGGCGCTGCCGACGATGCGCAGCGCGATCCGCCGACGCACGGGCTCCGGCAGGGAGGCCAGCGCCTCCACGAGGACGTCCTGGCCCTTGATCCGGCTGATCCGGCCGAGCATCAGCACGCGGAGCGGGCGGGAGCCGTCGTAGGCGCTCCGATTCGGCTCGGCGGGACCCGCGATCCCGTTGTAGACGACCCGGGCGGTCGCCCCGCGGGGCAGGGCGTAGGCCCGCTCGGTGGCGCGCGAGTTGAACACCACGTTGGCGCCGCTCCAGCGGATCAGCCCGCGCAGGACCTTCAGCACGGCGCCTTCGGGGATCTCGTGGACGTGGACGATGCTCCGGCCGGGGACCAGCCGGGCGGCCAGCAGGTAGTCGGCCACCACGGTGGTGTTGATGTAGACGAGGTCGCTCGCGCGGATGCGGCGCCACGCACGGATCATCGCGATGGGCAGAGCCATCAGACCCAGGGTTACGAGGCGCGCCAGGTTCTTGCGCCGCAGGATCCAGAGCGGGGCGATCACGATCTCGCTGGCGAAGGGCTCCAGCGCGGCCACGATCGGCCCGCGTCGCGGCAGAACCACGTCGATCCGCGCACCCGGATGGGCGGCCCGGATCGTGCGGACGGTCTCGATGAAGCAGCGATCCGAGCCGTACAGCTCAAATCCCTGGTGGACGCACGTGATCCGAAGCTCCGCCGCGGCGTTGGCGACGGCCCGCAGCGCGGGGGCGGCAGCACGATCGCTGTCGCGCGCCGCTCTCAGTCCGAAATTGTCTACCATAAGATGATTTCTGTATTGAATAAACAACTAGCAGTTGTAGAAGCCGGTCGTCGGGATTGTATCCTTCGGATCTACAATAGGGCCGACACATTGGAAAGGAAGTTTCATGCCTGACCGCGCACCGAAACTACTTATTCTCGGCACGCGCGGTATCCCGGCCGCCCACGGTGGTTTCGAGACTTTCGCGGAACGTCTCGCGCTCTACTTGTTCGAACGCGGCTGGCAGGTCGGCGTGTACTGCCAGAGGGATGTCGAGACGGTGCGGGAGCGCATCGCGTGCAGCACCTGGAACGGCGTCGAGCTGATCACCGTGGAGATCGGCCTGCGCGGCCCCGCGGCGACACTCGTCTTCGACGCGATCTGCGCCCACGATGCCGCGACCCGCGGGGGCGTCTGCCTCGTGCTCGGCTACAACGGCGCCGCGTTCCTGCCCTACCTGCGGGCGAGGGGCGGGCGTATCCTGACCAACATGGACGGGATCGAGTGGCGCCGTCCGAAATGGTCGCTGCCCGTGCGCGCCTTCTTCTACGTCAGCGAGTGGATCGCCGCGTGGTCCTCGCAGCGGCTGGTGGCGGACCATCCCGTCATCGCCGACCACCTCGCCCGTCGCAGGCCGCGCCGCGCCATCGCGACCATCCCGTACGGCGGCGATCCCCCGGCGGCCGATGTCGGGCCGCCGCCCCTCGGCCTCGAGCCCGACCGCTACCTCGTCTCGATCGCCCGCATCGAGCCGGACAACAACATCCTGACGCTCGTCGAGGCCTTCTCGCGCCGTGCCCGCGGCGTGCGGCTGGTGGTGCTCGGCACGCTGAGGGTCGGCAACCCGTACCATCGCGCCGTGGAGGCAGCCGCCTCGCCGGAGGTGCTGTTTCCCGGCGCCATCTACGAGCCCGAGCAGGTCCAGGCCCTGCGGGTCCACGCGCGGGCCTATCTCCACGGCCACACGGTGGGCGGCACCAACCCGTCGCTGGTCGAGGCGCTCTGGGCGGGCAACGCCGTGGTCGCCCACGACAATCCGTTCAACCGGGGCACGGCTGGCGACGGTCAGTTCTACTTCTCGGATCCGGACAGCTGTGCCGCGGCGATCGAGCGTGTGCTCTCCGACGGGGCCGCGGTCGCGGCGGCCCGCGCGGCGGCGCGGGCGCGCGCCGAGCAGTTCCGCTGGGATGCCGTGCTGGCCGCCTACGAGGACGCGCTGCGCCGTGTCGGCGGCTACCCGCCGGCCCCGGACCGCGCGGCGCGCGCCGCCGAGGCCGCGCCCGTCAGCGTCGCGGCCGGTCCGGGATGGTAGGCCCCAGCCGCCGGTCGGTGCTCGCCGGCGCCCTCGCGGCGGGTGCGGGTGTCCGACCCGTCCAGGGCAGTCCCGCGCCGGTCGCCCTGCGCCGGGGCATCGCCCTCTGGCCCTGGTTCTCGCTGACCACCGAGTACCCGCCCCCGCGGACCGACTACGCGTGGCCGCCCTTCCAGGCCGGACGGCCGGTGCCGACCCGCGACGACCTCGCCCGGATCGCCGGGTTCGGCTTCGACTTCGTGCGCCTGCCCCTCGATCCCGGGCCGTTCGTGGCCTTCACGGGGCCGCGGCGCGCCGAACTCCTCGGCACCCTGTCGGAGGCCGTCGACGCGGCGCTGGCGGCCGGGCTGCGCGTCCTGGTCAATGTCCAGGCGAACGCCGCGACCCACCACTACACGCCCGACGCGTTCTACGGCTCGGACCGGGCGCCGCTCTTCGCGGCCTATCGCGACCTCGTCGGAGACCTCGCGCGCCTGTGCGCGCGGAAGGGCACGGACCGCTTGGTCCTGGAGCCGGTGAACGAGCCGCCGCAGGCCTGCGGCGGCGGCGCCTGGAACCGGGTGCAGGACGGGCTCCTGGCCGCGGCCCGCGCGGCCGCGCCGGCGCTCACCCTGGTGGCGACCGGCTCCTGCGGCAGCCTCGTCGCCGGCCTGACGGCTCTGGATCCGGCCGCGCTCGCGCGGTTCGCGCCGCTCCTCTACACCTTCCACTTCTACGAGCCGTACCTGTTCTCCCACCAGGGGGCGACCTGGCTCACCGAGGAGCCGTTCTACCGCTGGCTCACCGCCGTGCCCTGGCCCGGGAGCCGCGGCACGCTGCGCGAGACCCTCGAGGCGGTGCGGGCGCGCATGGAGACGGACCGCACGGTGCCGCAGGCCGAGAAGGCGCGCGACCGCGCGGTGATCGAGGCGAAACTGCACGCGTATTTCGAGGCCGCGCCCGGCCCGGCCTACATCGCCGACGCGATGGCGCCGGTCGCGACCTGGGCGGACCTCTACGGGATCCCGCGCGGGCAGGTGCTGATGGGCGAGTTCGGCGCCCTGCGCACCGACGCCCGTTTCACGGCGTCCCGGGCGCCGGACCGGGCCGCCTACATCCGGGACGTGCGGCTGGCGGCGGAGGCGAACGGGTTCGCGTGGTCGTTCTGGAACCTGTTCGACGGCCTCGGCCTCATGGACGACGCGCACGTCGCCGATCCCGCCCTGATCGCGGCGCTCGGGCTGCGGGCCCGGCCCTGAGGCGGCCCTCGACCGATCCGCGGCACTGCGCCCACTCAGCCGCGGCGCGGAAGGGGCGGGAACAGGACGATGAGCATCAGGGCGAACTTGGCGAGCAGGGTCGTCTTGCCGGCGAGGCCCTCGAACGTGTTCACGAGAATCACGAAGGCCAGGATCGGGAGCCAGATGCCGCGCCGGCAATCCCGCGCGATCTCCGCGAGGTAGAGCCCCACCGCGATCACCAGCACCCCCGTGACCAGGATGCCGTGGTAGAGCACGGCCGAGATGATCGAGTTCTCGATGCCCCATTCCAGGCCGTAGATCCGGCGCAGCGTGTTCACCTGCAGGAAGTCGGGGGCGAGCAGGAGCTGCCGGAACGGGATCGCGTCGAACACCGTGAGCATGTCGACCCGGGCCTGCGCGCTGCCGCCGTCCGAGACGAACCGGTCCAGCAGGGTGTCGAAGAACCCGGCCGAGGCGAGGACCGCGACCAGCACGGGCAGCAGCGTCAGGGCGAAGCACGCGCAGGCCGCCGCCGCCAGCGGGACGCGGCCGGTGCGCAGGGTGCGGTTCAGGGCCACGAGCCCGACTGCGCCGCCGAGGATCAGCGTCGTGACGGTGGCCGAGCGGCCCCCGAACGTGACCAGGGCGACGAGCTGGAGGACGATCATGGCGGCGCGCGGCATCGGCGCCAGGCGGCCGCCGCCCTTTGCCAGCGCTAGGATGTAGCACGCCGTCATGGTCGCGTTGGCCAGCGGGTGGCCCTGAAGGGCCGCCGAGCGGGTGTCGGACTCGAACGCCACGCCGTCGAACCGGTAGGGGAAGAAGCGCTGGCCGCTCGCGAGCTCGAACAGGCCGAGCAGGGCGTTGGCGAGCATCACGAGGTGGAAGATCGTCTCCAGCCGCCCGAGCGTTTCGGCGTCCCGATCCATCAGGAGGATCGGGACGAGGCCGGCGAGCACGAAGGTGTCGATGGAGCCGGCGAGGCCCGCGCCGCCCCGGGCCGCGATCAGCGCGAGGAGCAGCACGCCGCAGGCGGCCAGGAGCACGCTGGCCGGCCGCCGGTTCAGCGCCCCGGCCACCGGGATCACCGGATTGCCCGCGCGCATCAGGGTCCAGCCGATCAGGACGACCGCCAGGTAGGTGGCGGGGTGGATCTTCGAGGCGGCCGAGCCGGTGATCCCCTCGTAATTGAGGCCGAGCACCCACAGGAGGCCGCCCGAGACCCCGACGAGGAGCAGGGCCCAGACCGACAGCGCCACCGATTCCGCCCGCAGCAGGGCGCGCAGCACCGGACCCGTGCGCGCCGCCGGATCGTGGCGGCGCGCGAAGCCGGTCTGCCGGAGGGTCCTCACGCCTTGCGCCGGGTCAGGAGCAGGGAGCCCGAGATCGGCCGGCCCAGCGCCTCCGACGTGTCGACGAGGTCGATCAGGTCGCGCTGGCGCGTCGCGCCGTTGCAGGCGACGAGCAGCAGCCGGTCGGCGGCGGCCGCCAGGGGACCGAGCCGCAGGTTCTCGGTCAGCACGCCGCCGTCGACGAGCACGAGGTCGAAGCGTCCCTTCACGCCCGCGATGAAGCGCTCGACATTGGCGGGGGTCAGGGCATCGCGCAGGGGCTTCTCGGTGTCGCCGAGCCCGACCCGGCGGGCGCCGGAGGCCGGGTCCGTCCGGGTCACGGCGTTGAGGCTCTGCTCGCCGCGGAGCACGTCGAGGAGGCCGCCGGTACCGGAGCCGTCCGCCCGCAGGTCGGCGTCGACGCGCAGGACGCGGTCGCCGCGCGCGACGGCGACCGCTGCGAGCAGCCCGATCACCGCCTGGCGCTCGGCCTCGTCGGATTCGCCCGAGGTGACGAGCAGCGCCAGGGCGTGGCCGCTCTCGCCGGAGGTCGCGGCCAGGTGGTCGAGGGTGAGGCTCGCGGCGCTCGCGCTCGCGCCCCGCGGCCGCAGGCCGGGCAGCACGGCCACCACCGGGGCGTTCGACAGCCGCTCCAGCTGCCGCGGCGAGAGCACGGTCGGCGCCAGATATTCCCGCGTCAGCGCGAGGCCCGCGCCGAGGCCGAGGCCGCCCGCGAGGGCGGCGGCGACCAGGATCAGCCGCGGCGGCCAGCTCGGATCCTGCGGCGGCCGCGCCGCGGTGATGATCCGGGCATTCGAGCTGTCGATGCTGGTCTGCTCCTTGATCTCCCGGGCGCGCACCAGGAAGGCGTTGTAGACCGAGCGCGCCGCGTCGACCTCGCGCTCGAGCTCGCGCTGCTGCACCGACGACTGGGCGTTCACCGCCGACTGCCGCTGCAGGCGCTCCAGCTCCGCCGCGAGGGTCCGCTCGTTGGCCTGGGCGCGCTGGGCCTCGGTCTCCGCCGCGCCCGCGATGCGGTTCAGCTCGGCGTCGATCAGCCGGCGGACGTCCTGCATCTGGGCGCGCACCGCGGCGATGAACGGGTGGCGCTCGCCGAGATTGGTGCGCAGGTCCGCCTCCTTGGCGGCGAGCTCCGCGTACTGCCCGCGCAGGCGCTCGATCACCGAGGACTGGACCGCCTCCGGCATCGCCCCGGACCCGATCGCCTGCCCGCGCGCCTCCCGGATCCCCTGGAGCCGCGCTTTGGCGTCGGCCGTCCGCGCGCGCGCGGCGACCAGCCGCGCGTTCAGGTCGGTGAGCTGCTGCTCGTTCACGAGCCGGCCGCTCGACGCGATCAGGCCGTTGCGCGCCTTGTAATCCTCGAGCTTCTTGTCGGCGGCGTTGACCGCGTTGCGCAGCTCGTCGAGGCGGCCGCGCAGCTCGCCCGCGGCGCGCTTGGCGGCGTCCGAGCGGGCGTCGGTCTGGTCCGTCAGGTAGGCGCTCGCGATGGCGTTGACGATCCGCGCCGAGAGATCGGGATCCGTCGTGGTGACCACGAGATCGATGACGAAGACCTTGTCGGCGCGCTTGACCGCGAGCCGCCGCCGCAGCTGGTCCAGCGCCCGGCCGCGGGCGTCGACGGGCCGCTCCGCCCTCGGCCCGGCCACCAGCGCGCGGAGCTCGCCGAGGACCCGCGTGACGACGCCGTCCTGCGGCGCGCCGAAGCCCGGCGCGGTCGCGAGCCCGACCTGATCGACCGCCCGGCCCAGCACGGCGTCCGACTCGATCACCTTCACCTGGCTCTCGACCTGGGCGATGCCGCCGTCTGGCGACAGCCCGGCGGGGTTGACGTCGTTCGAGACGACCTGGCGGTCGCGGGGATCGATCAGGATCTGCGCGGTGGCGGTGTAGAGGGAGGGCGTGATCAGCGCGTAGGCGAGGGCGAGCAGGCCGAGCAGCAGCGCCGTTCCGAGGACCAGCCGCTTGCGCCGCCACAGGATCCGCCACAGGTCGCCCAGCTCGGCGGTGGTGTCGGGGCGGTTCGGGCCCGGACGCTCGGGATGGGCCGGCTGCACGGGGGTGAGCCACGTCGCGACAGCGATGTTATGGTCGATCTGTGCCACGATCGGTCACCGTCGTCTCAAACCTGGTCGGTCCCTCGCGGGTGCCTTCCCCACTGCAAGAGTCGCGCAGCCTCCTGACAATGGATCGGGACCGCGATCCGCGCCCGAGCGGCCCGGATGACTGGGAGCGTGGTAAATCAAATCCGCGCGGCGCGCTCCCGCGCACGCCTCGTTCATCGCGGTCCCGGAGTTGCTGCAGCGTGTCGGCGACGCGGACGCGGCGTCGCATCGCGGCGGGCCGCCGAGGAATCGTCCGGATATCCCGCACGCTGCGCTGCCGCAGCGCCCGCCGACCCAGACCCATGCGTTCAGACATCGGCGTGGATAACGCCTTCGGGCTGCTCTATTCCCCGATCGTATAAATTGTATTGGCTCTTCCGAGACGCAACAATCGCTTCAAGCTGCGATCTGTACTCTAATTCAGGTGCTCTGCCATGGAAGCGATCGGCGTCGAGGACCGGGGCGGCGGCCGGCGCGACGCCAGCGCCCGCCTGCGTCGGATCGCGGCCGCCACCGGCGTCCCGCTCGCCGCCTTCTTCGGGGCGCCGGCGCCGCGCCCGCTGGCGGAGCTCAGCGAGCTGATCGGCCTGTGGCAGTCGATCGCCGACCAGGAGGGCCGCAACGCGATCCTGGCGGTGGCCCGGGCGCGGGCCGCCGGGACGAAGGACGGGCCGGGCGGGCCGGCCTGACGGACCGGCCCGCTGATTTTGCGGTGCCCGGCCCTGGCGGGAACGCGCCGGGACCGCTACATGATGGGAGCGGGGCTGCAGAGTTCGTCAGGAGCACTATCCCCGGGGCCTTATCGACTCCCTCGGGAGCTGTCCCTGGCCTCGTCCCTGGACTTGGCCAACACGGCGCCCACCTACGCTGTAGGTTTCCCGGGATCGATCCTCCAACGGCTCACGTGGCTCCGCACCCGACCTCTCCCAGAACCGGCACCGAGGCTCCGGACGCCGCCCGCAAGGCGGAACTCCGCGCCGCGGCCCTCGCCTCCCGCGACGCCCTCGATCCCGCGGCCCGGCAGGCGGCCTCGACGGCGATCGGGAACGCGCTCCTCGCGCTGCCCGAACTCGCCCAGGCCCGTCTCGTGGGCGCCTTCTGGCCGATCCGCAGCGAGGTCGATCCCCGGCCCGCCGCCGAGGGCCTGCGCGCCCGCGGGCAGGCCGTGGCCCTGCCGCACGTCACGCCGGACGGCCTGGTGTTCCGGGAATGGCGCGCCGGCGACGCCCTCGTCGCCGGCCGGTTCGGCCTCAGCGAGCCCGACCCGTCGCTGCCGCCGGTGGAGCCCGACGCGCTGATCGTGCCGCTCGCGGCCTTCGACCGGACCGGGCAGCGCATCGGGTACGGCCGCGGCTACTACGACGGCGCGATCGCGCGCCTGTCCCGGACGAACCCCGTCCTGACCGTCGGCATCGGCTTCGCCGCCCAGGAGGTGGCGCGCGTGCCGGCCGAGCCGCACGACCGCCCCCTCCAGTTCGTGATCACCGAAGACGGCGTGATCCGCTGCGACAGGACCGCCTGACCCATGCGCCTGCTCTTCCTCGGCGACGTCGTCGGGCGTTCGGGCCGCACCGTGGTGTGCGAGCACCTGCCGCGGCTCCGGGAGCGCTGGCGCCTCGACTGCGTAGTGGTCAACGGCGAGAACGCGGCCGGCGGCTTCGGCATCTCCGAGACGATCTGCGACGAGCTGATCCAGGCGGGCGCCGACGCGGTCACCCTCGGCAACCACAGTTTCGACCAGCGCGAGGCGATGGTGTTCATCGCCCGCCAGCCGCGCCTGGTGCGGCCGGCGAACTATCCGCCCGGCACCCCGGGCCGCGGCGCCACGGTCGTGGAGACCCAGGGCGGCGCCCGCGTCCTCGTGGTCAACGTGATGGGCCGGGTCTTCCTCGACGCGATGGACGATCCCTTCGCGGCGGTGGAGCGCGAGCTCACCGCCTGCCCCCTCGGCGCGGCGGCGGACGCGGTGATCGTCGACGTCCACGCCGAGGCGACGAGCGAGAAGCAGGCCTTCGGCCACTACCTCGACGGCCGGGCGAGCCTCGTCGTCGGGACGCACACGCACACGCCCACGGCGGATCACCGGATCCTGCCCGGCGGCACGGCCTACATGTCGGATGCCGGCATGTGCGGCGATTACGATTCGGTGATCGGCATGCAGAAGGACGAGCCGATCCGCCGCATGATCCAGAAGACGCCCGGTTCCCGCTGGGAGGTCGCCGTCGGCGAGGGCACCCTGTGCGGCATCGCGGTGGAGACGGACGCGCGCGGCCTCGCCACGCGGGTCGCGGCCCTCCGCCTGGGGCCGAATCTCGAGGAGACCGCGCCGCATTTCTGGGATTAGCGCCCTGTCCGGCCCGGTGGATGCCGGTTTGGCGTAAGGCGGTCGCGGGCCGCTAAGCCTTTTGTGCGGGACTGGTCTCGATCGGCCTGGGCATAGCTCCGCGATGACCTTCCCGAGACTTGATCGCGTGCGGGCCTACCCCCACAGTGCCCCCCGAGGGGCGCCGATGGCCGGCTGCCGCGTGGTGAGATCAGGCTAGAACGATCGATGGCCGCCCGAGAAACCGGCGACGACAAGAATGGGCCGCTGGCACAGCCCGGGATCTATCTCGGGCGGATGGTCATCTTCCTGATCCTTGTAGGCTTCCTGGCCTTCATTCTGTTCCGGCAGATCACACCGGCCTTCCTGGCCAATCCCGGGCTCAACGGGCTCATCCTCGGTGTGCTGCTGATCGCCGTCCTGATCGCCTTCGGGCAGGTCGTCCGGCTGTTCCGCGAGACCGCCTACGTCAACGCCGTCGCGGGCGGCGCGCAGGTCAAGAAGCCGCCCGCCCTGCTGGCGCCGATGGCGCCGATGATCGCCGCGCGGGCCGGCGGAGCCACCCTGCCGGGGACGACCGGCTACCTCGACACGATCGCGGTGCGCCTCGACGAGGGCCGCGAGATCCTGCGCTACATCTCCGGCATCCTGATCCTGCTCGGCCTCCTCGGCACCTTCTGGGGCCTCATCGACACGCTGTCGGCGGTCGGCGGCGTCATCAAGGGCATGCGCGGCGGCGGCGATGCCGGCGTGATGTTCGACGAGCTGAAATCGGGCCTCGCGGTGCCGCTCTCCGGCATCGGTCTGGCCTTCTCGGCCTCGCTGTTCGGCCTCGCCTCGTCGCTGATCACCGGCTTCCTGGAACTGCAGGCGGGCCAGGCCCATGCCCGGTTCCACAACGAGTTGCAGGATTGGTTGATGTCCGGCGCGGCAGCTCCGGAGTCGGCGCCGGTCGCGGCGGCGACCGCGGCGCGGCCGGCCGCCGGCACGCAGGAGCTGAAGGAGGCGGTCGACCGCCTGAGCGCCCTGGTGGCCGAGGGCGGCGGCAGCCGCGCGGCGACCCAGGCGATGACCAACCTCGCCGAGGGCATCCAGGGCCTCGTCCAGCACATGCGCGCGGAGCAGCAGATGATCCGCGACTGGGTCGAGGCGCAGGCGAGCCGCGAGCGCGAGCTGAAGCAGGTGCTGGACCGGCTGGGCCGGGAGCGCGTCTAGTGGCCTCCACGGCGACCCGGACCCGGCGGACGCTCAACGTCTGGCCCGGCTACGTCGACGCGCTGGCCACGCTGCTGCTGTCGGTGGTCTTCCTGCTCACGGTCTTCGTGGTCGGGCAGTTTTTCCTGTCGCAGGAGCTGACCGGACGGGACGAGACCCTGGCCAGGCTCAACCGCCAGATCGCCGACCTCACCGACCTCCTCGCCCTGGAGCGGACGAACCGCCGCAACCAGGAGGAGGAGGCCCGCAATCTCCGCACGACGCTCGCCGGCGTCGAGGCCGAGCGCGACCGGGCCAAGGTGCAGGCCGAGGCCGCGACGGTCAGCCAGGGCGCGGCGGGCACCCTCGACAAGCAGCTGGAGACCGAGCGCGGCGCGACCCGGCGGGCGCAGTCCCAGATCGACCTGCTCAACGAGCAGATCAGCGCCATGCGCCGCCAGCTCGCAGCCCTGGAGGACGCCCTCGCGGCCTCTGAGAGCCGCGACAAGGAATCCCAGGCCCGGATCGCCGAGCTGGGCAGCCGGCTGAACGTCGCCCTCGCGCAGAAGGTCCAGGAGCTGGCCCGCTACCGGTCCGACTTCTTCGGCCGCCTCCGGCAGATCCTCGGCAACCGGCCCGACATCCGCGTGGTCGGCGACCGCTTCGTGCTGCAATCCGAGGTGCTGTTCCCGGCCGGCTCCGCGACCCTCAAGCCCGAGGCCGGGCCGGAGCTCGACCGCATCGCCGGCGCGGTCTCGGAGCTCGCCAAGCAGATCCCGGCGGATCTGCCCTGGGTGCTCCGCGTCGACGGGCACACCGACGCGCGCCCGATCAGCACGTCGCAGTTCCCGTCGAACTGGTCCCTCTCGGCGGCGCGCGCCATCGCGGTGGTGCAGTTCCTCGCCGGCAAGGGGATCCCGCCGCAGCACCTGCTGGCGGGCGCCTTCGGCGAGTTCCAGCCCCTCGAAGCCGGGGCGACCGAGGAAGCCTACGCCCGCAACCGCCGGATCGAGATGAAGCTCACCGAGCGTTAGGGCTGTCGGGCCGTCGCGGCGCCGCAGGGTGTGTCGGCGCGCGGCCCGCGTCCGGTGACCAGTTTCGCGGCGATCTCGCTCCGCGTTCGCAGGTGCATGTGCCGATCAGGCCAGCATCCGATCGTCTTACGAGAGCTTCGACCGCCAGAACCCGGAAGAGATAGGCGGTAATTCCCCCGGCGGGCGCCGATTTATCCTGTGCGCGCCGCAGCTCTGCTGAATTAACGCATCGTTATCCTTGGCGTCCCATGGTGCGGCCGATCCAGGGAGACCGTATCGATGTCGAAGCTCAGCCTGTCCCTGAACGCGGTTCGGCCCGGAGCCGACGATTACCCCCGGCCGCACGTCGCCCTGCGGGACGAGGCCAGCGCGATTGCCGCGGCCGTGCGGGTCTTCGAGGACGGGCTGACGGACCTGCGCGCGGGCGTGCGGGCCGCGGACGACGCCGCGTCCGCCGCGGCGGCGGCCGACGCGGCGACCGGCCTCCTGGCCGGCATCGCCGGTCAGACCAGCCTGATGGCGCTCCGGGCCGCGATCGAGGCGGCCCGCGACGGCGGAGAGGGCCGGGGCTTCGCGGCCGCGGCCGCGGAGGTCAGGGACCTGGCCGGGCAGATGGTGCGGGCGACCGACACGATCGTGGCCCAGGTCGGCCAGATCCAGGCCGCGGCGGAGCGGGCGCAGGATACCGCGACCCGGGGGCAGCGCCAGGCCGCGTCCGCGCACTGAGGCCGCGCACCCCGCACCGGCGATCCGTCGCGCGGACGGGCGCCGCCCTGGGCGGCTCCGGGCGCGGCCCGGCTACTCGGCGACCGGCAGGCGCTCGCCCCGGCTGCGGGGCTCCTTGCCCCGCGCCGTCTCGTCCAGCGCGTCGGTGAACTGCAGGTTCGCGAGCTGGGCGTAGAGCGCGCCCTGGGCCAGCAGGCTCTCGTGGGTTCCGGTCTCGACGATGCGACCGTCGTCGAGGACCAGGATGCGGTCCGCGGCGCGGATCGTGGCGAGCCGGTGGGCGATCACCAGGGTGGTCCGGCCCTGCATCAGCGTGGCGAGGGCGGCCTGGACGGCGCGCTCGGACTCGGCGTCCAGGGCCGAGGTGGCCTCGTCGAGGAGCAGGATCGGCGCGTCCTTGAGGATCGCCCGGGCGATGGCGATGCGCTGCCGCTGGCCGCCCGAGAGCGTCACGCCGCGCTCGCCCACCTGGGTCGCGTAGCCCTGCGGCAGGGCCGAGACGAAGCCGTGCGCGTTGGCGAGCTCGGCCGCGCGCCGGACCTCCGCCTCGCCGGCCTCCGGGCGGCCGTAGCGGATGTTCTCGGTGACGGTGCCGGAGAACACGACGGGGTCCTGGGGCACCAGGGCGATGCGGGCGCGCAGGCGCTCGGGATCGACCTGGGCGATGTCGGCGCCGTCGACCAGGATCCGGCCGCCCTGCGGGTCGTAGAAGCGCAGCAGCAGCTGGAACACCGTCGATTTGCCCGCGCCGGAGGGGCCCACGATGGCGATGCGCTCGCCGGGCGCGGCCGCGAAGCTGAGGCCGCCGAGGGCGGCGTGTTCCGGGCGGGTGGGGTAGGCGAAGCGCACGTCCTCGAAGGCCACCGCGCCCCGGGCCGGCTCGGGCAGCGGCAGGGCCGGGGACGGCGCGCGGATCGCGGGCTCGGCGGCGAGGATCTCGGTGAGCCGCTCGGCCGCACCGGCCGACATGGCGAGGTCGCCGTAGACCTCGGAGAGCTGCCCGAGGGCGCCGGCGCCGAACACGGCGTAGAGCACGAACTGCGAGAGCTCGCCGCCCGTCATGGTGTGGTTCAGGACGCCCTGGGCGCCGTACCACATCACCCCGACCACCGAGGCCGAGATCAGGAAGATCGCGACGCCGGTGAGCAGCGCGCGGGCCCGGATCGAGGCCTGGGCGGCGCCGTAGGCCTCCTCGGAGGCCGCGGCGAACCGGGCCGCCGTCGAGTCGGAGCGGCCGAAGGCCTGCATCGTCCGCACCGCTCCGACCGCCTCGGCGGCGTAGGCCGAGGCCTCGGCGAGCCGGTCCTGGGCCGCCCGGGAGCGCCGGCGCACGCCGCGGCCCGACACGATCAGCGGGAAGACGATGATCGGGATCGCGGCCAGCACCATCACCGACAGGCGCGGGCTCGTCACCACCATCATGGCGGTGGCGCCCACGAACAGGAACAGGTTGCGCAGCAGGATCGAGACCGAGACGCCGAAGGCCGACTTGATCTGCGTCGCGTCCGCGGTGAGCCGCGAGACGATCTCGCCGGACTGCGCCCGGTCGAAGAACGCCGGATCGAGCTGGGTCAGCCGCGCGAAGACGGCGCTGCGGAGGTCGGCGACGACCCGCTCGCCCAGCGTCACCACCGTGTAGACGCGGGCCGCGCTCGACAGCGCGAAGGCCGCGACGACCCCGAGCAGGGCGAGGAAGTAGGCGTCGATCACGTTCGAGCCGTCGGCGGTGAAGCCGTGGTCGATGACCCGGCGCATGGCGATCGGGACGACCAGCGTCGAGGCCGACGCGCAGATGAGGGCGACGAGCCCCGCGGCGATCCGCGCGCGGTAGCGCAGCGCGAAGGGGAGGAGCGGCCGGAGGGCGCTCAGCGGGGCTCTGGGTCGGCCGGCCGCGGCCGCCTTGGTCTTACGGGCCATCACGCCTCACGTGTTGTCGTTCTCCCGGTCCGCGGCGCTTGTGACCGGGGAGCGGCTGCGGTATAGGCCGCCGCTCATCCGATTGCGTGTGTTCAATGGCCGCGGGCCGCCACCACGGTCGGCTTGGACGTGCCGTTGCCACGAACCCATGGTTCGGTGCAACCGGTGACATCTTCCGCATTCCGGGCCGGGCGGCGCCTCCTGCGCTTCCCGCCGGCGTGCCAGACAGGGACCAAGGTCATGGCGAAGGACGCGGCCGCGAAGGCCAAGGGGACCGAGCACCCCGATTACCACTTCATCAAGGTCGTGATGACGGACGGTACCGAGTACCAGACCCGTTCGACCTACGGGAAGGAGGGCGACACCCTCAATCTCGACATCGATCCGCTGACCCATCCGGCCTGGACCGGCGGTGAGCAGAAGATGCTCGACCGCGGCGGCCGCGTGTCGCGCTTCAACTCGCGGTTCGGCAACCTCGGCAAGCGCTGAGCGCCGCAGCCGTCACGGCGACGCTGTACGAGACGGGCGGTCCCTGGCGGGGCCGCCCGTTTTCGTGCGCGGCGTCGCGCGGTCGCGCGCGTTATCCACAGGACGGGTTTGCGAAGATCGCCCGGACCTTGGCGCGAACCGCGCGTCCGGGCCGGCGGGCGGAAACGCTTCTTCTCGGTCGGGGCGCACCCGCGGCCTCCGCGGCCGGGTCCGGCCGCCGCCGGCGCATTCAAAGCGCGGCCGGGCCGTCGTATCCTTCCCCGGTCACCCGCGGTTCGCCGGAACTCCGCCGCGCGGGCGGCCCGCCTGTCCGGGGGCCGAGGCTCTCCGGACGCACTGCTAGGATCGAGATCCGATGAGACGTCTGCTGCTGCTGTTCCTCGCCCTGGTCGGTCTGGCCGCCGCGCCGGCCCTGGCCGCGGACAAGATCAAGGTCGGCATCATGGGCGGGGATGCCGAAGTCCTCTGGGCGAAGGCCAAGGAGATCGCGGCCCGCGACGGGCTCGACATCAACCTGGTGGTGTTCTCCGACTACCTGCTGCCGAACGAGGCGCTCCAGTCCGGCGACCTCGACGCCAACGCCTTCCAGCACAAGCCGTTTCTCGCCAACCAGGTCAAGGCGCGGGGCTACAAGATCGTCCCCGTCGGCGAGACGATCGTGACGCCGATCGGCCTGTATTCGAAGCGGATCAAGGCCGTCGGCGACCTGAAGGACGGGGCCCAGATCGGCATCCCCAACGACCCGTCGAACGGCGGTCGGGCGCTCCTGCTGCTGCAGGCCGAGAAGCTGATCCGCCTGAAGGACGGGGTCGGCCTGCTGCCGACAGTCTTCGACGTCGTCGACAATCCCAAGCGCCTGAAGTTCCAGGAGGTCGACGCCGCGCAGCTGCCCCGCAGCCTCGAGGATCTCGACGCCGCGGTGATCAACACGAACTACGCCGTCGATGCCGGCCTGATCCCCGGCAAGGACTCCATCGCGATCGAGTCCAAGGTCGACAACCCCTACAACAACGTCATCGTGGTCCGCGAGGCGGACACGGGGAAGCCCTGGGTGCCGAAGCTGGTCCACGCGTTCCAGAACGACGCGATCCGGCAGATCCTGAAGGAACAGTTCCCGGGCCAGTTCCCGGCGTTCTGAGCGTCGGGGCCGGAACGCCGGCCTCGCGCGGCGGCGACGCTCCGGGGAGCGCCGCTCAGCCCTCGCTCATGCGGAAGGCCATCCGCAGCAGGCCCTGCTGCGCGGCGACGGGGCTCTCCACCGGCTGCGGCGTCGGCCGGTCCTCGGCGATCAGCGCGTCGAGGTGCAGGATGCGGCTGTGCAGGCGACGGGCCCGGAGGATCAGCTGCTGCAGGCGCATCGGCAGCAGGTTGAAATCCTGCTGCTTCGGCGGCTCGGCCGTGCCGAGCTTGACCCGGTGCTTCTCCAGGAGGGCCTCGGCCGGGGTCATCTCGCCCTCGGCGACGGCGCGCTGCACCAGGAGCCACGAGGCGATCTGCATCAGCAGCGTGGTCAGGCGCATGCTCTCGGCCGCGTAGCTGAGCGTCGCGTCCCGGGACACGAGGCGCGACTCGTCGCGGCCCTCGCCGTCGAGATAGGCGGCCGTCTCCTCGACCAGGGTCATCCCGTCGCGGAACAGCGCCTTGAAGGCTTCCGAGTTGACGTAGGACCTGCCGAAATCGACCCAGTCCTGATCGTCCCGGAACGTGACATCGAAGCCGTTCATCTGCCTCTCCTGTGCCGTCCGACGGCCCGGCTCGTTCCGATCCGGGACGCTCCGTCCGTGGCTTTCGGACGACGCCGCAATCCTAGCGCCGATTGGCCCGGACAGCAGGGTTCATGTTTTTTTAACCTTAACCCGCCGCCCGGGATCTGGAGAAGTGCCGCGGATGGCGGCACCCGCGCTCAGAACGAGGCGCGGATACCGCCGAAGACGCTGCGGCCGCTCCCGGGATAGAAGGCGGCCAGTGCGGCCGGGCCTCCGGCCGTCGCGGCGGCGTTCGCCACCACGGCGATGTCCGAGACGTAGCGGGCGTTCGTGAGGTTGCGGGCATCCACGAACAGGGCGACGCCGTCGGCGAGATCGAGGCCGGCCTCGACGCCGAGCAGGGTGTAGCCGGGCACCCGCAGGGTGTTGGCGTGATCGGCGAAGGCGCCCTGCGGCACCCAGTCGAGCGACGGCGCGACGTGGAAGCCGCGCGGGTGCCGGTAGCTCAGGACGGTGCGCAGCACGTCGGCCGGGATCCCGGCGATGCGGTTGTTGCCGAAGACCGGGTCGCCGACGAACCGGAAGTCGTTGTGGGTCCAGATCTGGGTCACGCTGAGCCCGTCACCCGCCGCCGCGAGGTCGCGGACGAGGTCCAGGGTGAGCGCCGCCTCGACGCCCTGGTGGACGGAGCGGGGGGTGTTGAAGGTGGCGGCCGGGATGTTGAGGCCGGGATTGGTCGCGAAGTTGATCAGCTCGTCGCGCAGGTCCGACCGGTAGAGCGTCACGTCGAAGGCGAGGCGGTCGACGCGGCCGCGGGCGCCGGCCTCGTAGGTCCAGGCGCGCTGCGCCCGCAGGGGCACGAAGGTGGTGCTCAGGAGGTTCTGCTGCACGAGGTCGGAGAAGTCCGGCACGTCCCGGGACCGGACGACGTCGCCGAAGATCTGGATGTCGGGCCGCGGCTGCCACAGCAGGCCGACCTTCGGGTTGACGCCCGCGTAGGTCACGTCGGCGAAGCGCGGGTTCGGGTTGCCCGGCAGCCCGCCCTTGTCGCTGAAGGTCCGGTTCGACGAGAACGCCTTCGCGCCGGTCATCAGCGCCACGTCCGGGAGGAACCAGAAGCGGTTCTCGCCGTACGCCTCGACGCTCGAGGCGCTCTGCAGGGCGTTGAGCGTCTGCGCCCCCCGCTGCCCGCGGACGTTGACGAATTGCAGCGCGGCGTTCTGGCCCGCGAAGGCGCGCAGGCCCAGCACCACGTCGTCGCGGAAACCCCCGAGATCGAAGGTCCCGGCCCAGTGCGGGCTGATCCCGTAGGTCCAGCCGTCCTGGTCGATCGCCTGGAAGATCGGGTGGTACAGGCTCTTGTGGATCGCCCAGGTGTCGACGTCGAGCTTGCCTACGTCGAGCAGGAACGAGGTGCGGTTCGCGATCCGCTCCGTCTCGACCTTGCGGGACTGGTTGCCGGTGATCGCCGTCGGGTTGGCCAGCGTCGGGGTCGAGAGGCTCTGGCCGAGGGTCAGGGTGCCGGGCAGCTTCTGATCGGTGAGGTAGGTGCCGAGATAGAAGCGGGTCTCGATGTCGGGCGCGATCCGGTAGCCGATATTGGCGTTGAAGTTCTTCGTGGCCTGGGCCTCGTGGGCGCGGAACCCGTCGGAATTGGTCAGCGTCGCGTTGACCAGCCCGTCGAGCGGCCCGTCGATGCGGGACATCTGCGCCTGTTCGCGGATCGTGCCGAAGCTGCCGCCGTCGACCCGCAGGATGTTGGGCGCCAGCGCGGTGTAGGCCGTGGGCGTGACGGCGTTGACGGCGCCGCCGAGCGTCGTCGCCCCGAAGGTGAGGGCGTTGCCGCCCTTGTAGACCTCCACCGAGCGCAGGGCGAGCGGGTCGACCTGATAGAAGTCGCCGCTCCCGTCCGCGAGGTTGAGCGGGATCCCGTCCTGTAGCAGCTCCAGCCCGCGCAGGTGGAAGGCGCGGGCGATGCCCGAGCCGCGGACCGACAGGCGCAGCTCCTGCCCGTAGCGCTCCTGCACGTAGACGCCGGGCACGTCCTTGAGCACGTCGCGGAGCGTGTTGGTGTAGCGGTCCTGGAGCGCCGCGGCGTCGACGAAGGCCACGGAACCGACGGTCCCCGCGAGGGCGGCCCTCTGGCGGTCGACGCTCGGTACCGAGAGCGAGCCGCGGGTCTCGTCCGACGGCGCGTCCGTCGCGGCGGCGCCGACGACGCTGAGTTCGGACAGGGTGACCGAGGCGGCGGACGGTGCCTGGGCCGCGGCCGGCGTCGCGCAGGTGAACAGCAGGAGCGCGGCGCGTCGGCCGGCCCGGAACTGGCGGGGCATGGTGTGGGATCCGTGTCTGGCGATCGAGAGGAGGCGGCGATCGGTCAGACGACGGGCGGGGCGCGGGCTCCGAGGCCGGGACGCGGGGGCGCCCGCGGGAGGGCGACGCGCCGCGGCCGGGCGGCGGCGGCCGCGACGGGTCGGGCGACCGGGACGGCGGCGACGGTCGACGGCGCGGGCAGGGTGGCGGGGCCGGCCGCGTGGCAGGCGACGCAGCAATCCCCGCGATGAGGGGCCGGCAGCTGTTTGCCGGCGGGTGCCGGATCGGTCGGGCCGCCGTCGGCGAGGCAGAGGACATGGTCCGGCCCCGCGGCGGCGGAGACCAGGCCGCCGAGGACGCCCTGGAGCGCCAGGGCGTAGAGGGCGAGGAGCGCCACGATCCGGGCGAGCGCGCGCGCCGGCCGCGCGGGGGCGACCCGAGGGTCCGCGCGGCCGCGACGGCCGGGCGCCGCGGCGGCCCGGCCTCGTGGATCTGCTCGCGTCACGGCTGTCGTCCGGCGGCCGAAGCTCGGTCCCGGGCGGCTAGTGCTGGTGCTGGTGCTGGCCGCCCGGCGCGCCCGCGCCGATCGGCGCCACCGTGAAGGTCACCGGCACGGTGCCGGCGCGCTGGAAGGTGAGCGTCCCCGCGACGGTGTCGCCCGCCTTCGGCGCGCCGGTCAGGTCCTCGAACATGAGGTGATAGCCGCCGGGCTTCAGCTCCACGGTCTCGCCGGGCTTGATGGTCAGGCCGTTCGTGACCGGCGCCATCTTCATGACGCCGCCCTCCATCGACATGGAGTGGATGTCGCTGCTCTTGGCGAACGGCACCGTGGCGCCCGTGAGCGTGTCCGGGGCGCTCCCCGTGTTGGTGATGCGCACGTACCCGCCGGCGACCTTGGCGCCGTTCGGCGTGGCGCGCAGCCACGGCGTCTCGATCGTCAGGTCACCGGCCTTCACGGTCGTCGCGGCCGCGGCCGTCCCCGCGGCCGGCGCGCCGCCCGCCTGGGCGACCTGGACGATCCGGAAGGACGGCGCGGCCGCCTTCAGGTCGTGGGCGTCCTGACCGGCCTTGGGGATCTCCGACCAGGAATAGCTGCCCTCCGCGCAATCCTGCTGGACCGGGACGTAGACGGTCGCGCCGGGCTCGAAGGTGCCGGCGACCTGCGCCAGGAAGGTGAACTCGTCGACCTGATCGTCCGGAAGGGAGCCGCCGCTCCACGTGATCGAAGTCACGCCCTCCGCGGCCGTGCCGTGATGGGTCGCGTAGGTCTTGGCGTAGGGTCCGCGCGTCGTCGCGAGGGTCCAGCCGGGTTTCGGCATCGGCTTGGCGCCGATCAGGCCCTCCGGGATGGTGACGCTCACGCGGGTCGTCGGCTTGCCGTTGCAGCCGTGCATGATCTGGACGACGCCGCGATACGAGGCGCCGGGGCCTGCCTGCTTGCGTTCCAGCACCGCGTGGGCCTGCGCCGCGGAGGCGAGCAGCCCGAGGCCGAGGGCGGCCGAGACAAGGGTCTTCATGGGAATACATCCGTCCTGAGGGATCCGAGAGGTGGTGATCGCTCAGGCGGTCGGCGGCCCCCTCGGGGACGCGATGGTGCCGGGCGGCGCGCGGGCGCCGACGCTCCGGTTGTGGGGCCAGGCCGGCCGCAGGTCCGCGGTCGCGATCCATCGGAAGCCGACGGACGGGGGGCGCGGCGGGAGCGCCGGGCCGGTGGCCTGGGCCGCCGTGCAGCAATCGCCGTGGTCGTGGGGGACGGGCGCGCCCGATGGAGCGGACGCTTCGGCATGCTGCGCGCAGAGGCCGTCGGTCGCCGCCGGCACCGGCATCAGGCCGCCGAGAAAGGCCTGGAGCAGCAGGGCGTAGAGCGCCAGCAGGGCGACGACGGCCCGCAGGGCCGGCCCGACACGTCGATCCGAAAGGGCCTCGCCCGAATCCATGCTGCTCCCGCGCGCCGTCCGAACCGGACCGCTATGGCATCCCTGCCACACCGGCGCGACGATGGCTGTTGCCAGGGTGCCGCAGAGGGACGCCGCGTGCGCTGGCGCACGGCGATGCCACATTCCGGCCCCTTCGATAGGGAGTCTTAACGCCATCCCGACACCGTGGCGCCCGAGACAATCCGCTCCCGTCACGACCTGACGAACCCCGGACCAGAGCCAGCGACCGATGCGCAAGAAGGCACAAAACCGGTTCCCCGCGATCCTCGGCGTCGCCGCCCTCGGCGCGCTCGGCATCGGCGGCGCCCAAGCCCGCGATCAGGGCAACTATGCCCAGGCCGAGTGGGCGCAGGACTACGCCTCACCCGCCGGCATGCAGGTGCAGCGCGAGACGGTGCCGATCCTCTCGCCCCAGACCGTGACGTCCACCGAGCAGATGGTGGAGCGCTACAAGGACATCGTCGCCCGCGGTGGCTGGCGGCAGGTTTCCGGCGCCGACCACCTGCGGATCGGCTCGCGCGGCCCGGCCGTGGCGGCCATCCGCCAGCGCCTGATCGTCACCGGCGACCTCGATCCGGCCGCGGGCGGCTCGGGCGTGTACGATTCGTACGTCGCCGCGGGCGTGAAGCGGTTCCAGGCCCGGCACGGCCTCAGCCAGACCGGCGCGATGACGATGGCGACCCAGCAGGCCATGAACGTGCCCGCCGACGTGCGCCTGCGCCAGCTCGAGATCAACGTCGTGCGCCTGCGCTCCTACTCGGGCGATCTCGGCCGGCGCTTCGTGATCACCAACATCCCGGCCGCGCTCGTCGAGACGGTCGAGAACGGTCAGGTCGTCACGCTCCACGCCGCCGGCGTGGGCAAGATCGACCGCCAGTCGCCGATCATGAACACCAAGGCGACGCAGATCAATTTCAACCCGACCTGGACGGTCCCGGCTTCCATCGTGAAGAAGGACCTGATCCCGAAGATGCAGAAGGATCCGAACTACCTGACGGACAACAAGATCCGGATCCTGTCGAACGGCTCCGAGGTCTCGCCGAAGTCGGTGAACTGGTTCTCGGACGAGGGCACCCGCTACACCTACCGGCAGGATTCGGGCGCCGACTTCAACTCGATGGGAATCGTCCGCATCAACATCCCGAATCCCTACGGCGTGTTCATGCACGACACGAACACCAAGGGCGTGTTCGGCGACGATTTCCGCTTCATCTCTTCGGGCTGCGTGCGCGTGCAGAACGTGCGCGAGTACATCACGTGGCTGCTGAAGGACACGCCCGGCTGGGACCGTCAGAAGGTCGAGGAGGCGATCGAGAGCGGCAAGCGCATCGACGCCAACATCTCCCAGCCGGTGCCGGTCTACTGGACCTACATCACCGCCTGGTCGACCCCGGACGGCATCGTCCAGTTCCGCGACGACATCTACAAGCGTGACGGCGTGAACGTGCCCTCGACCATCGGCGCGCCGACCCCGGTCGCCAGCGCCGAGCCGATGCCGCAGACCTTCGAGCCCGGCGACGAGGAGTAGTCGGATCCGCGGGCGCCGGCCGCTCCCGGCGACGCCCGCCCGTCGAACCCGATCCGAGGCCCGCACCTCTGCCGAGGCGCGGGCCTCGCGCGTTCGGGGCCGCGCCTGTCATCCGGAGGTCAAACGCGTCTGGTTGGCCGCGGAGGCAGCGTCCCGGATGCCGGTTGCCGGCCTCCCGCGGGACGCCGCGCCGCGAAGCCGTGCAGGAGCCATCGATGTCGCGCGACACCCAGCCCGGAGGCCTGACCCGCCGGAGCACCATGGCGGGCGCCGCCGCCCTCGGCCTCGTCGCGGGCCGGGCCGGCGCGCAGGAAGCCGCCGAGGCCACCGAGGCCACCGGGATCGTCGCCGCGCGCGACGCGGCCGGCGGGGAGCCGGTCCCGCTGCCGGGCGTGCTGGTGTCCAACGGCCGCGAGATCGCGCGGACCGACGACCGCGGCCGCTACCGCCTGCCGATGCTGGGCGACGGCGCGGTCTTCGTCATCAAGCCGCCGGGCTACGCCCTGCCGCGCGACGCCGACAACGTGCCGCGCCACTCCTACATCCACCAGCCCGGAGGCACGCCCGCCGAGCTGGGCCTGCGCTACCGCGGCCTCGCGCCCACCGGGCCGCTCCCGGCCTCGATCGACTTCACCCTGACCCGGGCGGACGAGCCGGACGACTTCGACGTCGTGCTGTTCACCGATCCCCAGCCCGAGAGCCGGTTCGAACTCGACCACGTGCGCGACACCGCGGTCGCCCGCGCCATGGCGATCCCGGCCGCCTTCGGCCTGACCACAGGCGACGTGCTGTTCGACGATCTCTCGCTCTACGGCCGGTCCAACCGGATCGTCGGGCGGATCGGCCTGCCCTGGTACAGCCTGCCGGGCAACCACGACCTCAACATGCAGGCGCCGGACGCGCGCTACAGCCGCGAGACCTGGAAGCGGGTGTTCGGCGCGCCGACCTACGCGTTCCGGCACGGCCGGGCGTGGTTCGTGATGCTCGACAACGTCGAGTGGCTCGGGCCGCCGGTGCCGGTGGGCGCCAACACCTACCGGGGCCGGATCGGCGACCGCGGCCTGGCCTTCCTGCGCAACCTCCTGGCCGAGATCCCGCGGGACAACCTGATCGTGCTGGCTATGCACATCCCCCTGCACACCGAGACCGGCCCCGAAGAGCCCCGCACCCACACCACGGACCGCGCCGCGCTCCTCGACCTGCTCGCCGGCCGCAAGGTGCTGAGCCTCGCCGGCCACACCCACACGACCGAGCACCACTACCTCGCCGACGGGCACCACCATCACGTGCTCACCGCTGTCTCGGGCTCGTGGTGGAGCGGTCCCGACACCCGCACGGGCATCCCCTCGGCCGACAGCCGCGACGGCACGCCGAACGGGTTCCACGTCCTGTCGATCCGCGGCACCGACTACACGACGCGCTACGTCGCCGCGCAGGGGCAGCCGGACGAGACCATGCGGATCCTGTTCGAGAGCGAGCTGCGGGCCGGCGCGCCTGAGGTGGTGCGCTGGACCCGGCCGGTGCAGGGGCTCCGGCCGCCGGTGCCGCAGGACGCGCTCGCCGACACGACCCTGGTGGTGAACGTGTTCGACGGCGGCCCGCGCACGCGGCTCGCGTTCCGGATCGGGGACGCACCGCCCCGGCCGATGGCGCGCACCCGCCGCCCCGACCCGTTCGTCACCGAGCTCTACGAGCGCTACCCAGAGACGAAGAAGAGCTGGGTGAGGGCGGTGCCCTCGACCCATATCTGGACGGCGCGGCTCCCGGACGACCTCGCCCCCGGCGCCCACCGGGTCACCGTGGAGGGCGCGGACGAGTACGGCCGCCCGATCCGCGGCTGCACGGTGCTGGAAGTCACCGGCGAGCGCGGCCGCGGCTGAGTACGGGCGCCGGTCGTCCGGCGCCCGCGCGGGTCACGCCGCCAGCTGGCGGGCGCCGTGGCCGCCCTCCTGGATCTCCTCGACGATCTTCGCGCAGAAGGCGTCGAGGTCGCCCGGATTGCGGCTTGTGACGATGCCGTGATCGGTCACGACGTCCTTGTCGTGCCAGCGGCCGCCGGCATTGATCACGTCGGTCCGGATCGAGCTGAACGAGGTCAGGTCGCGGCCCTTGGCCGCGCCGGTCTCGATCAGCAGCCACGGGGCGTGGCAGATCGCGGCCACGACCTTGCCGGAGGTCAGGAAGCTCCTGATCAGGGCAAGGGCCCGGGGCTCGAGCCGGAGCTTGTCCGGGTTGATCTGGCCGCCCGGGAGGACGAGGGCGTCGTAGGATGCCGGGTCGACCTGCTCCAGGTCGGTGTCGACCGCGACCTCCCGGCCCCAGTCGGTCTTGTCCCAGCCGCGGATCGTGCCCTTGCTCTGGCGCGATTGCGGGGCGACGACGGTCACCGCGGCGCCGGCCTCGGCCAGCTTGGCCTGCGGGACGGTCAACTCGCTCTCCTCGAAACCGTCGGTGGCGAGGATCAGGATCTTGGCGTGGCGGATGTCGGGCATGGCGGGTCTCCGGTCAGGGGATCTGCCCGGCTAACGGAGGCTCGTGCCGCCCGTTCCCGCGGCCCTCCGCCGCCCGGCCGCGTCCGGGAGCGGACGCCGGACCGGTGATCGGAACCCCCGCGAAGGCGGCCCGTTGGTCCCCATCCCAGCCATCAGGAGTCGCGTCATGGCCAATCCCGGCCTTCCCGAGCCCACGCCCGGCGACCTGCCGCCGCCCCCACCGACGCCCGAAGAGGAGCCCGATATCGGCCCGACCGGCCCGCGCACGCCCTATCCGGTGAACGATCCGGGGATCGGCGAACCCGGCGGTCCGGGCTCCGAGCCGGACATCTTCCCCGGCACGCCGACGGATCCCGGGACGCGCATGTGACGGCGCCCGCGACGGCGGTGCGCCCGGCCGTCAGTGACCGCCGTGCGAGGTCCGCACGTCGCGCGGGGCATTGAGGATCTCGGAGAGGCTCGTCACGACGTGGCGGGCCTCTTCGTCCGTCAGGCGGAGCTGGAACGGCGGCAGAGCGCCGGCCTGCAGGGCGACCACCGCCTGGCCCTCGTCGTCGGTACCGACCTCGATGGCCGACGACGTCACGTCGAGCATGGCGACCTCCTCGTCGCCCATCTCGTCGGCCATGTCGGGCTCGTCCGTATCGTCGATCGCCGTGAGGAGTTGCCCGACGGCGCGCACCAGCGCCCGGGCGGCGCGGGCATCCATCACCACCGCCGTCGCCTGATCGTCCTTCTGGAAGGAGAGCTGGATGTTCGCACCGTCCAGCGAGACCGAGATGCCTGCCATGTATCGTCCAGAGCCACGCGCCTTAACTGCTTGAGCGCATTCCGTATATGCATCGTGAATGCCCGGAATCACAGGGGGCGGTGCCGCTCGGCCCCCTCCCGATCCCGGCCTGCGACGCAGATGATACGCCGCCCATGCCTTGTTGCGGCCGCAGCCTGCGCCTAAATACGTCCTCGGGGGGCTTATCCACCGAGGCTGACGCTGTTCAAGGTTCAGCGACTCGCGCCCCGCCGCACTGGCCAAATCCAGAAAGACCGTGGTGCATCACGCGGCCCTCGTGCCGCGCGGATGGCCTATGGACGAACGAGGTACACTACGTGAATACCGGCACTGTGAAGTGGTTCAATGAGACCAAGGGCTACGGTTTCATCCAGCCCGACGATGGCGGCAAGGACGTGTTCGTCCACATCTCGGCCGTCGAGCGCGCCGGGATGCGCAACCTGATCGAAGGCCAGCGGATCGCTTACGAGATCCTCACGGACAAGCGCAGCGGCAAGGACGCCGCCGGCAACCTGCAGGCGGCCTGACCGTCGCGGGTTCCGAGGCGCTTCCCGCGCCCTCAGTGCGCCGAAGTGTGCAACTGAGGATTGCGGGTGGCGCATGAAGCGGCCGCCAGACGCGGTTCCCCCTTCCGACGCTGCCTGCCCGGGCGAGACTGCCCGGGTTCCGGTCGCGTCGGAGGCAATATCCCAGAAACGACGCCGGGCGCAGCCAACGTCCGGTCCAGAAAAGAAAAGACAGTGATGTTATTCGAGTACACACGGCGCCGCGGCGTCCGTTCCCCCGTCACCGATGCCCCGACCTTCCGGGTCGGCAAGCTGGCGCGGGCCAAGACCGCGGACCAGACCGGGGCCGATCTCAGCGACCTGATCGACCGGTCCTACAACTACCACTCCCCGCGTGAACTGCACTGGCATCTCGCCGAGCGTCTCGGGCTCGCGCCCGCCGCGGTGAAGATCCGCGAGACCGCGACGGCCTGAGGTCGCTCGCCGCGGACACGCGGGGCCTCGGCCTCAGCGGTCCCAGGCGGCGAGCACCGGGTCGCGCAGACCCGCCGGAGCGGCGAGCAACTCGCCGTGCACCGGGTCAGCGCGATTGTACGGCGTCGCAGACCCGGAGAAATCGCAGACCACGCCGCCCGCCTCGCGCAGAACGAGGTCGGCGGCGGCCAGGTCCCAGTCGCGGGCATTCCCGGAGATCATCCCGATATCGACCGTCCCGTCCGCCACGCGGGCGAGCCTCAGGGCGAGGGACGGGATCCGCGCGATCACCTCGAAATCCGGGTCCGCTCCGGCGCCCCGGGCCAGGCGGTCGAGCATCGGCTTCGGGCCGGTGACGCGGGCGCCGGGCAGGCTCTGCTTGGTATCGACGCGGATCGGTTCGCCGTTCCGCGTCGCGCCGCGCCCGCGCACGGCCTCGTAATCCGCGTCGCCCACTGGCGCGTGGACGAAGCCGATCAGCGGCTCGCCGCCCGACAGGAGCGCCACCGCGATCGACCAGTCCGGATGGCCCGACAGGAACGCCCGCGTCCCGTCGATCGGATCGACGATCCACACGAGGTCGTGGCCGAGGCGCGCCGGGTCGTCGGCGGTCTCCTCCGACAACCATGCCGCCCGCGGCACGAGGGCGCTCAGACGCACCTTCAGGAAGGCATCGACCGCGACGTCCGCCTCGGTCACAGGCGAGCCGCCGGCCTTCGACCAGATGCGGGCCGAAGTCTGCCCGCCGAGCCTGAAGAACGGCCGCGCGATGTCGGCGGCCTCGCGCATCACGGCGCGCAGCTCCGGCATCAGGGCGGATACGGCATCGTCGGTGAGAGGCTCTGGCATCGCGCTCCGCGTGGAATCCGTGCGGCCCGCGAGGGCCCCGCCGGCCCGCCCGTCCGGCGGGCGGACGTCCGGGCCCGCTTGGGCTCACCCGGTCGGGCTGAGAAGACCCGGCGCGGAGGATCGCGCGCCCGGTCGCCCCGTTGTACGGCGGCGCCCGCAGCGCCACAAGGATGCTGGTTGATCGATCGATAACGACCGATCTGCGCAAGGAAACGTTGAGCATTCAAGGAAGCATTGAGCATTCCGCAAATGACAGCGCTGTCCAGATTCGCTTAACGACGGCTCTTAAGCGGTGCGGAGGAGTTCGGGTGCGATTTTGCTTGGCATAACGGACGGCCCGACAGGGGTCGCCACTTGCTCCAGGGACTCGGACCGATGAACACTTCCCCGGCCACGGACAAAAGCCACGCAGGACACCCGATGCACGGTGCCGACACCGCGCCCCGCTTCGTCGCTTCGCCGCTGCCGGTGATCGGCCGCGCCCCCGGCGCGCGCCGGGCCGTCGGGATCGCGCTCGCCTACGCCACCGAGGACGCGGAGATCGTGGGCGCCGACCGGTTCAGCCTGATCCTCGTCGACGCCGAAGGCGACGTGCTGCAGCGCCTCGGCAGCTTCGAGGAGGACGATGTGGTCGCGTTGTGGCGCGACATCGCGGCGCGGGCGGGCCTCGTGCGGATGATCGTCCGGGAGGACGGCCTCCTCGTCCCGGTCTCCCAGCAGATCGGCCGGCTGATTCTCGGTCAGGTCCGCATCCGTCGCCGCCACGCCGGTCTCGGCCGCCGTCGCCCGCGCTTCCTGGCCCGCCGCAAGACCGGCCGGCTGCCCGCGCGCCCGCAGATCTTCCGCGGCGAGAACGAGATCATCGCCCGCACCTGAGGGTGCCGACGGCGCCTAGAACAGGTTGCGCAGCAGCGCGTCGGCGGTGAGGCCGACGAACAGGATCAGGCCCGCATCCCGGTTCGACCGGAACAGCGTGAGAGCCCCGCGCCCGTCGCGCTCGCGCAGCGACAGGACCTGCCAGGCGAGGTGCCCGGCGAAGGCGGCGACCCCCAGATACCCGACGAGCCCCGCTCCGGCCCCGCGCGCGGCCAGCACCACGAAGAGAGCGGCCAGCGCGTAGCAGAGCCCGACGGCGAGCCGCACGTGCCGGCCGAACAGGCGGGCCGAGGAGCGGATCCCCGCGATCTCGTCGTCCTCGATATCCTGCACCGCGTAGATCGTGTCGTAGCCGATCACCCAGCACAGGGCGCCCGCGTAGAGCAGGAGCGCCGGCGGATCGAGGCGGGCGAACACCGCGGCCCAGCCCATCAGAGCCCCCCAGGCGAAGGCCAGTCCCAGGATCGCCTGCGGCAACGGCATGACCCGTTTCATGAACGGGTAGATCGCCACCGGCAGCAGCGAGCAGAGACCGATGATCACCGCCTCCGCGTTGAACTGCAGCAGGACGGCCAGCCCGATCAGGGCCTGGATCACCAAGAACAGGGCGGCGTGGCGCGGCCGCACCTGGCCCGAGGGCAGGGGGCGCAGGCGCGTGCGCTCGACCTGCGCGTCGAGGTCGCGGTCGGCGATGTCGTTGTAGGTCGAGCCCGCCCCGCGCATCGCCACGGCGCCGATCAGGAAGAGCAGGCAGTGCCAGGGGTCGGGAAAGGCCTGGTCCGCGGCGATCGCCGCCAGGGCGGCCGACCACCAGCAGGGCAGGAGGAGGAGCCACCAGCCGATCGGCCGGTCGATCCGGGCCAGGCGCAGGTACGGGCGCCAGGGCCGGGGCGCCCGCCGGTCGACCCAGTGCCCGGAGACCGCGTCGGCCGGCCGCCCGTCGTCAAACACCGTGCCGTTCATCGGTCGGATCTCCGGTCGTCCCGCACGTGAGTCCCCCGCCGCTGCCGAGGGGGGACCCGCGCCGGATCCGCGATCCTCTCAGACGATCTCAGAGAGCGCCCTGCGGCAGCTTGAAGCTTCCGGTCAAGCCCGGGCCGCCGAGCAGCCCGCCGCCGCCGCCACCCGCCTGGGCCTGGGCCTGGGCGCGGGCCTGCGCCTCCATCTTGGTCGCCTGGGCGGCGACGCTGCAGATCTTGGTGCGGATGCCGCTGACCTTCACGTGGTCGGCCTTGAAGCCCTCGGCGAAAGAATCGGGGATCGAGCACCATTCCTTGTTGGCGGCGATCCACTTGATGCCTTCCGCGCCGTTGGACTGAAGCTTCCCGAACAGGGCGCAGGCCTCCTGCGGGGTCATCTTCTTCTTGGACTGCGACGCCGCATTGGCGCGGCCGACCAGAGCCTTGCGCTCGGCCAGGGTCTTCTGGATGGCACCGCATTCCGGTGCCGCGCTCTGCGCGAACGCCGCCGTGCCGAACAGGACGGTGCCGACCAGCACCGCCGCCCCCAGCTTCAGACTCCCCTTCGCCATTCCGCGACTCCCTCGACGCCCCTGCCGAATCCGCGAGCGGCCGGCTCTCTTCCGTTCCGTTGGGTTCGCCATAGGATTGTGGCGTCATTCGAGCGGCAAACCGGCTGCGCCATGCACCGGTGGACTGGCTGCCGAAAACCGGGGCTCGTAACCATTCGGCAACACTTTCGGTCGCGGTCCCCGCGTTGACAGGCCCGCCGGCCCGCGCGACCACGCCGCCATGCCGGCCTATGACTTCACCGCTCCGCGCCTCCACGTCGCGGCCGATCTCGCGGCGGGGGTGATTCTACCCCTCGACCGGGCTCAGGCGAACTACCTGCTCAACGTGCTGCGCCGGGGGCCGGACGATCCGGTCCTGGTCTTCAACGGCCGCCACGGCGAGTGGCGCGCCCATCTGGTCCAGACCGGGCGCAAGGGCGCCGACCTGCACGTCGCCGCGCAGACGCGTCCGCAGCCCGCGGGCGCCGACCTTCACTACCTGTTCGCCCCGCTGAAGAGCGCGCGCCTCGACTATCTCGCGCAGAAGGCGGTGGAGATGGGGGCCGGGACGATCCGACCGGTCATCACCCGGTTCACGCAGGGCGATCGCGTGAACATGGACCGGCTGCGGGCCAACGCGGTCGAGGCCGCCGAGCAGTGCGGGATCCTGGCGATTCCCGATTGTCCGGAGCCCGAGCGCCTGCCGGCGGCGCTCGCGGGCCTCGCGCCCGGGCGGCTCCTCGTGTTCTGCGACGAGGACGCGCCCGTGCGCGACCCGGTGGCGGCCCTGCGGGCGGCCGGCGACCCGCTGGCGCCCCCTCCGCTCGCCGTGCTGGTCGGTCCCGAAGGCGGCTTCTCCGAGGAGGAGCGGGCGCTGATCCGGGCGCGGCCGAACACCGTGGCGCTCTCCCTGGGGCCGCGCATCCTGCGGGCCGACACCGCCGCCGTCGCCGTGCTGACGCTGGTGCAGGCGGTGCTCGGCGACGCGCGCTGACGCGCGCCGCCCCGATCCATGTGTGCCCGCGCACATGGAAGGACCGCGCCGGTCGATTGTTTCCCCGGATCAGACGTGAAGCGGCGCGCCGGTCGAGACCGCCGCGTTGTGGGTTCACGGCGGCTCGATTATGTCCCGGATCGGACGCCGCCTGCGCCGCGTGCTCATCGGGGTCGGGGGCGGGTGTCCGCCCGGATCCCGCTCGCGAGAGCGGGTTTGTACCGGGTGGATCCGCCGGAGCAGTCCGGCGCGCCCGTTCCCAGGCACACGTCAGACGCACGGGCAGGCAGCGCATGGCGCGCGACAGCAACGACACCACGCCGCTCACCACGCGCGCCGAACTGATCGAATGGTTCGCGGCGGGCGAGAAGCCGCGCGCGCGCTTCGCGATCGGCACCGAGCACGAGAAGATCCCGTTCTATCGGGAGACCCGGGCGCCGGTCCCCTACGAGGGGGACCGCGGCATCCGGGCGCTCCTGGACGGACTCGCCCGTGAGACCGGCTGGGAGCCGATCCTCGATCTCGGCAACATCATCGGCCTGTCGGCGGAGGCGGGCGGCGCGATCTCGATCGAGCCCGGCGGCCAGTTCGAGCTGTCCGGCGCGGCGCTCCCCGACGTGCACGCCACGGCGGCGGAACTCGCCACGCACCTCGCCGCCACGAAGCGGGTGGCCGATCCCCTGGGCATCGGCTTCCTGACGCTGGGCATGAGCCCGAAATGGCGCCGGGACGAGACCCCGGTCATGCCCAAGAGCCGCTACCGGATCATGGCCGGCTACATGCCGAAGGTCGGGTCCCTCGGTCTCGACATGATGCTGCGCACCGCCACCGTGCAGGTGAACCTCGACTTCGCCTCCGAGGCCGACATGGTGCGCAAGATGCGCGCGTCCCTGGCGCTGCAGCCGGTCGCGACCGCGCTCTTCGCCAACTCGCCCTTCACCGACGGCCGGCCGAACGGCTTCCTGTCGCGCCGGTCCGAGATCTGGCGCGACACGGATGCCCACCGGACCGGGATGCTGCCCTTCGCTTTCGACGCGGGGTTCGGCTACGAGGCCTACGTCGACTGGCTGCTCGACATGCCGATGTACTTCGTCAAGCGGGGCGACACCTACCACGACGTGTCGGGCGCCTCGTTCCGCGACCTGATGGCCGGCAAGCTCCCGCAGCTGCCGGGCGAGTTCGCCACGGTCTCCGACTGGGCCAACCACGCCTCCACGGCCTTCCCCGAGGTGCGGCTCAAGCGCTTCCTGGAGATGCGCGGCGCCGATGTCGGCGGCCCCGGCATGATCGCCGCCCAGGCCGCCTTCTGGACCGGTCTCCTCTACGACGACTCGGCCCTCGACGCGGCCCTCGACCTCGTGAAGGGGTGGAGCCTCGCCAACCGCGAGGCCGCGCGCGCCACGGCGCCGCGCCTGGGGCTCGCGACCCCGGTGGCCAACACCACGCTCGGGGCCGTCGCCGCCGAGGCCTTGGCGATCGCCCGCGCGGGCCTCCGGGCCCGGGGTCGCCGCGACGCCGAGGGCCGGGACGAGGTGATCTACCTGCAGCCGCTCGAGGCCGTCGTCGCGGCCGGGCGGACGCGGGCCGAGGATCTCCTCGCCGACTACGAGGGGCGCTGGGGCGCCTGCGTGCGTCCGGCCTTCACGGAATGCGTCTTCTAGCACCCGCTGAGCGGCTCACGCCGCCCGCGCGAATCGCCATTGGAACGTGCTAATGGAACGTTCCGACAGGGCGCGACGCCCGGGGAGAGGCCGCATCATGATCCGCATCATCGCCGTCATCCTCGCCGGGATGGCTTCCATGCCGGCGGCCGTGAGCACGGCGCGAGCGGCCGACTTGGCGCGGTTGGAGGGCGCTGGGCCGGCCCCGGGGCGCTGGCATCACGGGGCCGGCGGCCGGATCGCCGGCACCGTGGCCGCGCGGGGGCGGCCGCAGTACAGCTACTACGGCGAGTACGGCTATCCCGCGCCGTTCGGCTACGGTTACGCCTACGCGCCGGTCCCGAGCCGCAGCTTCGAGTACGGCTACAACGGCCCCCGTTACATCTGGACGGCGCCGGACAGCTATTCCGGACCCGCCTTCGGCTATCACGTGTGGTGAGGACGCCGCTGGCGCCGGGCCGCCGCGGTGCCTAAGACCGCCGGGCCGGCATCCGCGCCGGTTCGGGAGCTTCCGGCGTGCGGGACGAGGATCCGGACTGCGTCGACCTCGACCTGAGCGGCCTGAAATGCCCGCTCCCGGTCCTGCGCACCCGGAAGGCGCTGCGCGGCCTCGCCGCCGGCCGGACGCTGGTGGTGACCTGCACCGACCCCCTGGCCGCCCTCGACATCCCCAACCTCGTGCGCGAGGAGGGCGCCCGCCTCGACGCCGCCGAGCGCCTGGAGGGGCCGCCCGCGGGGCGCCTGCGCTTCCGCATCACCCTGTCCGCAAGGCCGCCGCATTCCTGAACGATCCGTCGGGCTCCAGGAGCAGGGCGACATCGGAATGGCACCACGGATCGGGGGCGTGCGCCTCGTACATGACGGCTGGGCGCGCTACCTCGTCGCCGAGGTGATGCAGGAGGACGGGAGCCGCATCACCCGGGAGATGGAGGATCACGGCCGGGCGGTCGCGGTGCTCCCCTACGATCCGGAGCGGCGGGTCGCCACGCTCGTCTCGCAATTCCGGGCGCCGGTCCTCTACTCGGGCGGGCCGCCGAGCCACATCGAGGTGCCGGCCGGGCTCCTCGACGAGGGCGCCTCCGAGGACGAGGCGCGGCGCGAGGCGATGGAGGAGACGGGCCTGCGCCTCAGCGCCCTCGACTTCGTCGCCAGCGCCTGGTCGATGCCGGGGATCTCCACGGAGCGGATGGACCTGTTCCTCGCCGCCTACGGCGAGGCCGACCGGACCGGCACCGGCGGCGGTCTCGCCGCCGAGGGCGAGGCCGTGGCGGTCCACGAGATCCCGCTGCCGGAACTGGCCGCCATGGGCCGCCGCGGCGCGATCACCGACATGAAGTCGCTGACGCTGCTCTTCGCGCTCCAATTGCGGCGGCCGGACCTGTTCGCGGAGCGGCGCTGAGGTCAGCCGGCGCGCCGCCGGAACTGGTCGCGCGCGGCGAGGCCGATGAAGCGCCACGACTTGATGAAGTAGCGCCGGAACAGCCGGCGCGGCGCCTGCAGGAACCGGTAGATCCACTCGAGGCCGAGGCGCTGCATCAGCCGCGGGGCGCGCGGCAGGAACCCGGCGGCGACGTTGAGGGCGTCGCCGACGCAGAAGACCACCGGCTCGCCGAGCGTCTGGCCGTAGCGATCCACCCAGATCTCGGATTTGGGCGCGCCAACGCCCATCACCAGCAGCGTCGTCCCGTGGGCGCGGATCCGCTCCGCCAGGGCGCGGCTGTAGGCCGCGTCGTGCTCGAAGCCGAAGGGCGGCACGGCGCTCGCCACGGCGCCGGGCGGAAGGCCCGCCGCCTGCAGCCGGGTCGCCAGCGCGTCCGCCGCGTCCTGTCGGGCGGAGACGAAGAAGACCCGCCGCGCGAAGGCCGGCGGGTCGGCCAGGACGCAGCCCAGGAGGTCGTGGCCGGTGATCCGGTGAACGGGCTGGCCGCACGCCTTCCGGGCCAGCCAGACCAGCGGCATCCCGTCGAGGGTCCGGGCCGCGGCGCGCGCGTAGGCCTCGCGGAACGGCGCGTTCTCACTGAGCTGGACGATGTGATCGACGTTCGCCGTCACGATCATGCGCGGGCGGCCGTCACGCCGGGCCGCGACGTCGGCCACGAGGGTCGCGGCGGGACCGGTGTGAAACCGGTAGCCGAAGAGTTCGACGGTCGCGCCCGTCTGCGGCGATCCGGACGCCGCGGGGGCCGGGGCGCTCACCGTGTGTGCCTCCCCGAGGACCGGATCCATAGCGCCCAGGTAGAGGCTGATCTCGCCGATGTCACGCATCGGCGGCCCGGAAGCTCGCGGCCGGCCGGGTGGCGGCGCGCAGGCTGCGGCGACGGTCGCTGTCGGCGCCGAGCAGCAGGGCGATGCCGCCGCCGAGCAGCAGGCCGAGGACGAGCGCCACCGGCAGGACGATCTTGGGGGAGGGCGGGAAGGTCCGCTGGCGCGCCGGGACCGCGGCCGAGATGATCCGGACGTTGGTGGTGTTGAGCCGCTCCTGCTCGCTCGCCTCGCGGGCGCGCTTCAGATAGGCCTCGTAGATGCCGCGGCGGGCGTCGAGGGTCCGCTCCAGCTCGCGCAGGCCGACATAGGCCCGGTCGCTGGACGCGGTCTCGTTCTTCACCCGGTCGAGATTGGCCCGGATCGCGGCCTCGCTCGCGGCGGCGCGGTCGTAATCCTTCTGGGTCGTCTCGATGATCCGCTCCTTCTCGCGCTGGATCAGGCGCTGCAGGTCGCGCTGCTGGGCGTACTGCTCGGCCATGGCCGGGTGGCGCTCGCCGAGGCGGGTGGCGAGCTCCGCGGTGTTGCGGGACAGCGTGGCGTATTGCTGCCGCAGGGCCTGCATCTCCAGGCTCTGCAGCATTTCGGGAAGGGCGGTGCTGGGATCCGACGAGCGCATCCGGCGCGCCTGATCGAGGCGCGACTTGGCCTCCGCGGTCTTGATGGAGGCGGTGACGAGCTGCTGGTTCAGGTCGCCGAGCTGCTGGTCGGTGAGCAGGCGGCCGCTGGCGGCCACGAGCTTGTGATCCTCGCGGTAGCGCACCACGGCGCTCTCGGCCTGCTCGACGTCGCGCTTGAGGCTGTTGAGCCGCCCCGCCAGGGCGTCGGAGGCGCGCCGCGCGGTCTCGGTCCGGGCCGCGGCCTCCTCGGCGAAGTAGGCGTCGCCGACGGCGTTGGCGATGCGGGCGGCCTTCTCGGGATCGCGCGACTGAACGGAGACGTCGATCACGAAGGTCCGCTCGGCCCGCCGGACAGTGAGCCGGTTCTGCAGCGTGTCGAGGGCCGTGAAGACCGGGTCGCGGCTCGCCGGCGGGGGCAGCATGCCCAGCGCGCCCTTGATCCAGGTGAGGGTCGGGTTGTTGCCGTCCGGCAGCACGAACTCGTCGTCCTGGTCGAGGTGGAGCTTGGCGATCACCCGGCGCAGGACGCTGTCGGACTGGATCACCCGCACCTGGCTCTCGGCGATCGACACGCCGCTGTCGGCCTGGGGCTGGCGCGCGTTCACGTCGTTCTCGACGACGCGCAGGTCGCTCGGATCCACCAGGATCTGGATGCTCGACGTGTAGCGGGGCGGGATCAGGCCGAGGAGCGCCACCGCGACGGCGACCATGAACAGGCCGCCCAGCACGATGAAGCCGCTGCCGCGCCACAGCCGCCGCAGGATCACGCGGCCGTCCGTCGGCGGCGCGACCTGCGGCAGCACCATCCGCACGGGCCGTTCGCCGCTCATCCGCGTCGAGAAGTCGAACATACGCCTCGCTCCCTGACCTGCCTCGGCGGAGACCGCCGCCCGTCACCCGCCCCGTCGCCCGTTCCCTTTCTGACCAGCTCCGTGCCGATCTGGAACAGGTGCCCGCCCGAGGCGCTGCCTTCTTCGGGAGCCCAGCAATCAACATACCGGACCAGTAGTGTCGCCCCGATCCGGCACTTGCTTCAGGAAGCTGGCAGATATCGCTTACAGATGCAGTCCTGACTGTCACGACAATCGGGCGTGAAAAGTTCCCGATTTGTTGGGGACTACGCAGGCCGCCTCAGGCGGTGCCCGCGTGTGCGACAATTGACTCCAGCGCATCGTAAGCCGCGGGATCGCCGGCCAGGAAGCGCCGGAAGCGCGCGCCGTCCTCGGCCGCGATCGCGTTCCAGCGCGCCACGTTGGCCCGACTCATTCGGGCGGCGCGGGCCAGGGCGCCGTCGCGGATCCAGCCTGCGAGGGCGCCCGCGGCCGCGTCGGGCTCCTCCGGCCGGATCAGCAGGGCCGACGCCCCCAGGACCTCCCGGAACACCGGGTCGTCCGGCGCCACCACCGGAAGGCCGCCGTGCTGGACCTCAAGCAGCGGCAGGCCGAGCCCCTCCGCCTTGGAGGTGGAGACCAGCAGGTGGCACGACCCCGCGAGGGCGCGCAGCTCGGCGTCGGCGAGGTACCCGTGGCGGTGCAGGAACGGCGGCGGTGCGTCCAGGAAGGCGTGCTGCCCCCAGCCGACCCGGCCGACGAGGTGGAGCTCCGCCGGGATACCGGCGCGGATGAGCGCCGCCGTCAGCGCGAGGGTCGCCGGATAGTTCTTGCGCGGCTCGATGGTGCCGATGGCCAGGATCCGCAGCGGCCGGCCCGGCGCGTAGGCCGCCGGTCCCGGCAGGTGCGCGAGCCCGAAGGCGTCGCGGACGGGAGGGCGCAGCAGGGCGACGCGGGCGCGTCGGGTGCAGAGCGCGCGCACGTCCGCCCCGGTGGTGCGGCTGTTGACGAACAGGTTCGGGCACCAGCGCAGGGCCAGGGCGAAGCTGGGGCTCATGTAGAGCCGGCTGCGCAGGCTCAGATCCTCCGTCCGCGTGAGCAGGAAGGTGTCGTGGACGTAGAGCAGGCAGCGCGACGCCGCGACGGCGCAGAGCGGCCCGGGCGGGAAGCCCGGGAACAGGAACAGGGCGTCCCGATCCATCAGCGCCCGCGCCGGCAGGCCGAGCTGCTGCGCGGCGACCATGCCGGGCAGGGAGCCCGCGGTCACCGGCCGCACCGCGTGCGGGGCGAGCCGGTCCGGGGCGAACAGGTCGAGGGTGACTCGCTCGATCCCCGTCACGTGGGCGCGCAGATGGGTCTGATCGAGGTAGATCCGCCGCCGAGTCGGCGCCGCCCGCGCGCCGCCCGCATTGTCGCCGGCCACGTCGCCGGCCACGCCGCCCACCGTATCGCCGGCCCTGTCGCCGTGGGCCGTCACGTGTGGCTCCGGCGCAGCGCGCCGGCGAGGTAGAGGCACCGGCGCACGAGGAGCGGCATCCGACGCCCGAAGACCATCTGCTTGGCCCGCCGCAGCCGACGCACGAGCGGGCGCGAGACCGCCGGGACGGTGCCGGCCGCGCCCGCCCGCAGGTTTGCCGCGAAGGGGAAGTGCCCGAGCATCCCGGGGGCGAAGCGCGGGCCCGTCGGGGCGCTCGGCAGACCGTGACGCCGGAAGACCGCGTCCAGCGACAGCGCGGAGGCGGCCGGGCTGTAGCGGCTCTCCAGGGCGATGCGCGCGAAGGCGCCGAGCCGCGCGCGCGCCTCGCTGTCGCCGACCAGCGCCGCCAGCGCCTCGGCGAGGGCGCCCGGCCGCACCGGCACGAGGCGGCCCGACACGCCGTCGATCACGGCCGAGGTCAGGCCGGAGGTGCGGTAGGCGAGCGTCGGCACCCCGCACAGGCCGGCCTCGATCGGCGTCTGCCCGAGGGTCTCGTGACGGCTGGCGGTGACGTGGAGGTCGCAGGCCCCGTACCACGCGGCCAGGAGCGCCTCGTCGGCGATGAGGCCGGGCGCGTACAGGTTCGCGACGCCGAGCCGGGCCGGGTCGTCGAGCCGGCCGACCGCCACCACGCCGACGCCCGGGCCCGCCACGGCCTGGAGCGCGGCCCTGAGGTCGGCGAAGCCCTTGTCGGGCCCGTCGACGATGACCGAGGAGACGAGGATCAGGACGTCGTCGGCCGGCAGGCCGAGCGTGCCGCGCAGCGCCGCGCGATCGCCGGGCCGGAACACGGCGGTCGGGAAGGCCAGCCGCACGGGCTCGATCACGCTGCCGGGCGGGGCGAGTTCGCGCGCCCGCGCCAGCGTCCAGTCGGAATTGGCCAGCAGCCAGGGCGCGGAGGGTCGCGTCGGGGATCCGGGCGCGGCGCCGGCGAGCACCGCGCGCTTGCGCTCGTGCATCCCGGCGATCCGGCCGGGCGCCAGCTCCGGGTACTCGTCCGGGCCGGGGCAGGCGGCGTCGCAGCCGGACGCGGCGCGCCCGCAGTCGCGGGGGTGGGCGCACCGGCCTGTCAGGGGGAAGAGGTCGTGCAGCACGAGGCCGACCGGACCGCGCCGCGCCAGGCGGCCGACGACGTCGAGGCTGCGGGTGGCGCCGTGCAGGTTGCCGGCGAGGACGAGATCGGGGGTGGCCGCCGCGATCGCGGCCTCCGCCCGCGGGAAGTCGTCGCGCCACTCGGCGGCCTCCGGGCGTCCGCTCAGCGTCACCTCCGCGACCCGGTGGCCCGCCAGCGTCAGCGCCTCGGCGAGGCGGCGCTGGGCCACGCCCGCGCCCCCGCGGGTGCCGGTCCCGGTGAGCGACACGATCGACAGGCCCGTGGCGGGCGGGGGCAGCGGCGCGTCGAGCCTGTGGAGCAGGATCGGGCGGCCGATCAGGCGCCGGCAATTCTCGGGGATCGCCGACCAGGCGGTGGCGGCGTCGAGTGTTCCGTGGGTGTCGAGGATCGCGTGCGCGAGAGCGTCCCGCCGCCAGAGGATCCCGCCGTCCGCGGCCCCGGGGCCGTCGAGGCCGCGGACGGCGTCGTCGAACAGGACGCGCAGCCCCGCCACCGCGTCGGCGCCGGTGAGCGCGGCCTCCAGCGCCAGGGCGGTCAGCGCACCGGGCGCGAGCAGGTCGCCGGCGCGGAGCCAGAACAGGTGCTCCGGATCGGGAACCGACAGGATGCGCGCCGCCGCGGAGCGGCCGGCCGCCGGGTCGAGCAGGTCGTGCCGCAGTTCCGGGTAGCCCTGGCGCAGGACCGACGCGACGGTCTCGGCGAGCGCGGCACCCGCGCTGGCCACCGTGACGACGCGGATGCGCGGCCACGGGCGCCCGTCGGGGAGCGACGAGGGACGGGCCGGCGCGCCGGCGCTGCGCCCGAACGGCCAGCCGGCGACGCCGTGGGCGGGCGGTGACATGTCTGCGGCGTCGGTCACGGCGGCTCTGGCGGCGGCTCGGGTCTCGTGCGGGGCGGCAGAGTGGACGGGAAGGTTGAAGATTGCCTCTCGGGGCGGGCGGCCCGTCAGGCCGCCACCCGGATCCGCGCCGGGCCGGCCTCGATCCGGCCGATCCGGGCCGCCGCCGGGTAGCCGGCCGCCCGGATGCGCGCCAGGATCGCGTCGGCCCGGTTGGCCGAGCAGGTCACCAGCAGCCCGCCCGAGGTCTGTGGATCGGTCAGGAGGTGGCGGCGCCACTCGGGGAAGTCGGCCGGCAGGTCCACGGCCTCGCCGAACGCCGCCCAGTTGCGGTGCGAGGCGCCGGTGACCGCGCCCGCGCGCGCCAGCGCCTCCGCCTGCGGCAGCAGGGGAAGGGCGTCGGCCTCGAGGGTGAGCGTGAGGCCGGCGCCGCGGGCGATCTCCAGGCCGTGCCCCAGGATGCCGAATCCGGTCACGTCGGTCAGGGCGTGCACGGCGGGCTCGGCGGCGAGATCGGTCCCGATCCGGTTGAGCAGCGTCGTGGTCGCGATGAAGTCGCGGTAGCCGGCCTCGTCGAGGGTCGCCCGCTTGATCGCCGCCGAGTAGACCCCGACCCCGAGGGCCTTGGTGAGCAGGACGGCGTCCCCGGCCACCGCGTCGGCGTTGCGCCGCACCGCCTCGCGGCGGCAGGTCCCGATCACCGCCAGGCCGTAGATCGGCTCCGGCGCGTCGATCGAGTGGCCGCCCGCCACCGGGATGCCGGCCGCGGCGCATTGCTCCGCGCCGCCGCGCAGGATCCGCGCGACCACCTCGGGGTCGATCTTGCCGAGCGGCATCCCGAGGATCGCCAGCGCGAACAGCGGCCGGCCGCCCATGGCGTAGACGTCCGAGATGGCGTTCGTCGCGGCGATCCGGCCGAAATCGACGGGGTCGTCCACCATCGGGGTGAAGAAGTCCGTGGTGGCGATGAGGCAGGTGCCGTCCTCCAGCTCCCACACCGCCGCGTCGTCCGCGGTCTCGTTGCCGACGAGGAGCCGCTCGAACGGGCCCGCCGCCGGCTGCTGGGCGAGGAGCTGGCGCAGGGTAGCCGGGTCGAGCTTGCAGCCGCAGCCGCCGCCGTGGGCGAGACTGGTCAGGCGGGGGGCATCGCTCATGGCCGAACTCCGTTCCGGATAACCTGGGGTCTTCGCGGGGTCTTCGCCGGGTCTTCGCGGAGTCAGTAGCGCGTCGTCACCGCGTTGAGCCAGTCCGGCGAGGCCGCGACGGCCGCGGCCTCGACCCGCTTGTCGAGGCCCGTCAGCACCAGCAGGCCGAGCACGACCATCACGGCGCCGAGCGCGGCCTTCGCGGCCCGGCCGGCCGCGGCGAGGCCGCCGCGCCAGCGCAGCAGCGCCTCGCGGGAGACGAGGCCCAGGAGCATCAGCGGGGCCGCGGCGCCGATCCCGAAGGCCAGCATGGTCAAGGCGACGCCCCCGAGATGCTCGCCCCGCGCCGCCATGAGCGAGGCCGCCCCCAGGGTCGGTCCCACGCAGGGGCTCCAGGCCGCGCCGAGCAGCAGGCCCACGGCGAACTGGCCGGGCAATCCCCCGGAGCCGACGCCGCCGAAGCGATCCTCCGCCCAGGCGCCGACCGGGCCGGCCGCCGTCGCGACCCGGGCCTGGAGCCGCGGCAGCATCAGCACGACGCCCAGGAGCACCAGGAGCACGGCGCCGGCGCGCCGGAACACGTCGCCGTCGAGCCCGACGGTGAAGCCGATCGTCGCGACGAACAGCCCGATGGCCGTGAAGGCGATGGCGAGGCCGGCCGCCAGAGCCACCGGACCCAGGCGATGCTCGGCCGCCGCCGTGCCGAGCACGATGGGGATCAGCGGCAGCACGCAGGGCGAGAGCACCGAGAGCAGGCCGGCCAGGAAGGCGAACCCCACCGTTCCCAGCATGCCCTGTGCCCCTCCGCTCGCGCCTCGCCCGACGAGGCTTCGACCCTGGCGCGCGGGCCGTCAACGCGCCAGGCGGACGCGGGCCGGCGGGAACAACGCGGCCGCGCGCCGCTTTCGGCGGCAGTCCGGCGGCGTTGCCGGGCGAGGCGCCGAGGAAGGCGTCGAGGAAGGCGTCCAGGAAGGCGCTGAGGCGAGGCGGAGCGGACCGGTGACCATCTTCTTCACGGGCGACACGCATTTCGGCGATCCGCGGGCGCTGCGCTTCGACCACCGGCCCTACCCGGATCTCGAGGCCCACGATGCCGGCCTGATCGCGGCCTGGAACACGACGGTCGCGCCCGGCGACACGGTCTGGCACCTCGGCGATTTCGCCCTCGGCCCGAGCGGTGACCGGATCCGCGCGATCCTCGCCGGACTGAACGGCGAGAAGCACCTGATCGCCGGCAACAACGACGGGCCGGACACGCTCACGGCGCCCGGCTGGGCGTCGGTCCGGCACTACGCGGAACTCGCCGTCGAGGGGCGGATGGTGGTGCTCTGCCACTACGCGTTCCGTACCTGGAACGGCATGAGCCGGGGCGCGCTGAACCTCCACGGCCACAGCCACGGCAAGCTCAAGCCGATGCCGAAGCAGTACGATGTCGGCGTCGATCCGATGGGTGCGGCCCCCGTGCCACTCTCCGCAATCCTGACCTCCCGACTGCGCCGGAAGCGGTGATTCGGGGCGGAACTTTCACGTCAGCTTCACTGTTTCAGCGGACAGAGAAGGAGTGGACCTGAGCCGCTCCGAGAAGCCCGGCAGGACCGCCCGCGGATCTGCCATCACAAACCGTGTGTGAGTGTTCCCGTGAGTGCCAAGTCGGTCACTCTGACCCGCTGCCTCGCCAGCCTCCTGGCAGGCCTCGCCCTGACTTCCGCCGCGTCGGCCCTGCCGTCCTGCATCGAAGCCCAGCGCAAGGTCGACGAGGCGAACGCCCTGCGCTTCCAGGCGCGTCAGGAAGCCCGCCTGGGCAACCATGACCGCGTCTGCGACACGCTCGACGAGGTGGGCGACCGCTACGACGATGCCCGCGACGCGTTCGAGCGATGCGGCGAGGGCGTCGTGGCCATCGACCTCCGCAGCGAGCTGCGGGGTCTGCGGATCGCCAAGAAAATCAACCGCTGCGACTGACCGGGTGCGCGATCGCACCTCGGCCGTCCCGTTCCTGAAGCATCACCCCGATACGCGCGACGCTGGTCGCCGAGAAGGTTCTGCGCCGATGACCCCCGCCACGCTCTCGAATGACATCGAGCCCACCGTCACCCGCACCGGTCCGTCCTTCGCGGCCGCCCTGTGCGGTTTCGTCAGCACCACCGTCGCCACGACGATGCTGCTCATGCTGATCGGCACGTTCTGATTAGGGGGCGACCGACCAGAATCTCTGGCGGTTGAACAGCATCTCCTGGGAGCCGATCTTCGGGGTCGGCTCCGTCCTCCGTCCGCAATCGGGTTCGGCCGGTTTCGTGACCGCCGCCAGGGTCGCTGGCGCCACCGGCACGAGGCCCAGTCGGGACTGCACTTCGGGTTGCCGTGCCGCCGCGATGGTCAGCACGCAGGCGATCAGGCCGCCGGCAACAGTTCCGAGAACGAAATTCAACATCGGGGTTGGGGTCCGGGGGCCGGTTCCTTTCGGCCGCACAGCGTCGTCGATAACCAACCCGGCGGCATCATGGCGGATGCGGCGCTCACGCGCTTTTAACTCCTGATCTGCGACAGCTACGCGCTAGCTTGCCTCAGTGGCAGGCCCGACGACGGGGCTGGACCGCCGATGAACTACGCCGCCAACGCCTACGCCAAGACCTCCCACAGCGCGCTGTCACCCCGCGAAGCCGAATCCGCCGTGCTGCTCAAGGCAGCGCAGAAGCTGATCGGCGCCAGCCAGGGGCTCGCCAGCGGCGACGCCGGGCGCATCAACGAGGCCCTGTCGTTCAATCAGCGGGTCTGGACGCTGCTGACCTCCGAGGCGACGTCCTCGGAGAACCCGCTCCCCGCCGACGTGAAGCAGGGCGTCGGACGCCTGGGCGTGTTCGTGCTCCAGAGCTGCATCGACACGATGATCGCTCCCACGCCGGAGAAGATCGCCACGCTGGTGTCGATCAACAATCACATCGCCGCCGGCCTGCAGGGCAATCCCGGCTGAGGCCGCGTACCGGTCAGCGAGCCGCCGCGGCGTCCGGCACCTCGGCCGGCGATTCGGCGCCGGCCGCCTCCCACTCGACGAGCTTGCGGCTCAGCTTGAGCGACCGGTAATACTCGCCGGCCTCGACGGCCTGGGCGATCGCGGCGATCTGCCCGGCCGCGGCCGGCGCGAGTCCCAGCAGATCCGTGGCCTGCCGGAAGAACAGGTCGATGCCCTGCGTCGGGTCGTCGGCGAGGTAGATGACCGTCAGCGTCAGGTGAAGACGCTTGCAGGCCGTGTCGGCCTCGCTCTCCGTGATGATCTCGCTCTCGCGCAGGAACTTGCACTGCGTCTCGATCAGGAAGGTCGAGCGACGGTCGCCGTTGCGGAGCAGCGCGCCGTTGATGATCAGCCGCTCGAACGGCTTGAGTTCCAGGCGCAGGGGCATCGGGTGTTCCTTTCTAGAAGACCCGGCGATCTCATTCGCGAACCGTTAACGTTTCGCGAATGGGGGACGGGCGCGTTGCCGTTGCCGCGGGTGGCCACCGTGATAAACTCGGACAAATTCCGGCCGGGCGAGCCACGTCCAGGAGGGTCGATGACGGCGACGGGCGATCAGCGCGCGCGGTATCCCAGCCTCGCCGGCAAGCGCGTCCTCGTGACCGGCGGTGCCTCGGGCATCGGCGAGGGGCTGGTCGAGGCCTTCGTCGGGCAGGGCGCCCGCGTCCTGTTCTGCGATATCGCGGACGATGCGGCCCGCGCCGTGGTGGCGCGCCTCGCGCCCGGCGCCGCGCACGCCCCGCTCTACCGGCGCTGCGACCTGACCGATATCGAGGCGGTCCGCGCGCTGGTGGCCGAGGCCGACACGGCCCTCGGCGGGCTCGACGTCCTGATCAACAATGCCGGCAACGACGACCGCCACGCTCTCGCGGACGTGACGCCCGCCTACTGGGACGACCGGATGGCGGTGAACCTGCGCCACCTGTTCTTCGCGGCCCAGGCGGCAGTCCCACCCATGCGCCGCGCCAGCGGTGGCGTGATCCTCAATTTCGGATCGATCAGCTGGCATCTCGGGCTAACGGAGATGCCGCTCTACCAGACCGCCAAGGCGGCGATCGAGGGCATGACCCGGGCGCTCGCCCGCGACCTCGGCCGCGACAACATCCGGGTGGCGGCGATCGTGCCGGGCAACGTTCAGACGCCCCGCCAGGAGCGATGGTACTCGCCGGAGGGCGAGGCGGAGATCGTCGCCGCGCAGTGCCTGGACGGTCGGATCCAGCCGGCCGACGTCGCCGCGCTGGCCCTGTTCCTGGCCTCGGACGATGCCCGGATGTGTACGGCCCACGCGTACTTCATCGACGCGGGCTGGCGGTAGGACCGGCGCCGGGCAAAGGATCGGCCGGGCGGAGGCGTCGACGGCGCTCCGGCCCGGCCCGCTTCCCTGCCTCAGTCGCAGGTCTCCTTCTTGACGGTCTTCGAGTCGCCCATGTCGTTCTCCTTGCGCACCGTCTTGGTGACGCAGCCATCGCCGTGGTCGTGGACGGTCACGGACTTCGACTCGGAGGCCGGGCGGTCGACGACGACGGCCGGGCGGTCGCGCTCGATCACCGTGGTCTGGGCCTGCGCGGCGGCGCCGAGGCTCAACAGGGCGGCGGTCGCGAGCAAGGTCATGCGCATGCTGAAACTCCAATACCGATTTCGGTAGCGGATAACGGCAATGCCAGCTTGGGCGTTCCGCGGCGTGTCGCGTCCTGAGGCGGGCCGAACCCGTAGAGAACTTGGCTCGGCCCGCGCGCCGTTCGGCATGAGGTGCAGCCGGAGCGACGGCGCCAATGACCGCGGAAGCCGACCCGAAGCAACCCCGGCGAACTACGTGCGCGGCGCGGCCGGGTCTCAGCCGCCGGTCATCGGCGGGAAGAAGGCGATCTCGCGGGCTCCCGCGATCGGCGCGTCCGGCTTGGCGTGGGCCCGGTCGATCGCGGCGCGGACGACGCCGGGATCCTCGAAGGCGTAGGCGTATTCCTCGCCCCGGCCCCGGAGCCAACCGACGAGATCGGCGACGGTGGCGACCTCCGGCGGCGGCGCCAGCTCCTCCTCGGAGCGGCCGATCCGCTCGCGGACCCAGGCGAAATAGACGAGCTTCATCGCATCACCGTACCGGAGACAGGGCAGGGACCGCGCGTCCCGGAGACGGATCCCTCAGCGCGGATCGTCGATGACGTGCTTGATCCCGGCCCGCATGTAGTCCCACCCGGTCCAGAGCGTGAGCGCGGCGGCGAGCCACAGGAGCGTCAGGCCGATCGGCTCGGTTCCCGGGAGCACCGTCTCGCCCGCCGGACCGGCCACCAGGAAGCCGAGGGCCAGGAGCTGCACGGTGGTCTTCCACTTCGCGATCCGGCTGACCGGCACGCCGACCTTCAGCTCCGCCAGATACTCGCGCAGGCCGGAGACCAGCACCTCGCGGCACAGGATCACGATGGCCGCCCAGATATTCGAGCCGACGATGGTGTGGTCCGCCGCCAGCATCAGCAGGCACGCCGAGACCAGGAGCTTGTCGGCGATCGGATCGAGCATCCGGCCGAGCGCCGAGCTCTGGTGGTAGGTGCGGGCGACGTACCCGTCGAGGTAGTCGGTGATCGCGGCCGCGACGAACACCCCCAGCGCCGTCCACCGCGCCGTGTGGGATTCGGGCCAGAACAGCAGCGCGACCATCACCGGCACGGCAACGAGGCGCCCGTAGGTCAGGCAATTCGCGAGCGTCCAGGCCGGCGACCGTCGTCGGGGAAGGACGGCGTTCATCGGAGGGGTGAAATCAGAGCGGGGCCCGGGCGTCAACGCCTCAGATTCCGCCGCGGCCATCGCGGCCGGGTTCTCAGGCGCCGGCATGAAAGAAGTCGTAGACCGCCCGCGCGGTGGCGGCGTTCACGCCCGGGGTCTTGGCCAGATCCTCGAAGGCGGCGCGCTCGATCGCCTTCACGGTCCCGAAGTGGTGCAGCAGCGCGCGCTTGCGGCTCGGACCGATCCCGGCGATCTCGTCCAACGGATTCTTCACCATCTCACGCTTCCGCTTGGCCCGATGGCTGCCGATGGCGAAGCGGTGCGCCTCGTCGCGGAGCCGCTGCACGAAGTAGAGCGTCGGGTCGCGCGGCGGAAGCTTGAAGGGTGGCCGGCCGGGCACGAAAAACGTCTCCCGGCCCGCATCCCGGTCGCGGCCCTTGGCGACGCCGACGAGCGGCACGCCCGCCACGCCGATCTCATCCAGCGCCGCCCGCGCGGCGTCGAGCTGGCCCTTGCCGCCGTCGATCAGCACGAGGTCCGGCCAGGCCGGGAACGCCTCGCTCTCCTCCGCCGGGGCCGGCACCGGCTCCGGCACGCCGCCCTCGGCGGCGGCCACGGCCGCCTCGCGCTCCGTGCGCGGCGCCTCCTTCACGAGCCGCTTGAAGCGCCGCTGCAGCACCTCGCGCATCATGCCGTAATCGTCCCCGGGGGTCAGATCCTCGGACTTGATGTTGAACGTGCGGTAATGCGCCTTCATGAAGCCCGTCGGGCCGGCGACGATCATGCCGCCGACCGCGTTCGTGCCCATGATGTGCGAGTTGTCGTAGACCTCGATCCGACGGGGCGCCCCGTCGAGCCCGAAGGCTTGGCCGAGGGCGGCGAGGAGCTTGCCCTGCGAGGCCGTGTCGGCGAGGCGCCGCGCCAGCGCCTCCTTGGCGTTGCGCTGGGCGTAGTCGACGAGGTTCTTCCGCTCGCCGCGGCTCGGCCGGTGGATCTCGACGCGGTACTCCACCCGGCTCGACAGGGCCGCCGCGACCAGTTCCGCGTCCTCGATCGCGTGGCTCGTCAGCACCGTCCGGGGGGCGGGCTTGTCGTCGTAGAACTGGCCGATGAACGAGCCCAGCACCTCGTCGGGCGTCATCGTCCGGTCGGCCTTCGGAAAATAGGCGCGGTTGCCCCAGTTCTGGAAGTTCCGGAAGAAGAACACCTCGATGCAGAACTGGCCGGCCTGCTCGTCGAGGGCGAACACGTCCGCCTCCTCGACGCCCTGGGTGTTGACCCCCTGCACGCCCTGGATCGCCGACAGGGCGGCGATGCGGTCGCGGAACCGGGCGGCGCGCTCGAACTCCATCGCCTCGGACGCCGCCTGCATCTCGGCGCGCATCCGGTCCTTCACGGCGTTCGACTTGCCGGCGAGGAACGCCCGGGCGGAATCCGCCATGGCCGCGTAGTCGTCCGCGGCGATCTCACCCGTGCAGGGGCCGGAGCAGCGCTTGATCTGGTAGAGCAGGCAGGGCCGGGTGCGGTTCTCGTAGTAGCTGTCGGTGCAGGTGCGCAGCAGGAAGGCGCGCTGCAGGGCGTTCACCGTCCGGTTCACCGCCCACACGCTGGCGAACGGGCCGTAATAATTGCCCTTCCGGCGCCGGGCGCCCCGGTGCTTGACGATCTGCGGGGCGGGGCCGTCGTCGGTGACCAGGATGTAGGGGAACGACTTGTCGTCCCGCATCAGCACGTTGAAGCGCGGCTTCAGCTGCTTGATCAGGTTGGCCTCGAGGAGGAGCGCCTCGGTCTCGGTCGCCGTGGTGACGAACTCCATCGCCGCCGTCTGCGAGATCATCCGGGCGATGCGGTTCGAGTGCGCCTGGCCCCGCGCGTAGGAGCCGACCCGCGCCTTCAGGTTCTTGGCCTTGCCGACGTAGAGGACGTCGCCGCGATGGTCGAACATCCGGTAGACGCCGGGCGAGGACGGCAGGGTCGACCAGAACCTGCGGATCACCTCGGTTCCGGCCTGGACGGCGCCCGGCTCGAAGTCGAAATCGATCTCCGGCGCCTCCGTGTCGGGGAGGCCGGCTTCCGGCTCGTCGGCGGCCTCGTCCCGCTCGGCGTCGCGGCCGTCGTCGAAGGTGTCGGGGGGCAGGTCTGAGAGGGCTCTGCGGCTCATACCGCAGATCTAAGCGTTCCGGACCGCCAGGGGGACCGGGGCGGCGACAAAAATCGCGCGCCCGGTCGGCTCGATCAGTCGAACAGCGAGTCGATGTCGCTCTGGTCGACGTGGCCGATGTCGTGGTCGAGCTTGGGCCCGTTGAGCAGCGAGCTCTCGTCGTCCAGGGAGGTCGGCACCGGCATGACGGTGATGAGCTCCTTGAAGCTGTCGAGTTCCGACCACGTGGCGATGAGCCGGTCGAGATGCTCCTCGATGAACTTCATCACGCTGACGATCTTGGTGATCCGCTGGCCGGTCAGGTCCTGGAAGTTGCAGGCCTCGTAGGCGGTGATCACGCGCTCGAGGATCACGTCGACGTGCTGCTTCGTGCCGGGCGGCAGCGTCGCGGCGTTGAGCATGCCGGCGTGGCTCTCGATCTCCTCGATCGCGCCGAGGAGCTGCGTGGTGGCGCGCTCCGTCGAGTCGACCACCGCGTCGAGCTCGTCGGCCGCCCGGCGCATGCCCTTGCCGGTGTTCTCGGTCCGGTGCAGCGTCGCCAGCTCCGACTTGGTGCGGGTGATCGCCTCCTTCATCACGTCGAGCTCGGTGCGCATCGCCAGCGCCTCGTGCAGCTCGCGGCGGCACGACTCGATGGTCTCGCTCGCGCTCATCTGCGTGACGCGGCGCAAGTCCTGGATGGCGTTGAAGATCTCCTCCAGGCGCTCGCTCGAGGCGGACGCCCCGGGTCCGGGAGGGGGAGCCGCGGGAAGCCCGAGACTGTCTTCGATGCGATAGCGCTTCTGGGTCATCGTCCGGGCGTGAGCGTTCGGGTTCCGTCGCCGCGACTGTCTACCATAACGGTTAGCGGACTGTGACTGCCGAGCTTCTTGCCGCCGGCCCCCTGCGCCCGGGGGCCCAGGGCCCCGGCGGGGCTTAACCGCCGATTCACGCTGGTCGCGACGGGCCGGGGACGGGCCGGGCCGCCCCGGTGATTCACCACGTTCGTTCACCGGATTCGGTAAAATTCGACGGGATCGTTCGCGGGCCGGGAGCACGGGCACCGGCTCGGGAGCATGCGACGATGCGGCGTTCAGTCCGTCTGGGAATGGGGGTGGCCGCGGCCGCGTTCGTGCTGTGCGGCCCCGCCCGGGCGCAGCAGGCGCGCTACGCCGAGGGCGGCTACGGCGGCGGGCTGATCGAGTATCTCGTCACCGGCAGCGCCGGCGGCGCGCCCGGGCGCGGCTGGCCGCAGCGCGCGGCGCCGCAGCAGCGCGTCGCGGCCTATTCCGGCGAGCTGGTGCCGGTCGAGCCGGAGCCGGCGCAAGGTTACGGGCAGGCGTACGGGCAGGCTTACGGCCAGCCCTATGGCCAGGCCTCCGGCGCCCCTCAGCCCTACGGTGCGCCCCAGGGAGATCCGGGACGGATCGGCCGCGCGGTCTCGCCGGAATACCAGCGCCAGGAAGTGGCCTTCACGGGGCGGCAGAAGCCCGGAACGATCGTGATCGACACCGCCGGAAAGCATCTCTACCTGGTGCAGGCCGGGCAGCGCGCCCTGCGCTACGGGATCGGCGTCGGCCGCCCCGGTTTCGCCTGGAGCGGGCTGAAGACGGTCAGCCGCAAGGCGGAGTGGCCGGACTGGACGCCGCCCGCCGAGATGCTGGCCCGCCGTCCCGACCTGCCGCGCCACATGGCCGGCGGACCGGAGAACCCGCTGGGCGCCCGCGCCCTCTACCTGGGTTCGTCGCTCTACCGGATCCACGGGACGAACGAGCCCAACACGATCGGGCAGTCGGTCTCGTCGGGGTGCATCCGCATGATGAACGACGACGTCATCGATCTCTACGAGCGCGTGCCGGTGGGGACGCGGGTCGAGGTCCTCTGAGCGGCCGACGCGGCCCCGGTCGCGGATCGGACCTTCCGGATACGAGAAAGGCCCGGCCGCGCCTGACGCGACCGGGCCTTCCGCTGCGTCTCAGGGACGATCAGGTCCAGTCGCTGTCGTCGCCGCCGCCGAGGTCGCCGCCGAAATCACCGCCCGGATCGCTGTAGCCGGCGTCCTGGAAGCTGCCCATGTCGCCGCCGCTGTTGTCGAGGGCCGAGCCGAGATCCTGGTTGCCGCCGCCATCACCGTAGTAGTTGTTGACGACGGTCTCGCCCCCGCCGCCGAGACCGGCGGCCGCGGCGCTGCCGAGGCTCGAATGGCCGCCCGCGAAGGCGTTCGACAGGGCGCTGCCGAGGAGCATGCCGCCCGCCGCGCCGGCCGCCATGGGCAGGGCCGTCGCCATGAAGCCGCCGCCGCGCGCCGGGGCCTGGGGCTGGCCGCCCCACGGGCCGCCCTGCTGCTGCGGGTAGCCGCCCTGCTGCGGGTAGCCCTGCTGCGGGTAACCCTGCGGCGGGCCGCCCTGGTTGCCCCAGGGCTGGCCGCCCGGACGCGGCTGCCCGTAGCCGGGCTGGGGCTCCTGGCGCTGCTGGCTGCCGCCGCCGAAGATGCTCGACAGGAAGCCGCCGCCCCCGGAGGACTGGGCCGGCGCCGCCTGGCTGCGGGCCTGCTCCAGCTGCTGGTTGAGGCTCTTGATCGCCTCTTCCTGCACGTAGATCAGCTGCGCCATCGCGTAGGGCGCGTAGGGCTGCGCGCGGAGCTTGTCGGCGATGAACCGCTCCGCCTCAGCGTCGCGGGGCTGGGTCTGCGCCTGCTCCAGCCGCTGGAAGATTCCCGAAATGACGTCGCGTTCTTCGCTGTTCATGGAGTCGTCCTCCTCGAATCTCACCCGCGGGCCCGAACGCGCCGCATGGCAGCTAGGACATGGGTGCGCGGCGACGCTTTGTCAGGGGGATTGCGAAAACTTCATCCGCCTATCCGGAAACGCGAGAAGCCCGACCTGCCGGCCGGGCTTCCTGCATGCCGAGTGGGGGGCGCGGCCGCGGCCGCGCCGACGCGATCCTAGAACGTGCCGAACTTGTAGTTCAGGCCGGCGCGGACGACGGCGAACTGGTCGTCGCGGCGCCCGACGCCGCTGTAGACGACCGGGAAGTTGTTGGCGGCGTTGATGACGAACGCGCCCTGGTTGCGGGTGCCGCGGTCGAGGTTGACGTACAGGCCTTCGACCTTGAGCGTCACGGCCGAGGAGCGGAAGAAGTTCAGGAACGAGTCGGTGGGCAGGGCGTACTCGATGCCGCCGCCGGCGGCCCAGCCGGTGCGGAAGCTGTCGTTGCCGGCGAAGCCGCCGAAGGAGCGGTCGGCGCTGCCCGAGCCGTAGGCGAAGCCGCCGGTGCCGTACACGAGGGTCCGGTCGAAGGCGTAGCCGAGGCGGCCGCGGACGGTGCCGAAGAAGTCGAGGCTGGAGAGGCCGCGCGGGTCGGTGACGTAGTAGCCGGGGGCCAGCGCGCCGGAGATGAAGGCGTTGTTCCGGCTGCGGCCGAAGTCGAGGTACTGGGCGTCGGCCTCGAAGCCGATCACGACACCGGAGCCCGGGGTGAACTGGTAGTTGTAGCCGATCTGGCCACCGCCGGAGAAGCCGTCCTGGCTGCGGTTGCGGAAGGAGGCGACGGTGCCGGGGGCAGCGTAGGGGAAGGGGACGGCGAAGGTGTTGCCGGTGTTGCGGTCGCTGGCGTCGAAGGCGTAGCCGGCGTTGATACCGAAGTAGGCGCCGGTCCAGGTGAAGACCGGGACGGGGGTGAACACCGGCGGCGGGGCGGCGCGGCGCGGCAGGTCGGCGGCGAAGGCCGAACCCGCGAAGGCAACGCCCGCGAGGGCCGTGGTCACACGGAGCATGGATTTCATGATCTGGTCCTCACTGGTGGTCCGCGCCGTCCTAAGCGGGGACGGTTGCGGAACCGGATCTGGCTGCGTTCCAGCGGTTCCAGGGTTGCTTTGCGCTCCGCGGTGTCGCCGACCGCTCTCGCGGCCCCTTGTGGCAACCCGCCGTTTTCCCCGGCACCTTGACCCCTAAACGCGGTCGAATGGCCAAGGTTCATTTACGGCTACGCTTTTTTTCGGGCCGGGAATCGACAAAGTGTCGCAGCCCCTGTCCGAGGCCGCACTGGCTCGTCAGGGCACCAGCGTGATCGCGGAGATCAGGCGGCCGTAATCCGCCTCGCCGCGATGCGTGGTCCGCCGGTAGCTGTAGAACCGCTCCGGATCGGCGTAGGTGCAGAGATTGAGTGCGGTGGCCTCGCCGATCTCGGCCTCGCCGAGCCGGGCCAGGATGAAGCCCGGAAGATCGAACTGGGCGTGCCCCGGCCGCGTGCCGGGGCCGAGGAAGCGCTCCATGCCGGGAGCATCGCTCCCGAAGCGCGCGACGAAGTCCGGACCGACCTCGTAGGAGGCCTGACCGATCGTCGGTCCCAGGACGGCGACGATGCGGCTGCGCCGCGCCCCGAGCGCCTCCATCGCCGACACGGTCGCGCCGATCACGCCGGTGAGCGCACCCTTCCAGCCGGCATGGGCGGCGCCGACGACGCCGTTCTCGGGATCCGCGAACAGGATCGGCCCGCAATCCGCGGTGGCGATGCCGAGCGCCAGGCCCGGACTCCGCGTCACCATGGCGTCCGCCTTCGGCCGCTCCGCCGCGAAGGGGGCCTCGACGGTGACCACATCGGCCGAGTGGACCTGATACAGGCTCACGAGCCGGTCCTGCGGCAGGCCGAGCTGCGCGCACATCCGCGCCCGGTTCTCGGCGACGCGCTCCGGCGCGTCCTGGGAGCCGAGGCCGCCGTTGAGCGACGCGTACAGGCCCTCGGAGACCCCGCCGACGCGGGTGAAGAAGGCGTGGCGCACGCCCGCATGGGCGGAGAGTTCCGGCGCCTCGATGAACATGCCTGCGGTCACGGTCGGCCTCGCGCTTGCCCCTGTCGCGCTCCGATAGCGCAAGGGCGGACCCTTGACGATGTCGTTCAACCGTCAGATTCTTGCTGCATTGCAGTACGGAGCCGATCCGGCCCCGCCTTGAGAAGGATCGCGATGTCACGAGGGATCGAGACCGACGCCCTGCCCGAGACGCCCGAGGCCGAAGAGCCCCGGATTCCGAGCGCGCCTGCCCACCCCGTCACGGGAGAGCCCGCCGCCTTCGACCCGACCGACCCCAACCCGCCCGCGCCGCCGACTCCGCGGCCCGCCAGCCAGACCGATTCCGGCTTCGGCTCCTTCGGCTGAGAGTAGCCGGCCCGTACGGGGCCGCGCAGCGTCCCGGCGGCTCAGAGCCCCGGAAATCCCGGGAGCGGCCCGACGGACGGGCCGCTCACCGCCAGCACCTTGAACAGGCTTCCCATCCCGCCCCGGGCCGGATCGGTCAGGCGCGCGGCCGCAGCGTCGATCGCTGTGGCCTGCGCGGGGCTCGCCCGTGCCTTCAGACGCTCGGCACGGGCCCCGAGTCCGAGGGCGGCCAGGAAGTCGCCCTGATTGACGGGGCCGTGGATCGCGGCGCCCTCGGCCCGCGCCGCCTGGGCGAGGGCGGCGAAATCGACGTGATGCGTCAGGTCCGCCTCGCCGGGCTCCGCCAGCGGGTCGGCGAAGCGATGTCCCGCCAGCGCCTGGAGGGTGTCGCCGAAGCCCGGACGCACATGGCCGTAATCGATGGCCAGCAGGGCGCCGCCTTCGGAACACAGCCGCCGCGCCAGCGCGCGGATCAGCGCGAGCCCGGCCGCCGGCACGCTCATCAGCGCGCCGTCCGGGCCGTCCGCCGCGAGGCCCGGGACCGGCTCCGGCGACATGCCGAAAGCGAGGCCGCCCGCCGGATCGAGACCGATCTGCCGCTCGTGCCAGCCCGACGGCCGGCGCTCGAACTGGCGCACCGGCAGGCAGTCGAAGAACTCGTTGGCCAGGATGATCGCCGGCCCCTCGGGCAGCGTCTCGACGCTGTCGTGCCACGCGGCACCGGTCCCGGCGAGGGCGCGCGCCTGCGCGGCCCGCAGCACCGGGCTCGTCTCGACGAGGTGCGGTGCCACGCGCACCCTCGGGAGCGCTGCCCGCAACGCGCGCAGTGCGTCCGCCATCAGCGTGCCGCGGCCGGGCCCCAGCTCCACCAGGAGGAGCGGATCCGGTGACCCGATCGGGCCGCGGACGTAGGCTGTCCAGGCACCGAGCAGTTCGCCGAACATCTGGCTGATCTCGGGCGCGGTGGTGAAGTCGCCCTGGGCGCCCAGGGGATCGCGGGTGCGGTAGTAGCCGTGGACCGGGTGGCCGAGGCAGAGGGCCATGTAGCGGTCGACGCCGATCGGCCCGTTCTGCCGGATCAGCCCCGCGATCTCGGTTCCGAGGGGGGTCACGCCTCGACGGCCGCCTTGCGGGCGGCCTCGGCGGCCGGCGCTTCCACCGGATGGCGGGGCCGTGTCCGGCCGGTCGCGGCCAGCACGATGTAGGTCAGGCCGACGATCATCATCGGCACGCACAGCAGCATGCCCATGGTCACGCCGCCGCCCATCGGACCGAGATGGTCGCCGAACAGGAAGCCGAGCTGGCGATCCGGCTCGCGGAAGAACTCGCAGACGGTCCGGGCCAGCGCGTAGCCGAGGACGAAGATGCCGCCGAGGAGCCCGGGCTTGCGGAAGCCGAACCGGCGGACGCTGACCGCCATCACGATGAACAGCAGCAGGCCCTCGGTGGCGGCCTCGTAGAGCTGGCTCGGGTGGCGCGGCAGCGGGCCGCCGCTCGGGAACACGATCGCGTAGGGGAAGTCCGGCGCCACGCGGCCCCAGAGCTCGCCGTTCACGAAATTGGCGATCCGGCCGAAGAACAGGCCGATCGGCACCACCACGGCGCCGATATCGAGGAGCGTGTAGGCGTTCAGACCCTTGCCGCGGGCGAACAGCACGAAGGCCAGGATGGCCCCGATGAAGCCGCCGTGGAACGACATGCCGCCGTTGCGGATCGCCAGGATCTCCCACGGATCGGCGATGTACATCGGCAGATTGTAGAACAGCACGTAGCCGATCCGCCCGCCGAGCACGACGCCGAGCGCCACCCAGACGACGAGATCGTCGATGTCGACGACCTGCGGGCGCTTAACCACGCCCCAGAGGCTGTCGGCCATGACGAGGCGGCGCGCGTAATACCAGCCGCCGATCAGGCCGGCGATGTAGGCGAGCGCGTACCATTTGATCGTGATCGGCCCGATCGCGATCGCCACCGGATCGATGGCCGGAAAGGGCAGGGCGAGGAGCGGCATCTAACTCACCTCCGGGGCGGCCGGATTGGACGCCGGAGGGGCGACGCGTCAAGCCCGGGCGCACGCTCCCGGAACGGAGGCCTCAGCCGCGCACGAACAAGAAGCCGTGTCCGTCCGGGCCGGCGCAGTAGGCCGCCGTGCCGTCGGCGGAGGTCCGCGGCGTTCGCCCGCTCTCGCGCAGGCGCCGCGACAGGGCCCGCGGATCCGCTGCGGTGAACACGTAGCGGGTGGCGGCCCGGTCGGCGGGCTCGACGACGAGCCGCCGCTCGGTCGCGGGCGTGCGGTAATGCAGGAGCTCCACGTGCGGCGCGGGGTCCGGCGGCGCCAGGGCGATCACGTCGACCTGCGGATCGTCGACGCCGTCGAGGCGCGCCTGCTCCGGCCCGCGGTTCAGGCCGCGCTCCGTCACCGCCAGCCCGAGGGGTCCGGTCAGGAAGGCCAGGGTGGCGTCGAGGTCGGTGACGGTGATCGCCGAGTGATCGATCCCCAGGAACAGGCCCGGCGCGTCGCGCCAGCGGGCGGCCGCGGGGCCGTCGGGGAAGAAGATCAGCTCCAGGGGATGCCCGTCCGGGTCGCGGAACTTGTAGGCGGTCACGCCCCCCGTGGAGGCCGGCAGGCGCTGCGGCCCGCCGCGGCTGATCGGCGTCGGGGCGAGCCGTGCCAGCCGCGCGGCCGCGGCTTCCATGTCGCGGACCGGGATCGCGAGGTGCTGGAAGAACGGGTCGGTCGCCGCGGGATCGGTTGGGTAGGGCGCGCCGGGCGGATCGACCGCCAGGAAGGTCACGGTCTGCCCGCCGAGGCGCATGCGCAGCTGGGTGGCGCGCCGGTCCGCGAGCCCCATCGCCTCCGCCTGCGCGGCGGGAACCGGCTCCGGCGGGGCGGCCCGCGCGAAGCCGAGCCCGTCCCGGTAGAAGGCCTCCGTGACGGCGAGGTCCGCGACCGTGCGGCCGAACCCCGCGAGGGCCCGCACGCCGCCCTCGGGAGCGGTGCCGCTCACAGGAGCGGTGCTCCCCGCACGTTCACGTAGATCGCGTAGAGCGCCTGCGAGGCGCACAGGAACAGGCGGCTGTCGTTGCGTCCGCCGAAGGTGAGGTTGGCGACCGTCGCGGGCACGAAAATCTTGCCGACCAGCTCGCCGCCGGGGTCGATGCAGTGGACCCCGTCCCCAGCGCTCGACCAGATGTTGCCGTGCTCGTCGCACCGGATGCCGTCGGCGTTGCCGGGCGCGATCTTGAAGAGGACCGCGCCGCCCGACAGGCCGCCGTCCTCGGCCACGTCGAAGACGCGCACGTGCTGGAGCGGATCGGTGTCGAACTGCAGCCCTGTCTCGACGATGTAGAGCCTGCGCTCGTCGGGCGAGAAGCAGAGCCCGTTCGGCCCCTGGAAGTCGTCGGCCACCACCCGCAGCGAGCCGTCGCGCGGATCGAAGCGGTAGACGGCGGCGGGCAGCTCGGATTCCTGCTTGCCGCCCTCGTAGTCGGTCTGGATGCCGTAGGGCGGGTCCGAGAACCAGATCGTCCCGTCCGACTTGCAGACGATGTCGTTGGGCGAGTTCAGGCGTCGCCCCCGGTAATGCTCGACCAGGCCCGTGACCCGCCCGTCGAGCTCGGTCCGATGGATGCGCCGGCCGCGGTGCGAGCAGGACAGCATCCGCCCCTGGCGGTCGCGGGCGTGGCCGTTCTCGAAATCGCTGGCCTCGCGGTAGACGCTCAGGCCGGCGGATTCCGACCAGCGCATCACCCGGTTGTTGGGGAGATCCGAGAACAGGAGCTCGTCGCGGTCGCCGAACCAGACCGGGCCCTCGGTCCAGCGGAACCCGTCCGCGAGCTTCTGCAGCGGCGCGTTCGGCAGGATGTAGGCCTTGAAGCGCGGCTGCGTGAGTTCGAAGCCGTCCATGGAGCCGCCCCTACTTGAAGCGGCCGGGCTGATTGACGGTCGGCTCGACCTGCAGCCCGGTCACGATCATCGTGCAGGGCTCGTCACCCACCGTCCCGGACAGGTGGCCCTTCCGGCCGTCGCGCGCCTTCGTGTTCTGGTCCTCGCCCATCATCAGCTCGCCCGGGCCCATCTCGACCCGGTGGCCGTCCATCGTCTCGACGAACCAGCGGCCCGACAGGACGGCGATCCATTGCGGCCGCGGATTCTCGTGCCATTCGCCGACCCACCCGACCGGCAGGACCGTGAAGGTCACGACCGACGGCGCCGGGTCCATCTTGTCGTTCCACTGCGGCGCGGTCTCGGGGTTGATCCCCTCGAACTTGAACCGCTCGAGGTGGAACAGCTCCTGGCGGCTCACACCCTCCGCATCGGTGTAGACGTGCCAGTACGGCATCTTCGGAGAGGTCGGCTCGCTCATCGTCGCTCCTGCCGCGGCGGGACACACCCTCCCACAACGGCCGGGCTTGGCGATGGTTCGCGGCTCCCGACGAAGGCCAGAACGGCCGGGACATCGCTACAAGTCCTGGTCAGCAAAGCTCCTCACCGTCCTTGCGAGCGCGGCGAAGCAACCCGGCCGGCGCCACACTCGGCGATCGCGCGCCGGCCCGGCTCGCCTCGCCGCGCTCGCGATGACGACGCGACGCTCACATCTGCTCGGGGATCCGGTCCGTCTGCGCGAGGTTCGAGAACCGGGTGATGTTCGCGTCGAACTGCAGCTCCACGGTGCCGGTGGGGCCGTGACGCTGCTTGCCGAGGATCACCTCGGCCTTGCCGTGGACGCGCTGCATCTCGGCTTCCCAGGCGAAGAACTCCTCGGTCCCTTCGCGGGGCTTCTTGTTCCCGACGTAGTACTCCTCGCGGAACACGAACATGACGACGTCGGCGTCCTGCTCGATCGAGCCCGATTCGCGCAGGTCGGCGAGCTGCGGGCGCTTGTCGTCGCGGTTCTCCACCTGACGGGAGAGCTGCGACAGGCCGATGATCGGCACCGCCAGCTCCTTGGCGAGCGCCTTCATGCCCGTCGTGATCTCGGTCATCTCCTGCACGCGGTTGTCGCTGCGCTTGCCCGAGCCCGAGAGGAGCTGGAGGTAGTCGACGATCAGCAGGTCGAGGCCCTTCTGGCGCTTCAGGCGCCGGGCTCGGGCGGCGAGCTGGGCGATCGAGATGCCGCCGCTCTGGTCGATGTAGAACGGGATCGTCTGCATGTCCCGGGCGGCGTCGGTGATCTTGTAGAAATCTTCCGGACGGATGTCGCCGCGGCGGATCTTGTAGGAGGGCACGCCCGACTGCTCGGCGATGATGCGGGTCGCGAGCTGCTCGGCCGACATTTCCAGCGAGAAGAAGCCCACGATGCCGCCGTTCACGGTCCGGGTCGTGCCGTCCGGCTGCTTCTCGCCGCGGTAGGCCTTGGCGATGTTGAAGGCGATGTTGGTCACCAGCGAGGTCTTGCCCATGGCCGGGCGGCCCGCGAGGATGATCAGATCGGAGGGCTGCAGGCCGCCCATCTTGGCGTCGAGGTCGGACAGTCCCGTCGCGATGCCCGAGAGCTTGCCGTCGCGCTGGTAGGCCTTGGCCGCCATGTCGACCGCGGCGGTCAGCGCGTCCGAGAATTTCTGGAAGCCGCCGTCGTAGCGTCCGGCCTCGGCCAGCTCGTAGAGCCGGCGCTCGGTCTCCTCGATCTGGTCCCGGGGCGCCTGCTCCACCGGCGCCTCGTAGGCGCCGTTCACCAGATCCTCGCCGATGGTGATCAGCCGGCGGCGGATGGCGAGGTCGTAGATCGTGCGGCCGTACTCGCCGGCGTTGATCACCGTCGTCGCGTCGGCGGCGAGGCGCGCGAGGTACTGCATCACCGTCTGGCCGCCGAAATCGGCGTCGCCCAGATAGGTCTTCATGGTGATGGGCGTGGCGAGCTTGCCGGCCTTGATCAGGGAGGCCGCCACCGTGAAGATCTGCTGGTGGGCATCCTCCATGAAGTGCTCGGCCAGCAGGAAGTCCGACACCCGGTAATAGGCGTCGTTGTTCACCAGGATCGCGCCCAGCAGCGCCTGCTCCGCGTCGATGTTGTGCGGGGCGACGCGGTACTCGGCCTGGACCGCTTCGAGCTTGGCCGTGAGCGCATTGGGCAAGGCCATCGGCGGACGACTCCGTATCAGGCGCCGCGGCGGGCGCGCCAGGATCACACCGCACGACCTTGGCGCCGGTATGGTTACCGAAGCCTAGCCGACGGCCGGTTCTCCCGGGCCGGGGCGCGGAAAAGCGGACGCCCGCCGACTCTCGCGAGGGGCGGGCGTCCATGCTGGAACAAAACTGGAACGTGTCAAGTCTCGGGGACCATCATCCCCAGTGTTCACCGGTATACACGGCGGGGTCGGCCTCGCGGCCCGGCCACGCCGCCGCAGGCTTGACCGGCCGGTTGGCCGGCCGGTCAAGCCTGCAAACGGGAATCAGCCGCGGTCGTCGGCGCCCTCGCCGGCATCGGCCAGCGCCTGACCGACCTCGAGGCCGAGGTCGTCGAGGTTGAACGCCTCGCGCTCGGTCACCGACTCGCCGCGGGCCTGACGCTCGGCCTCCTCGGGGCTGCGGGCGACGTTGACGGTGATCTCCACCTCGACCTCGGGGTGCAGCACCACCGGGACCGTGTGCAGGCCCAGCGTCTTGATCGGCTGGTTCAGGGTGAACTGACCGCGATCGACCGTGAAGCCCTCCTTCGCGACGACCTCGGCGAGGTCGCGGGTCGAGACCGAGCCGTAGAGCACGCCGGTCTCGCCGGACTGACGGATGAGGACGAAGCTCTGGCCGTTCAGCTTCTCGGCGACGACCTCGGCGTCCTTCTTGCGGTCGAGGTTGCGGGCCTCGAGCTGGGCGCGCTGGGCCTCGAAGTGCTTCTTGTTGGCTTCCGTCGCGCGCAGGGCCTTGCCGCGGGCGAGCAGGAAGTTGCGGGCGAAGCCCGGACGGACATTCACGGTCTCGCCCATCTGGCCCAGCTTGGCCACGCGCTCGAGCAGGATCACTTCCATGGTCTTTCTCCTTCAGGTGTTCGGCCACGCGGGCCGGGGTCTCACGGCGCCGGATCGCCCTTGGGGCGTCGGCGGTCGAGGGCTGTGTCGGCGAGGCCGAACAGGGTCAGGGCGACCAGGGCGATGCCCTGGGTCACGAACAGGATCAGGTACATGCCGAACAGCATGAGCCCGCGCCCCGGCCGGCCGCGGGAGCGGTCGTGGAAGGCGGCGAGTCCCTGGAGGGCGAAGGCGGCGCTGAACGCGCCGAGCAGCGCGACCCCGAACACGCCGACATAGCCGGGCGCGAAGCACATCGCGACGGCCGCCGCGACCGCCACGAGCGTGCTGCGCGGCATGGCGGTGGCGGGGATGTCGGGCCAGGGCCGCGGCAGGCGGCCGGAGATCTTCACGATCCGGGCCGACGCCCAGAGGTAGAAGGCCAGCAGCAGGGCGAGGCCGTTCGCCGCGAAGGCGGGCACGACGCGGGCGAGGGCGTCCGCCACCTCGGCCCGCGTGACGTCCGCCGGGTCGGCCTCGGCCTGCGGGGCCGGACCGGGTGTCGCCGCCCCGTCCTTGCCGGCCGCCTCGCCGCCGGTCGAGGGCGCGTCGGCGCGCGGGGCGTCTGCGCGCGGGGTCTCGGGGGACGGGCGGGCGGAGGGCAGCCGCGTCTGGACCAGGGTCTGGGCGAGCCCGCGCAGCTGCGCGTCGAAGGCGGCGTGGTTCGGCGACGACAGGACCGCGATGGCGATGAAGGCGAGGGCGGCCGTGGCGGCGATCCAGCCGAGCAGGCGGCCGGTCGGGTACCATTCGAGGCCGGCGGGCGTCTCGCGCCCGAGGAGCGCGAGGTAGGCGAGCCACCAGGCGGGCAGGGCGATGTAGGCCGCGAAGGCCAGTCCCAGGAAGGGCGCGATCACCAGGACCAGCGCGAGGCTGCCGGCGGCGGCCGCGGCGAGCGCGGCCTTGTGGCTCCAGCCCAGGCCGACGATCAGGATCGGCAGCGGCGCCACGAGGTAGAGCAGGATCGCGAGCGGCGTCGCCTTCAGCAGCACCCCGAACAGGAGTGCGGAGACGAGGCCCGCGCCGATACCGATGCCGATGTGCTGTGCCATGAATTCCGCTGTCCCGCTGCCGGTACGGCAGGGTTAGAGGCGGCTACGCGCCCCAACGATCGGGCGGCGCGAGCCGCCCTCTGGGAGGGCCGGCCCGGGCAGATGCCGGGCCGGCGGGTTCTGATGGCCTACTTGATCACGTAGGGCAGCAGGCCGAGGAAGCGGGCGCGCTTGATCGCCTGGGCGAGCTCGCGCTGCTTCTTGGCCGAGACCGCGGTGATCCGCGACGGCACGATCTTGCCGCGCTCGGACACGTAGCGGGACAGGAGCTTGACGTCCTTGTAGTCGATCTTCGGCGCGTTCGCGCCGGAGAACGGGCAGGTCTTGCGACGACGGAAGAAGGGACGGCGTCCGCCGCCCGCACCAGCACCGAATGCCATGGGTTAGCCCTCCCCGCCGAAGCTGCGCTCGCCGCGGTCACCGCGATCGCCGCGGTCACCACGGTCGCCGCCGAAGCCGCCACCGCCGAAGCCCTCGTCATCGCGACGACGGCCGCGCTCGCGATCCTTGCGGTCGTCGCGGTCGCGCTTCTGCATCATGGCGGACGGCTCGGAATCGAGCTCCTCGACCCGGATGGTCATGAAGCGCAGCACGTCCTCGGAGATCTGCATCTGGCGCTCCATCTCGGCGATGGCGGCCGGCGGGGCGTCGATGTTGAGGAGGGCGAAGTGCGCCTTGCGGTTCTTCTTGATCCGGTAGGCGAGGGACTTCACGCCCCACATCTCGATCTTCTCGAGACGGCCACCGTTCTGCTCGATCACACCCTTGTAGGTGTCGATCATCGTCTCGACCTGCTGGGACGTCACGTCCTGGCGGGCCAAGAGCACATGCTCGTAGAGAGGCATTGTCGGGCCTTTCATCGTCAAAAGGAGCCCGGCCGCCGGAAGGCGGCTGATTCGGGCCGGTTCATCTCGCGCTACGCTCGGCGCCAAGCCCTTCGAGCCGATTTTCAGGCCCGAGCGGTTGATCGAAGGCGGAGACACCGGACGACGGGATCTGGGAGAGCCCTGTGCCGCGAGCGGCACCGTCCGTTCAGCCCCCGGCCGGAGCGAACGCGAGGGGCGGCGCATAGTCGGTTTTTCGCGACCTGGCAAGGTCGCGGCGTGGGTCGCGGCGTGGGTCGCGGGCCCGAACTCCCCGCGGCCGCGGGGATCGGGCCGCGCGTCCCGTACCGGGCCCTGCCGGGACGGCCCCGCCTGTTGTGCGTAACACGCCCACGGGCGCGTGCCGCGCCGCGGCGCGACCCTGTCCGGCACCGCTCAAGCTTGCCGCTCGGGCGGTTCGATGACACAAGCGCGGCGCGGCTGGGGATCCCCGGCCGCACTGGTTTTCGGTAATCCTCCAGATCCGCGATGGCAGAGGCCCCAGCTTCCGGCCCGTCCGAGGTCGGTCCCGTGCTGATCACCGGCGCGAGCGGCTTCCTCGGCTCAGCCCTGGTCGACGTGTTCCGCCGGGCCGGCTTCCCGGTGCGCATCCTCGTGCGCGCGTCGAGCCCCCGCCGCAACCTCACCTGGACCGACGTGGAGATCGCCGAGGGCGACATGCGCGACCCGGCCGCCGTGGCGGCGGCGATGCGCGGCCAGCGCTACCTGATCCACGCCGCGGCCGACTACCGGCTCTGGGCGCCGGACATGGAGGAGATCGTCCGCACCAACCGCGACGGCACGCGCCTGATGATGCGCGCGGCGCTCGAGGCCGGCGTGGAGCGTGTCGTCTACACGTCGAGCGTCGCGACGATCAAACCGCCGGCCGACGGCGTCACGCCCTCCGACGAGACCATGCCGCTGACGCCCGAGACCGCGATCGGCGCCTACAAGCGCAGCAAGGTCGTGGCCGAGCGGGTGGTCGAGGAGATGGTCGCCCGGGACGGCCTGCGAGCGGTGATCGTCAACCCGTCGACGCCGATCGGTCCCCGCGACGTCAAGCCGACGCCGACCGGCCGGATCATCCAGGAGGCGGCGCTCGGCAAGATGCCGGCCTTCGTCGATACCGGGCTCAACCTCGCCCACGTGGACGACGTGGCCCAGGGGCACCTCCTGGCGCTGCGCAAGGGCCGCATCGGCGAGCGCTACATCCTCGGCGGCGAGGACGTGTTCCTCTCGCAGATGCTCGCCGACATCGCCGGCATGGTCGGGCGCAAGCCGCCGACCGTGAATCTGCCCCGGGCCGCCGTCTACCCGGTGGCGTTCTTCGCGCAGCTCGCCGCGCGGGTCACCGGCAGGCAGCCCTTCGCGACGATCGACGGGATCCGCATGTCGCGCTACCGGATGTTCTTCTCGGACAGGAAGGCGCGCGCCGAACTCGGCTACACGGCCCGGCCGTACCGCGAGGGCCTGTCGGACGCGATCACGTGGTTCCGGGAGGCGGGCTACCTCGCATGAGCACCCTCGATTCCGCCACCGCGACGCGCTCCGGCAAGGGGCACCGCGACGAGAACTTCCCCGTCGCCTCGCACCTGATCCATCCCCGCCACCGGGGCGCGATCCTGGCGTTCTACAACTTCGTCCGCGCCGGCGACGACGTGGCCGATCACGCCGCCCTGTCGCCCGAGCGCAAGATCGAGCTGCTCGATCGCCTCGCCGATGCGCTCACCGGCGCCGGGCCGTCCGATCCCGAGGCCGAGCCGCTGAAGCGCGAGCTCGCGGCCCGCGGCCTGCCGCCCCGGCACGCCCTGGAACTCCTCGACGCGTTCCGCATGGACGCGCGCAAGAACCGCTACGCGGACTGGGACGAGCTGATCCACTACTGCCGCTACTCGGCAATGCCGGTGGGCCGCTACGTCCTCGACGTGCACGGCGAAGACCCGGCCCGGGTCTACCGGGCGTCCGACGCCATCTGCGCGGCGCTCCAGGTGATCAACCACCTCCAGGATTGCGGCAAGGACTTCGCGGCGCTCGACCGGGTCTACCTCCCGCAGGATTGCCTCGACCGCCACGGTGCCACCGTGGCGATGCTCGGCGAGGCCGAGGCGCCGCCGCAGCTCCGGGCCGCGATCCGCGAGCTGGCGCAGCGCTGCCTCGACCTCCTCGACGAGGGCGCGGTCCTGCCGGACCTGATCGACGACCTGCGCCTGTCGCTGGAGATCGCCGCCATCCACCGGCTCGCCGTCGTGCTGAGCCGGGGCCTGCTGGAGCGTGACCCGCTCTCGGAGAAAGTCCATCACGGCAAGGCCGCCTTCGCGCTGACGGCGCTGGGCGGCGTCGCCGCCACCCTGGCGCGCCGGCCCTTCCGCGGCCGGACCGTCCGGGCCGCGGCTCAGGGAATCCGCTCGTGACCGCCACCGCCACGCCCGTCCAGGACCACGCGAGCGCCGCCCCGGCGCTGCCCGCCGCCGGCTCCTCCTTCTACACGGCGATGCGCCTGCTGCCGAAGGAGCGGCGGGAGGCGATGTACGCCGTCTACGCCTTCTGCCGCGCCGTCGACGACGTCGCCGACGACGGTGGCACCCGGGCCGTCCGGCAGGTCGAGCTCGACCGCTGGCGGGCCGATATCGACGCGCTCTACGCCGGCCGCCCGGCCCCGCGGGTGCGCGACCTCGTGGAGCCCGTGCGCCGATTCGGCCTGAAGCGCGAGGATTTCCAGGCGGTCATCGACGGCATGGCGATGGACGCCGTCGAGGACATCGTCGCCCCCGACGCCGAAACCCTCGACCTCTACTGCGACCGGGTCGCCAGCGCGGTCGGCCGGCTGTCGGTGCGGATCTTCGGCATGCCGGAGGCGGACGGCATCCGGCTGGCGTGGCACCAGGGCCGCGCGCTCCAGCTCACCAACATCCTGCGCGACATCGACGAGGATGCCGAGCGCGGCCGCCTCTACCTGCCGCGCGAGAAGCTCCGGGCGATCGGCCTCACCGACCCGACGCCGGCCGAGGCGATCGGCCATCCCCGCATCGGCGAGGTCTGCATCTCCCTCGCCCGCGAGGCCGAGGACCATTACCAGGCGACCTGGGAGATCATCCGGCGCAGCCCCCGCAAGGCGACCAAGGCCGCCCGGCTGATGGCCGCCGCCTATCACCTCTACCTCAAGGCGGTCCTCGCGCGCGGCTGGGCGATGCCCCGCGCCCGGGTGAAGCCCGGCAAGCTCGCGCTGCTGGGCGTCGTCGTCCGGCACGGCCTGATCTGATGGGCACCGTCCACGTCGTCGGCGCCGGCCTCGCCGGCCTCGCCGCTTCCGTCGCGCTCGCCGAATCCGGAGCCCGGGTGGTCCTGCACGAGGCCGCCAAGCAGGCCGGCGGCCGCTGCCGCTCGTACTACGACCCGGCCCTCGGCCTGACCATCGACAACGGCAACCACCTGCTCCTGTCCGGCAACGCCGATTCCCTCGGGTTCCTCCGGACGATCGGCGCGCCGGCCGACGCCCTGGTGGGGCCGGACGTGGCGGAGTTCGACTTCGCCGACCTGAAGACCGGCGAGCGCTGGCGGCTGCGGCCCAACGCCGGGCGGCTGCCCTGGTGGGTCATGAGCCCGGCCCGCCGCGTCCCCGGCACCCGGGCGCGGGACTACCTCGCGCCCCTCGGGATCCTGCGCGCGGCCTCCGGCAAGGCGGAGGGCGCGGGCGGCACGATCGGCGCCCACATGGCCTGCGAGGGCACGCTCTACCGGCGCCTCTGGCACCCGGTGCTGCTCGCGGCCCTCAACACCGAGCCCCGCGACAGCGACGTCGGGCTGGCGGCGCGGATCCTGCGCGAGACCCTGGGGGCGGGCGGCAAGGCCTGCCGCCCGCTCGTGGCCGTCGAAGGGCTGTCCTACGCCTTCGTGGATCCGGCGATCCGCTACCTCACGAGCCGCGGCTGCGAGATCCGCCTCGGCCGGCGCCTGCGCGGCCTCGACCTCGCGGACGGCCGCGTCGGGCAGCTCGTGTTCTCGGACGGTGCCGAGACCCTCGGTCCGGAGGACGGCGTCGTGCTGGCGCTGCCGCCGTGGGTCGCCCGGGAGGTGTTGCCCGGTCTCCTCGCACCGGTGGAATTCCGCTCCATCGTGAACGCGCATTTCGCGCTGGTGCCGAAGCCCGGCAGCCCGCTCGTCCTCGGCGTGGTCAACAGCCTCACGGAGTGGCTTTTCGCCTATCCCGACCGGTATTCGGTCACGATCAGCGGTGCCGACCGGCTCCTCGACGTGCCCCGCGAAGACCTCGCGCGGCAGATCTGGGCCGAGATCGCACAGTTGTGCAACCTTGCACCCGACCTGCCCAGCTGGCAGATCGTAAAGGAGAAGCGTGCGACCTTCGCGGCGACGCCGGCGGAAGCCGCGCGGCGCCCGAAGGCCGAAACCGCCTACGACAATCTCGTCCTGGCAGGCGATTGGACCGCCACCGGCCTGCCGTCGACGATCGAGGGAGCGATCCGCTCTGGTCAGACGGCCGCACGTTCCTTGCGTGCGGGATCTGCCGCGCGTGCTGGAACCCAGGTGCGCGGCGCAGCTTGAGGCATGGCGTCCGCCGCGAGGCGGTCGTTCGAGGCGAGGACTATGAGAGAGGCCGTTAGCAAAGTCGAGGCGCTGCAGCGCTCGAAGACTCAAGGGATCTCGCTCGAGGACGTCGAGCGCGGCGTGGCGCAGGCGACGCGCGCGCTGACCGCCCTGGCGCACGACGACGGGCACATCTGCTTCGAGCTCGAGGCGGATGCCACGATCCCGTCCGAGTACATCCTGTTCCACCATTTCCGCGGCACGCGGGTCCCCGGGGACCTCGAGGCCAAGATCGGCAACTACCTCCGCCGCACCCAGGGGCGGCACGGCGGATGGGCCCTCGTCCACGAGGGGCCGTTCGACATGAGCTGCACGGTCAAGGCGTATTTCGCCCTCAAGATGATCGGCGACGACATCGAGGCGCCGCACATGCGCCGGGCGCGCGAGGGCATCCTGTCCCGCGGCGGCGCGGCCAACGCCAACGTGTTCACCCGCTTCATGCTGGCCCTCTACGGCGAGGTGCCGTGGCGCGCCGTGCCGGTGATGCCCGTCGAGGTGATGTTCCTGCCGAAGTGGTTCCCGTTCCACCTCGACAAGATCAGCTACTGGGCCCGCACCACCGTGGTGCCGCTGTTCGTGCTCCAGGCGACCAAGCCCCGGGCGCGCAATCCCCGCGGCATCAGCGTGCAGGAGCTGTTCGTCACCCCGCCGGAGAGCGTCCGCTCCTGGCCGGGCTCGCCCCACGCCACGTGGCCCTGGACGCCGATCTTCGGCTTCATCGACCGGGTGCTGCAGCGGGTCGAGAACCACCTGCCGCGCAAGAGCCGGCAGCGCGCCATGGAGATGGCGCGCGCCTGGGTGAGCGAGCGCCTCAACGGCGAGGACGGCCTGGGCGCCATCTTCCCCGCCATGGTCAACTCGGTGCTGATGTACGAGGTGATGGGCTACCGGCCCGATCACCCGCAGGTCCGCGTCGCCTGCGACGCCATCGAGAAGCTCGTCGTCGAGAAGGCCGACGAGGCCTACGTCCAGCCCTGCGTCTCGCCGGTCTGGGACACGGCGCTCGCGAGCCACGCGCTGCTCGAGGCCGGCGGCCCCGAAGCCGAGGCCCAGGCCCGCGCCGGTCTGGACTGGCTGAAGCCTCGGCAGGTGCTCGACATCGTCGGCGACTGGGCGGCGCGCAAGCCGAAGGTCCGGCCGGGCGGCTGGGCGTTCCAGTACGCCAACGCGCACTATCCCGACCTCGACGACACCGCCGTGGTGGTGATGGCGATGGACCGGGCCATGCACCAGCACGGCCTCGTCGCCGGCATGCCGGACTACAAGGCCTCGATCGCCCGCGCCCGGGAATGGGTCGAGGGGCTGCAATCCGAGGACGGTGGCTGGGCGGCGTTCGACGCCGATAACAACCACATGTACCTCAACCACATCCCGTTCTCGGATCACGGCGCGCTGCTCGACCCGCCGACCGCGGACGTGACCGCGCGCGTGGTCGGGATGCTGTCCCAGCTCGGCGAGACCCGGGAGACCTCCCGCGCCCTCGACCGCGGCGTGAACTACCTCCTGAATGATCAGGAGGAGGACGGCTCGTGGTACGGCCGCTGGGGCATGAACTTCATCTACGGCACGTGGTCGGTGCTCTGCGCCCTCAACGCCGCCGGGGTCGACTCCGCCGATCCGCGCATCCAGAAGGCCGTGTCCTGGCTGATCCGGATCCAGAACCCGGATGGCGGCTGGGGCGAGGACGCCTCCTCGTACAAAATCGACCCGGCCTTCGAGCCCGGCTCGTCCACCGCCTCGCAGACCGCCTGGGCGCTCCTCGCCCTGATGGCGGCCGGCGCGGTCGACGACCCGGCCGTGACCCGGGGCATCAACTTCCTGACCCGCACGCAGGGCGCGGACGGGTTCTGGAGAGAGGAGCGCTACACCGCCACGGGCTTCCCGCGGGTCTTCTACCTGCGGTACCATGGTTACCCGAAGTTCTTCCCGCTCTGGGCGATGGCGCGCTTCCGCAACCTCAAGCGTGGCAACAGCCGGCGCGTCCAGTTCGGCATGTGACGTCCGCCGACGTCCTGGGGCCGGCCCGGCGGGCCGGCCCCGCTCCGCCGGATCGCGGCGCGCTCGACCGTCCCGACAGCCGATCCGCGAGCCCCGGTACGAGACACGTGGCCTCCTCAGACAGCGATCCCGCGGGACCGGACGAACCGCCCCCCGCGCCGGATCCGGCCCGGACCCCGCCTCGGCGCTCGCGCCTTCTTGCGGACCTCGCCGGACTCGTCCACGAGCGCGCCATGATCGATCCCGCCGCACCCGTCCTGGCCGTCACCGGCCTCGCCCGCGAGCGCCGCATGGCGGCGGGGGAGGGGGTCGAGGCCGTGGGAGCCGGCGGCAACCCTCACCGTCTCCGCCAGCTCCTGGAGGCCCGCGGCCAGCCCGGCTGCCGCGCTGTGATCAGCTTCGGCATCGCGGGCGGCCTTGATCCCTCGCTCCGGCCCGGAGACGTCGTGGTGGGCACCGGCGTGGTGAGCGAGGAGGGGCGGCGCGCCGCCGATCTCGACCTGTCGGCCACGCTGCTCAACCTCCTGTCCGGCGTCGGGCCGCGGGTGATCCCGGCGGATCTGGCTGGCGTCGACACGGCGGTGCTCGCGGTCGACGGCAAGACGGACCTGCGGACCACCACCGGCGCCGCGGCCGTCGACATGGAATCGCACGTGGCCGCGTCCTTCGCGGGCCGGCACGGCCTGCCCTTCGCGGCCGTGCGGGTGGTCTGCGACCCGGCCGACCAGGCCCTGCCGGCCTTCGCGGCCTCGGCCCTCACGCCGGACGGCGAGCCCGACATCGCCGCGGTGTTCTTCGCCTTCGCGCGCGGCCGGGCACGCCTGGGAGACCTGATGCGCCTCGCCCGGGACTCGAACGCCGCCTTCGCGGCGCTGGGACGGTGCCGGACGCGGCTCGGGCCTGGACTGGGCATACCGGTCCCAGGGCGCTGAGGCGCCCAGACGCTCAGTCGCGGTGAAGGGGCCACGAAAAAGCGCCGGCCTGTTCGGCCAGCGCGAGTCGGAGGTCACCACGAGACGGCGCGGGGCGGACCCCGCGCCGGGAGAAACCGGCCTCAGCCGGCCTTCTTGTTGAGCGAGACCGCCACGAACCGGGTCTGGCCCTTGCCGCTCTTCACCCGCATCAGCACGGCCTTGCGTCCGCTCGACTCGGCCGCCCGGATCTGCGTCGCCACGTCCGACGGACGGGCCACGCTCTGGCCGCCGACGTCGAGGATCACGTCGCCCGCCTCGATACCCTTGGCGGCCGCCGGGCCGTCGGGATCGACCTGGACCACCGCGACGCCCTGATCCGACAGGCCGACATCGCCGGCCGGGGCGAGCTGCAGGCCGAGCCGCGGCTGGCCGTTGCCCGAGTCGTCGTCACGGCTCGCCATCTTGGTGCCGTCGGTCGGCATCGTGCCCAGCGTCACCGTGGCGGTGTCGGTCTTGCCGCCGCGCAGGTAGCTCAATTCGACCTTGGCGCCCGGCTTCAGGCCGGCGATCTTGCGCGACAGTTCGCGGGCGCTGTCCACCGTGTCGCCGTTGACCTTCTCGATCACGTCGCCCGCCTTCAGGCCGGCCTTGGCCGCCGGGGTACCGTTCTCGGCGTGGTCGACCAGGGCGCCCTTGGCCTTGTCGAGGCCCAGGCCCTCGGCGATGTCCTGCGTCACGGGCTGGATCTGGACGCCCAGGTAGCCGCGGGCGACCTTGCCGTCGGTCCGGAGCTGGTCGACCACCGCCTGAACGGTCTCGGCGGGGATCGCGAAGGCGAGGCCGACGCTGCCGCCCGACGGGGACGCGATGGCGGTGTTCATGCCGACCACCTCGCCGTTGACGTTGAAGGTCGGGCCGCCCGAGTTGCCCTTGTTGATGGGCGCGTCGATCTGCAGGAAGTCGTCGTAGGGGCCGGCGCCGATGTCGCGGCCGCGGGCCGAGACAATGCCGGCGGTCACGGTTCCGCCGAGGCCGAACGGGTTACCGATCGCCACCACCCAGTCGCCGACCTGCGGCGCGGCCTTGCCGAACTGGACGTACGGGAAGTTCGAGCCCTCGGTGATCTTCAGCAGGGCGACGTCCGTCTTGGAATCCTTGCCGATGACCTTGGCGTCGAGAGTGCGCCCGTCGTCCAGCGTCACCTGCACGGTCTTGGCGTGGTCGACCACGTGGTTGTTGGTGACCACGTAGCCGTCGGCCGAGATGATGAAGCCGGATCCCACCGCGCCGCGCGGGCCCTGATGCTGGGGCTGCATCCCGCCGGGACCGTTCTGGCCGAAGCGCTTGAAGAACTCGCGCAACTGCGGCGGCACGTTCTGGAGGTTGCGCCCCTGGCTCGGGCCATCGTCGTCGTCGCTGCTCGCCGAGTCGTCGAGCTTCACCTTCACCGAGACCACGCCCGGCTTCACCTTGTTGACGATGCCGGCGAACGAGCCCGGCGGGTGCTCGGGCGCCTCGATCGGCGACTTGGGCAGAGCCTGCGCGTAGGCCGGGGTCGCGGCCGGCAGATAGCCGCTGCCGATGGCACCGCCGGCAATCAGCGCTGCGGCCGCTACGGAGGCGAGGGCGCGGCGCGAGGTGCGGCCAGTGGGACGGGTCTCGGTCATGGGGGGTCTCAACCTCTCGGGACTGATCGGGACGACGCCGGCGGTCGCGGCCGTCGATGGGATCTGTCTAAGGCGCGGCGCCTGACCCGGGCGTGGCGATCAAATTACCGTTTGGACAGGTAGCCGAGCGCTCGCGGAGCCCCAGCGCGATCGCGGCGCGTGACCGAGACCGGAGGTCCGACGACCCGGCGCGGGTTGGGCCGGATCCAGGCTCGTGCTGTCCGGCACCGCCGTTTCCGGAAGTCGATCTTAAATACCGCTCAGTTCGGCGGGCCGGCGCAATCTCGGTGCCGCCAGATTTGAATGTGTAGGCAGAGGAATTGACAATGAAGGTGCTGTTGGCGGTCGCCATGTTATTCGGGTCGACTGTCGGCGCGCTGGCGGTCGAGTCGTACGCGGATTACCGTGATTACTTCGACGCGAAGACCGTCATCGCAAGTCGCGCGCCGCGCAGCGTTTCCGAGAGAACGTACAGCGTCGATACGCGCCGCCCCGGAGATGAGCGCGTTGCGAAATCGGCGGCCAACTTCCGGCCCGGCTACTGGAACCAGTCGGGCGGCTACGTTCCACCGGACTATTCCCTGCATCTGCGGGGCGCGTCGTAGGACGGCTTCTGGACCCCGAACGACGCGTTCGCCGCCAGTTGGGGCGGGCCGCGGGCGTTCACCGGAACCCTCGGCACCCGACGCTGACGGGCGAGCCTCCGGGACCGGGTCACCCCCGGGGCGGGCCTGACACGTCGGAGCGCTCCCGGACGGGCGCTCAGTCCCCGCTGAGCCGGACCAGAGCTTCCTCGATCTTCGCCAGCCGCGCCGACTCGCTCTCGCGGCGCTCCCGATTCTCCTCGATGATCTCCTCGGGCGCCCGGGCCACGAAGTCGGCGTTGCCGAGCTTGGCGTCGATCTTCTTGATCTCTCCCTGCGCCTTGCCCTGCTCCTTCTTCAGACGCGCGACCTCGGCCGCGAGGTCGACCACGCCTTCAAGGGGCAGCGCGGCGACGCTGCCGCGCACCAGGAGCTGGACCGAGTTCCTCGGCGGCGTCTCCGCGAAGGTGATCTCCGACAGTCGGGCGAGGCGCAGGAGCGTGTCGCGCCACGCCTCAACCCGCGCTCTCACCTCCGGGGCGGCGCCGACCATCACCAGCGGGATCTGCGCGCCGGCCGGGACATTGGTCTCGGACCGCGCCGAGCGGATCTGGCTGACGAGATCGACCACGAACCCGACCTCGGCCTCCGCGGCCGCGTCGGCGAGGCCGCCGAGGTCCGGCCAGGCGGCCAGGGTCAGCAGGCCGCGCTCCGGCAGGTCGGCGCCCTTGATCGCCCACAGCTCCTCCGTGAGGAACGGCATGAAGGGGTGCAGCAGCTTGGCGACCTGATCGATCAGGAACGCCACGCTCGCCTGCGTCTCGGCCCGGACCGCCGGATCGACACCCTCGCCCTGGAGCACCGGCTTGGCGAGCTCGAGATACCAGTCGCAGAAGATGTTCCAGACGAAGCGATAGGCCACCGCCGCCGCGTCGTTGAAGCGGAAGGCCTCGAGGGCGCCCGCGACCTCGTCGACCGCGCGGGCCGCCTCAGTGAGCGCCCAGCGGTTGATCGCGCCGGTGGCGGAGCGCGGGTCGAAGGCCGGGTCGAGGCGGCAGCCGTTCAGCTCCGCGAAGCGGGCGGCGTTCCAGAGCTTGGTCGCGAAGTTGCGGTAGCCCTGGACCCGGTCGGTGGACAGCTTGATGTCGCGGCCCTGGACGGCCAGGGCGCAGAGGGTGAAGCGCAGGACGTCGGCGCCGACCTGATCGATCAGTTCCAGGGGATCGACGACGTTCCCCTTCGACTTCGACATCTTCGCGCCCGACGCGTCCCGCACCAGGGTGTGCAGGTAGACCGTGTCGAAGGGCGCCCGGTCGGTGAGGTGCAGGCCCATCATCATCATCCGGGCGACCCAGAAGAACAGGATGTCCTTGCCGGTCACCAGGGTGTTGGTCGGGTAGAAGCGCGCGAGTTCCGGGGTCGAGTCGGGCCAGCCCAGCGTCGAGAACGGCCAGAGCGCCGAGGAGAACCACGTGTCGAGGACGTCCGCGTCGCGGGTGAGCGCGACCGGCCGGCCGTGCTGCGCCTCGGCCGCCGCCTGCGCCTCGGCCTCGCTCTCGGCGACGAAGATGCCGCCGGCGTCGTCGTACCAGACCGGGATCTGGTGGCCCCACCAGAGCTGGCGCGAGATGCACCACGGCTCGATGTTGGTGAGCCACTGGAAGAAGATCTTCTCGTAGTTCTCCGGCACGAACTTGGTCTGCCCGTCGCGCACCGCCTGGAGGGCGCGCTCCGCGAGCGGCTTGACGTTCACGTACCACTGGTCGGTCAGGTAGGGCTCGATGACCACGCCCGAGCGGTCGCCGTGCGGGACCGCGTGGGTGTTCGGCTCGATCGCGCGCAGCCGACCGCGCGCCTCCATCAGCGCGACGACCTCCTTGCGGGCCTGCGCCCGGTCGAGGCCGTGGAGCGCCAGGGCCTCCGGCTCGGGCGCGACGCCGTCGAGGAACTCGGCGTTGCCGTCGAGCAGCATCCGGCCCTCGGGGTCGAGGACGTTGATCAGGCCGAGCCCGTGGCGGCGGCCGACGTCGAAGTCGTTGAAGTCGTGGGCGGGCGTGATCTTGACCGCGCCCGTGCCCTTCTCGGGATCCGAGTAGGTGTCGGCCACGATCGGGATCAGCCGCCCGACCAGCGGCAGGCGCACGCGCTGGCCGACGAGCGCGGTGTAGCGCGCGTCCTCGGGATGGACCGCGATGCCGGTGTCGCCCAGCATCGTCTCGGGGCGGGTGGTGGCCACCGTGATGACGGCGCCGGTCTCGGCGCCGGCCTCGTCCACCACCGGGTAGTCGAAGTGCCAGAGATGGCCCCTGGTCTCGACCTGCTGGACCTCCAGGTCCGAGATCGCGGTCTGAAACTTCGGGTCCCAGTTCACCAGCCGCTTGTCGCGATAGATCAGGCCCTGCCGGTGCAGGTCGACGAAGGTCTTGAGCACGGCGCGGCTCAGCCCCTCGTCCATGGTGAAGCGCTCGCGGGACCAGTCGCAGGAGGCGCCCAGCCGCTTCAGCTGGTTGACGATCGCGCCGCCGGATTCCGCCTTCCAGGCCCAGACCTTCTCGACGAACGCCGCGCGGCCGATCTCGCGCCGGCCGGGCTCCTGGCGCTCCATCATCCGCCGCTCGACCACCATCTGGGTGGCGATGCCGGCATGGTCCGTCCCCGGCTGCCAGAGCACGTCCTTGCCGCGCATGCGCTCGAAGCGGCAGAGGATGTCCTGCAGCGTGTTGTTGAGGGCGTGGCCCATGTGCAGCGAGCCCGTCACGTTCGGCGGCGGGATCACGATGCAGTACGGCGGGGCCCCGGCGCGCTCGGGCCGGCCGGCACGGAAGGCGTCCGCCTCGGCCCAGGCGGCGGAGATCCGCGCCTCGACGGAGGTGGGCTCGAAGGTCTTGTCCATCATCGCGGGTACGGGCCGGCGCTTGTCCAAACGGGGGTGGCCCCGCTTTCGACCGTCACGCCGCTCCCGTCAACACGCGGACGGCGGCCCGCGGCCGCCGTACCCAGGCCGCCGGCTCAGCGGCCGCGCGACACCCGCTCGATCTCGGCGCGCACGAGGCGCTCGACCACGGCCGGGAGGTTGTCGTCGAGCCAGGATTTCAGCATCGGCCGGAGCATCTCCTTGACGAGATCCTCCAGGGTCCGGGCGTTCTGCGTCAGCACGGTGTGGGCCAGCAGGTTGAACGCGCCGCTGACGCTGGCATCCGTGGCCGGAGAGACCAGGGCCTCGGGCTCCGGCTCGGGCGAGCGGGCAGCCTGGAGCACGGGCTGCGGGGGCGGAGGCGGCGGCTCCGGGGCCGGCTCGGGCTCGGGCTCGGGCTCCGGTTCGGGCGCGGCGGTCACCGGGTCCTCGAAGTCGATCGCGTCGAAGTCGAGCAGATCCGGGGCCGGCTCGGGTTCCGGCTCCGGCTCGACGACGCGCGGGCGCATCACCGGCTCGGCGACCTCCGCGAGGTCGAGCACGTCGTCGGGCTCCGGAGCGGGCGCCGCGACCTCGGCCGGCTTGGCGGCCTGATCGTCGGCGATGATCCTCCGGATCGACGCGAGGATCTCTTCCATCGAAGGCTCGTGCGCCTTATCGGCAGCCTTGTCCTGGAATTTCGAGTCCGGGATCTTGGGGCTTGCTGCACTCATCGGCAGGCGCACTCGGGCATGGGAGACTGGAAAGCGACCCGAATGGATCGATGTTCAATCAGTATTCCATGCCGTTTCGTGACGGCAAGCGCGCCCACAACACACTCCCCGTGGAAAAGCCGTCAGCGACCGTCCGGGGTGCGCAGGCCGAACCAGAGATCCTTGACCTGATCGTAGTGAACCTTGGCGCTGTAGTATTCGACCGGGAGCGCCGTGAAGCGCGCGGTCAACTGTCCGATCGCCTGGACCACCCCGTAGGAGAAGATGACCCGGTCACGCTGGGCGACGATGAGGTTCACCCGGGAATTCAGCAGTTCCTGCTGCGCGTTGAGCACGTCGAGGGTCGTGCGCTGGCCGACGCGCGCTTCCTCGCGCACGCCGTTCAGCGCCACCTCGTTGGCCTGGACCTGGGCCTGGGCGGCGATGACCTGCGCCTTGGCGGCCTCGAGCCGGCCCCAGAAATCGACGATCTGGGCGCGGACCTGATCGCGGATCTGGTCGACCTGGATGCGGGCCTGGCCGACCGATTCCTTGGCCTGCCGGATCTGCGCGTAGGTCTGGCCGCCCTCGTAGATCGGGATCGAGAGCCGTCCGCCGACGAAGCCGACGAAGAAGCTCTGGTTCGGTCCGTTCTGGTCGTAGAGCTGGCTGAGCGAGCCCTGCAGGCTGAGCTGCGGGGCGAGCTGGCCTTCCAGGACTTTCACCTGGGCCTCGCTCGCGTCGACGTTGTGGATGGCCGAGACGACCTGCGGGTGCTCGCGCAGGCCGACGGCGATCGCCTGATCGAGGCTGCGCGGCACGAACCGGTCCAACGGCCGACCCGGCGCGAGCTGGCGCGGCTCGACACCGATATTCTGCCGGTAGACGCCGATGCTCGTGCGGAGAGTCGACTCGGCCTGGGCGACCTGCGATCGCGCGCCGGCCAGTCGGGCCTCGGCCTGGGCGACGTCGGTCCGGGTCACCTCGCCGACGTTGAAGCGGTCCCGGGTCTGGCGGAGCTGCTCTTCCAGAACCTCGACGTTGTTCCGGTTCAGCTCCAGCGTCGCCGTGTTGCTGAGCACGTTCATGTACGCCTGGACGGCGCTGTACAGAACCGACAGCTCGGTGAAGCGCAGGCTCTCGCGCTGGCTGTAGACCTGCGACTCCGCGCGCCGGACCGTGTTGTCGGTCTGGAAGCCGTTGAAGATCGTCTGCGTGACGTTCAGGCTGGCGGAGCTCGGCAGGTAGGTGGTGCGCGTCGTCCGCCGGGAGGTGATGACCTGGCTCGCGATGTCGGAGGTCGCGCCGCCGGACAGGCCCTCGCCGCCGGTCGCGGATCCCGCCGCCCCGGCACCTGAGGTTCCGATGCCGGTGGTGCCGCCCGCGGTCCCGATCCCCGTCGTCCCGATCCCCGTGGTCGTTCCGGTCCCGGTCGTCCCGGCGCCCGCCGTTCCGCCCAGGCCGCCGCCCGTCGTCCCGAGGGCCGATCCGGCGGTGGTCGCGGCCGTGCCGCCGGTGGCCGCCGACGCGACCGTGCTGGACGAGCGCGTCTGAAGGTACTGGACGCCGATCGCGGCGTTGACGTTGACGGTCGGCCGGTAGCCCGACTGCGCGATCGCCACGTTCTCGTCGATAGCGCGCACGCCCGCACGGCTGGCGTTCAGGCTCGGATTGCCCTGATAGGCCTTCGCGAGAGCGCTCTCCAGAGTCTCGGCCGATGCCGGCATGGCAGCCAGCATCGCGAGTCCGGACACCATCCCGGCCAGGCGGAACGTCGGGCAACTCGCTGGTGGACGTCGTGTCACGATGAACAAGCCCTTGCGGTCTCTTTCGGTCCGGAAGTCCGAGACGAAAACGGCCAAGGTACGGCGTTTCGCTCGTCTCCGATCAAGCCCGCCCCACCGTCACGCTTAGCGCAAACCGGGCGCTTTGGCTCGCCTCGGTGCGGGTCTGGCGGCGGAATGTGCGGCGTTGGGGCATTAAGGTGACACACCCGGCGCGGACAGCGCGGCACGCGAGCGAATTGAGTTGTTAAGTCGCATAAATACGCTCTTCCAAAGACTATTGCCGGCGTGCAGCCACGCGAGACTTGGGAGCCGACGCGTCGCCCCCGGCCGGGCACAGGGCGGCCCGTTCCGCGGCTGGCCCTGCGGTCGACACCGGTCCGCGCCTAGTAGCGGTCCATCCCGCCGCCACCGGCGTCGGGCTCCAGATCCAGCGGTCCCTCCGGCGCGGATTCCGGCTCGGGTGCGCGGCGCGCCCGCGCCGGCGGCCGCGGCTTCGGCGCCGGCCCCGCCAGCGCGGCCGACGGGTTCGGTTTCGGCGCGGCGCTCGGGGAAGTCGGCTGCCCGCGGGTGCTGCCGGGCGGCCCGGGCGGGCCGGGCGGGCCCATGGCACCCATCAGCCCCGGTGCGCCGGCCATGCCGATGGGTCCGCGCTCGCCCGGCGGGCCCGGCGGTCCGGCGACGCCCTCCGCGCCGGCTGGCCCCTGGGGTCCGGGCGGCCCGGGCGGTCCCATCGCGCCCCGCTCGCCGGGAGGTCCGGCCTCGCCCCGCGGACCCGTCTCGCCGCGCGGGCCGGCCGGGCCGGGGAGCCCGGGCGCCTGCGGCCCCTGCTGGCCGCACTCGCCGACCACGATGCTGCGGGTCTGTTTCGGCGTCCGCAGCGTCGCGATGCAGGTGGCCGGATGGTAGACGACGCGAAACTCGAAATAGCCGCGGCTGTCGGTCCGGTGGGGGAACTGGCCGTCGAGCGTGATCTCCACCCCCGGATCGTCGGCGTAACCGATGATCCAGAGATCACCGCCGGTGATCTTGGCGGCCTCGATGCGCATGTCCGCCGCCCGCGCCGGCAGCCCGCAGGCGGCCGACAGGGCCAGCATCGAACACAGCGCCCAGCGCTCGCGCCACAGGCGCTTGGCAGATCTCATGGCAGGTCACGCAGTCTTTTAGACGGTCAGAATGCCATAGCCCGCAAACTAAGCAATAAATTGCGGAGAAAGTTGGATGTGGAAAAGCGCGGCCGGTGGAAGGCCGTAGTCCGAAATGGGTATTCGAAGGGCGCGCGGCGGGGCCTGTAGCGTGACCGCGCTGGACCCGGTCAGGCGTGTGCGGACCGGGCCGGCAGAGGAGTGACGCGGACCGATTCACCGGTCACCGCCGCGCGAGCGCCCCGGGCCGCATTCGGACCCGCGGTGGAGGGTTCTGCCGTGGACAACGACGATCCGCCCTGGGACACGGACCCGCTCTGGTACGACCGGACCGAGTCCGGAACGCCGCCGGGACCCATCCTCGAGGCGCTGGCCTGGCTGTTCCTGCTGGCGATCGCCGGGTGCGCGGCGCTCGTGTGGCTCTACGGAATGCCGGACCGCCTGTGGCGCGCGGCGGCGCGCCGGCTGATGCGCCGCGATCCGGCGGATGCCGGGCGGTTCTGAGCCGCGCGCGCCGGCACCGGCTCAGGCCGCGGCGATGCGCGTGCTGAGCAGGGTGGCTTCCAGATCTTCCACCGGCATCGGGCGGCCGAGATGGTAGCCCTGCAGGAACGGGCAGCCCATCGCCTGCAGGATATTCAGGTCCTCGGCCGACTCGACGCCTTCCGCCACCACGTCGAGCCCGAGCAGCCGGCCGAGGCCGAGGACGGCGAGGACGAGCCCACGCTTGTCGTCGCTCGCCCCGAGGCCGGTGACGAAGCTCCGGTCGATCTTGATCCGGTCCGCCTTGAGCTGGCGCAGCGAGGAGAGCGACGAGTAGCCGATGCCGAAATCGTCCAGGGCGACCCGGATGCCGGCGCGGGACAGCGCCTGTAGCTTGCCCTGCACCGCGCCGATGTCGAGGGCCGTCTCCTCGGTGATCTCGATCTCCAGCATGGTGGGCGGCAGGCCGAGGAGGTTCAGGCGCCCGATGACGATCTCGTCCACGGGGACCTGCGCCATCTCCCGGGGTGAGACGTTCATCGCCACGCGCACGCCGCTCAGGCCGCGGCGATGCAGGATCTCCAGCATCGCGCAGACCTGCTCGAGGATGTAGCGGAGCAGCGATTCGGTCAGGCCGGCCATCGCGGCGGCGGCGATCAGGTCCGGGGGCGCGATCCAGCCGAGCCGCGGATGCTCCCAGCGGATCAGGGCCTCCAGCCCGACCAGGGTCCGGCCATCGGCGGCGTAGATCGGCTGGAACCAGACCTTCGGGGCGTTCTCGACCAGGGCCTGCGACAGGTCGCGCTCCAGGTCCCGCCGCATCTGCAGCCCCTCGCGCAGGCCCGAATCGAACACCCGGTAGCGGTTCCGCCCGGCGGCCTTCGCGGCGTAGAGCGCCTCGTCGGCGCAGCTCAGCATCTCGGTGAAGCTCGGCTCCGCGCTCGCGTGGACGCCGATGCTGACCCCGAGGCGACCCGCGTCGAAGCCGTCGAACGGCTGGGATACCGCGGCGATGAGGTTCGCCGCCATGACATCGTCGGGCACGCCCGACGTCACGGGATCGTACAGCACCGCGAACTCGTCGCCGCCCAGCCGGGCCGCGAGACCGTTCTCCGGCAGCGCGTCCTTCAGCCGGCGCGCCACCTCGACGAGCACCCGGTCGCCCGCCTTGTGGCCGTAGACGTCGTTGACGAACTTGAACCCGTCGAGGTCGAGCATCAGCAGGCTGAGGGTCCCGGTGCGGAGCCGGTTCTCCGTCGCCTGGAGGAAGCCCGCGCGGTTCAGCAGGCCGGTGAGATCGTCGTGCGTGGCGCGCCACCGCATCTCGTCCACGAGGGCGCTGGCGCTGGCATGGGCCTCGGCGCGGGACCGGGCGAGGGCGTGGGCCTCGTTCTTGAGCCGGCTCGCCTCGCGAAACACGGACTCGCTGCGGAACGCCGTGTGCGTCAGGGCGAGGAAGTAGAGCAGCACGCAGGCCGCGAGGCAGTTCCGGTCGAAGTCGCCAGCATAGGCGAGGCAGGCCACGACGGACAGCAGCGGAAGGGCGATGAAGGCGAGGGGGATGCGCGCGTACGCGATCCCGTGCGTCACCGCCCCCGCGGTCACGCCGCAAGTGATCGTCAGGTAGAACAGGGTCTCGGCGGTCGTGTAGCCGTCGCATAGGAGCGGCTGGCAGGCCCAGACCAGTCCGGAGAGGAACGCCGCGACCGTGAAGACGCACAGGTGCCGGTCGACAGAGCGCGCGGCGGCCGCGGCGAGGCTCGGCGTCATGTCGGCGGTCAGCGCCAGGCCGAGGCAGGGGATCCGGCAGAGGGCGATTCGCAGGAGGTTGACGCTGGTCGACGCCGCGAACCAGATGGCCCCCACGGTGCCGTGCCCGCTCCTGTATGCGACGAGCATGCTCGCCACGCCGAGCAGCATGTTGACCGGGATGGCCGCCAGCACGCTCCCGCGCATGGCCTCCAGCTGATCCCGCCGGATCAGCGCGCCCCACCTCGGATCTGCAGGGTCGAGAGATTCACCGGAGCCGGGTGAGCCCGGCTCGGATCTCTCCTGGTCCCGAACGATCATCGCACGTCCACTCGAAGATGAGGGACTCATGGCACCGAATCGTAAGATATCGTTGAACGATCAACGCGCGCCGCGCCCGATCCCGAGCTTTTCGCGCGCCGCGCGAAGAGAGACTCCGGGTCGCAAGGCATTCCGGCCGCGTCGCCGCGCACCATATCGGGTCCCGGGCCGCTCCCGGGCCCCGGATCGTCCATGGCCCTGACCCGCGACCTGCTCGATATCCGGACGATCTATCACGAGCCCACCGTCGGCGACTTCCCGCTGGGCCGGGACATCCTGGCGCGCTTTCCCGACGCCGCGCGCATCGTCGTGCCGTCGCACTGGAACATCCCGGAACTCCACGGCAACGCCGGCTCGGTGGAGGATTGGGTGCGGATCAAGCGCTCGACGCTGGTCCTCGGCGTGAAGAAGGGGCTGGCGATGCGCCCCAACGGCCGCAGCGCCCACTTCATCGCGCCCTCGACCTCCAACGGCTGCGCCATGGCCTGCGCCTATTGCTACGTGCCGCGCCGCAAGGGCTTCTCCAACCCGATCTCGCTGTTCGTGAACCTCGAGCAGGCCTGCGCGGCGATCGCCCGCCACGCCGGCCGCCAGGGGCGCCTGCCGGAGCCGGACCCGATCGATCCGGAGCACTGGGTCTACGATATCGGCGAGAACGGCGACCTCTCGGTCGACGCGGCAGTCAGCGACGGCGTGCGCGCCCTGGTCGCGCTGTTCCGCACCCTGCCCAACGCCAAGGCCTCCTTCGCCACCAAGGCCGTCAACCGCGACCTCCTCGCCTACGATCCGCAGGGCAAGACGCGCGTCCGCTTCTCGCTCATGCCGGCGCGGATCGCCCGGATCGTGGACGTGCGCACCGCCCCGATCGCCGAGCGGATCGCCGCCATCGACGAGTTCGTGGCCGCCGGCTACGAGGTCCACGCCAACTTCTCGCCCGTGATCCTCTACGAGGGCTGGGAGGCCGACTGGCGGGCGCTGTTCGCCGAGATCGACGCGACGCTGTCCGACGCCGCCAAGGCGCAGCTCAAGTGCGAGATCATCATGCTGACCCACAACGCGGATCTGCACGCGGTCAATCTCGGCTGGCACCCGAAGGCCGAGGACCTGCTCTGGCGGCCGGACATCCAGGAGGCGAAGGTCTCGGAGGGCGGGGGCACCAACCTGCGCTACCGGGCCGGCTGGAAGGGCCGCTGGCTCACCCGCTTCAAGGCCCTGCTCGCCGAGACGATGCCCTATTGCACGGTGCGCTACGCGTTCTGAGCGCGGAGCGCTGAACTTCCGGCCGCGCGCGGCGTTGGCGCGCCAGCGGAGGAAAGCTCAGCCATGTCGAGCCCGTCCATGTCGAGCCCATCCATGTCGACGCACGAGGACCATATCGGCGAGGCGGTGGCCCTCGCCGCCGCCAATGTCGAGGCGGGCGGTGCGCCCTACGGCGCGGTCATCGTGCGGGAGGGGACCGTGCTGGTCCGCGCGGCCAACACCGTGCACGCGACCAACGACCCCAGCGCCCATGCCGAGATGGTGGCGCTGCGCGAGGCCAGCCGCCTCCTCGGCCGCCGCGACCTCGGCGACTGCGTGATGTACGCGAGCGGCCGCCCGTGCCCGATGTGCCACGCCGCGATGCGCCTGGCCGGCTTCAAGGAGGGCTACTTCGCCTTCTCGGCCGAGGAGGCCGAGACCTACGGCGCCGGCAGCGCGTCGATCTACGCCGAGCTCTGCCAGCCCCTCGACGCGCAGCCGATGCGCGTCACGCAGCTGCGTCCGCCGGGCGATTCGCCCTACCCGGCGTGGAAGGCGCGCCGCGAGGCCTGACGCGGCGGCGACGGCCTCAATGGGTCCAGGGCGCCGTGCGGTTGAACTTGAAATTGTCCGAGTAGGACAGGCCCTTGCGCTGGACGGGCTTGGCCGGCTGCTCGACGCGGTAGGCGATCCCCTCGCGCTTCGCGTAGGCCACGGCCTCCTCCTCGGTGTCGAATTCCAGGCGCACCTGCTGGAGCATGTCCGAGGACCCGTTCCACCCCATCAGCGGATCGATCTCGCGCGGGCTGGTCCGGTCGAACTCCAGGATCCACTGCTTGGTCCGGGCGAGGCCCGACTGCGTGGCGTCCCGAGACGGACGGAAGATGCGGGCGCTCGGCATCTGACTCGACAAGCTCCTGATCGAATGGTCGGGGCGATAGGATTCGAACCTACGACCCCCTGGTCCCAAACCAGGTGCGCTACCAGACTGCGCCACACCCCGACTGCCACACGGCCTCAATGCCGTAGCGGTTCCGCCGTTCCCCCGCAAGGCGCGGCGCGGTGCGCGCCGACGCTTCCGGGATCGGCCCTTCGCGGCGGCCTGGCCGTCGCGTACCACTTGTCAGACAAATCAGGGCGCGGTAGCGTTCGGGCTGGGACGAGGACCGGGCCGCCCCGCTGTCGAACCGGCGCCTGCCATCACTGGGGGGTGGAGGATGGTGCGCCCGGATCGACGTGCCGGGCGGTTCCGGCCCTCGTCGCCGCAGCGTCGCCGCAGCGTCGCCGCAGCGTCGCCGCAGCGTCGCCGCGGTGCTGCGCCTGCGTCCGCGCGGCGGGCCTTGCCGGCCCGCGCCGGAACGGTGACGATCGCCGCGAGTGACAGGGACCTGCCCGTGTGGACACCGAGCCCGCGCTACCCGGACCCAGCGGTCGAGATTCTCGACGCCGCCTTCGCCCGCTACCGGGTGTTCAACGCGGCGGTCGAGCGCCTCGCGACCGGCTTCCGCTGGTGCGAGGGGCCGGTCTGGTTCGGCGACGGACGCTACCTGCTCTGGAGCGACATCCCCAACGACCGCATCCTGCGCTGGGACGAGGAGAGCGGGGCAGTCGGCCTCTACCGACGGCCGTCGGGCTTCGCCAACGGCAACACCCGCGACCGGCAGGGGCGGCTCGTCACCTGCGAGCACGGCGGCCGTCGGGTCACCCGGACCGAGCATGACGGCGCGATCACCGTCCTGGCGGACGCGTTCGAGGGCCGCCGGCTCAACTCGCCCAACGACGTGGTGACCGCGGCCGACGGCGCGGTCTGGTTCACCGACCCACCCTTCGGGATCGGCGGGTTCTACGAAGGCGTGCGCGCCGAGCCCGAACTGCCGCAGAACGTCTACCGACTCGACCCGGTCACCGGTGCGCTGGAGGCCGTGGCCACCGACCTCGCCGGCCCCAACGGCCTGTGCTTCTCCCCCGACGGCCGCGTGCTCTACCTCGTGGAATCGCGCGGGCAGCCGACCCGGCGGATCGTCGCCTACGACGTGGTCGCCGGCCGCACGCTCCGCGACCGGCGGGTCCTGATCGATGCCGGGCCGGGCACGCCGGACGGGCTGCGCTGCGACGTCGACGGCAATCTCTGGTGCGGGTGGGGCATGGGCGACGACGCCCTGGACGGCGTCATGGTGTTCAACCCCGACGGCCGGCCGATCGGCCGCATCCGGCTGCCGGAGCGCTGCGCCAATCTCTGCTTCGGCGGCCGGCACCGCAACCGCCTGTTCATGGCGGCGAGCCAGTCGCTCTACGCCGTCCACGTCGACGTCCAGGGCTGCGCCGGCGGGTGAGGCCCGGATGCCCAGCCCTGCATGCGCCGCCGGCGTCGTCGCCGGCACCATGCTTGACCGGAGCGGCGCGCCGACCCACTTCCCGTCCGCCGGGGGCATAGCGGGACACCAGCCGATGATCGAACTCCATTACTGGCCGACGCCGAACGGCCATAAGATCACGATGTTTCTCGAAGAAGCGGGCGTTCCTTACCGCATTCATCCCGTCAATATTGGCAAGGGTGAGCAGTTCAACCCGGATTTCCTCAAGATCGCGCCCAACAATAGGATGCCGGCGATCGTCGACGACGAGCCGGCGGGCGGCGGCGCGCCGGTCACGCTGTTCGAGTCGGGGGCGATCCTGCTCTACCTCGCCGAGAAGACCGGGCGCTTCATCCCGGGTGACGCGCGCGGCCGGGCCGAGGTGCTGCAATGGCTGTTCTGGCAGATGGGCGGCCTCGGCCCGATGCTCGGCCAGAACCACCACTTCTCGCAGTACGCGCCCGAGAAGATCGACTACGCGATCAAGCGCTACGTCAACGAGACCAACCGGCTCTACGGCGTCCTCGACCGGCGGCTGGCCGACCGCGCCTTCGTCGCCGGGCCGGACTACTCCATCGCCGACATGGCCTGCTATCCCTGGATCGTACCGTGGGAGAAGCAGGGGCAGAACCTCGACGAGCACCCGAACCTCAAGCGCTGGTTCACGGCGATCGCCGAGCGGCCCGCCACCAAGGCGGCCTATGCCCGCGCCCCGGAGGTCAATCCCGATTTCGGCAAGACCATGAGCGAGGATGCCAAGAAGGTGATGTTCGGCCAGACCGCCGCCAGCACCAAGCGCTGACCGGATCATGGTCGAGATCCCGCCCGCCCTGCCGCTGCAGGTGATCCACCGCGGCTGGAACACCTTCGGCATCGCCACGCTGACGCTGCAGGACGGCAGCACCGTGCGGCGGGCGCTGGAGGACCACGGGCAGGCGGCCTGCGTGCTGCCCTACGATCCCGAGCGGCGCGTGGCGCTGCTCGTCCGTCAGGCGCGGGTCGGGCCCGCCTTCTGGGGTGAGTCGGCCGAGTTCGACGAAGCCCCGGCGGGCGGCCTCGACGGGGGCGCCCCCGAGGCGACGGCGATCCGGGAGGCGATGGAGGAGGCGGGCGTCCGGCTGACCCGGCTGGAGCCGGTCGCCCACGCCTACAGCATGCCGAGCGTGTCCTCGGAGCGCCTCTGGCTCTACCTGGCACCCTACGCCGCGGCCGACCGGGTCGGCCCCGGCGGGGGTCTGCACGCGGAGGGCGAGCAGGTGGTGGCCGTGGAGATGCCGCTGGCCGCGCTGGCGGAACAGGCCCGGGCCGGCCGCCTGCCCGATCTCAAGACCCTGGTTCTCGTCCAGGCCCTGATGCTCCGAAGCCCCGAACTGTTCGCCGCATGACCCTCTCGCCCACCGCACCCGCGCCGGATGTCCTCGCGGCGATGCTCGCCTTCGCCGAGGAGGCGGCCCCGCTGGCCCTCGCCATGCGGGCGGGAGGCCTCGCGATGAGCAACAAGGGTCCGGATCTCGGCCAGGCGCTGACCGAGGCCGACCTCGCCGTCAGCCGGTTGATGCACGCGCGGTTCGGCCCCGACCTGATCGAGGAGGAGACCGCCGAGGATCTCGGACAGGCGGCGGCCCGGGCGCTGCTCGCCCGCGACGCCTGGACCTTCGTGGGCGACCCGATCGACGGGACCCGGCCCTTCGCGGGCGGCCTGTCGGGCTGGGGCGTGATGGTGGCGGCCTGCCGCGGTGGCTGGCCCCGGGCCTGCGTCATGAGCCTGCCGGCCTGGAACGAGGACCGCTCCGCACCGGCCGGGGGCGTACCGGCGGAAGCCACGGAGGGTCTCCTGCTGGCGGCGAGCGAGGGCCGCGCCTACTGGGCCCCGACCCGCGGCGGCCGCACGACGACGGCGCTGCGCCCGCTCGAGCGCCCGGAGCGCCGGACCGGCCATGTCGGCTGGCTGTCGGTGACGGCGCAGCGCTACACCCTGGATTACGGCCGCGGCTGGTTCCCCTGGAGCGAGGGCGGGGCGATCTCGGACGCCGCGCTCCTGGCCACCGGGCGCCTCGACGCGACCCTGAGCAACAACCGATTGTGGGACCTGGGCCCGATCCTCCCGCTGTTCGAGGCGCTGGGCTTCCGCCTGTTCCACTGGCCCGATCTCGGGGATCCGCCGGCGGACTTCGTGGACCTGTTCGACGCCGAGCTGTCGGCCCACGACGACCTCTGGCTGGTGTGCCGGGATCGCGCGCAGGCCGCCGATCTGGCGACGGCCATCCGCCCCGCCTAGGACAGGGCCCTGCCGGGCCGCGTCCGGGACGCGTCCGGGCCGGGATGGCCGTCGATCGGGCGGTCCCGGATCGCGCGGGGATCCGGGACCGCTCTCAGAGCGCCGCGATCAGCGACCGGATCCGCGCCTGCGACGCCCTGAGCCCGTCCTCGGCCTGGGTCCGGGCGGCATCGAGCTTCGCCAGCTCGTCCTCCTGGGCACTCATGCGGCTGAGATAGCGGCGCGCCAGCTCGCTGTCCTTCGGAACGGCGCCGAGATTGCTGCGGATGCGCTCCTGCTCCGCCTGCACCTTCGCCGCGCGCTCGCCGATCTCCTCGACGGTCCGGGTCGCCGCGGCGACCTCGGCGCGGGCCTGGGAGAGGGTCTTGAGCTTGCCGCCCAGCTCCGGGTCGGTCGCCAGGGAGGCCCACCGGACGAGCAGCGCCTCGTCGGCGTCGACGAGGTCGTAGGCGTCGATCCGGACGCGCTCGAGCACGGCCCGGGTCTCGGCCGTCCCGCCGGCGGGAACCGCGACCTTGAGGCGATAGGCCGTGGGGGTCTCGCTGTCGCGAGCGGACGCGGTGAGGGTCCAGCCATCCCGTCGGGGATGCTCGATGATCACGGAGCGGGCGGCGTCCGGCGCACCCTTGATCGTGTAGGTCGTGACCTCCCGGGCGATCACCGTCGCGCGCGCCACGCCGTCGACCACGGTGATCTTGGTCAGGGCGTCGCTCGGCGCGGTCTCCGCCTGGACGGCGACCTTGCGGTCGAGGGCGAAGCTGGCGAGCCGCTGCTCGCCGACGGGCGTCGCGGGCAGGCGGGCGTCCCCCAGGTAGCCGGCCTTGCGGTCGTAGAGGGTGATGAGGCCCGCCGGCAGGGTCGCGCCGGCGCTGTTGCGGATCCGGAGGGCCGCGATCGGGTGAACCCCCTGGCCTGGCTTCCAGAGGGCGACCCGCTCGGCCTCGATCTCGGTATCGAGGAACGGCACCGACAGCGTGCCGCCGGCGCGCAGATCGACCGGATGCGGCAGCGTGAAGTTCGCCGCGACATCCCCCTCGCTGGCGGCGGCGCCCGCGGTGGCGGCCGCGGCGTCGTAGCTCGGTTCCGCGGCCTCCATGCGGCTGTCGCGGGTGTCCATCCGCGCCATCGGGGCCGGAAGAGGCGCGGCGGCGGGGGCCGGGGCGCGCAGGCGCGCGACCGACTTCGACGCGACCGTGCCCGGGTCGAGGTCCGGCATGCCGACATCCTCGACCATCACCGGCGCCTCCGGTCTCTTGCGCCAGTAGCGCTTGTGCAGGCGCTGGAGGAGCGCCACCGGCGACCCGGACGAGAGGGTGACGTCGACGCCCGTCCAGTCGGCGCCCAGCGCGTTCTCGATGATGGCCCAGGCCTGCAGGTTCGCGCGGCCGCCGCCGCCATCGACGATGCGGTAGCTCGTCTTCCAGACGGGCGCGGCGACGACGTAGGTCAACCGGACCTCGCGCTGGCCCTGCCCGGAGACGGCGATCTCGACCCGGTGGGCGTCGCCGACCTTGGTCTTCCCGGCCGCCGCGATAGCCTCGGCGATCTTGGCCGCCATGGCCGGGTCGAGGATCGTCACGGAGGCGCCGTCCTCGATCGGCACGGATTCGAGCGTGCCGGTCGCGGTCAGGACGGTCAGGATCGAGACGTCGCCGGTCTCAGTCCCGGCATTCCGCTCGGAGACGCCGAGCACCCGCCCTTCGAGCGTGCGCCCGCCGCTCTGGACCCGGATCGGGACGCCCTGCAGCTTGCCCACGAGGCGGGTCGGCGCGGACAGGTCGTCCGCGGTGAACGGCATCGTCCGCAGGGTCTCGTCGGCCTGATCCACCCCGTCCAGGCGCAGGGCGCCGACGGTTCCGACGGGATCGCGCACGACGAGGCTCTTGAGGATGTCGTCGATCTGCTCGGGCCGGACGCTGAGCCCGATCGTCCCGTCGCCGTCGACGGCATGGACCAGGGTCACTTCGGCCAGGCCGCCGCTCGACAAGGTCACCGCGCGGATGCCGTCGGGCGCTGCCATCAGGGGCGGTGCGGCTGCAATCATGGACACGAGGACTCCGGCTAAGGTCAGATGCGATCGGATCAATTCGTCTGGCTCCAGTCAGGGCGCGCCCGCCGCACGCGGTCCCACCCTGGCCGACCGCGCGCCGTCCGGCAAAGGCTTCGTGACGCGCGCGGGCGTGAACCGATCGCGGGCGCCCCTCCCGTGCTGTCCGCGCCGGGGCGCGCCGGGTCGCGGCGCCGATGCGGCGGGACGGGAACGGCGGCGCGATGGGGGAAGGCTGCGGTCCGCGGATGCACCCTACCGTGTCCGGCCGAATGTCCTGCCGTTCCAGACGGCGATCGCGCCGCACGGATCCTGCCCGGATCGTCCGCACGTCGCCCCGGTCATATCGACGATGACCGCCGGGCGGCCTCCCACCGTGCGGAATCGGAGGTCGTGGGCGACGGCGTCGAAGGCGTCCACGAACCCGTCCGTCGTCGAGGCGAAGACCTGCATCTCGCAGGCCGCGGTGCCGCACGCGGCGGACTCGTCATCGCCGCATTGGACGGCCGCGAAATCCAGGATGAAGTCCGGTACAGCGTCGCCGTTCACGACCTGGCGGGTGATGAAGCCCGGCTTGAATGTGGTCGGCTCGGACCCGCAGGACGCCTCGGCCCGCGCGGCCGCCGCCGCGACCGGCTGCGGGAGATCGTCAGCCGCGGCGGTGAGCGGGACGGCGGGCGGGAGGGCGAGAGCCAGGGCGGCGAGGGCGCGACGCATGCGGCCAGGATCCTCAGGCCCGTCCGCCCTGTCCAGCGCACTAGCTCATCGCGGCCCCGATGGAGGCTACGCCCCGGGCCTTCCTCCGACCCAGGCGCGCAGCGCGTTCGCGCCGTCCGGACGGATGGTGACCGCGACGCTGTGGGCACGGTCGACAGCGGGAATGAGGGCGCCGCTCGACAGGGCGACGTCACCGGCGAGGGCGCCGAAGCCGTATCGGACATCCGCGCATCCAGCGAGGGTGGGCGACCGGTCCTGTGCTCTCCCGGCGCTTCCCGAAGCGTCGACCCGGGGAGCGACGGCCTGCGAGCGGCGCCGGAGAGCCAGACAACCTCTACTCGGCGCAGGCGAAGCGCGTCCCGTCCCACAGGAAGGTCGTGCGGCCCGGCCCCCTCCGGACCGAGCCGCAAGTCCATCCCTCGTCGTTCGCCGAAGCCGCCGGCCGGCCATTCAGCGCGCGAAACCGGAGGTCGTGCGCGTAGATGTCCAGCACCACGACGAACCCGTTCTTCGAGGATGCGAGGACGATCTTCGGGCATCCCATGAGGCCGCACTGGGAGACTTCTTCGTCGCCGCATCGGAGGCCGCCGACGTTGAGGATGAAGTCCGGCACCCCGTCACCGTTCACGTCCTGCCGGTCAATGACGAACGGATCGATCCTCGCCGGCGCGGATCCGCAGGCGGCCTCGACCTCGGCGATGGCCGCGGCCACCGGCGGCGGGAGATCGTCCGCCGCTGCGGCGAGCGGCACGGCGACGAGAAGGGCGGCGACGGCAGGGCGCATGGCGCCAGGATTCGGGCACCCGTCCGCCCTGTCCAGCGCACTAGCTCATCCCGGCCTCGACGGTCGGTGCCGCGCGCCCGTCCTCCCGCGGGGGCCGCCTCGTGAGGGCCCGTGTCCGAGAGGCGCGACGGACCGGGCGGCGCACCGAGTGCCGGTGCGCCACCCCTCGACCGTCCGGCCGATCAGTTCAGCGTCGCGTTGACCGGGCGGCGCTCGGCCCCGACCGTCACGTCGCCGATCATCAGGCCCATCGGCCCGAGGCGGACCGGCACCGTCTCGCCGTCGTGGACCTTGCCGGAGAGCACCAGCTCGGCCAGCGGATCCTGGACGTTCTTCTGGATCACCCGCTTCAGCGGCCGCGCCCCGTAGGCCGGGTCGTAGCCCTTGTCGGCGAGCCAGTTCTTGGCCTCCTCGTCGACCTCCAGGGTGATCTTACGATCGTCCAGGAGCTTCTGCAGGCGCCCGAGCTGGATCTCGACGATCGCACCCATCTCCGACCGCGCGAGGCGGTGGAACAGGATGATCTCGTCGACTCGGTTCAGGAATTCCGGCCGGAAGTGCCCCCGCACCACGCCCATCACCTCCTCGCGGACCGCGTCGGTGTCCTGGCCCGCGGGCTGGTTCACCAGATACTCGGCCCCGAGATTCGAGGTCATGATCAGCAGCGTGTTGCGGAAGTCGACCGTCCGCCCCTGGCCGTCGGTTAGCCGCCCGTCGTCGAGAACCTGCAGCAGGACGTTGAACACGTCCGGGTGCGCCTTCTCGACCTCGTCGAACAGCACGACCTGGTAAGGCCGGCGCCGCACGGCCTCGGTGAGGGCGCCGCCCTCCTCGTAGCCGACGTAGCCCGGAGGCGCGCCGATCAGCCGGGCGACCGCGTGCTTCTCCATGTACTCGGACATGTCGATGCGCACGAGCGCCGTGTCGTCGTCGAACAGGAAGCCGGCGAGCGCCTTGGTCAGCTCGGTCTTGCCGACGCCGGTCGGGCCCAGGAACATGAACGAGCCGATCGGTCGGTTCGGGTCCTGAAGCCCGGCGCGGGCGCGCCGGACTGCGGTCGAGACCGCCTCCACCGCCTCGCGCTGGCCGACGACGCGCTTGGACAGCGCCTCTTCCATGGCCAGCAGCTTCTCGCGCTCGCCCTCCAGCATCTTGTCCACCGGCACGCCGGTCCAGCGGGAGACGACCCCGGCGACGTGGGCGGGCGTGACCGCCTCCTCCATCATCGCGTCGCGGCCGTTCTCCGCCTTCGCCTCGATCTCGGCGAGCTGCTTCTCAAGGCCTGGGATGACCCCATAGGCCAGCTCGCCCGCGCGCTGGTACTGGCCCTGGCGCTGCGCCGCGGCGAGGTCGTTGCGGGCCTCGTCGAGCTTCTTCTTGAGGCCGGCCGCCGTGCCGAGCTTGTCCTTCTCGGCCTTCCAGCGGGCGGTGATCGCCGCCGAGCGCTCCTCCAGGTCGCCGAGTTCCTTCTCCAGCCGGACCAACCGGTCGCGGGAGGCGGAATCGGTCTCCTTCTTGAGCGCCTCGCCCTCGATCTTCAGCCGGACGATCTCGCGGTCGATGTTGTCGAGCTCCTCGGGCTTCGAATCGACCTGCATGCGGAGGCGCGAGCCGGCCTCGTCCACGAGGTCGATCGCCTTGTCGGGCAGGAACCGGTCGGTGATGTAGCGGTTCGACAGCGTCGCGGCCGCGACCAGGGCCGAATCCTGGATGCGCACGCCGTGGTGCTGCTCGTACTTCTCCTTCAAGCCGCGCAGGATCGAGACCGTGTCCTCCACGGTCGGCTCCGACACGAAGACCGGCTGGAAGCGCCGGGCAAGCGCCGCGTCCTTCTCGACGTGCTTGCGGTACTCGTCGAGCGTGGTCGCGCCGACGCAGTGCAGTTCGCCGCGGGCGAGGGCGGGCTTCAGGAGGTTCGAGGCGTCCATGGCGCCGTCCGCCTTCCCGGCGCCGACCAGCGTGTGCATCTCGTCGATGAACAGGATGATGCCGCCCTCGGCCGCCGTGACCTCGGAGAGCACACCTTTAAGCCGCTCCTCGAACTCGCCGCGATACTTCGCGCCGGCGATCAGCGCGCCCATGTCGAGGGCGAGCAGGCTCTTGTCCCGCAGGGACTCGGGCACGTCGCCGTTGACGATGCGCAGGGCCAGACCCTCGACGATCGCGGTCTTGCCGACGCCGGGCTCGCCGATCAGGACGGGATTGTTCTTGGTGCGCCGGGACAGGACCTGGATAGTCCGCCGGATCTCCTCGTCGCGGCCGATCACCGGGTCGAGTTTACCCTCCCGGGCGGCCTCGGTGAGGTCGCGGGCATACTTCTTCAGCGCGTCGTAGGCGTTCTCGGCCGAGGCGTTGTCGGCGGTACGGCCCTTGCGCAGGGCGTTGATCGCGGCGTTGAGGGAAGCCGGGGTGACGCCCGCCGCCTGGAGCGCGCGGCCGGCCTCGGAATCCTTCTCGACCGCCAGGGCAAGGAGCAGCCGCTCCACCGTCACGTAGGAATCGCCCGCCTTCTCGGCGGCCTTCTCGGCGGTGTCAAACAGGCGCATCAGCTCGCGCGTCGCCTGCGGGGCGGCCGCGTTGCCGGAGACCTTCGGCTGCTTTGCGAGCCACTGCTCGGTCTGTGCGAGCGCCACGCGCGACTGGCCGCCCGCGCGGTCGATCAGGCCGGCGCAGAGGCCTTCCGGATCGTCGAGCAGCACCTTGAGCAGGTGGCCCGGCTGAAGCTGGGGATGTCCCTCGCGCATCGCGAGGTTCTGAGCCGCCTGCACGAAGCCGCGGGCGCGCTCGGTGTACTTCTCGAAGTTCATGCACAACCCTCCCGTACCGGCATCCGCCGCCCGATGAGAGGCGCGGCGCCACCGAAACGTCGCCCTCCGGCTATCCGCCGCGCGAGGGCCCCGGCGCCGCTGGTGGCCGCCGGTAGACCCGATGTGGTGTTGCAATTGAGCACCACAAGGGGCGGCGAAGCTCTTGCGCGCCGGATCATTTCAGGGCCACGCTCCGCGCATGACCGCATTGATTCATGTCAGCGCCCTGTATCGCTACCCGGTGAAGGGCCTGAGCCCCGAACCCGTCGAGCGGGCGGCGCTCGAGACCAGCGGCCACTTCCCGGGCGACCGGCTCTACGCCATCGAGAACGGTCCATCGGGCTTCAACGCGGTTGCGCCCCGCCACCAGCCCAAGACCAAGTACCTGATGCTCATGCGCGACGAGGCGCTCGCCCGCCTGCGCACCCGCTACGACGATGCCACGGCGACGCTGACCGTGGAGGGGTACGGCGAACCGCAGGCCTTCCGGCTCGTCACCGAGTCCGGCCGCGAGGGGCTCGCGGAGCTGATGCGGCGCTACGTCCCCGAGAGCCTCCGGGGCGAGCCGAAGGTGCTGGCCGCGCCGCCGCAGTACCGGTTCACCGACTCGCCGACCGGCTACGTATCGCTGATCAACCGGGCGAGCGTGGCCGCGGTGGAGGATTACCTCGGCGCGCCCGTGGACCCGCTGCGCTTCCGCGGCAACCTGCTGGTCGAGGGGCTCGAACCCTTCGCCGAGCTGGAGATGGTCGGGCAGGTGGTCGAGGCGCCGAGCGGGCTGCGGCTCAAGATCACCAAGCGGACCGTGCGCTGCGCCGCCACCAACGTCGACCCGGTCAGTGGCGTGCGCGACTGCGACATCCCCTGGACCCTCGACGCGCGCCTTGGGCACCGCGACCTCGGCGTCTACGCGGAGGTGATCGCCGGCGGGCCGCTGGCGCGGGGCGACGCGCTGCGCGTGGTGGGATGACGCGCGACGGGTGATCCCAGCGCTGCCGTTGTTGCGAGAGCAGCGAAGCGAGCCAGGCAGCGCCACGCTGACACGCCGCGCGCCGCCCTGTGTCACTTCGCTGCGCTGGTGATGACGGGTGGACGCGGTCCAACGGATGTCATCTCAGAGCCGCGACACGTAGGCCGCGAGATCCTTGATGTCCGCCTCGCTCAGGCCCTGCGCGACCTCGTTCATGGCGGGGTCGTAGCCGGGCCGGGCGTTCGACTTGTAGCCGGCGAGCGCCTTGGCGAGATACTCCTCCCGCTGCGCGCGGATCCGCGGGATCGCGTCCCGGCCCGCGAGATCCGGCCCGTGGCAGGAATTGCACTGGTGCTTCGCCACCAGCGCCTGCGCGCGCTCCGTCAGAGCCGCGTCGGCCGGCGGCCCGGAGCGGTCGGGCGGCGGCAGCGTCGCCACCGCGTCAGCGTAGGCGCGCAGGTCGTCGTCGGAGAATCCGGCAGCGACCTCGTTCATCGGCGGCGCCTCCCGCTGCTTCTCCCGGAACTGGAAGAGCTGCGTGACCACGTAGTCCGGGAGCTGCCCGCCGAGCGAGGGCACGCCCTCCGTCGCCGACGTGCCGGCCCCGTGGCAGCCGATGCAGGGGGCGAGGCGCTCCTGCATCGCCGCGTCCGGGGCGGCGAGCGCCGCGCCCGCCAGCAGCAGCCCGCCGAGGGCGGGGACCAGTCCGCGGGCTGCCCGGGTGGGGCGGCGCATCACCGGCCGTAGCTGACGCGGTAGATCGCGCCGTTGTAGTCGTCGGAGACGAGCAGCGATCCGTCCTTGGCGACCAGCACGTCGACGGGCCGGCCGACATACTTGTTGTCCTGGAGGAAGCCGGTCAGGAACGGCTCAACCGCGGCGGTCTTGCCGTCCGGTCCGGGCTTGGCCACGACCACGTCGCCGCCGAGCTTGGTCGTGCGGTTCCACGAGCCGTGCCGGGCGACGAACATCGCGTCGCGGTAAGCCTCCGGGAACTGCGTTCCGGTGTAGAACCGCAGACCGAGCGAGGCCGTGTGCGGGCCGAGGAGCGCCGCCGGCGCGGTGAATTCCGAGCAGGCATGGCCCCAGCCGTATTCCGGATCCGTGAACGTGCCCTGGTGGCAGTACGGATAGCCGAAATGCTGCTTGCCCGGCTCCGTGAGCACGTTCAGCTCGTCGTTCGGGATGTCCTCGGAGACCCAGTCGCGGCCGTTATCGGTGAACCAGAGCTGCTTGGTCTTCGGGTTCCAGTCGAACCCGACGGTGTTGCGCACGCCGCGGGCGACCACTTCGGCGTTCTTGCCGTCGAGGTCCATGCGCCGGATCTGCGCGTGCGTGTCCGGCGGCATCACGATGTTACCCGGCGCGCCGACCGGGACGTAGAGCTTGTTGTCCGGGCCGATGGCGATGAACTTCCAGCCATGGGCCTCGTCCTTCGGCAGGTCGTCGTAGACCAGGGTCGGCTTCGCCGCGCCGTCGAGATGGTTCGCGATGTCGTCGTAGCGCCAGATCTTCGAGAGTTCGGCGACGTAGAGGGCGCCGTCGTGGTACGCGACGCCATTCGGCCGGTGCAGGCCCGTCGCGATGGTCTTCACCTCGCGCTTCCCGTCGCCGTCCGCCTTCGGCAGCACCGCGTAGACCTTCCCCACCGTCCGGGTGCCCACGTACAGCGTGCCGTCCGGCGCCTGGGTCATCTCGCGGGCGTTGGCGAGGCCGCTGGCGTAGACCTCGATCTTGAAACCCTCCGGGACCTTCAGCTTGTCGAGCGGCAGCTTGGCGGCCGCGGTCGCCAGAGGCGGTCCGGCCACCGGCGCGAGCTTGGCCGCGGCGCCGCCCTCGGGCCGGCCGTAGAGCGCCGAGCCGCGATCGACCTGGACGCTGGGCGGCGGGGCGGCGGTCGCGGGCGTCTCCTGCGCGACGACCGGGCCGGATCCCATCAGGCCGAGACTGAGTCCGGCGAGGGCGGCGGCGAGGCCGCGGGTCAGGATCGGCTGGCTGATCGGCGTCATGATGTCTCCCGGTGGCGGCGGCCTCGCGGACCGCCCGCTCTGCACTCTTTATTCAACGGTCCGCCGGGGAGTGCGACCGGCCCGGGCGGCAGGGAGGCGACACTCCGCGGCCACCGTAACGTCGGCCGGGATTCGGTGCACCGCCGCGTCCTCCGGGGCCATCTTCGGCTGTCGCGTCGGCTCACCTTGCGTTTTGGGCAATGATCTCCGAAAACGCCCCCCGTCCGGGAAGCTTAGGCTTGGCCGGGGCTGCCGGCCGTCCGCTGGAGCCCGGCCGACGCGGCGTTCCGATCCGGTTCGAGGACACGTATCGATGATCGATTACGCGCAGGCGCGGCGGATGATGGTCGACTGCCAGTTGCGGACCTTCGACGTGAACGACAACACGGTGCTCGACGCGTTCGACACCGTGCCGCGCGAGGCCTTCGTGCCGAAGGGCCGCGAGCCCTTCGCGTATATCGACCAGACCCTGAACCTGGGCGAGGCCGGCGGCGAGACCCGCTGCATGCCGGCCCCGATGGTCGTAGCCCGGATGATCCAGGCCCTGCGGGTCCGGCCGGGCGTCGCCGCCCTCGACGTCGCCACCGGCTACGGCTACGCCGCCGCCGTCATGACGGAACTCGGCGCGCAGGTGACGGCGCTGGAATCGGTGCCCGATCTCGCCGCGGCGGCGCGCACCCGGCTCGGCGCCGCCGCCCAGGTGATCGAAGGCCCGATCGCCGACGGTGCGCCCAAGCAGGGCCCCTTCGACGTCATCCTGATCAACGGCCGGGTCGAGGTCCGGCCGCAGGCGCTGCTGAACCAGCTCAAGGACGACGGTCGCCTGGTCTGCGTGTTCGGTCCGCACCGCAACGCCAAGGTCACGCTCTTCGTGCGTGCCGGCGACGCGTTCGGCGCTCGGCCGCTGTTCGACGCGTCGCTGCCCGGTCTCGAGGCCTTCGCGGCGGAGGCGGGCTTCGCGTTCTGACAGCGCGCGCCGGATCGCGTCCGCCCCCGTCGGCGCGGGCGGATCCGTGACGGCGCCGCAGGCCCCGATCAGCCGAGCCTGTAATCCCCCAGCCGGGCCCGGCGGGCGCTCCGGCGATAGGCCATCACCGAGTCGGGCCAGAGGGTGTTGTTGCGCCCGGTCGCGTCGAGGTACCAGCTGCGGCAACCGCCGGCCTGCCAGATGCTGTCGGCCATGCGGCTGTGGATCCGGTCCACGAACCGGGCCTGGGCCTCCGGCCGGACCTCGATGGTCTGCCTCCCGCGGCGCAGCGCCTTCAGGCAGTCGAGGACGTGCTGCACCTGGATCTCGATCATCGAGATGACCGAGTTGTGGCCCAGCCCGGTATTGGGCCCGAGCAGCATGAAGAAATTGGGGAATCCCGCGACCGTGATGCCCTGGTAGGCGCCCACGCCGCCGGACCAGGCCTCGGTCAGGCTCCGGCCGTCGCGGCCGACGAGGTGCATCCGCGCGAAGGTCGCGGCCACGTCGAAGCCCGTGGCGTAGACGATCACGTCGAGGTCGTGATGCCGCCCGGCCTCGGTGGTCACGCCGGTCTCGGTGATCCGGGCGATGCCGTCCGTCTCCAGGGTGACGTTCGGACGCTGGAGCGCGGGGTAGTACTCGTCGGAGATCAGCACCCGCTTGCAGCCGAGGCGGTAATTCGGCGTCAGCTTCGCCCGCAGGGCCTTGTCGGGGACCGCCTTGGCGAGATGGTGCCGCGCCAGGGACTCGGCCTGGCCGGTGAGCTTCGAGACCTTGGTGAAGCCGAGCAGCGCCCGCACCTCGTGCAGCCAGAACAGCCGCGCCCGCTCGAGCCGCCGGCTGAGCGGCAGGCGCCGGTAGCGCTCCCGGGCCCGCTCCGCGATGGCGTGGTCGTTCTTGGGCATGATCCAGGGCGGGGTGCGCTGGAACAGCGTCAGGTGCGACGCGACGGCGGCGAGTTCCGGCACCACCTGGATCGCGCTGGCGCCGGTGCCGATCACCCCGACCCGCTTGCCGGCCAGCGCCACGGAGTGGTCCCAGGCCGCCGTGTGGAAGGCGGGGCCGGCGAACGCGTCGCGGCCGGGGATATCCGGGTAGGCCGGATGGTGGAGCCCGCCCATGCCCGCGACGATCGCGCGCGCCGTGATCGGGCCCCGGTCGGTCTCCACGTGCCACAGGGCGCGCGCCGCGTCCCAGGTGGCGCCGGTGAAGGTCGTCCCGAGCTGGATCAGGGGTGTCAGGCCGTTCCGCTCGGCGGTGTCCCGGAGATAGGCCAGGATCTCCGGCTGCGGCGCGTACATCCGGCTCCAGTCGGCCTTCGGCGCGAAGGACAGCGAGTAGAGGTGCGAGGGGACGTCGCAGGCCGCCCCCGGGTATGTGTTGTCGTGCCACGTGCCGCCGATGCCGTCGGCCTTCTCGATCACCCGCAGCGGGCCGATTCCCGCCTGCCGGGAGCGGATCGCCATCGCGAGCCCCGAGAATCCGGCGCCGATGATCAGGACGGCCAGGGTCTCGTCCGCGGGCTCGGTCATCGCTGGGTGCTCCCGGACGGGGCGTGCGGCGCGTGCGCCGTCAGGAAGGCCGCGGCCTCATCGAGGGAGGTCCGCGCCTCCGGCAGCATGCTGGCGGCGAACTGCCATGCGTGGGACACGACCGGGAACAGCTTGAGCTCCGTCTCGACGCCGGCCCTGCGGGCCCGCTCCGCCATGCGCACGGAATCGTCGCGCAGGACCTCGCGGGCGCCGACATGGAACAGCAGCGGCGGGAAGCCGGTCGGGTCGCCGTAGAGCGGCGAGACCCGCGGATCGGCCGGATCGGCCGCGCCCAGATACATCGGCCGGATCGCCGCGAGCGCCTGCGGGTCGAACATGGCGTCGCGCCACGCATTGGTCACCCGCGATCCGTCCTCGGACATGAAGTCCGTGGCCGGCGAGAACAGGGCCGCCGCCCAGGGCATCGGCAGGCCGCGGGCGCGGGCCTCGCCCATCAGCACGAGGGCGAGGTTGCCGCCGGCCGACTCGCCCGCCACGCAGGCGGCGCCCTCGGCGCTGAACGCCGCCCAGACGGCGGTCACGTCGTCGACCGCCGCGGGGAAAGGGTGCTCGGGGGCGAGGCGGTACTCGGGCGCGAAGATCGTGAAGCCCCGGTTCGCCAGCGCGCCGGTGACGGGACGGTGCGTACGGGGCGAGCAGGCGATGAAGCCGCCGCCGTGGATGTAGAGCATCCGCCGACCGGGGCCCGCTTTCGGCCGGACCCACTCGCCCTTCACGCCACCGACGATGCCCGGCTCGTAGGTGACGCCCTTGGGGTCGGGGAAGGTCGGCGCCTCGAAGATCCGGCGGAACGCGGCCGCGTCCCGCGCCCGGGACAGGGGGCCGCGGACCCGGCTGCGGACCATGTAGGCCCCGAGATACGCGCGCAGGCTCGCCATCTCAGAGCGTCCCGCCGGACAGGCGCACGATCGTCTTCCAGTAGCCCACCGGCATCAGCCGCTGGATCAGCGCGGCGTTCTTCGCGTCCTTGCCGATGACGATCCGGGGCGCCCGGGCCTCGATGCCGCGGATGATGGCGGCGGCCGCGTCGGCGGGCGCCAGGGTCAGGAGCTTGCCGAACGCCTCCCGCGCCTCCTCGTCCTCTACGGCCGCGCGCTTCGCAGCCTCCGGATCGCTCGGCGGCCGCCGGCCGCGGGCGTTCCGGGAGATGGCGGTGGCGACGCCGCCCGGGTGGACCACCGTCACCCCGAGGCCGGTGCCGGCGTACTCGTGCCGCAGCGCCTCCGAGAAGCCACGCACGCCGAACTTGCTGGTGCAGTAGGCGACCTGGCCGGGCGGTGCGATCAGACCGAACAAGCTCGACAGGTTGACGATCTGCGCCGCCGGCCGGGCGCGGAGCATCGGCAGGAAGGCGTGGCACATCCGCACGACGGCGCGCAGGTTGATGTCGAGCAGCCACTCGAAATCGTCGAGATGCGTCTCGTCGAACCGGCCGCCCAGGGCGACGCCGGCATTGTTGATGAGGAGGTCGAGATGCCCGGACCGCTCCGCGACCCAGGCGGGCAGCGCGCGGATCCCCGCGGCATCCGTGAGGTCGAGGACGCGCGTCTCCACCGTGACGCCGCGGATCTTCGCGGCGACGGAAGCGAGGCCAGTCTCGTCTCGGTCCACCAAGAGAAGGGTGCAGCCCCTCGCGGCGAGGCCCTCGGCCAGCGCCGCGCCGATGCCGCTCGCCGCCCCGGTGATCAGGGCCACCGCGCCCGCGAGTTGGAACCGCTGTGCCAAACCGCGCCCCCCGTGCCGCCGATCTGGATCGGATCGTCCACGGGGGATAGGCCCCGTCGGCCGGATTGTCTAGGGTGGGCACCCTAGACGGGGACGGGGTCATGTCGCGGGGCGAGGGTCGGAGGGTCGAGCGCGAGCGGGAGGTCGGCCGGGAGCCCGGTCCCGCGGCCGCGTCGCCCGACACGCGCACCCGGATCCTCGCCGTCAGCCTCGCGCTGTTCAATGCCCGCGGCCTCGGCCACGTCACGACGGCGGAGATCGCGGCCGCGGCGGGGATCCGCGAGGGCAATCTGCAGTACCATTTCCCGCGCAAGCGCGGCCTCGTCGAAGCCCTGTTCGCGGCCTTCGAGACCGAGGCCGTGGCGGTGGCGGGCCGGATGCCCGCCGACCCCGCGGCGCCGGAGGCGCTGCTCGCCTACCAGAGGGCGTGGTTCGACCTGATGTGGCGCTACCGCTGCGTCTACCGCGACGGTATCGCCATGGTGGAGATCGCGCCGGCCCTGCGCGCCCGGGTGCACGCGCTGCGGGCCGAGACCCAGGCGCTGGCCCGCGCCGTGTTCGAGGCGGCCGTGCGGGCGGGGCGGCTGCGCGTTTCCCCGGACGCGCTCGGGCGACTCATCGACAACGCCTGGATCGTGTCGAGCCACTGGATGAGCCATCGTCTCCAGGGCGGCACCGCCCTGACGGAAGCGGATCGGGACTGGGGCTTCGCGCAGGTCCGCGACCTCTTCGCGCCCTATCTCGCGCCCGAGAGCCCTACTTGACGGCCACTGGCCCGATCCTTCCATGCGCTCCGGCCAAGCTCGGACCCGAAGGACGCGATGCTCGACCGCCTGACCCATGCCGGCCTCAGCCTGCTCGTGCTGCTCGCGGTCGCGTTCCTGTTCTCGACGGACCGGCGGGCGATCAGTCCCCGCATGGTCCTCACGGGACTGGCTTTGCAGGTCGGCCTCGGCGCGCTGGTCCTGTTCCTGCCCGCCGGGCAGGCCGCGCTGCGCGCCGCCGCGGACGCGGTCGTGACCGTGCTGTCCTACGGCGACCGCGGCACGGCCTTCCTGTTCGGCGGCCTCGTCGAGCCGAAGATGTTCGAGCTGTTCGGCGGCTCAGGCTTCATCCTGGCGCTGCGGGTCCTGCCGCAGATCCTCTACGTCTCCGCGCTGATCGGCGTGCTATACCATCTCGGCGTGATGCAGGCGCTCGCCCGCGGGCTCGGCGCCGTGCTCCGGCGGATCCTCGGCACCTCGCCGATCGAGTCGTTCTCGGCGGTGATCACGATCGCCATCGGCCAGAGCGAGATCGCCGTCGCCCTGCGCCCGTTCCTTGCCCTGCTGACCGGCGCCGAGCTGTTCGCCGTCATGTCGAGCGGCGCCGCGTCGACGGCGGGCTCGATCCTGGCCGGCTACGCGGCGCTCGGCGTGCCCATGACCTACCTGCTCGCGGCCTCCGTGATGGCGATCCCGGGGGGCCTCGTCTACGCCAAGATCCTGATGCCCTCGACGGAGCCGACCCGGATCGCCACCACCCGGGTGGAGTTCGGCGAGACGCGGGCGGCCAACATCATCGAGGCGGCGGCCGACGGCACTCAGAAGGGGCTCGCGGTGGCGGTCTCGGTGGGGGCCATGCTGATCGCCTTCGTCGGGCTGATCGCGCTGGCGGACGGCCTGTTCGCCACCCTCGGCGGCTGGATCGGCTACCCGTCCGCCTCGTTCGAGGGCGTTCTCGGCTGGGCGCTCGCCCCGCTGGCGTGGCTGCTCGGCGTGCCCTGGGACCAGGCGACCCTGGTCGGCGGGGCGATCGGCCAGAAGCTCGCCTTCAACGAGTTCCTGGCCTACGCCAACCTGTCGCCGGTCCTGAAAGCCGGAACCCTCGAGCCGCGGGCGCAGGCCATCGTCTGCTTCGCCCTGTGCGGCTTCGCGAATCTCGCGTCGATCGCGATCCAGCTCGCGAGCTTCTCCAGCCTCGTCCCGGAGCGGCGCTCGGAGGTCGCCCGATACGGCCTGCGGGCCATCCTCGCGGGGACGCTGTCGAACCTCACGAGCGCGACGATCGCGGGGCTGTTCGTGGCGTGACGGGTCAGGCCGCCTTGCGCGCCGCGAGCAGCAGCGCGTTCGGGCGGGTCCGCTTCGGCACCGGCAGGACGCGGTCGAGGACGGCGCCGACGCCGTACGCGAAGGCGAGCGCCGCCGCCCAGGACCATGTCCGCCGGAAGAAGCGGTCGCGGCAGCGGACGGGGCTGACCTTGGCCATCCAGTGGATCAGCGAATCGTGCCGGTCCATGCCGATGGCGTGGACGGCCTCGGGCGTGCAGCCGAGCGTCCCGGCCAGCGCCTCCAGGGCTCTGGGCGTCCACCACGTCAGGTGGTGGGGCGGCGCGTTGATGACGAAATTCGGGACCGTGGTGTTGGGCGAGGGCCAGAGCGGCGTGCCGATCAGGACCACGCCGCCCGGCTTGACGCAGGCCGCGAGAGCCCGGGCGAAACCCAGCGGGTCCGCCACGTGCTCGATCACTTGGAATGCGCAGGCGACGTCGTAGACCGGCCCGACGCGCGCCGCGTGCGCCTCCACGGTCTCGTTGAGGATCGCGCCAGTCGGGTCCTCGGCGGAGAAGTTCGGATCGAGGCCGGTATAGGTGGCGTCCGGCACGTAGGCGCGGAACCCGCCGTGGCCGCAGCCGACATCGAGCACCCGGGCTCCGGACGGGACGTGCGCGGCGGCCTGGCGGAATTCCAGGCGCTCCGTCTCCGGGCCGGCGAGCTTATCGTGCGCGGCGATCCGGCCGTAGAACGCCCGGTAGAAGGCCGCGTCGCCGGCCACCGGCGGATCGAAGAAGATCAGTCCCGTAGGAGATTCCCAGAGCCGGAACGTGCCGGCGGGGCGGAGCAGCGGCCCGACATCGACGCGGCCGGAATAGTGCCAGAGGAGCGTCAGGAAGCCGGCGTCCAGGCGCTCGACGCAGCGCAGAGCGGGGGCACCGGTGATCGGGCAGGGGGGGATCGACCGGTCGGCCGTGTGCGCGCTGTCCGCCAAACTGGTCCTCGCTCGCTCCGCAGGCCCGGCTGGTCCGGGGCGCCGCAGCGGCACAGGTTTGGTGCGGCCCGTCAAGCCGAGGCGCGGCGCGTGGCGAGCGCGCAAAGAAAAAGGCGCCGCTTCGGATGAAGCAGCGCCCGGAAACGTCAGAGCGACGTCTTAGTGGAACGTGTCGATCTCAGCGGACTCGTAGCTGGTGACTTCCATGCCGACGCAGATCTCGGAGACGACGGGGGCGGACCAAGCCATGATTTCCTCCAGGTAAGTTGATGCGATGGATAGAGAGGCCACGAACGCCGGAGCGAACCGCGCTCCGGACCGCGCGCGACTTAGTTGAACGTGTCGATCTCGGCGGACTCGTAGCTTGTGACTTCCATGCCGACGCAGATCTCGGACACGATCGGGGCAGACCAAGCCATGGCGTTTCTCCTCGCTGTTGCTGCGATCCATATAGGCAATATCTTGGACGCAATACAAGCGAGCACAACACTTATATTTCTCATAGGGAGCCTGGCCGTGGGCGGCGCGGGGTCGTTCCGTGGCCGCGCGGCCACCCGCCGGAGCCCTGTTCGGCATCGGCTGCGGATGGGCGCGGTTTCGGCTTGACGGGCCCCGCGCCCGGGCGCACGACGCACCCGCGCGACGGTGTCCTCGACGGTGTCGCGCTCCCATTCCAGCAGCGACCCGCGAAGCGACGTGCCCGACCGATCGTGCCTGCCGTGCCTGGCCCCGTGCCGTCGTTCCGCCTGAGCCGCTGAGAGGCCCGGCCGCGGGGCGACCGACGCGGCGGCCGGCCACGGCCCAGACCCAGGATGACCGGCGCCGCGTCGCCTCGTAACCCACGAGGCGAGGCCATGAACGAGATCGCCCCCTTCGATACGCGCGTCGATCCCTCCGTGCTGGCCGCCCGCCTGTCGGACGAACGGGCGCCCGACATCGTCGAGGCCCTGAACGACGAAGCACCCGAGGTCGCCGCCGCCATCCTGCTCGGCCTGCCGCTGGAGCGGGCGATCGAGGTGCTGGACCAGCCGGAACTCGACTGCGCCGCCGACATCATCGAGATGCTGCCGCGGGACCGGGTCGCGGGCTACCTGTCGGGCATGTCGGCCGACCGGGTCACGGACGTGTTCCGCGAGATCGAGGAGCCGGGCCGCTCCGACCTGCGCGCCCGCCTCGACGCGGAGACCCGCGGTGCTGTCGATCGCCTGTCGGCCTACGGCGAGGAGACCGTCGGCTCGCTGATGACCACCGAGTTCGTCACCGTGCCGGGGACCTGGACGGTGGGCCAGACGCTGGAGCACATCCGCCACGTCGAGAAGACCCGGGAGACGATCTACGCGATCTTCGTGCTTGACCCGCGTACCCGCGCGCTCACCAAGGCGGTGCCCCTGCGGCGCCTGATCTCGGGGGACCCGGGCGACAACGTGCTCAGCGTCGCGCCGGGACGCCGGCCGCTCGCGGTCTCGCCCACGGCGAGCCGCGAGGAGGCGGCCCGGCTGATCTCCAAGTACGACCTCCTGGCGCTGCCGGTCGTCGACGCGGTCGGCCACGTGATCGGCATCGTCACCGTCGACGACATGATCGACGCGATGATCGAGAAGCAAACGCAGGACGTGCAGCGCTTCGGCGGCATGGAGGCGCTGCCCGAGCCCTACATGGATATCGCCTTTTTCACGATGATCCGGAAGCGGGCCGGCTGGCTGTGCGCGCTGTTCCTGTCGGAGATGCTCACCGCCTCGGCCATGCAGGGCTTCGAGGGCGAGCTGGAGAAGGCGATCGTCCTGACCCTGTTCATCCCGCTCATCATGAGCTCCGGCGGCAATTCCGGCTCGCAGGCGACCTCGCTGCTGATCCGGGCGCTGGCGCTCCACCAGATCCGCCTGCGCGACTGGTGGCGGGTGGCGCTGCGCGAATTGCCGACCGGGATCTTCCTCGGCGCGATCCTCGGCGTGATCGCGGTGATCCGGATCGTCGCGTGGCAGAAGCTCGGCCTCTACGATTACGGCGCGCACTGGCCGCTGGTCGCCGCCACGGTCGGCGCGGCGCTGGTCGGGATCGTGACCTTCGGATCGCTCGCCGGCTCGATGCTGCCGTTCCTGCTCCAGCGGATCGGCTTCGATCCGGCCACCGCCTCGGCGCCCTTCGTGGCGACGCTGGTCGACGTCACCGGCCTCGTCATCTACTTCTCGGTGGCGCTGCTCATCCTGCGCGGGACGCTGCTGTAGGAAGGCCTCCGCGCATCATCCCGTGACCGCCTCGGCCAGCCGCTTCCTCTGGACCTTGCCGTTCGCCGTGCGCGGCAGGGCGTCGAGGAAGCGGATCTCCCGCGGGCGCTTGTAGGCGGCAAGCCGCTCGGCGCACCACGCGAGCAGGGCCTCCGCGTCGGGCTCGGCGCCCGCCTGCAGCACCACGAAGCCGCAGATGACCGAGACGTCCGCCCGCACCGGCAGCTCGGCGACGCCCACTTCCGCCACGGACGGGTGGGTCGACAGCACCGCCTCCACCTCGTTCGGCGAGACCCGGTAGCCCATCGCCTTCATCAGGTCGTTGTTGCGGCCCTCGAACCAGAGGTAGCCGTCGGCGTCGAGGCGGGCGAGATCGCCGCCGACGAACCAGTCGCCGCGCATGACCTCCGCCTCTTCCTCCGGCCGGTTCCAGTAGCCGAGCATCAGCGCCGGCTCGGTCCGGTGGACGGCGAGGAGCCCGCTCTCTCCGGCCGGGAGCGGCTCGGGCTCGCCCGCCACGGGCAGGATCGCCACCCGCCGGCCCGGCTGCGGCTTGCCGGGCGAGCCGGGGCGCACCGGGATGGTCGGGCCGCTGGAGATGTAGGTCGAGATCTCGCTCATCCCCAGCGCCTCGTAGAGGGGCTTGCCGGTGGCCTGCCGCCAAGCCTCCAGCAGCTCCACCGCGAGGGGCTCGCCGGCCGTGCAGCCGTGGCGGAGGCTCGACAGGTCGTGGGCGCCGAGGTCGCCGTACTTGAGGATCTGGCGGTAGAGCGTCGGGACGGCGGCGAACAGGGTCGCGCCGTACGCCGCGATCAGGCGCGGCCAGACCCCGGGATCGCGCGGGCCATTGTAGAGCACCGCGGTCGCGCCCACCGACCAGGGATCGCTCAGGCCGACGCCCAGCGTGTAGGTCCAGTTCATGGTGCCGGCGTGGAGCATCACGTCGGATTCGGTGAGCCCGAGCCAGTGGTCGAGCATGGGGCGGCGGCCATAGGCGGCGCGGTGCGCGTGCAGCACGCCCTTCGGCCGGCTGGTCGTGCCGGACGTGTAGATCAGCATCGCCGGGTCGTCGGCGGCGGTGTCGGCGTAGTCGGGCAGGGGCGCGCCAGCCTTCAGGGCGGAGACCGCGGCGGCGTCGAGCAGGAGGCGCCCGCCCAGGGCCTCGGGCGCGACCGTGCAGCCGCTTCCGATCACCACGGCGGCGGCCCCGGAATTGTCCATGAGGAACGCCGCCTCGCTCTCGGTGAGCTGCGGCGAGGACGGCAGCGCCACGAGGCCGGCCGTCAGGGCACCGAAGTAGACGAGGACGTAGTCGGCCTCGTTGCCCATCCGGATCATCACCCGGTCGCCGGGCCTCAGGCCGAGGCCGAGGAGACCCGCCGCGATGCCGCGCACCGCCCGCTCGACTTCGCCGAAGCTGAGGCGGTCCGCCGTGCCTTCGCCGACCATCACCAGGGCGGTCTTGTCGGGACGCAGGCGCGCGTTCTCGGCGAGGCAGTACCGCGCCGCGTTGAAGCGGGCCGGCGGACGGCGGTCATCGTGCTGGCTGTCGGACACCGGGCGCTCCCCGCGGGCGGCTTTTCGCCGGGTGTCCCGCCTGGGCGCGCCTGCGTCAACTGGGGCCGTCGCTCCGCCGGCGAGCGCGGCCCCCGGGCAGTCTGGCCCTCAGGTCCGCCGCTGCGCCTGGCCCTCCTGCTCCTCGAAGCCCTTGAGCATCTTGTCGAGGGTCATCGGGTAGTCGCGGACCCGGATCCCGGTGGCGTTGTAGATCGCGTTGGCGAGCGAGGCGCCGGCGCCGCAGATGCCGAGCTCACCGAGCCCCTTGCTCTTCAGCGGGTTCGCCTTGTCGTCGAGCTCCGGCAGGAACACCGCGTCGATCTCCGGGAGGTCGGCGTGGACCGGCACGTGGTACTCGGCCATGTCGTGGTTGACGAAGAAGCTGTAGCGCGGATCGACCACGGCATCCTCCATCAGCGCCGCGCCGACGCCGAAGGTCATGCCGCCGATCGCTTGGCTGCGCGCGGTCTTGGCGTTGAGGATGCGCCCGCCGGTGAACACGCCGAGCATCCGCCGCAGCCGGATCTCACCGGTATCGACGTCGACCCCGACCTCTGCGAAGTGCGCCCCGTACGAGTACTGCGAGAACTTCTGCTTCATGTCTCCAGGCTTGATCTCGCCGGAGGCCTCCAGCCCGGACTTGGCGAGATCGGTGAGCGACTCGGTGCGGTTGCCGGACGTGACCGCGCCGTCGCGGAAGGTGGCGCCGTCCGGGTTGAGGTCGCCGGCCTTGAGCAGGGCCTGCCGGAGGTTGTCGCAGGCGACGTAGAGCGCCGAGCCCGCCGAGCCGGCGCCGAAGGATCCCCCGGAGCCGGCCGCGAACGGGAACTCGGTGTCGCCCATCTCGACCCGCACGCGCTCGGGCGGCAGCCCCAGCATCTCGCCGGCGATCTGGGTGAGGATCGTGTAGGTGCCGGTGCCGGGATCGGTCATCGCCATCCGCACCACCAGCACGCCGTCCGGCCCGAGGCGGACCTTCGCGGCGGACGGCATCAGCGGGTTGAGGCGCGCGGCCGCCGACATGCCCATGCCGACGAGCCAGTTGCCCTCGCGCCGGGAGCCCGCGGCCTGCCGCCTGTCCCAGCCGAACAGGCGCGCGCCCTCGTGCATGCAAGGCACCAGCTTGCGGGTCGAGAACGGGACTTTCTTCTCGGGATCCTCGGCCGGCTCGTTGCGCACCCGGAGTTCGATCGGGTCGATCTTCAGCTGCTCGGCGAGCTCGTCCATGGCGCACTCGAAGGCGAGCTGGCCTACGGCCTCCCCGGGAGCGCGCATCGCCGAGGCGATCGGCATGTTGAGGTTCACCAGCCGGTGCCGCGTCACGCGGTTCTGCGCGGCGTACAGAGAGCGGGTGACATTGGCGGAGGTCTCGAAGAACCCGTCGCCCTCGGCGGTGTCGGACCAGGATTCGTGGCTGATCGCGGAGAGACGGCCGTCGCGGTCGGCGCCGAGGCGGATCCGCTGGATCGTGTCAGTCCGGTGGGTCGCGACGTGGAACTCCTGCTGCCGGGTGAGCGCGACCTTCACGGGACGCTGGATCACCTTCGAGGCCAGGATCGCGAGCGTCGCCTCCGGCTGGACCTGCAGCTTCGCGCCGAATCCGCCGCCGATATAGGGGCTGACGATGCGCACCTTCTCGGGGGGGAGCTTGAGCACCGAGCCGAGGGATTTCTGGCCCCGGTTCGGCATCTGGTTGGCCGTGTAGAGCACGACCCCGTCGCCCTCCCAGGACGCGATGGTGGCGTGCGGCTCCATCTGCGCGTGGATCTGGTTCGGCGTGACATACTCCACGTCGAGCTTGACCGGTGCGGCCGCGAAGGCGGCGTCGAAGTCGCCGAGCTTGGAATCCGGCGGCGAGTTGACCGGCTTCGGCTCGTAGGCCGCCGCCAGGCTGTCCTTGAGCCGCCCCTTGGGCTTGGCCGCGTCGTACCGGACCTTGACCAGCATCGCGGCGGCGCGCGCCTGCTCGAAGGTCTCGGCGACCACGAAGGCGACCGGCTGCCCGTAGAACCGGACCTCCGTCCCCTGGAGCTGCGGCCAGACCTGCTCCTTCTTCTCGCCCTGCTCGGGCATGTTCTCGTGGGTCATCACCAAGATCGCGCCGGGCGCCTTGCGGGCGGCCTCCGCGTCGATCGACCGGATCGTGCCGGCCGCGATCGTGGCCGCCACGATGAAGCCGTAGGCGGGGTTCTTCAGGGCCCGGGTCTCGTACGCGTAGGGCGCGTGACCCGTGACCTTGAGCTTGCCTTCGACCCGGTTCAGCGGCTTGCCGACGAGCCCGTCGGGCCGGTCGTCGAGGGGCGTCCGGCCGATCGGCTGGTTCATCTCCATGGGAACGGTCCTTGCCGGGATCTACGCGCGGGTCGCCTGCGCCACGACGGCCCGAAGGGTCCGGCGCGTCAGCGGGATCTTGAAGTCGTTGCTGCCGTAGCCGCGGGCGCCCTTGAGCACCGCGTCGGCGGCGGCGTCGGCCGAGCCGGTCTGCACCAGCGCCGTCTCTGCCTCGGCCACCCGCCAGGGCTTGTGCGCCAGGCCGCCGAAGGCGAGCCGCGCGGCCTGGGGCTTGCCACCCTCGGCGCCCGCGATCACGGCGGCCACCGACACGGTCGCGAACGCGTAGGACGCCCGGTCGCGGACCTTCCGGTAGATGTGCGTGCCGGCCACCGGCTTCGGCAGCGTCACGGCCGTAATGATCTCACCCCTGCGCAGCTCTGTCTCGATCTGCGGCGTGTCGCCCGGCAGCCGGTGGAAGTCGGCGATCGGTATGCTGCGTGCCTGCCCGTCCGGGTTCACCGTCTCCACCGTCGCGTCGAGGGCGCGCATGGCGACGTTCATGTCGGACGGGTTGGTGGCGATGCAGGCCTCGCTCGCCCCGACCACCGCCATGATCCGGTTGAACCCGCCGATCGCCGAGCAACCGGAACCGGGCTCGCGCTTATTGCAGGGCATGGCCGTGTCGTAGAAGTAGTAGCAGCGCGTCCGCTGGAGGAGGTTGCCGGCGGTGGTCGCCTTGTTGCGTAACTGCCCCGAGGCGCCGGCCAGCAGCGCCTTCGCCAGCACGGCGTAGTCCTTTCGGACCCGCGTGTCGGCCGCGAGGTCGGCGTTCCGCACCAGGGCGCCGATGCGCAGGCCGCCGTCCTGCGTGGCCTCGACCGTGTCGAGCGGCAGCCGGTTGACGTCGATCAGCGTCGCCGGGGTCTCGATCTGAAGCTTCATCAGGTCAAGGAGGTTGGTGCCGCCGGCGATGAACTTGGCGTTCGGCCGCTCGGCCGCGAGCTTCGCGGCGTCCTGCACGGTGGCGGGGCGCTCGTAGGCAAAGGCCTTCATCTGCGCCTCCTCAGAGTTTGGTGGCGGCGGCGTCGCGAATCGCCGCGACGATGTTCGGGTAGGCGCTGCAGCGGCAGATGTTGCCGCTCATCCGCTCGCGAATCTCGGCGTCGCTGAGCGTCGGAGTCGCCGCGACGTCCTCGGTGACGTGGCTCGGCCAGCCGGCCTTGGCCTCGCTCAGCATGCCGACCGACGAGCAGATCTGGCCCGGCGTACAGTAGCCGCACTGGAAGCCGTCATGCTCCAGGAACGCCGCCTGCATCGGGTGGAGCTTGTCCCCGTCCGCCAAGCCCTCGATCGTGGTGATCGGGTCGCCCTCATGCATCGCCGCGAGCGTCAGGCAGGAATTGATCCGCCGGCCGTCGACCAGGACCGTGCAGGCCCCGCACTGGCCGTGATCGCAGCCCTTCTTGGTGCCGGTGAGCGCGAGGTGCTCGCGCAGAGCGTCGAGGAGCGTCGTGCGGGTGTCGAGGACGAGATCGTGCGGTTGGCCATTGATGCTGAGCCGCACCGGCATGGTCTGCGGAGCCGGATCGCCCGGCGCCGCCGCGGACATCGCGGGACTGGGCCGGAACCCGAGGGCACCGAGTGCGCCGGCCACCGCACAGCCCTCCACCACGGCACGCCGCGTCAGCGCGAGCGGCTTCGTCGGAGTCGCGTCTGTCATGCTGCCATCCAGCCCGTGCACCGCGCGTGGGACGCCGCGCGCAGCTTGGAATCTGGTCCGCCAACGTCCGGCCGGCTGGATTAGATCCTGTCCAGACTGCGCCCGTTCAGCGCGGCTCCGCCGCTAAGGGCGCTGGGCCCAGGTCGTGACCCGATCGCTCCTTCCTTGCTCCGCTGCGCTCGCGAGAACGGGGACGCCTTGGAACGCGTCCCGCTGCGAGCGTTTGGGTTGATCGGACCACGACACCGGAGCCTCGCCTCATGGCTATCCCGACCCTGCCGCTCAACGACGGCCGACACATCCCGCAGATCGGCTACGGCTGCTGGCAGCTCTCGGACGCCCAGGCTCCGGATCTCGTCGGACAGGCCCTCCGCGCCGGCTATCGGCTTATCGACACGGCCGCGGCGTACGGCAACGAGGCGGGCGTCGGGCGCGGCATCCGGGACGCGGGGATCCCCCGCGAGGAGATCTTCCTCACCACGAAGCTCTGGAACGATCGCCAGGGCCGCGACGAGGCGCGGCGCGCCTTCGACGAGAGCCTGCGGCAACTCGGTCTCCCATATGTTGACCTGTACCTGATCCACTGGCCGTGCCCGCAGCGTCGTCTGTTCGTCGAGACCTGGAAGACGCTGATCGAGCTCCGGAAGGAGGGCCGTGCGAAGTCCATCGGCGTGTCGAACTTCTCGCCCGAGCATCTCGCCACGCTGATCGGCGAGACCGACGTGGCCCCGGCCGTCAACCAGATCGAGCTGCACCCCTATTTCCAGCGCAAAGAACCGCGCGCGGAGGACGCCCGTCACGGGATCGTGACCGAGTCGTGGAGCCCGCTGGGCCGGGGCAAGGAGCTGAACGACCCGGCCATCCTCGCGATCGCGGAAGCGCACGGGAAGACGCCCGCCCAGGTGGTGCTCCGCTGGCAGATCCAGATCGGATGCGTGGCGATCCCCAAGACCGCCACCCCGCGGCGCATCGCCGAGAACATCGCGCTGTACGATTTCGAGCTCGGCGCGGACGAGATGGCGCGGATCGCCGGCCTCGACCGGGCCGACGGCCGGATCGGGCCGGACCCGGCGACCTTCTGCTGAGCGCTCGAGCCTTCGGCGGCGCAGCGTAACATCGCACCGCAAAAGATTTATGCTCACAGCTAGCATATCTGGACAGGCGCGTCCGGCCCCCATAAGTTAGACGGCACAATGCTCAAACTGAGCATAATGGAGGACGCCATGACGGCGACCGTTGCACCCGTCTCCCGCTCGACGATCCCGGGCCTGCCCCTTCCGGATCTGTACGCACGCGTCAGCCGGCACGTCCCCGCGATCGAGTGGCCGGCGCTCGCCCCCGACATCGAGGCGATCCTGCGCCTGAAGCGGGAGCGCAACGCCGTGATCCTGGCGCACAACTATCAGGCGCCCGAGATCTTCCACACGGTGGCCGACATCGTGGGCGACAGCCTCGCGCTGGCCCGCGAGGCGGTGAACGTGAACGCTGACGTGATCGTGCTGGCGGGCGTCCACTTCATGGCCGAGACGGCCAAGCTCCTGAACCCGAGCAAGACCGTGCTCATCCCCGACATGGGCGCCGGCTGCTCGCTGGCCGATTCGATCACCGCCGCAGACGTGCGCGGCCTGCGCGCCAAATACCCGGGCGTGCCGATCGTGACCTACGTGAACACCTCGGCGGCCGTGAAAGCCGAGTCCGACCTGTGCTGCACCTCCGGCAACGCCGTCGCGGTGGTCAGGTCGCTGAACGCACCCCGCGTCCTCATGATCCCCGACGAGTTCCTCGCGCAGAACGTCCAGGCCGAGATCCCGGAGGTCGAGATCCTGACCTGGGCCGGCCACTGCGAGGTGCACGAGCGCTTCACCCCGGCCGACATCCGCGACGTCCGCGACAGCTATCCCGGGGTGACCGTGATCGCGCACCCGGAATGCCCGCCGGACGTGGTGGCCGAATCGGACTTCTCGGGCTCCACCGCGATGATGATGGACTTCGTCGTCGAGAAGCGGCCGAAGCAGGTGGTGCTCGTCACCGAGTGCTCCATGGCGGACAACATCGCGGCGCAGAACCCGGACATCGAGTTCATCAAGCCCTGCAACATGTGCCCGCACATGAAGCGGATGAGCCTGCGCAACATCCGGCGGTCGCTCGAGACGATGACCCACGAGGTCACGGTCGACCCGGCGCTCGCCGACCGCGCCCGGGCCGCGGTCGAGCGCATGCTCGAGGTGCGCACACGATGAACGCGATCTCCCCGAACAGCGCCGACCGCGTCGTCGTGGTCGGCGGCGGCGTCGCGGGCCTCAGCGTCGCGCTGCGCCTCGCGCCCCGCCCGGTGACGCTGGTCACGGCCTCGGCCCTCGGCCTCGGCACCGCCACCGGCTGGGCCCAGGGCGGCATCGCGGCCGCGGTCGGCGCCGACGACGCGGCGGCGCTCCACGCCGCCGACACGGAGGCCGCCGGCGCCGGGCTCACCGAGCCCGACGTGGCGCTCCGGGTCGCCGCGGAGGGCCCCGCGCTGATCGACTGGCTCGTGCGGATCGGCGTCCCGTTCGACCGCACCGACGACGGCGCGCTGGCCCTCGGGCTCGAGGCGGCCCACGGACGCCGCCGCATCGTCCGCTCCGGCGGCGACGCCACCGGCGCCCGCGTCCTCGAAGGGCTCGTGCGGGCCGTGCTGTCGGCGCCGTCCGTGGAGGTCGTCACGGCGCGGGCCTGCGACCTGCTCCGGGACACGCGCGGGGCGGTGGCCGGCATCGTCGCCGAGCGCGACGGCGCGCTGTTCCGCATCCCGGCCCGCGCGGTGGTGCTCGCCACCGGCGGCGTCGGCGCCCTCTACGCGGCGACCACCAACCCGCCGGGCGCCGTCGGCCGCGGGCTGGCGCTGGCCGCCCGGGCCGGCGCGGTGATGCGCGACATGGAGTTCGTGCAGTTCCACCCGACCGCCATCGCGGCCGGCGCCGACCCGATGCCGCTCGCCACCGAGGCCCTGCGCGGCGAGGGCGCCCGCCTCATCGACGAGACCGGCGCCGCCGTGATGGCCGGCATCGCGGGCGGCGACCTCGCGCCGCGCGACGTGGTCGCCCGCGGCATCTTCCAGGCGCTGCAGCGGGGCCGCACGGTCTATCTCGACGCCCGCGGCGCGCTCGGCGCCGCGATGCCGACGCGCTTCCCGACCGTGGCGGGGCTCTGCGCCGCCGCCGGCATCGACCCCGCCGTGCAGCCGATCCCGGTCCGCCCGGCGGCGCACTACCACATGGGCGGCGTGAAGGTGGACGCGTACGGTGCCACCTCGGTGCCGGGCCTCTACGCCTGCGGCGAGGTCTCCTCGACGGGCCTCCACGGCGCCAACCGGCTCGCCAGCAACTCCCTGCTGGAGGGCCTCGCCTACGCGCGCTTCATCGCCGACGGGCTCGACGCGCCGCCGCCCGCCGCGATCGTGCCCGAGGCCGTGTCTGTCCGTGCCGCCGGCGACCTGCCGGCGATCCGCGCGCTGATGGAGCGCAGGGTCGGCGTCGTGCGCGACGCCGCCGGCCTCGAGGAAGCCGTCGCCGTCCTCGAGGCGGGGGCTGAGACCTGCGACGCCGCCCTCGTGGCGCTGCTCATCGCCCGCGGCGCGCTCGCCCGCCGGGAGAGCCGCGGCGCCCACTGGCGCAGCGACTTCCCCCACCTCGCCCCGGCCGCGCACACCGAGGCCGCGCTGGCCGACCCGATCGCCGCGACCCCGTCCGCCGAGGAGGCGCTGACGCCATGACCCAGTCGGTTCTCTCCGATGAGATCCTCCCCCTGCCGCGGCTCCTCGTGGAGCCCGTGGTGCGCGCCGCCCTGCTGGAGGATCTCGGCCGGGCCGGCGACATCACCACCGACGCCATCGTCCCCCCGGGCGAGCGGATGCGCGGCGTGATCGCCTCCCGGCAGGACGGCGTCATCTCGGGCACCGACGCCGCCGCCATCGCCTTCGCGCTGGTGGACCCGGCCGTCACCGTGACGGTCGAGCGCGGCGACGGCGCCCGCGTGGCGCCGGGCGACGTGGTGCTGCGCCTCGAGGGGCCGGCGCGGGCGATCCTGACGGCCGAGCGCGTGGCGCTGAACCTGCTCTGCCGGATGTCGGGCGTGGCCACCGCCACCCACGGCCTCGTCGAGGCCGCGCGCCCGCACGGCAAGGCCTCGATCGTCTGCACCCGCAAGACGACGCCGGGCCTGCGCGCCCTGGAGAAGCACGCGGTCCGGGCCGGCGGCGGCTCGAACCACCGCTTCGGCCTCGACGACGCGGTGCTGATCAAGGACAACCACGTGGCGGTGGCCGGCGGCATCGTCCCGGCGATCGAGCGCGCCCGGTCCCGGGCCGGCCACTTGGTGAAGATCGAGTGCGAGGTCGACAGCCTGGAGCAGCTGGAGGAGGCCCTGTCGGTCGGGATCGACGCGGTGCTCCTCGACAATATGGGGCCCGACCTGCTCCGCCGCGCCGTGGCGATGATCGACGGCCGCGCCCTCGCCGAGGCGTCGGGCCGGATCACCCGCGAGACGGTGGGCGCGGTCGCGGCCTCGGGGGTCGACCTGATCTCCTGCGGCTGGATCACCCATTCGGCGGCGATCATCGACCTGGGGCTCGACGCCGCCTGACCGGCGGGCCCCGCGCGCCGCCGGCGCGGCGGGGCCGAAGCGTTCGCTCGACTGTCATCACGTTCGGGTGACAAGTCTTCGCCGCGGTCGCTCGGGAGATCTGCCGAGTCTATCGCCGCGCGACCGACGCGCTAAGATTTCGGCCAACCGCGACGCCATCGACCGGACCCGACCGTGAGCCAAGCCCTGCCTTCCGCGGCTGCCCCGGCGGTCGATCGTCCGGCGGCGCCGGTGGCGCGCAAGCCCGGCGCGGTCCGGCACGGGCCCGGCGGCGCGCTGATGCTGGGCGCGCTGGGCGTCGTGTACGGCGATATCGGCACGAGCCCGCTCTACGCGTTCAAGGAGGCGGTGAAGGCCGCGACCAGCGGCGGCGCCTCGGTGCCGGCGGCGGCCACCGGCGCGGTGTCGCTGATCCTGTGGTCGCTGATCCTGATCGTGTCGCTGAAATACGCGGTGCTGATCCTGCGCGCCGACAACCGCGGCGAGGGCGGCATCGTCGCCATGCTGGCGCTGCTCGGCGCGCGGCATGCCAGGCCGGGGACGTGGAAGGCGCTGCTGCTGGTGGTCGGGCTGGTGGGCGCGGCGCTGCTCTACGGCGACGGCGCGATCACGCCGGCGATCTCGGTGCTGTCGGCGATCGAGGGGTTGAAGATCGACGCGCCGGCGCTCGGGCCGTACGTCGTGCCGATCACGCTGGTGATCCTGGTCGGTCTGTTCTTGGTCCAGCACAAGGGCGTCGCCGCCATCGGCCGGGTGTTCGGGCCGGTCATGCTCGTCTGGTTCGTCGTCCTGGTCCTGCTCGCGGTCCCGAGCATCCTGCACGCGCCGGAGATCCTGGCGGCGGCCAACCCGTTCCGGGCGGTGGACTTCCTGATCCATGCCGGCTGGCACGTCAGCTTCCTGATGCTCGGCGCGGCCTTCCTGGCGGTGACCGGCGGCGAGGCGATGTACGCCGATCTCGGCCATTTCGGCGCCCCGGCGATCCGGATCGCGTGGTTCGGCCTCGTGCTGCCGGCGCTGCTGATCCACTATTGCGGCCAGGGCGCGCTGATCATCGCCGACCCGAGCGCGATCGAGAACCCGTTCTACCGGCTCGCGCCGGACTGGGCGCATTACCCGCTGGTGGCGCTCGCCACGATGGCGACCGTCATCGCCTCGCAGGCGGTGATCTCGGGCGTCTACTCGCTCACCCAGCAGTCGATCCAGCTCGGCTTCATGCCGATGATGCGGGTGGTGCACACCGATGAGGACGAGCGCGGCCAGATCTACGTGCCGGCGGTGAACTGGCTGCTCGCCGTGGCGACCCTGACGGCCGTGGTGGTGTTCGGCTCCTCCGACGCCCTGGCCGGCGCCTACGGCATCGCGGTCTCGGCGCTCATGGGCATCACCACGCTGCTCGCCGCGCTGATCGCGCTCCGCTGGGGCTACAACCCGGTCCTGGTCCTCGCGGTCAACGGCTTCTTCCTCGGCATCGACCTCGTGTTCTTCTCCGCCAACAGCGTGAAGCTGTTCGAGGGCGGCTGGTTTCCGCTGCTGCTCGCCGGCGTGGTCGCCTTCCTGATGCTGACCTGGATGAAGGGCAACCACGTCCTCGAATCCGTCCGCCAGACCATGCGCATGTCCGAGGCCTCCTTCCTCTCCAGCCTCGGCTCGCACCCGCCGGTGACGCTGCCCGGCACCGCGGCCTTCCTGACCGCCGCCACCGAGGGCATCCCGATGGCGCTCGGCCGCCTGCTGGAGCGCAGCCGCTGCCTGCACGAGCGGATCCTGCTGATCACCGTCGTCTACGAGGAGGAGCCGGTGATCCCGGCGAGCGAGCGGGCGCAGGTGACGCTGGTGGCGCAGGGGATCCGCAAGGCGATCTCGAAGTACACGCCCGGCATGGAGCGCGTCGTGCTGCGCTACGGCTTCATGCAGACCGCCTCGATCCCCGAGGGGCTGCAATGCGCGGTGGCGAGCGGGCTGCTGCCGCCGGAATATCTGGAGGACATGACGTATTTCGTGGGCCACGAGGTGGTGATCCCGTCGCCGACCCATCCCGGCATGGCGCCGTGGCGGGAGGGCCTGTTCGCCTTCATGAAGCGGAACGCCGAGCGCACCGGCGCCCATTTCGGCCTGCCGACCCGGCAGATCGTCGAGGTGGGCACCGAGATCGAGATCTGACCGGCCGCGGCGCGCGGGGGCGCTGCCCGAGGCGCGCGTCGGAGGCCGGGGCCGGCCGTCTTTCGCATTGAAAACGGCCCCGTTCGCCAGCATATCGCCACCGCAATTTCCCCACAGCGGAGGCATCACCCGTGAGCGAGACGATCGAGCGGCACGAATTCGGGGCGGAGGTGGGACGCCTCCTCGACCTCGTCGTGCACGCGCTCTACTCCGACCGCGAGATCTTCCTGCGCGAACTCGTCGCCAACGCGGCCGACGCCATGGACCGGCGGCGGTTCGAGGCCCTGACCTCGGCGGCGAGCGCGCTGCCGCCGGACGCCAAGGTCCGCATCGCGCCCGACAAGGAGGCGCGGACCCTCACCGTGTCGGACGCCGGCATCGGCATGACCAAGGAGGATCTCGCCACCAACCTCGGCACCATCGCGCGCTCCGGCACGCGGGCCTTCTCGCAGACGCTCGAATCCGCCAAGGCCGAGGACCGGCCGAGCCTGATCGGCCAGTTCGGCGTCGGCTTCTACTCGGCCTTCATGGTCGCCGACCGCGTCACCGTCACGTCGCGCCGCGCCGGCAGCGACGAGGCCTGGACCTGGGCCTCGGAGGGGCAGGGCAGCTACACGCTGGAGCCGGCGACGCGGGCCGAGCCCGGCACCGACATCGTGCTGCACCTCAAGGCGGATGCCGACGAGTACCTCGAGCCCTACCGCCTCGACCATCTCGTGCGGAAATGGGCCGACTTCATCACGGTGCCGATCGCCGTCGTGCGCGACGGCAAGGACGAGTCGGCCAACCAGGGCACCGCGCTCTGGCGCAAGGCGAAGTCCGAGGTCACCGAGGAGCAGTACGAGGAATTCTACCACTCCATCGGCATGAACTTCGACAAGCCGTGGGCGACGCTCCACTGGCGCGCCGAGGGGCAGCTCGAGTTCTCCGCGCTTCTGTTCATCCCCGGCTCGAAGCCGTTCCAGGCCCTCGAGAACGAGCGGCAGAGCAAGGTCCGGCTGCATGTCCGGCGGATGTTCATCACCGACGAGGCCGAGCTGCTGCCGCCGTGGCTGCGCTTCGTCCAGGGCGTGGTCGACACCGAGGACCTGCCGCTGAACGTCTCCCGCGAGATGCTGCAATCGACCCCGGCGCTCGCCCGGATCCGCCGCGCGGTCACCGGGCGCGTCGTCTCCGAACTCAGCACCCGCGCCAAGGACGCGGAGGGCTACCAGTCCTTCTGGGAGAATTTCGGCCCCGTCCTCAAGGAGGGCATCTACGAGGATTTCGAGCGCCGGGGCGAGATCGCGCCGCTCCTGCGCTTCCGCTCCTCGGCGGTCGAGGGCTGGACCTCGCTGCCCGACTACGTGTCCCGCATGAAGGACGGCCAGGAGGCGATCTACTACCTCGTCGCCGACGACGCCGAGGCGCTCAAGTCGTCGCCGCAGCTGGAGGGCTTCCGGGCCCGCGGCCTCGAGGTGCTGCTCCTCTCCGACCACGTCGACGCCTTCTGGCCCGATCAGCTCGGCACCTTCGACGAGAAGCCGCTCCGCTCGATCACCAAGGGCGGCCTCGACCTGTCGAAGTTCGCGCCGGAGGGCGAGCAGCCGGAGGCGCCGGAGGGCATCGACGCCTTCGTCGCCGCCGTGAAGGCGGCCCTCGGCGCCGAGGTCTCGGACGTGCGCACCACCGACCGGCTCGTCGATTCGGCCGTGGTCCTCTCGGCCGGCACCGGCGGGCCGGACCTGCAGATGCAGCGGCTCATGCGCCGGGCCGGGCGGGCCGGTGCGGGGCAGCCGGTCCTAGAGATCAACCCGCGCCACCCGCTGATTCGGGCGCTGGCCGCGGCACCCGAATCGGAGGTGCCGCAGGCCGCCGGCACGCTCCTCGACCTCGCCCGCATCCAGGACGGCGACAGCCCCCGCGACCCGGCGGCCTTCGCCCGCACGGTGGCGGCGGCGCTCGCGGCCGCGCGGGGCGCGTAGGACTACGGAGACCCGCGCCGCGCGCTGCCGGGACGCCGCGCGCGGCGTGTGTCTGCACACACATCCGTTCGGGATGATTGTGGGTTCGGTTGATCATTCGGAAATGGTCGAGCCATAACTTCGCCACCGGTCGGGATCATTGCCCGGCCGAAGGCGCGGGCGCGGTGGGGGCCGCAGGCGTCTGAGCCGAACCCTCTCGCGCGCCTCGGGCGCGCCTCACGGACGCTGCATGAACCCGGTCGAGGCTGAAGCCGGCAACGGACAGGCGGTCGCGGCGGCGCGGACCCGGGCCCACGCCCGGGCGTACCGCCACAGCGGACGCGTGCGCACCATGCGTCGGCTGATCCCGGTGGTCGCCGGCGGCGCGGTGGCGCTGCTGCTGGGCTACCTGTTCAATCCCTTCGCGGCGCAGCTGCCGGGCGTCTCGGTCGGCCCGGTGACGCTGGCCGGCTCCAAGGTCCGCATGGAGAACCCGCGGCTCTCGGGCTTCCGCCAGGGCACGCGCGGCTACGAGGTGACGGCCGACGCCGCCCTCCAGGACGTCCGCAAGCCGAGCCAGATCGAGCTGCAGCAGATGCGCGGCCACATCGCCACCGACGACCAGGGCGGCATCGCCCGCCTCTCGGCGACGTCGGGCCTGTTCGACACCGCCCGCGAGGCGCTCGACCTGAAGGACGACATCCGCATCTGGACCGACAAGGGCGAGGAGGCGCGCCTGCGCTCCGCCGCCGTCGCGTTCAAGACCGGCTCCATCAGCTCGCAGGAGCCCGTCACCGTCTCGAGCGCGCGGGCCAACGTGAAGGCCGACACCCTCGACGTCGTCGAGAACGGCAAGCGGATCTCCTTCGTGGGCAACGTCCACGTGGTCATCGTCAGCGACGCGCCGGGGGAGAAGCCGCAGGCCCGCATCCTGACCTCGGACGCCGAAGCCGCGGACGGTGCCCGATGAGCGCCGCCCGCCTCCTCTGCGCCGCCCTGGCGGCCGGGGTGGTCCTCGCCGGTCCGGCGCTGGCCGAGAAGCCGGCGCGCAAGGATTCGCCCTTCGGCAATATCGGTGGCGGCGGCAAGGATCCGATCAAGATCGACGCCGACCGGCTCGACGTGTTCGACCGGGAGAACAAGGCGGTCTTCGCCGGCAACGTCGTGGCCGTGCAGGGCGACAGCACCATCCGCTGCTCGACCATGACGGTGACCTACAAGCGCGGCAAGGATGCGCCGGGCAAGGGCGCCAAGGGCGACGCCAAGACCGAGGCGCGGGACGAGGGCGCCGACGCGGCGCCGCGGAACCCCGCCGAGAACGGGATCCAGAAGGTCGACTGCGCCGGGCCGGTGACGGTGGTGCAGAAGGACCAGGTCGCCACGGGCGATCACGCGGTGTTCGACCAGGACGCCAAGCGGATCGTGCTGACCGGCAACGTCGTCCTGAGCCAGTGCCAGAACGTCACCCGCGGGCAGCGGCTCGTCTACGACATGAACACCGGGCGCGCGAACATGGACCCGGTGGCGGGCGGCCGCGTCTCGGCCCTGTTCGTGCCCGGCGAGAAGTCCGACGCCAAGGACGGCAAGGCGAAGGGCTGCAGCCAGCCGCCGCCCAGGCCGAAGGCGCAGGTCGATTGAGCGGCGCCGTGGCGTTCCAGGCGGGCCCGCAGGAGCCGGCCCGGACGGGCTGGCTCGGCCGGCTGTTCGGCCGGCGCGCGCGGCAGGCCGAACAGCCGGCCGAGGCCGACGGCTGGTCCGCGGCCGAGGAGGGCGGTCTCGGCATCCTCAGCGTGCGCGGCCTGCGCAAGAGCTACGGCGCCCGCACGGTCGTCCACGAGGCCGGCCTCACCGTGCGCACCGGCGAGGCCGTCGGGCTGCTCGGGCCGAACGGCGCCGGCAAGACCACGATCTTCTACATGATCACCGGGCTGGTCGCGGCCGATCGCGGCCACATCACCCTGGACGGCCTGCCGATCACGCACCTGCCCATGTACCAGCGGGCGCGGCTCGGGATCGGCTACCTGCCGCAGGAGGCCTCGATCTTCCGCGGGCTCACCGTGGAGGACAACATCCGGGCGGTGCTGGAGGTGGTCGAGCCGGACCGCAAGGCGCGCGCGCGCAAGCTCGACTCGCTGCTCGAGGAGTTCGACATCGCGCGCCTGCGCAAATCGCCCTCGATCGCGCTCTCGGGCGGCGAGCGGCGGCGCTGCGAGATCGCCCGGGCGCTGGCCTCGTCGCCGACCTTCATGCTGCTGGACGAGCCCTTCGCGGGCATCGACCCGATCGCGGTCGGCGACATCCAGGACCTCGTGAAGCACCTGAAGCAGCGCGGCATCGGCGTGCTGATCACCGACCACAACGTCCGCGAGACGCTGGGCCTGATCGACCGCGCCTACATCGCCCATTCCGGCCGCATCCTCACGGAGGGCACGCCCGAGGAGATCGTGGCGAACCCGGACGCGCGCCGGCTCTATCTCGGCGAGGATTTCCGGCTCTAGGGCCGTCGCCGCGCCCGCGGGAACGGGGCGGCCGGCCGCTCAGCCCTTCCAGTTCTTCAGCGCCGCGAAGGGGCTGTCCGAGCCGGCCGGCTTCTCCGGGTTCAGCACCGGCTCCACCTGGGCGATCGCGTCCGCCATCGAGAAGGCCGAGCCGCTCTGGAGCCGGCCGCCCGCCGCGTCGCGGTGGCCGCCGCCGCGGAACAGGCGGGCGCCGTCGAGCGCCGTGCCGTCGTTGGACCGGAACGACAGCGTGCCCATCCGCTGGACGTTGACCACGCGCTTGGCCCGGCCCGCGTCCATGATCAGGTCGGAGACCCGCTGGAAGGTGCCCGAATCGAGGGCGAAGGACAGGAGCGTGCCGTCCTTGAGCGGGCGGAACAGGGAATCCGAGCGGGCGAGCGCCCGGGCGAGCCGCATGCGCGTCGTCAGCGCTGGGTCGTCGTCCGGCGCGTCGCGCAGCAGGGTGTCGACCACGCCCGCGCGCAGCGCCGAGGCGCGGCGCTCCAGCTCGGCCGGGCTCGCCCCGTCCCGCAGGGCGGCGGCGGCCGCGAGCAGGATCTCGGACACGAACCGGTCGTGCCAGGGATGCCCGACCGGCACGTAGCTCGACACGACCTCCCAGAACAGCTCGTCCAGGGCGAGGCCGCCCCGGAAGGCGGGGCTCTCCTTGCGCCAGAGGTCGAGGGCGTCGACCGCGGTGAGCAGGCTCGACAGGTCGGTCGCGGCCTCGTGCGCGGCGAACAGGGCGCGGTGCTCGAAGGCCATCCGCGTGGCGCAGATGTCGTCCTCGATCAGCACGGCGATCTCGGGGTCGCCCAGGTCGATCCGGTGGAGCGCCGGCCGCGCGGCGTCGGGCGCCGCGTCCAGGCCCAGGCGCCGCATCTGGTCGAGGGAGGAGGCGTGGTGGTCGAGGACCACGAGGCGGTGCTTCTGCCCGTCCTCGCGGCGCCGGTTCATCGCGGCGAACTTCTTCAGGCCCGCGATGGTCTGCTCCTCCAGTCCGAGGTCGGTCATCAGCAGGATCTCGCGCTCCGCCGCGCGGCCGAGGCGCCGGATCTCGTCCTCGAAGACCGGGCCGACATCGCTGTAGCGGGGCACGTGGACGACGCGCTCGACCGGGGCGCAGGCGGCGGCGACCGTCGAGGCGCCGTAGCCGTCGAGGTCGTGGTGGGTGATCTGGATCAGGCGCAACGGGCGGACTCGGAGGGTGACGGAGCGGCCCGTCTACGACGCCCGGCGCCGCGAGGCGAGGGGCGGCGGCCCTTCCGTCCGGCGGCGTTCGGTGCAGAATGCTCCGCGGCCGCCACGAGTCGCGAAGGACCGGCCGGCCGCGGAGACCCCCAAGGGGCCCGTCATTCGGGGAGGACACGATGGCCCTGGCCGCAACGCCGCGCGTGCGCCGCATCCAGACGATCTCGCTCGCCCTGCTGGTGACCGCGGGCGTCGTCAACTACGTCGACCGGGCCACCCTGGCGGTGGCCAACCCGCTGATCCGCGAGGATCTCGGCCTCTCGATCCCCGACATGGGCCTGCTGCTCTCGGCCTTCCTCTGGGCCTACGCCTTCGCGCAGCTGCCGGCCGGGGCGCTCGCCGACCGGCTCGGCCCGCGCCTGACGCTGACGCTCGGCCTGACCTGCTGGTCCTTCGGCCAGATGCTCGGCGGCGCGGTGACGTCGTTCTGGCAATTCGTGAGCGCACGGATCGTCCTCGGAATCGGCGAGGCGCCGCATTTCCCGACCTGCGCCCGCGTCTCCCGGGACTGGTTCAACATCCGCCAGCGCGGCACCGCCACGGGGATCTGGAACTGCGCCTCCTCGCTCGGAACCTTCCTGGCCCTGCCGCTGCTCACCTTCCTGATGGTGAGCTTCGGCTGGCGGGCGATGTTCGTCATCATGGGCGCGGCCGGCCTCGTCCTCGCCGCGATCGTCTACCTCGTGTTCCGCAACCCGCGCGAGACCGACCTGACGCCGGGGGAGCGGGCCTTCCTGGAGGAGGGCGATGCCCCGAACGCCGGCCGCGCGGTCACCTGGAGCGCGTGGCGGCGGCTCTTCGGGTTCCGCACCAGCTGGGGGATGATCGTCGGCTATTTCGGCTGCATCTACATGACGTGGCTCTACACCGCGTGGCTGCCGAGCTACCTCGAGATCGAGCGGCACTTCACCCTGCAGAAGACCGGCCTCGTCGGCTCGATCCCCTTCGCCTTCGGCGTGCTGGGCGGGATCCTGGGCGGTCGCGTCGTCGATGTCCTCGTCCGCCGCGGCGTCGACCCGATCCGCAGCCGCAAGATCCCGATGGTCGGCTCCCTGGTGGCGACCGCTGCGTTCACGGTGGTGGCGGCGCTGACGCCGAGCGACACCCTCGCGATCGCCTGCATCTCGGCCTCGCTGTTCCTGGTCTACATGAGCTCGTCGTCGGCCTGGGCGATGGCCTCCGTGGCGGCGCCGGCCAGCTGCACGGCGTCGCTCGGCGCCATGCAGAATTTCGGCGGCTACATAGGCGGCGCCCTGGCGCCGACCGTGACGGGCTTCATCGTCGGCAGCACGGGCCATTTCTCCATGGCCTTCATCACCGGCGCCGTGATCGCCCTGGTGGCGGCCCTGGGCTACTGGACGCTGATCCAGGATCCCATCGCCGACGAGGGTCCGGAGAGCCCCGCCGTCGGCGCGCTCGGGGCCGCGCGCTAGGCCGGCCGACGGCGCCCTCTCGCGCCACCCCCGCGCGTCACCCCCACGCTTCACCCCCGCAGGTTCGGCGCGGCCAGGATCAGGTCGCGCAGATGCGTGCGGGCCGTGAAGCTCCGGCGCATCAGGTCGACGAAGGTGGCGGCCGGCCCGTCCCAGTCGTGGCGCGCCGCGTGGGCCCGCGCCGCGCAGGCGTCGAAGGGCAGCCGCCCCTCGACCGCCGCGCCCATCAGCTCCGCGAGACGGTCGACCCGGTCGGGCGCGTCCGGGTCGAAGTAGCTCGCCGCGCTGCCGCCGGCTTCCGGGATGGCCGTCAGGCTCGAGGCGATGACGGGGGTTCCCCGGGCGAGGCTGTCGAGCACCGGGATGCCCCAGCCCTCGCCGCGGCTCGGGAAGACCAGGGCGGCGGCCCGGGCGTAGAGGTCGGACAGGCCCCGGTCGTCGATGCCGGCGATGTGCACCGCGTCCGGCGTCCGGGCGAGGCGGTCGAGAGTCTCGGGCCGCTCGCCGTCGCCCTTGCCGACCACGATCAGCCGGGCCGCGCCCTGCGGCAGCCGCGCGAAGGCGTCGAGGACGAGGCCGAGGTTCTTCCGCGGCTCCAGCCGGCCGACCATCAGCAGGTAGGGGCGCCCGTCGGCGAGCGGCGTCCGCTCCGTGACCGCCTGCGGCGGCGTGGAGCCGCAGCGCACCTCGGCGATGCGCTCCCGCGCGATGCCGTAGACGTTGGCGATGGAGTCGCGGCTGTAGTCGGAGATGGTCAGGACCAGCTTGGCGCGCCGCGCCGAGAGCCGGGTCAGGATCTTGTTCCGCCAGCGCATCGACCAGGGGAAGAACTCGGGATGCGTCTCGAACAGGATGTCGTGGACCACCACCACCTGCCGGTCGCCCGGCACCAGCGGCGGGGCGATGTAGGTGGTCAGCAGCGTGTCCAGACGGTCGCGCAGGAACAGCCACGGCCAGACCAGGGTCAGCCGCACGGTCGCGGGCACGCGCGGCAGCCGTTGGTGCTCGATGTTGTCGCCCGAGACGATGCGGGCGCAGGCCTCCGGGTCGCCGGAATAGACCACGTAGGTGGCGTCCGGGTGGCGGGCGGCGGCCCGCCCGATGATGTTCACGAGCCAGGTCCGGCTGCCCTGGGGCTTGCCGGTGAGCACGTGCGCGTCGATGCCGATGCGAAGCATGTTACGGGCTCCTGTAGGCGCCGAAGGTCGGGGCCTCGCCGGGGGCGTAGGCCTGGCCGGCGATGTCGCGGGTGGCGCCGAGCGGGATGCCGGCGCGGGCCGGGGGCGCCGTCAGGGCGAGCCCGCCGGCCATGGGGTTCGCGGGATCGCGGAAGGCGGGCGTGCCGGTGAGGTCGGGACCCTGGCCGTTGAGCGGCAGGCTCGCCCCGTCGCCGGTGGCCTGCGTGCCCCAGCGGTAGAGCGGGGCGCCGACGGCGCTGCCGAGGAAGTTCGGCCCGATCGCGTTGTTGTTGTCGGTGGTGGTCGCCTCGACCACGATCGCGGCCACGTTCGGCCGGGTCGCGTAGGCGATGTTGTTGAGCACCCGGTTGTTCGACGTGCGGTCGACCTGCTTGGTGTAGTCGGAGGCCAGCACGATCTCGCCGCGATAGACGTGCTTGCCGCCGGAATCGCGCATGTTGCCGGTGGTCGTGTTGTTGACCACCGTGTTGGAGCCGGCGTCGAACAGGTTGATCCCGGCGCCGTCGTTGTCGGCCGCGACGTTGAACGCGACGATGTTGCCGTCGCACCACTGGTCGATCTGGATGCCGTTGCCGTCCTGGCCGGTGGTCTCCTTCTGGCCGGTGACGATGTTGTACCGGATGATGTTGCGGTCGCCGGCGTCCTGGGCGGCGTCCTTGGCGTAGACGTGGATGCCCGAGGTGCCCGACATCCCCACGCCGTTGCCCGAGACGCGGTTGCCCTCCACGACGTAGCCGGAGCCGTTGATCTCCATCCCGTGGATGCCGTTGCCGGTCACGGTGTTGTCGAGGATGTAGCTCGGATCCTCCGCGGGCGCGTTGATCACGTCGACGGCCACGCCGTGGGTCTGGTTGTCGGCGAGGGTGTTGCCGGTGATGCGGTGACCCGCCCCGGCACCGTCGCCGATCCAGATCCCCAGGCCGGAGCGGGACACGGTCGAGCCCGCGACCGTGACGTGGCTCGATCCCCGCCGGATGATGAAGCCGGAATTCACCGCGCCCTGGATGCTCAGGCCCGTGACCGTGACGTAGGCGGCGTTCTCGAACACCACGGAGTTGGACAGGCGCGGCTGCGTGCCGGGCTCTGCCGCCACCGTCACGGGCGCCGCCGCGGTCCCGCGGGACCCGACGAACACGACGTCGCCGTAGCTGCCGCCCCGGACCAGCACGCTCGATCCGGGACCGAGACTGGCGAAGGGCACGTCGGCGAGCCGCGCCACCGTGGTGTAGCCGGGCTTCGCGCCGCCGGCGGGATCGACCAGGATGTTCTGCTGCACCTGCGCGCCGGCCGGCCCGCAGGCGGACAGGACCGGCAGGAGCAGGGCCGACAGGGCGCCGAGGATCGTGCGGGGCCACTTCATGCCGCGAGCGCCCGGGCGATGGCGAGGCGCTTGCGCCGCTGGAACAGCCGCCGCCACACGCTGCGGCCGGCCTCGGGGCTGATCCGCGTCAGCGCGCGCGCCGCCATCTGCCAGCCGGGCAGGAGCGCCTGCGGCATGGCGAGGTCGGCGACCCGGTGGCGCGCCGCCGCGCCCAGCGGCGGCGGCCCGACGAGGCCGAGCCGGCCGAGATCCGCCACGAGGTCCGGGCGCTTGCGGTACCACAGCACCAGCGCCGCGCCCTCGCGCTCAGCGATCCGCAGGTAGGCCGCCTCGTCCAGGAGGTGGTGGTGGTAGCCCAGCGCCTCGGGCGCGTAGAACAGGCGCATGCCGCGCCGGGCCAGCCGCTCGCCGAGCTCGATGTCCTCGTGCCAGAACAGCTTCGGGTCGAAGCCGCCCGCCTCCTCCAGGAAGCGCCGGTCGACGCTGACGTTGCAGGTCAGGAACGCGTCCCAGCCGACCGCGTCGCGGCCCGCCAGCGCGTCGTAGGAGGCGTCGTGGTGGAGCGCCGAGAAGGGCGAGAAGGGCAGGGCGGGGTCGATCGTCATCCGTCCGAGGATCGCTGTCTCCCGGCCGCCCCGCCGGGCGTGGGCGAGCCGGTGCGCCTCGACGAGGCTCGGGACCGGGATCGTGTCGTCGTTGACGATCAGAAGGCGCTCGCCCCGCGCCGCCGCGATGGCTCGGTTGCGGGCGGCGTTCGCCCCGGCATTCTCCTGGCGCAGGTGCACCACGGGGATACGGGCCGTAGCGACGGCGCGGCTGACGACCGTCCCGGTGTGGTCGGCCGAGCCGTCGTCGCAGACGACGATCTCGAAGGGCGCGTCCGTCTCCTGCCGGTCGAAGGCCCTCAGGCACAGGCGCAGCGTGTCGGCGCGGTTGTAGGTCGGGATGATGACCGAGAGCACGGGTCGATCGCTCATGAGGAGGCTTCCGGGAGCGGGAGGTCGAGGGGATCGGTCGGGGCGCGGCGCAGGCACAGCCACCCCGCGAGGGCGGCCGAGAGGGCCGCGGCGGCGGGCACCGCCGCGGGCGCCAGGGCGGCGGGACCGGCGGCCCAGGCGAGGGCGGTGAGGAGGGCCGGCGCGGCGAGGATCGGCACGTCGGCCAGGGCGAGGGGCGGTCCGGCCTCCCGCCAGAAGGCCTGGGCCAGGACGCCGAGCATCGCGGCCTCGGCGAGCAGCGCGGCGATGCCCGCGCCGAGGAGCGGGTCCCAGGGGATCAGCAGCGTGCAGGCGAAGAGGTTCGTGGCGCAGGCCGCCGCGCTCCCGCGCACCGCGAAACCGGTCCGGCCCAGCGGGACGAGGCCCGCGAACAGGATCGTGGCGGCGATCAGCAGGACGCTCATCCCGGTGGCGATGCGCAGCACCGGGACGGCGCGGCCGAAATCAGGGCCGCAGGCGAGGCGCACCAGCGGCTCCGCGAGGGCGCAGGTCGCCACCGCTCCGGCGCAGGACGCGGCGAGGATCGGGACCAGCGCGCCGCGGACCCGCGCGCGCAGGGCGGTCGTGCCGGCGCGCGACCGTCCGTCGACCAGGGGCCCTACGGCGCGCCCGAAGACCGGCACCAGCGGGGCGCACAGGGTGATCGCCACCGCGGCGCCGAGCTCGAAGAACCGGAAGCCGGCCGTGAACTGGCCGAGCTCGGCCGCGCCCGCGAAGGCGGCCAGCATCATCAGGCTGATCCGGCCGTTGAGCGAGCCGAGGGCGTTCGAGACGCCCACCCCCGCCGCGGCCCGGATCGTCGCGAGCGCGTGCGGCAGCGAGGCGGGGCGGGCGGGCACGAGGCGCAGCGCCAACGCCAGCCCGACCGCGCCGTACGCGATGCCGGCGGCCACCGCCACGAGGCTGAGCGCCGCCTCCGGAAGCTGCAGCCAGAGCGCGAGTGCCGTCCCGCCGACCAGCAGGGCGGCGTTGGCGAGCGACGGCCAGACGGACCAGCCCGGCCGCCCGCAGACCTGGAACAGGGCGTCGAGGAAGCGGGCGGCCGCGAGCGGCATGAGGAGAGCGGCCAGCGCCAGGGCGGGCCGGATCGCGTCCGGCAGCATCGGCAGGACACCGAGGAGTGCGGCGCCGGTCCCGAGACCGAGGACGAGGCGCGCCGACAGCATTCGGCCGAATTCGGCCGCCCGCATCTCTGGCCCGATCGCGCCGAGCCGCGCCCCGAAGGTCAGGGTGGTGCCGAAATCCGCCGCGATCAGCGCCACCGCGAGGATCGCCAGGGCGAGGCCGTAGCGGCCCAGCGCCGCCGGGCCGGCGAAATGGCCGACCATCACGAAGGCCGCGAAGCCGGCCGCGAGGTAGACGCCGCGCCCCGCCGCCTGACCGAGCAGGTTCGCGCCGTAGCGCAGCCCGCCGGCGCGCCTCCGTCCCGACAATCGGTTTACCAAGCGAAGCATCTCTCGGTGAAGCCTGACTGAAAACTGCGACCTACGATTGCATCGTGGCAGGCTGCGTATGGCTTGCAACCGCAAGCTCAATTTATGGTTGCAGAGTTGTCGCGTTGGGAAAAACCGGAGGACTGCGTATGTCCGAGACAGCCGCTGGACCGGATCTGCGTCTCTCGCGCGGAGTGGACGCGGAGGCGGGGCGTCTCCGGTGGGCCGAGGTGCGGGCTGCCCTGTCCGCCGACCGCGATCACTGGCGCCGCCGCGGCGGCGGACCGGCCCGCCTGCGCCGGGGCTACCACGCGGTCTGGCTCTACCGCCTGTCCCGCTACGCCCACGAGCGCGGCTGGCGGGTGGCGGCGTGGCTGCTGTGGCTGGTGAACGGCTGGTGGACGGGCGCCGACATTCCGCCCTCCAGCCGCATCGCCGGCGGCCTGTTCCTGCCGCAGCCCTACGGGACGGTCATCGCCGGCGCCGTGGGCCGCGACGCCGCCTTCGGGATCCAGGCCTCCATCGGCGGCCTGCTGAAGGAGCCCGATCACGACATCGGCGGCGGCCCCGGCCTGCCGGTGCTGGGCGACGACGTCGTCCTGGAGGCCGGCGCCATCGTGCTCGGCGCCGTCCCGATCGGTGACCGGGCCCGGATCGGCCCGCGGACCACCATCCTCAAGCCCGTCCAGGCCGACGAGGAGGTCATGCCGCAGCCCTGGCGGCCGCTTCCCGGCCGGGGGGGCGCGGCGTGAGCGGCCCGATGACCGACCACGTCACCCTGCCGGGCCTGCGGCGCCTCCTGGCGGCCGACTTCGCCCGCGTCCTGCGCCAGACGACGGGCGGCAAGCCGACCTCGCGGCTGCGGCGCGCGATGCACCTCACGCTGCCGGCCATGCAGGTGGCGATCCTCCACCGGACCGCGCACCTGCTGCACGGCCGGGGCTGGCGCCGCTGCGCCGCCCTGGTGGCGGACCTGTCCCTGCGGCTGACCGGCGCCTGCCTGCATCCGGGCTCGCGCGTCGGGCCCGGCCTGTTCGTGCCGCACCCGGCGCGGGTCGCCTTCTGCGGCACCGGGGGCGCCGACCTGACGCTCCTGCCCGGCACCCTGGTCGGGCCGCGGGACTGGGTCTTCCCGAGCCAGCCGTTCCCCGCCGACGGCCCCCGTCTCGGCGACGGCGCCGTGGTCGGCGCGCACGCCGCCGTGCAGGGGGCGGTCGCCATCGGCGCGGGCGCGACGATCGGGATCGGGGTCTGCAGCCTCCGCGATGTCCCGGCCGGCACCGTGACGATGCTGGTCCAGCGGCAGCTCCGCAGCGGCGGGCGCGGCCCGGAGGCGGGCCGTGGGCGCTAGATCCGGACGCGCCGGGCCGGTGCCCGGCTCACGCGCGCCCGTGCTCCCGCCGGACGGCCGGCCGGGCCTCCCGGCCCTGGCGCCTGGGCGCCAGCTGGCGGCGCAGCACGCGCTCGTAGGCGTCGAAGATGCCGCGCCACGTGAACGCCTCGGCGTGGCGGCGACGGGACGCCTCGCCCATGACCTCGAGGCGGCGCGGCCCGGCCCGCACCAGGCCGAGGATGCCCCGCCGCAGCTCGGTCTCGTCACCGAAGTACAGCGCCTGCGGCCCTGCCACCCAGCGGTTGAACGGGTTGTCGTGGGCGAGGATCGGCGAGCCCGCCCCCAGCGCCTCGACCAGCGACGGGTTGGTCCCGCCCACGGTGTGGCCGTGGATGTGGAACCGGGCGTGGAAGCGGAGCGCGGCCACGCGCTCGGCCTCGTAGATCGCGCCGGCGAAGATCACGTCCGGCCCGCCTGCCGCGCGGACGGCGCGGTGGTACGGGTCAGACTCCGCGAGCTTGCCCAGCACGAGCAGCGGCAGGCCCGGCCGGACCTCGCTCCAGGCCCGGACGATCTGGAGCACGAGGTTCTCGGGCACCACCCGGGCGATCAGCAGGCCGTAATCCCGCGGGCGCAGGCCGAACGTCGCCAGCGGCTCGGTCGAGGCTTCCAGCACCGGGTCGGCGCCGTACGCGATGGTGGTGATCCGGGCGGCCGAGGTCCGGCGGGCGAGGTGCCGGGCGATCTCCGGATGGTCCGCCACGAGGTGGGTCGAGAACAGGCTGCCGAGCCGCTCGTTCAGCCAGAACCAGGCCTTGGCGGGCTTCGACCAGCGGTCGCGCTTCCACTCGATGCCGTCCATGTTCATCACGCTGCGCTTGGCGGTCAGCCGGTAGAGCAGCGAGAACACCGCGGTGTTGTAGCCGAGCACGAGGGGCAGGGCCGGACGGAAGGCCGCCCGCAGGGTGCATTTCAGGTCGAACACGATCGTCGAGACGGCGCCGTCGCCCCGGACCGCGACCGGGATCAGCAGGATCCCGCGCCAGACCATCGGCGGCGCCGGCTCGCGCACTTGGCAATAGACCTCGACCCGCCAGCCGCGCGCCACGAGCTCCAGCGCGAGGCGCTCCGCCAGCGTCTCGAACCCCCCGTGCGCCGCCGGCACCCCGCGGGTGCCGAGGATCGCCACCGTCGGGCGCCCGCCCGATCCCCCGGATTTCATATGCGCCGTCGGCGCAGCACGTTCAGAGGAGCCTGAGGCATGGTCACGGTCGAACAGCGTCTGTTCCGGGAGATGGGGGCCGGGGGCTATTCCCGGCACGACCACCGGATGGAGTACATCGTGCGCGTCAACGCGCTGCTCCGCTCCGACATGCGGGTCATGGAGTTCGGCGCGGGGCGCGGCAAGTGGAGCGATGACCCGGTCCCACTGCGGCGGCACCTCGGCGACTTCCGGGGGCGCTGCGCCCAGGTCGTCGCCTGCGACGTCGACGAGGCGGTCCTCGGCAACCGGTCGGCCGACGAGGTCCGGCTGATCGGTCACGACGGGGTGCTGCCATTTCCGGACGTGAGCTTCGACCTGATCTCGGCCTTCTCGGTCCTCGAGCATATCGAGCACCCCGAGGTCACCGCGGCGGAGCTCGGCCGGGTGCTCGCGCCGGGCGGCTGGCTCTGCGCCTGGACGCCGAACCGCTGGGGCTATGTCGGGATCGGGGCGCGGCTCGTGCCGAAGCGGCTGCACGCCCGGGTGCTGCGCCTCGTCGAGCCGCGGCGGGTCGAGATCGACTCGTTCGTGCCGCTCTACACGATGAACACGGAGGCGGCGCGGAAGCGGCTTTTCCCAACTGACCGGTTCGAGCACTTCACCTACAGTTTCGACGGGCAGCCGTTCTATCATGGCGAGAACATCGTCCTGGGCAAGTTCTGGGAGCTGCTGTTCCGGCTCACGCCGGGTCCCTTCAAGGGCTACCACATGGTGTTCATCCGCAAACGGCCGTGACGGTTCATCGCGGTCGGAGACGAAGACTGCGCAGGTGCCCGGAGAACCTGCGCATGTCCTCGGCCTTGCGGGCGAGGTCCGGCTGCCGGCGCAGCCGGGCCGCGACACCGTAGGCCACGGCCCGCAGGGTGAAGCCGAGCCGGAGCGGGCCGGAGAAGAAGACGGGCGACGACAGGAGCCGCCCGGCATTGCGCAGGCTGTAGATGGCCGCCAGCCCGTCGAGCCAGCGGGCCGAGCGGGCGCTTCCCGAGCCGCCCTGGAGGTGGGTGACGGCGATGTCCGGGCGGTAGGCGACGCGCAGGCCGGCATCGCGCAGGCGGCAGCCCCAGTCCACGTCCTCGCCGTAGAGGAACATCGGGCTCTCCAGGCCGCCGATCGCGGCGATCGCCGAGCGGCGCAGGAGCAGGCAGGCCCCGCAGATCCAGTCGACGTCGAGGGCCCGCGCCCCCCTGGCCTGGCGGCTCGCGAGGTAGAGGCCGCGCAGCCCGAGGCGGCCCGACAGGCCGGCGGCGTGCACCAGGATCGAGAGCGGGCGCGGCTCGTAGCCGGCGTCACCGACCTGATGCGTCCCGTCCGGGAAGGTCAGGCGCGGGCCGACCGCCCCGACATCCGGATGCGCATCGAGATGGTCCAGGAGGCCCGAGAGCGCGTCCGGGTCGTGCAGGAACGCGTCGGGGTTGAGGAGCAGGATCGCGGTGCCGCGCGCGTGCTCCAGCGCGCGCGCGTTGCCGCCCGCGAAGCCGTGATTGGTCGGCTCGGCGATGACCCGCACCCAGGGAAACGCCCGCGCGACGCGCTCCGGCGTCCCGTCGGTCGAGGCGTTGTCGACCAGGATCACCTCGTAGGGGCGTCTCACCCCGCTCGCCGCCAGCAGGTCCAGGCAGGTCTCGATGTCCCGGCCGGCATTGTAGGTGACGATCAGGACGCTGAGGCTGACGGCGCTCACGGACGGTCTCCGTACGCTGCGAGGGAGGGGCGACAGCCGGACGGCGAGGGGATCCGCTCCGGTCGCGCGCGCGCCGCGCCGATCGGGCCCGTCGACGCGACCGCCCGGGACGCCGCGACGGCCCTGCGCCGCTGCGCCGCCCGCACCCCGGCGATCAGCCCGAGGCCGGTGTAGAGCAGCTCGGCGATCCCGAGATTCAGGCGGAAGCCCGGATCGACCAGCCCGTGCAGCAGGTGCGCGATCAGGCCGACCGCGCAGGCGGCCGCGATCGCCGCGAGCGGATCGCCCACCGGCGCGCGGCGGGCGGCGCGGAAGCCCCGGGCGATGCCGATGCCGAAGACCAGCGCGAAGGCCGCGTAGCCGACGACCCCGACCTCGGTGAGGATCAGGATGTGCAGGTTGTGCACCACGTGGTTCGACCGGTCGAACAGTCCGGCGAGCCGGGACAGGCCGGTCCTGTCGAGGACCGCGAACTGGTTGCCGAAGTTGTTCAGGCCGACGCCGAAGATCGGGAACTGCTCGAACAGGGCGAGGGCCGCGGCGTTCAGCGGGCCGCGCTGGGCGGCCGAGCCGCCGTCGTCGGCGGTGAGCCGCTCCCAGATCAGCGGGCCGGCGTAGAGCGCCGCGACGGCGCCGACGACCGCCAGCAGGCCGAGGACGATCAGGCTCGTCCGGGAGAACAGGCGGTCGCGGTAGACCAGCAGGATCAGGAGGGCGGCCGAGACCGGGAAGGTCAGCCAGGACGCGCGCGACAGGGTCAGGACCACGCCGACCAAGGCCGAGGCGGCGCCCGCCGCCCCCGCGAGGCGCAGGAGCAGCGGGCCGCGCGACAGGGCCAGCGCCAGGGCGAGCGGCCAGACGAACTCGTAGTAGTAGCCGAGGATGTTCGGGTGGACCTTCAGTCCGCCGGCGCGGCGCTGAGCCGAGAAGTTGATGTTCTCCTCGACGATCTGTTCCTCGCCCAGCACCGAGAGGCCGAGTTCCGAGCCCGAGACGTATTGCAGGCCTGCCACCGCGGTCTGGACGAGGCAGAGGGCGCAGATCGCCAGCGCGAGGGTCCGGATGTCGGATTCGGACAGGTTCGAGACCGCGACCGAGACCAGGAGGAGGCCGGCGAAGCGCCACGTGTCGAACCAGAGATAGGCCGGGTCGGTGGCGTTGGAGAGCGAGAGCAGCCCCGCGATCAGGAAGCCGAGCTGCGTCAGCACGAGGGGCCGGTCGAGCCGCAGGCCCGGGGCATCCTCCCCGAGTCCGGTGAGCTTGGCGACGATCAGCGCCACGGCCACCAGCAGGGCGACGCTCACCGTCAGGCCGGCGCCGCCGCCGATGCTCGGCAGGTACTGCCCGACGGCCTCGAAATGCTGGAGGAAGCTGACGTCGAGCTTGACCGTCAGCCCGACCGCGAGGGCGACGAGCAGGAGCGGCGTGAGGCGATAGAGCCGCCCGACGATCAGGGCGCCGACCCCGCCGAAGGCCGCCGCGAGGCCGACGACGGCGAATTTGAGCGGTGCCGCGCTCAGGGCGATCGCCCCGGCCGCGGCCGCGAAGCCGATCCCGGCGAGCGGCAGGACCCGCAGCGCGCGGACGGGCGCCGCGCTCATCCGAGCCACCGGTAGAGCCATCGCGGGATCGGCCGCCGCGTGCGGTTCAGGACGACGCCGAGCGGCGCCCCGCCGGCGGCCTTGAGGTCGGCGAGGGCGCGCTGCGCCACGGCCCGACGGGTGCGCTCGGCGCCGATCACTACGATGAAGCCGTCCACGAAGGGGGAGAGCGCGGCGGCGTCGCCGATCTCGGTGATCGGCTCGCAATCCACGATCGCGAGCTCGAAGCGGTCGTCGACGAGCGCCAGGAAATCCTCCACGCGGCCGTCGTCCAGGGTTGCCTGGCGGATGGCCGACGGGCTGCCCGCGGGCACGACGCTGAGGTTGTCGGCGACCGGGTGGACGCCGCGGCTCGGGGCGACCGTGCCGGCGACGATGTCGGCGAAGCCCGGCTGGCCGGTCAGGCCGTAGGCCTCCGCCAGCGACGGGCGGGACCAGTTCGCCTCGATCAGCACGGCGCTGCGGCCCCGCCGGGCGTAGGCGCCGGCGAGTTCACGCGCGAGGGTGCTCACGCCCTCGCCGGGCTGGACCGCGGTGACGCCGACCCGGCGCACGCGCGCCTCGTGCCGGGTGAGCTGGACGAGGGCCGGCTCCAGGATCGCCGGATCGATCTTCGGCGCGATGGCGGCGGCGATCATGCGGCGGCTCCCGTCTGCAGCGGCACCGCGGCCAGCACCGGCACCCGCAGCGAGCGGGCGACCTCCGACGCGCTGCGGTAGGTCTGGGCCAGGATCTCCGCGAGGGCGACGTAGGCCAGGGCGGCGAGCAGGCCGAGACCGGCCGCGAGCCCGAGGATCAGCGGCCGGTTCGGGCCGGAGGGTAGCCGCGGCGGCACGGCGCGCGCCACGAGGGCCGAGGAGGTGACGGCCTGCGCGTCGAGACCCGTGCCGGTCTTCAGAGCGTCGATCCGCTTCTGGGTCTCGGTGATCTCGTCGGTGAGCAGGCCCTTCTGCTGGGTCAGCCGGCCGTAGGCCAGGGCGGCGTCGCTCTGGCCGATGGCCGCCCGGCGGCGACTCTGCTCGATCCCCGTGATGCTCTGGATCTTCTCGGCGAGGATGGCGAGCTTCGCCGTGTCGGCGGCGAGGAGCGCCTGATATTTCTGTCGGGCCAGGGCCGCGAGGTCCCGATCGAGGCTCACGAACTCGGGGGCGGTCGGCCGGAACCGCACCGCCAGCTCGGCGCGCTTCGTCCGCAGGTCCGCCCAGCGCTGGTCGAAGGCCGTGACCGTCGGGTCCGCGTCGGGCGGCGTTGGCTGCCAGCGGTCGGGTCCGGCCTCGCGGGTGCGCTTGAGCCGGGTCTCGACCACCTCGCGCTCGATCTGCGCCGCCGATTTCTGCTTGGCGAGGTCAGCGAGGGTGCCGAGGTCGTTCTGCTGCTCGATCTCGAAGCTCGCGGTGTTGTTGCCCTTGAGGTAGGTCGAGAGCTGCGCGTCGATGGCGGCGAGGTCGGCCCGGGCGCGCTCCAGCTTGCTCTGGTAGAACGAGGCGGGAGTCTCGTCGGCGTAGACCTCCACGTGGCGGCGCTTGTAGGCGTCGAGCAGCCGGTTCAGCGCCTGGGCGGCGAAGTGCGGGTCCGTCCAGGTGAAGCCCGTGAGGATCACGTCCGTCTCCTTCACGAAGACGACCTTGAACGCCGCGAGGTACGCCTCGTAGAGCTTCTCGTCCGGGGTCAGGTGGCGCAGCAGGCCCACCGCCTCGAACGGGATCCGCACCGTATCGACGACCCAGGTCTTGACCGCCTTCGCGCTCCGCACGGCCTGACGGCCCTGGTAGATCAGCCAGTCGGTCCAGTCCGCCGGGGGCGGCCCGAGGTCGCCGGTCGGGGTGATCGCCTTCAGCGTCGCGAACTCGTCGCGCACGATGCTGGGATCGCGCAGGATCTCGATCTCGTTGTTCACGTTCTGCGCGCGCTCCGAGAACATGTAGTTCTGGTTCGCGCCGCCCTGGAGCGGGGCGCCCGCCTTCTCGCGGCCGAGACGGATGATCAGCTTGGCGTCGGCCGTGTACTCGGCCGGCGTCAGCAGGAGGTAGATCCCGGCGCCGAGGATCGCCGCGACGAGGATCAGCAGCGCCGGCCGGATGTGCCGGAACAGGGCCGCGAGGGCGTCGCGGAGGTCGAAGGCCGGGCCCTCGACCGCGTCGGCGGCGGTCAGGTCGCTCTGCCTCACGTGCCGGACCTCACGGTGGCGCTGGTGGAGGTGCTGGCGGACGGGCCGGTGATGTAGTTCACGCCGAAGCCGGTCCCGTTGAAGAGCAGGATCTGGCGCACCACGAGGTCCACCGCGCGGGCGGTCTTGGCCAGGAGCGAGGGCGGCACGTAGACGGTGGCGTTGGGCGGCACCACGATCGAGTCCGCCAAGCCCGGCTGGCCGATGTCGACGATGCGCACGCTGCCGGCCGCCTCGGCATCGAAGCGGATGATCCGCACGGCCTCGCCGGCCGCGGTCGGCAGGACGCCGCCGGCCGAGCCCAGGACCTGCGCCAGCGTCCGCGGCCCCTGCAGGGTGACGGGACCCGGGGCGCGGACCTCGCCGAACACCATGGTGTTGGCCGGGACGAGGCTCGCGAGCCGGACGCTGGTCGTCACCGAGGCCAGCTGGTGCTTGTAGGCGGCGTTCAGGCTGCCCATGACCTCGTGGACGGTCCGGCCCGCCGCCTGCACCGGGGGCACCATCGGCAGGTTGATCTTGCCGTCCGGCTCGATCGCCAGGACCTTCACGCGGCCCATGTCGGCCCGCTGGGTGAGGTCGCGGAAATCGTCGGTGACGGTGCGGAACCGGCGCAGCATCAGGGTGACGACCGGATCGATCAGCACGTCGTCGTAGGTGCTCTTGATCAGCGCGGCGGCCGCCTCCGGCGACAGGCCCGCGACCTTGATGCCGTTCTTGCCCGGCAGCGAGATCCGGCCGTCCGGCCGGACGATCACCGTACGGTTGTATTCCGGGTGCGTGCGGAAATCGACGTCGAACTCGTCGTTCGGGTTCAGGCGGTAGGTCGGCTGGACGACGCTGGAATCGATCAGGAACGAGACTTCCAGGTTGTCGCCGACGTTGAGCCGGTAGTTCGCCAGCCCGAGGCGCATGGTCCGCCCGACCTCCTCCTGGGCGGCCGCGACCAGCGCGGCCGGGAGGCCCTCGGTCACCGAGCCGGTCTGAGCCACGTCGAGGCCGGAGCGCGCCGCGCTCTGCGGGCGCCCGGAACTGCAGCCGGCGAGCAGCGGCGCGCAGGCGACGAGCGCGAGCGCGACCGCCGCGGCACCGGATGGCCGGCCGGGACGCCGTCGCGCGACACCGAGGAACGCAGACAGGGTAAACGCCATCGACCTTCAGCCGCATCCTGCTCGAGTGCGCTCGTCCCATCACAACTCGTGATCGAACCGCGCACCGCGATACAATCGCCAGGCTTGGTTAACGAGGCTTGAACCCGGCTCTCGGCAACTCTATCAGAAGTTGTGTCTGGCAAGCCGTGGCAAAGTGCTGAGCCTCGCCCGCCGCGTAGAGGGGGGCGGGTTCCGGCGCAGGCCGAACGCGTGTGCGCGGCCGGGGCGCCGTCGTTCCCACCGTCGGCGGGTCGACGCGCGGATCCCGCCGCGGCGGTGCCGTCTCCCGACAAATCCCGCGCACGCTCCCGCCGATCTAAACCTGTAATTAGAGGGATGCTTGCCCGGATTTAAGAACGTGATCTATAGTTCGACGGTATGGAGCCGTACCGAGCGAGGACGAGAGTTCGACGAGCCGGCGCGGGGCGCCAGTATCCGGCGCGGCGGAGGCGCGTCACATGTCGGGCGTGAGGCCGGATCTCTTCGCCCGCCTGCACGACGACCTGGAGTCCGGCTTCCGGGAGGACCTCGAGGAGGCCGTGATCGATCCCGCGCGCTGGCCTGATTTGGCCGAGCGCGTCGTGCGGGCGTCCGGCAGCGAGGGCGCCCTGCTGCTGCGCTCCGACCGGACCGGCCTCGAATCGCTCTGCACCGCCTCCCTCGCCGACGCCTCGCGCCGCTACTTCGACGAGGGCTGGCACCGCGACGACCATCGCCTCCGCGGCATCCCGCTCATGCGGACGCGCGGGATCGCGGTCGATCAGGACTTCACCACGCCGGAGGAGATCGCGCGCCTGCCCTTCTACCAGGACCTGCTGGCCTCCCGCGGCCTGCGCTGGTTCGCCGGGATCGGCTTCTCCGTGAAGGGACGCCTGTGGTGCCTCTCCCTGCAGCGGACCGTGGAGCAGGGACCGTACGAGCCGCACGAGCAGCGGCGCCTCGCGACCCTGTCGCCGCTCCTGCAGCGCGCCGGCCTGCTGACGTCGATGGTCGAGCGGGCCCGGCTCGCGGGGCTGACGCAGGCCTTCGAGCTGATCGACCGCGCCGCCCTGATCCTCGACGCCGACGGACGGGCGCTCCGCTGGAACGACGCGTTCGGCGCCCTCCTCGGGCGCGACCTAAAGCTCTCGGGCGGCCGCCTCACCGCGGAAGATCCGGACGCCGCGCGGCAGCTCGAAGCCCTGGCGCGGCCCTCCGGCCGCCCGCCGATCTCGGCGGTCGTCGCGGCGCGACGGGACGGGCCGCCGCTCGTGATCCACGTCGTGCCGCTGGTCGGGCCGAGCCGCGGCCTGTTCGCCGGGGCGAGCACGCTGCTCCTCGGAAGCGTGCCCGGGGCCCCGGCCGCGCCCGCGACCGCGATCCTCCAGGCGGCCTATCGGCTGACGCCGGCGGAGGCGCGCCTCGCCCAGGCGCTGTCGAGCGGAATCTCGCTGGCCGAAGCCGCTTCGCGATTCGCGATCACCGCGGCGACCGCGCGCTCGCAGCTGAAGGCGATCTTCGCCAAGACCGGAGCGACGCGCCAGTCGGATCTCGTGCGGCTCGTGGCCGGGCTCGCGCGCTGAGGGGTCACGGTTTCGAGAGGCGCGCGGCCCTGTCGCGTCGGCGCCGGAACGGGTGGGGCCGGCCGCCGGTTGCCGCAGGAACGACAGGAGATGTCTCGATGACGAATCGGATCGCACTCGTTTCCGCCCTGGCCGTCGCGGGCCTGCTGGCCGGCGCGCCCGCCCAGGCGAAGGGCTGCCTCAAGGGCGCCGTGGTCGGCGGCGTCGCCGGGCACATGGCCGGACACGGCAAGATGGGCGCGGCCGCGGGCTGCGCGATCGGTCACCACAACGCCAACAAGAAGGCCAAGCAGGGCTGACCGTCCCGACGCCGTCTACTTTGACGGCGATCGGATCGGCCAAAGGGTGATGACCAAGTCATCGCCGCTTCTCCGAAGCCGGATTCCCAGCGGAATCCGGCTTCGCTGCGTTCTGGGCCATGGCGCCAGCGAGATCGGTTCGCGCGGCACCTGACCTTCTCACCCAGATGACGGGACCGTCGGCGCGGCGACCGCCGACCCGGACCGCCCGCGCGTCCACGTCTCCAGTCGCCCTCGCTCCACCCTTTCGCACCGCGTCGCGCTCGGCCGCCCGCCCGCAAGCCCCGCGCAAGCCGGCCGTTGACCTTACTTTCGAGCTATTCTAATTAAGAACTGTGGAGGGCGCGCCGCCGAGGCGGTCCCCTCCCTCCGAGATACCCGATGGAGAGACCCGATGGCCGGTTCCGCGAACGCCGCTTGCGAAAGCTGCCGCTTCTTCGACGATCACAAGCTCAACGGTGCCCAGGCGCAGGGTGACGAGGGCCTCTGCCGCTTCAATCCGCCGGTCAGCCAGCCGGCCCCCGAGTCGAAGGGCCTCTGGCCGGTCGTGGCCTCGAAGGACTGGTGCGGCCACTTCACGGCCGAGATGTCCGCCGCCGAGTAAGTCATCGCATCCTCGAGCCGTGCGGGATCTGCGCCGAGGCGCCGGTCCCGCCGAGGCTCCGCCACCGTCCGCGGGATCGAGCCGCGCCCGGCTCGTGCGGGGCAGATTGCCGGAGCCGCGCCGCCTCGCGTAACCTGCGGCCGTGACAGACGTGATACGCCCGGCCACGGAGGCCGACCTTCCCGCCATCGCGGCGATCTACGGCGACGCCGTCGCCTCCAGCACGGCCAGCTTCGAGACGGAGCCGCCGACGCTGGCCGAGATGACGCGCCGCTTCGAGGTGCTGCGCGCGGGCGGCTTTCCCTACCTCGTGGCCGAACGGGACGGCGCGGTCGCGGGCTACGCCTATGCCGGCCCCTATCACCAGCGCGCCGCCTATCGCTCGACCCTCGAGGATTCGATCTACGTCGCCCGGACGGCCCGCGGCGGCGGAGTCGGCCGGCGCCTGCTCGCCGCCCTGATCGCGGCGAGCGAGCAGATCGACTGCCGGACCCTGGTCGCCATCATCGCCGAGAGCGGCTCACCCGCCTCGATCGCGCTGCACGCGAGCCTCGGCTTCACGCCCGTCGGAACGCTCGCGGGAGTCGGCCACAAGCACGGGCGCTGGCTCGACGTGACGCTCATGCAGCGCAGCCTCGGACCCGGCCGCAGCCTTCCGCCGACCCGGATCTGACCGTCCAACGCGCACCGATCCCAGTATCGCCGGGTCGATTCCCGTCCAGAGTCCCGGCTGAGTTGTCATGATGCGGACAACTTCGCGCGGGAGAGGGCGGGCATGACGCGCACGCCGTCCGGTTCTCGGCGCGGGCGCGATGACGCGGAGGGAGCGATCCTTCCTGCGCGGAAGCGGCACACGCGAGGACGGGCGGTCAAGGCTCCATCACGACTCGCGAGGGATGGGAGTTCGGGTATGCGGTTTACATCGATCGGTCGCCGGGTTGCGCCGCTCGCGATCCTGGCGCTCTCGGCGCTGGCGGGCACGGCTCAGGCCAAGACGCCGACCGATCCCAGCGGCACCTATCTCACCGAGGACGGCCGCGCGCGCGTGCGCCTCGAGAAGTGCGGGACCGCGGGTGACCGGCTGTGCGGATACGTGGTCTGGCTGAAGGTCCCGCTGAACGACAAGGGCGAGCCGCGGATCGACTTCAAGAACCCCGATCCCAAGAAGCAGGCCCGGCCGTCCCTCGGACACCAGCTGATCCTGGGCCTGAAGCCGAATGCCGACGCCCATTACGAGGGCAAGATCTACAATTCCGAGGACGGCAAGTCCTACGACGTCACCATCTGGACCGAGACGGCCGGCGAGCTGACGGTGCGCGGCTGCCTGATCGCGTTCCTGTGCAAGTCGCAGACCTGGACCAAGGTGACCGATCTCGCGCCGGGCCAGCTCCCCGGCCCGACCAACGGTGCGAACGGTCCGCGCAGCGATCCCGAATACGCCACCGCCGCCCCGAAGCCGACCGCCAAGGCCGGCGCGAAGCCGGCTCAGAAGCCGGCCGCCGAGGCACCCAAGGAGGAATGACCGGCGCGGACCCGCGCGTGGCCGGCCCTCACTCGGCCAGGGCCGCGTAGGTCAGGACGCGCAGCTCGCGCCGGATCGGCAGGGCCGAGGACGGGACGAGCTGCGTCATGAGCACCACCGACAGGTCCTCGGCCGGGTCGATCCAGAACGCCGTCGAGGCGAGGCCGCCCCAGGCGACCTCGCCGGGCGTGCCGAGGATCTGGGCCCGGGCGGGGTCGAGCATCACCGAGAAGCCCAGGCCGAAGCCGATGCCGGTGTAGGAGGTCTCGGCGAAGCGCGGCGTGCCCATCGCGGCCAGGTCGCCCGGCAGGTGGTTCGCCAGCATCAGGTCGACCGACTTGCGGCCCAGCAGGCGCGCGCCGTCGAGGGTGCCCCGGTTGAGGATCATCCGGCAGAAGCGCTGATAGTCCGCCGCCGTCGAGACGAGGCCGCCGCCGCCCGACGCGATGGCGGGCGGGCGCGCGAAGGCCGTGTCCACGGAATCGTCGAACAGGCGCAGCTGCCGCGCGCGGTCGTACGCGTAGGTGGCGCAGAAGCGCGGCATCAGCTCGGGTCGCACGTGGAAGTCGGTATCGACCATGCCGAGGGGCCTGATCACCGCGTCGCGGAGATGGTCGGCGAACGGGCGGCCGGTCAGCGCGGCCACGTACTGGCCGAGCACGTCGGTGGCGACGCTGTAGTTCCAGGCGCTGCCCGGCTGAGCGAGGAGCGGCAGCTTCGCGACCCGCGCGGTCATCTCGGCGAGGGTGCCCTCGCGCGCCAGGAAGTCGACGCCCCGCTCGCGGTACTGCGCGTCGACCAGGGTCGCCTCCATGAAGCCGTAGGTCAGCCCGGCCGTGTGGGTCAGCAGGTCCCGCACGGTGATCGCCCGGCGGGCCGGCTCGGTCTCGAGCTTCGCCCGGTTGCCGCCCACGGCGACGCGCATCTCGGCGAACTCGGGCAGGACCCGGGAGATCGGATCGTCGAGCTGGAACAGGCCCTGCTCGTAGAGCTGCATCACCGCCACTGAGGTCAGCGGCTTGGTCATCGAGTAGATCCGGGTGACCGTGTCGAGGGTGAACGGCGTTGCCCGGGCGAGGTCGGCCTGCCCGCAGGCGCGCGCGAAGGCGATGCGCCCGCGCCGCGCCACGGTGACCGACAGTCCGGCCAGCCGGCCGTCGCCGACGAGGCGGTCCATCCACGGCGCGATCCGGGCGAGCCCCTCCGGGCTGAACCCGGCGCCGGTCGGATCGGTCTCGGTCAGCGCGCTCATGCGGTCTCCTCGGGGTGGCCTTCCGCGAACGTAGAAGGGGCGGGGGACGAAATCACCAGCCCATCGTTCCGGGACCGCCCTTGAACGGGCCGACGATGCCGGGCGTGATCCAGCCGCCGTAGAAGTTTCCCGGTTGCGGCGTCACCGGGTCCGCCCCGACGAAGCAGGCGTCCATCGGGCCGGCGTAGAACGCGACGTAGCCGGCGATCGCGCGGAAATCCGGGGTCGGATCCGGGTAGGCCCAGGCCGCCCCGGGCACGAGACGGTCGCCGCCGCGCACGTCGAACAGGACCGCCTGTCCCTTCCACTCGCAGATCCCGCCGCGTCGCCGGTTCACGAGCGTGCCGTCCGCGATGTCGATGGGCGGCAGGTAGTAGGTCGGCGGGTGCGAGGTCTCGAGCACCCGGAACCCGGAGCCCGTCTCGGCGATGACGCGGCCGCCGAGCACGACCCGCAGCCGGTCCGGGACGGATTCGAGCCGGGGCGGCCGCGGATAGTCCCAGACGCTCTCCTCGTCCGGTCCGACCGGATCGGGAACGGGCCGGAAGGGCGATCCGCGCATGGAGAACCTCGTGCTGTGCCGGTGCGGATTCAGATAGGGCAGTGCGGCCGGCGTTTGTCGTCCGGCGCGCCCGTGCTAGCCCGTCGCCGACACTCGAGCCCGGGATCCCCCGCGATGGACATCGCCCTCTTCCTCGACTTCGACGGCACGCTCGCCGAGATCGCGCCGCGTCCGGACGCCGTGCGGGTCGAGCCCGGCCTTGTGGAGGATCTGGAGCGGCTCCGGGCGCGACTCGACGGCGCCCTCGCCATCGTCACCGGCCGGCCGGTCACGGTGATCGACGGCTTCCTGGCGCCGTCCCGGTTGGATGCGGCCGGTCTCCACGGCGTCGAGCGCCGGGTCGCCGGCGCGCTCACGGGCGGCCGCGCGGAGGACCATCCGGATCTGCGCCGGCAGGTCGCGCGCCTGCAGGCCGAGACCGCCGCGCTCGCCCAGGTCCTGATCGAGGACAAGGGCGCCTCGGTGGCGGTCCACTGGCGGCTCGCGAGCCCGGACGATGCCCTGCGGGCCGAGACGCTGGTGAAGGGCGCGGCGGAGGCGCTCGGCGCCGAGTACCGCCTGCAACTCGGCAAGGCGGTCGGCGAGATCGTCCCCGCGCAGGCCACCAAGGCCCACGCGATCCGCGCCTTCATGGCGCAGGCGCCCTACGCCGGACGGGTCCCCGTCTTCTTCGGTGACGACCGCACCGACGAGATCGCCTTCGCGTCGATCAACGAGGACGGCGGCGTCGCGGTGCGCGTCGGTGACGGCGAGACCGTCGCCCGGCGGCGCCTGCCCGACCCCGCCGCCGTCCGTGCTCTGCTCAGCAACTGGGCTGCCGGTGGCGCGATCGACCCGGACGCGCTGCCGCCGGCCTGACGCGCCGCGCTGTCGAGGGGAGGTCGCGATGTCGGGGCGTTCCGTCACGGGCTGGCCGCGCCTGCTGCTGCGGCTGGAGGGGGGCTGCATCCTGGTCGCCGCCCTGCTCGCCTATGGGTGGCTCGGGCCGTCGTGGTGGCTCTTCGCGGCGCTGCTCTTCGTCCCCGACCTGAGCATGCTGGGCTACGCGGCCGGTCCCGTGGTCGGCGCGGTGCTCTACAACGCGGCCCACACGCTCGCGCTGCCGCTCGTCGGCCTGTCCCTGGCGATCGCTTCGGGCCGCCCCGAGGCCGTCGGGCCGGTCCTCATCTGGCTGGCCCATATCGGCCTCGACCGCGCCCTCGGTTACGGTCTCAAATACGGCAGCGGCTTCGGAGATACCCATCTCTGCGTGATCGGCCGGGCGCGTGACAAGACGATCGCGCAATCCTGAGCGGCGGATGCCGCCGATTGGGACTTGCCCGCGCGGTGTCGCGCGGCCGATGAATCGCCGGAGCCGTGCTGGACGCGAGTCCCGTCGCGGCGGGCCAGAGAGCAGGGGCAAGTTGCGATGTTCGAGTTTCCGGTTCTGGTCGGCGACATCGGCGGGACGAACGCGCGGTTCGGTCTGATCGAGACGTCCGGCGACCAGCCCCGCCTCCTCGCGCACGAGGCGACCGCCGACCATCCCGATCCGTCGAGCGCCATCAAGGCGTCGCTCGCCAAGGGTGACGGCCCGGCACCGCGCTCGGCGATCCTGGCGATCGCCGGCCGGGTCGACGGGCCGCAGATCCAGCTGACGAACGCGCACTGGAAGATCGCGGGCCAGCGCATCGCCGAGGATTTCGGGCTCTCCTCGGCGACGGTGGTCAACGACTACGTGCCGGTGGCGGCCGGCGCCGCCGATATCGAGCCCCACGACCTCACGCCGGTCGGCCCCTGTCCCCCCGTGCCCGGCGGCGCCCGCGTGGTGCTGGGCCCCGGGACCGGGTTCGGCGCGGCCGCGCTGGTCCCTTATTCGGCGCACCTCGCCATCGTCTCCACCGAGGTCGGCCACACCGATATCGGTCCGGCCGACGCATTCGAGGAGAAGGTCTGGCACGCGCTGGAGCGGGTCGAGAACCGGATCACCGTGGAGACGGTGCTGTCGGGGCCGGGCCTGTCGCGCCTCCACGCGGCCGTCGCCCATGTCCGGACCGGGCAGCCGCACGAGAAGATCGAGCCGGCCGCGGTCACCGAGGCCGGTCTGAACGCCACCGATCCGCACGCCGCGGAGACGCTCGCGCTGTTCGGCCGGGTGCTCGGACGCGTCTGCGGCGACCTCGCTCTGACCTTCCTGGCGACGAGCGGGGTCTATATCGGCGGAGGCATCGCGCCCCGGATCCTCAAGGTGCTGGAGGAGAGCGGCTTCCGCGACGCCTTCGAGAAGAAGGCGCCCTTCGCCGCCATGATGCGCCAGATCCCCACCAGCGTGATCACCGTCCACGACCCCGCTTTCCGGGGCCTGGCGGCCCTGGCGAACGAGGGCGCCAAGTTCGTCTACCACGGGCAGGTGTGGCGGAAGGGGGCGTGAGCGCCCGCGGCGGCGTCGGCCGGGCGCGGAGCGAGGCCGGACGGCTCCGCTCCGCGCGCGTCCCGCTGTCGCGCCGGGCCCGCCCTCAGGCCGCCGCCAGCGGCTTCGAGACCTCCTCCAGGGACTTGCCCTCCGCGGCGGTGCCCCAGATGCCTCCGACGACCGCCGCGATGAGCATCAGCACCGCGCCGAGGCCGTAGCCGAACAGCACCCAGTCGCGCGAGCCGGTCTCGACCAGCGTGCCGAACAGGAGCGGGCCCGAGACGCCGCCGATGCCGGTGCCGACCGCGTAGAAGACCGCGATGGCCAGCGCCCGGATCTCCAGCGGGAACGTCTCGGAGACCGTGAGATAGGCCGAGCTCGCCGCCGCCGAGGCGAAGAAGAACACCACCATCCAGGCCGCGGTCTGGCCGACCGACCCGAGGATGTCGAGGCGGAACAGCAGGCCGACGCCGGCGAGGAGCAGCGCCGAGATGCCGTACGTGAAGGCGATCATCTTGCGCCGACCGATCGTGTCGAACAGCCGCCCGAGGAGCAGCGGGCCGAGGAACGAGCCGAGCGCGAAGGGCAGCAGGTACCAGCCGACATGGTTGCCGGGCACCTGATAGAAGCGCTCCAGCACCAGCGCGTAGGTGAAGAACAGCGCGTTGTAGAAGAAGGCCTGCGCGATCATCAGCGCGAGGCCGACCATGGTCTCCTTGCGGCTCGTCACGAACAGCGCCTTGAACACCTCGGAGAGAGGGGTGTGGTCGCGGGTGCGGACCTTCATGCGCTTGCTCTCGTCCACCGGCGGCAGGGTCACGCCCTCGTCGGTGAAGCGCTTCTCGATGCCGGAGACGACCCGGTCGGCTTCCGCCGCGTAGCCGTGGGTCGCGAGCCAGCGCGGGCTCTCGGGGATCCAGGTGCGCAGGAGCAGGATCACGAGGCCGATGGCGCCGCCGGTGAAGAAGGCGACGCGCCAGCCCCAGGCCGGGTCGATCACCTCGGGCTTCAGGAGCACGATCGACATGAACGAGCCGAGCGCCGCGCCGATCCAGAACGAGCCGTTGATGACGAGGTTGGTCCAGCCGCGGACCCGGGCCGGGACCAGCTCCTGGATGGTCGAGTTGATCGCCGTGTACTCGCCGCCGATCCCCGCGCCCGTGAAAAAGCGGAAGAAGCAGAAGCTCCAGATGTTCCACGACAGGCCGGTGGCCGCCGTGGCGACGAGGTAGAGGGCCAGCGTGATGAAGAACAGCTTCTTCCGGCCGATCCGGTCGGTGAGCCAGCCGAAGCCGATCGCGCCGGTCACGGCGCCCACGAGGTAACAGGAGGCGGCGAGCCCGACGTCGAACTCGGAGAACGACATCGGCGGCTGGCGCAGCGCGCCCACCAGGGAGCCGGCGAGCGTCACCTCGAGGCCGTCCAGCACCCAGGTGATGCCGAGCGCCACGATCACGAGGACGTGGAAGCGGCCCCAGGGCAGCCGGTCCAGGCGCGCGGAGATGTCGGTGTCGATCACGCGGCCGATCTCCGCGCGCTCCGGCGTCCCGGATCCCCCCTCGACCTTGCTCGCCATGTCCGCGTGTCCTCCCGATTCACCTGTTTAACCGTGCCTGGACAGCGGGCATTTACCGCGACTGTAGGCAGGTGTTGGGAACGGGTTGGAAATCGATTCGGTTCGATTTCGTCTTCACGTGCGCGGCGCAGAACAGGGAGGTCCACGCGGTGCCCCTCCCATGCCTTCCAGTCCCGCCCGTCCCCGCCGATCCTGGCCCCGCTACGCCCTGCTGGCCGCGATGACGCTCGGCGGGCTCGCGACCGCCCCCACCGAGGGCGCGGACCGGCACCTCGAACGGCCCAAGCCCCGCGTCGCGATCCAGGCGGCCGAGCGCTGGCGCCTGCGGCCGACCGAGCCCGTCGTGGCGGCGACGACCGGCAGCATCCGCAAGCGGGCGGAGACCGCGATCCCCGAGGATCGGCGCAACGTCCGCCTCGTCTACCCGGCGCTGATCGAGGCGCGCTGACGGAGCCGGCGCCCGACCCATCTCGACGATCCGGATCCCGTCAGGCACAGCGCCTGCTTCGCCCGCGCGTGGACGGGCCGAGCGGTACGGTGCGGAGGATTTAGATGACGGAGGCGATCGCCCTGGTCGGGTGCAAGGGGCCGGATCAGGAGGCGGAGTACCTGCGGATCCTCTCGGCGGCCATGCCCGAGGAGCGCCTGATCGCGTTCCGGTCGATGGACGACGCGGCCCGGGCGGCCGCGCGGGTCGCCGTCGTGGCCAACCCCGATCCGGCCGAGGTCGCGGCGCTGCCGGGCCTCGTCTGGGTGCAGAGCCTGTGGGCCGGGGTCGAGAAGCTCGTCGGCGCCTTCGACCGGCCGCTGCCGATCGTCCGCCTCGTCGACCGCGAGATGGCCCGCACCATGGCCGAGGCCGTGCTGGCCTGGACCTACTATCTCCAGCGCGACATGCCGGCCTATGCCCGCCAGCAGCGCGACCGGGTCTGGCGCCCGCACGCCTACCGCAAGCCGTCCGAGACGACGGTGGGCCTGCTCGGCCTCGGGGCGCTCGGGACCGCGGCGGCGGAGCGGCTCACCGGAGCCGGCTTCCGCGTCGTCGGCTGGAGCCGCAGCCCCAAGGCGGTGCCGGGCCTCGAGACGTTCCACGGCGCCGACGGCCTCCCGGTGATGCTCGGCCGGTGCGACATCCTCGTCTGCCTCGTGCCGCTGACGCCGGAGACGCGGGGCCTCGTGAACGCCGAGCGCCTCGCCGCCCTGAAGCCCGGCGCCGCGCTGATCAACTTCGCCCGCGGACCGATCGTCGTCACCGAGGACCTGATCGCCGCCCTGGACAGGGGCCACCTCGCCCACGCCGTGCTCGACGTCTTCGCGGTCGAGCCCCTGCCGGCGGAGTCGCCGCTATGGTCGCATCCCGGCGTGACGGTGCTGCCGCACGTCTCGGGGCCGACCGACATGGAGTCGGCGGCCGCCACGGTGGCGGCCAACCTGAGGGCCTACCGGCGGACCGGCCAGGTGCCGGACGGCGTCGACGCGGCGCGGGGGTACTAGGGCGCGCGCCTCACAGCGTCGGGAATGTCGCCGCGAGGTGGTCGATCAGCACCCGCACGGCCGGCGGCAGCCCGCGCCGGGTCGTGAAGACGATGTGCACGATCCCGGGCTGACCTTGCCAGTCCGGGTAGACGGGCACGAGCCGGCTGGCCGCGACGGCATCGGTGCAGGCGTGGTCGGGCAGGAACGCGACCCCGAGGCCGTCGGCCGCCGCGTCGCACAGCGCGGCGAAGTCGCCGCAGGTCAGGCGCGGCTCGTGGCGCAGGGTGAAGATCGTGCCGTCCCGGTGCTCCAGCCGCCACTCCGCCTCGCCGGGATCGTCGCGGGTGCCGAGGGTCGGGACCGCCCCGAGCGCGGCGATGTCGGGGCCGAGGCCGCGCGCGATCCGCGGTGCGGCGACCAGGATCCACCGCGAGGTTCCGAGCGTGCGCATGGTCAGCGATGCGTCGCTCGTCAGGTCCCGTCGGACCCGCAGCGCCACGTCGATCCGCTCCTCGATCAGGTCGACGGGCCGGTCGGTCACGACCAGCTGCAGCCGCACCTTCGGGTATCGGACGAGGAAGCCGCGGACGCGCGCCGCGACGATGTCGGTGAGGCCCGTCGGACAGCTCATGCGGATCCGCCCGTGCGGCTCGATCTGCGCCTCCGCGACGAGCGCCTCGGCACGCTCCGCCTCGAGCATCATCGCCCGGCAGCGCTCGTAGAAGCCCTGGCCGACCTCGGTCACGCGGAAGCGTCGGCTCGACCGCTCGATCAGGCGGGCGCCCAGGCGCGCTTCCAGGGCCGCGATGCGGCGGCTCAGCTTCGACTTCGGCTGGTGCAGCGCCCGGCCGGCCGCGGCGAAGCCGCCGTGCGCGACGACCTCGGCGAAGTAGACGTAGTCGTTGAGATCGGCGCGGACCATCGTTCCTCCTCTGGAACGCTGAGTGCCACAATCGCCGACTACCCGCACCATCGTTCCGGCGGCATCTCTCCAAACAGCGGCGCGCACGGCGCCGAACAGCGGAGAACGACGATGACCGGCAGGTTTCAGGACAAGGTGGTGGTGGTGACCGGCGGCACCAGCGGCATCGGCCTCGCGACCGCTCAGGCCTTCGTGGACGAGGGGGCCTCGGTGTTCATCACCGGTCGCCGCCAGGAGGCGCTCGACGCGGCGGTGAAGCGGATCGGCGGCCGGATCACGGGCGTGCGCGGCGACATGGCGAACCTCGCCGACATCGACCGCCTGTACGACGCGGTCCAGCAGAAGCACGCGCAGATTGACGTGGTCTTCGCCAATGCCGGCGGCGGCAGCTTCGCGCCGCTCGGCGCGATCACCGAGGCGCATTATCAGAGCATCTTCGACACCAACGTGAAGGGCGTGCTCTTCACCGTGCAGAAGGCGCTGCCGCTCCTGCGGGACGGGGCCGCGATCGTCCTCACCGGATCGACCACCGGCAGTTCGGGCACGCAGGCCTTCAGCGTCTACTCGGCCACCAAGGCGGCCGTGCGCAACTTCGCCCGGAACTGGATCCTCGACCTGAAGGACCGGCGCATCCGGGTGAACACGATCAGCCCGGGCGTGACCGAGACCGCCGGCCTCGACGAGCTCTTCGGCGGCGGCGATCAGGCGGCGGCCACCAAGGACTATCTCGCGGGCCAGATCCCGGCCGGCCGCGTCGGCCGGCCCGAGGAGATCGCCCAGGCGGTGCTGTTCCTCGCCTCGGACGCGGCGAGCTTCGTCAACGGCGTCGAGCTGTTCGCCGACGGCGGGCAGGTCCAAATCTGAGGATCCGGGGCGGCCGGGACGCGACACCCGGTCCCGGCCGCCCCCGTGAACCCTGGCAATGGCCGGCGGTTAAAGGCCCGGCCCTCCGGTCCCGCTTCCTCGCGGGCGGGCGCCGGGAAGGACAAACGGTTTCCATGGGCTGGCCGCGCCGCATCCTGATCACCGCCGGACTCGTGACCGTCGCGGCCGGCGTCGCCCTGGGCGTCGGCCGCTTCAGCTACGCGCCGATGCCCGACCGGGCGGACCTGCTCAACCCGGACCGCTACCCGATCCAGACCGCCTTCGACATCCTCGGCCGCCGCGTCTCGCGCGCGGAGGCCGACCGGCTCACCGGCACGGAGGCCGGACGGAAGGCGCTCTCGCCGCAGAGCGGCGCGGTCGCGATCGATCCCGCGATGGTCGAGCGCGGCCGGCAGGCCTTCTATCAGGAGACGTTCGGCAACGAGGTCTTCCTCACCGACGTCATGGGCATGCTCGACGGCGGCCTGACTCCCACGCAGGTCGCCCTGGCGGTGGCCAAGCTCGGTGGCCAGGGCACCACCGATCTCAAAGTTGCCATGGCCAGGGACGTGCGCGTCGGCGACCGCGTCTACCGGGCGGGCGAGCTGGTCCCGACCGGGCTCGACGTGCCGAAGGGCGGCGCCTTCATCATCGGGATCAAGACCTTCTACGACCGCGGCCACCTTCGGATGGGGATCACCTGCGCCCTGTGCCACGCGGCGGTCGATCCCGGCACCGGCAGGGTCGTGGAGGGCGCGCCCAACACCGACCTCAATGCCGGGCTGCTGATGGCGCTCGCGAAGAACTCCTCGGCCTACTTCATGCACGCCAGCGTGCCGGAGGCCGATGCCAAGCCCCCCGCCGATCCGCAGCATACCGGCTCGACCGGCACGGGGCCGGCGCTCCCGGACGCCGCTTCCGTCGAGGCGGCCACGAAGGTGCAGGTGGCGAGCTGGCCGCCGGGCAGCTTCGACTCGTCCGCCGACCGGGTCACCAACCCGACCTCGATCCCGTCGAGCTTCTCGGCCCACGGCGAGCCCTACAGCTGGAGCGGGCGCGAGGCGATCGGGCCCTTCGCGGGCCTGTCCTCGCTCAACAACAACGTCCACGCGGCCAATTCCGACACGACCCAGCTCGCCGCCGCCGCGTCCTGGCTGTTCGGCATGGATCCCGAGACGTATCTCGGGATCGTGCTGCGCGGCTCGGCCACGGAGGCGTTCCGCTACAGGCCGGACGGCGGCCGGAGCCCGTCGGAGGTGCTGCGCAGCGTCGATCCGACCCCGGCCTCGCCGGGGCTGAACAGCTACGCGGTCCTGCCGACCTATCCGGCGACCAACTACGTCACCGACAACGGCCTGTTCACGTCCGTGCCCGGGGAGCCGGTCAACCACGCCAACAACGCCATGTCGGCCTTCCAGAACCTGCTGCACCCGCCGGCCGCCGGGCAGGATCCCGACCGGGTCCGCGCGGGCCGCGCGGTGTTCGAGAAGGCCGGCTGCGGCAGCTGCCATTCCGGCCCGGCGCTCACCAACCACCGGGTCGTCCCGGAGGCCGAGATCGGCACCGAGCCGACCCGGGCGCGGGCGGGCGCCAAGATGGAGGCGCGCCTGTCGGCGCCGGCGATGTTCGCCGCCGACACGCCGTTCCCGACCCCGGGCGACCCGGTCATCGTCCCGGTGCCGCTCGCGGGCGACGCCCTCGCCCAGGTGCAGCTCGCCTGGGGGCAGGGGGGCACGGAGGGCGGCTACAAGGTGCCGAACCTCGTGGGCCTCGCCTGGACGGCGCCGTACCTGCACGATTCCGGCGTCGCTGTCGGTTCCGACGCGGGATCGCAGCTCGGCGTCCCGGGCACGCTTTACCGGGGTGTCGCCCCAGATCCCGCCAACAGCCTGCGCGCCCTGGTCGACCGGGATCTCCGGGCGAAGGTGATCGCCGCCAACGCGGCCTCGGACACGGCGCGGATCGCCCGCGTGACCGGCAAGGGGCACGCCTACTGGGCGGATGCCGGCTCGGGCGTCTCGCGCGAAGAGCAGACGGCGCTGATCGCCTACCTGCTCTCGGTCGATCGCCTGACGGAGCCGGCCGCGACGCCCTGACCCGGCGCCCGCGAGCCGGATCTCCCATGTCGCGGACCCTCACCCCGGTCTTGGTCAGCCTCGGGGCCTGTTACCCGGCTCTGTGAAATCTCATCGTCCTCGCGGGCGGGGCGAAGCGATCCAGCAGCGCCGCGCGCGCCGGTGTCGCGCTGCCCTGGGTTGCTTCACTGCGTTCGCAAAGACGCCGCTCAGATCACCGTCTCGATCAGGCCGCGCCGCTTGGCCTCCTCGGCCTCGAGGTACCAGTTCGACGGTGCCTTCTCGAGCACCTCGTCGAGGGTGACGTCAGAGTCCTGGATCAGGTTGGCGAAGCCCTCGTTCTGGATGTCGATCGAGCACAGGATCTCGTTGAGCGTCGCCTTCACGGAGGCGATGCAGGTGGTGAGCGGTCCTTCGACCTGCAGCTGCTTGTTCATCTTGCGCTCGTGGATCATCAGCCGCGTCCCGCAGGTGAGATACCGGTTGGGCCGGACGAAGAAGCTCATGAAGGTCGTGCCGGCCGAGTAGATCGCGGCCTTGCCGAGGAAGACGAACCGCCGGTTCGGATCCATCGCGCTGTTGAAGCGGATGTCCTCGCCCATCATCCGGGCGACCTCCGGGTCGCCGCCGAGCGTCGTCAGCTCGACGACGACGAGGTCGCGGTCCCCCGCCGCGTCGAGCTGGCGGCGGAAGTCCTTGTACATGTCGTAGTCGACCGGTCCGGAGAGCAGGACGGCCGGGGCCCGGAAGGCGGTGGGGCCGAGGGGAGTTGTGTCCATGGTCCTCCTGGTCGCGCGACCGGCCGGCTGGTCAGCGCGCCGGGTCGGGCGCGCCCGCGCCCTTGCCCACGAACGGGATGCCCTCGATCGGGCATTCCTCCGTGCCGACGCTCTGGCGGGTAATGGCCCGTACGGCGTCGCGGGTTCCGTCGGGATCCTCGATCCAGCGCCGGTAGAAATCGTAGGGGCATTCCGACATCCCGTGCCGGTTCTCCTTCGAGTTGATCATGCCCGTGTAGCCGCGGTGCAGCAGCTTGAAGAGATGGTTCTCCGACTGGCCGTGGGCGCGGAAGTCCCGGATCAGGAACTTCGACAGGGCGGCGTACTGGATGCCCATCTCCTCCTCGCCGCACTCGCCGAGCGTGCGGCCGTCGAAGCCGATGATCGCGGAGTGGCCGAAATAGGTGTAGACGCCGTCGAAGCCGGCCGCGTTGGCCACCGCCACGTAGGTGTTGTTGGCGAAGGCCATCGCCTTCGAGATGACGACCTGCTGCTCCTTGGCCGGGTACATGTAGCCCTGGCAGCGGATGATCAGCTCGGCGCCCCGCATGGCGCAGTCGCGCCAGATTTCGGGATAGTTGCCGTCGTCGCAGATGATCAGGCTGATCTTCAGCCCCTTCGGCCCGTCCGACACGTAGGTGCGGTCGCCCGGGTACCAGCCCTCGATCGGGGTCCAGGGCATGATCTTGCGGTACTTCTGCACGATCTCGCCCTGGTCGTTCATCAGGATCAGGGTGTTGTAGGGCGCCTTGTGCGGGTGCTCCTCGTGGCGCTCGCCGGTGAGCGAGAACACACCCCAGACCTTGGCCTCCCGGCAGGCGGCGGCGAACACCTCTGTCTCCGCGCCCGGGACCGTCGAGGCGGTCTCGTACATCTCGGCGGCGTCGTACATGATGCCGTGGGTCGAGTATTCGGGGAAGATCACGAGGTCGAGGCCGGGCAGGCCGGTCTTCATCCCGACGATCATCTTGCCGATCGCCTTGGCGTTCTCCAGCACCTCCGCGCGGGTGTGCAGGCGCGGCATCTTGTAGTTCACGACGGCGACGCCGACGCTGTCCTGGCTGGACGAGATGTCTCCGTGCATCATGGCGTGATGTCCTCCTGACCTTGATCGTCCCCCCGGTTGAGGGCGGCTCAGTGGCTGATCATCCACGGCCGCGCCTTCGGGAAGCTCTTGGCGGCGGCCGGAGCGGCGCTCGCTTTCTTGGGTGAGCAGCAGCCGCAGCCGGCCCCGTGACTGCCCGAGCGCCTGGGCGCGTGGCGGCTGCGCTCGTTGGTGGCGTGGGCGGTCCTGAGGCCCGCATCCATGCCGGCGATGCGCGGCGCGGTGAGGAAGGCGCGCTGGCTCGCGCCGCCGCAATCCGGGCAGGCATGTGGCTCGCGGAACTCCGCCATCGGCCGCATCACCGTGAAGGGCCCGCAGACCTCGCAGGCGTAGTCGTAGACGGGCATGGGAGGCTCCCGGAATGAACTTGAGAGGTACGAACGGTGCCGAAGGATCGCGGGCCCCCTCTCCCGCACGGGAGAGGAGGCCTGTCGCGTCAGCCGCGACCGGCAGGGAAACGAACCATCACAGATCCGGCGAGAGCGGCATCTGGATCGAGCCGTCGAGGAACTTGGTCGGTCCGTCGGCGCCCGGGTTGATGTCGAACTCGAAGATCTTGGTCGGGATCCAGAGCGTCGCGCAGGCGTTCGGGATGTCGACGACGCCCGAGATGTGGCCCTGGACCGGCGCCGTGCCGAGGATCGAGTAGGCCTGCGCGCCCGAGTAGCCGAACTTTTTCAGGTACTCGATCGCGTTCAGGCAGGCCTGCCGGTAGGCGATGTGCACGTCGAGGTAGTGCTGGCCGCCGCTCTCGTCGACCGAGATCCCCTCGAAGATCAGGTGATCGTCGTATTTCGGCGTGATCGGCGACGGCTTGAAGATCGGGTTCTTGATCCCGTACTTGGCCATGCCGTCCTTGATCAGCTCGACCTTGAGATGCACCCAGCCGGCCATCTCGATGGCGCCGCAGAAGGTGATCTCGCCGTCGCCCTGGCTGAAATGCAGGTCGCCCATCGAGAGGCCGGCGCCGGGGACGTAGACCGGGAAGTAGATCTTCGAGCCGCGCGACAGGTCCTTGATGTCGCAATTGCCGCCGTGCTCGCGGGGCGGGACCGTGCGGGCGCCGGTGGCGGCGGCCGCGTCTTTCGCGTCGCCCGTCAGGCGGCCCATATGGGCCGTCGGGCCGAAGGGCAGGGTGGCGAGCGCCGGCACCCGCTCCGGGTCGGTGTCGTAGAGCGCCTTCTCGCGGGTGTTCCAGGTCTCCAGCATCTTCGGATCGGGCAGGCAGCCGATCAGGCCGGGATGGATCAGACCGGGAAAGCGCACGCCCGGGACGTGACGCGACTTGGTGAACATGCCCTCGAAGTCCCAGATCGACTTCTGGGCCTGCGGGAAGTGCTCGGTGAGGAAGCCGCCGCCGTTTTTCTTCGAGAAGAAGCCGTTGAAGCCCCACTGGCTCTCGGGCTTGGCGCCGATGTCGAGGAGGTCGACAACCAGCAGGTCACCGGGCTCAGCGCCCTCGACGCCGATGGGACCCGAGAGGAAGTGCACGATCGACAGGTCGATGTCGCGCACGTCGTCGGCGGAATCGTTGTTCTTGATGAAGCCGCCGGTCCAGTCGTAGGTCTCGACGATGAAGTCGGCGCCGGGTTTCACATACGCGACCATCGGGATGTCGGGGTGCCAGCGGTTGTGCACCATGTCGTTGTCGTAGGCCGATTGCGTGAGATCGACCTTGATCAGCGTCTCGGGCATCTCGTGTCTCCAGCTCCCTGACTTAACCGGGGCACAGGCCCCGTCCGCGCGCCGCTGCGCGTCTCTCACCCGCTCGCGAGCAGCTCTTTCAGTGCGTCGTCGAGGACCTTGATGTCTTCCGGGCTGGTGCCGGGCCCGCCTGCGAAGTGGCCCCACCACGTGTCGATCACGCGCAGCTCCGCGTTCGGCATGGCGGTCGCCTCGATGGCGTTGTCCTCGGGCGGGAAATAGAGATCGGTCGAGGCGGGCATCAGGATCGCCTTGGCGCGGATGGCGCCGAGCGCGGCCTTGAAGTCGCCCTTGAAGGTGTCGTTGGCGCTGATGTCGCCGTGCTGCCACGTCCACAGCATGGCGAGCAGGTTGTTGGCGTCGCGCTCGTAGAACAGGCCTTCCCAGAACCCGATCAGGAAGTCCTCCAGCGAGGCGTAGCCCATGTGGGTGATGTCGGCCTCAAGGCGGTAGAAGGTCTGCGACAGGCCCCAGCCCGCGTAGACCCGGCCGAAGGCGCGCAGGCCCCGGGTCGGCGGGCTCGTGTACCAGCCCTCCGCCCAGGCGGCGTCGGCCTGGAGCGCCGCCTTGGCGCCCTCCAGGAAGACGTAATTATGCCGGGAGCACTTCGCCGAGCCCTGAAACGGCAGGATTCTCGGCACCATGTCGGGGTACATCGACGCCCAGTGGTAGGTCTGGAGCGCGCCCATCGACCACCCGGTGACGAGCACGAGTTTCTCGATGCCGAAATGCTCGGTGACGAGGCGGTGCTGGGCACGGACGTTGTCGTGGGCGGTGACGTTAGGAAAGCGCGGCCCGTTCCAGGGCGCGGGCGTGTTGCTCGGCGAGGATGACAGCCCGTTACCGAACATGTTCGGGATGATGATGAAGTACTTGTCCGGGTCGAGCGCCATGCCGGGGCCGATCAGCCATTCGTTCTCGGTGTGCTGGCCCGAGTACCAAGTCGGGTAGACGATGGCGTTGTCCTTGGCTGGGCTCAGCGTCCCGAAGGTCTTGAAGGCGAGCTTGGCCGCGCGCAGCGTCTTGCCGCACTGGAGCACGAAGTCGCCGAGCTCGAAGATCTCGTGATCGGCCATGCTGCGCCCCTAAACCGACAGGAACCGGGCGACGGCGGCCTCGTCGATCCCGTCGCGCGGGGCCTCGTGGACGATGGCGCCGTTCTCCAGCACGATCACCCGGTCGGCGACGTCGAGGGCGAAGCTCAGGACCTGCTCGGACACGACGATGGAGAGGCCGCGCGCGTCGCGGATCGCCTTCAGCGTCCGGCCCATCTCGCGGATGATCGAGGGCTGTATGCCCTCGGTCGGCTCGTCGAGGAGCAGGACCTTCGGGCGGCTCGCCAGGGCCCGGGCGATGGCGAGCTGCTGCTGCTGCCCGCCCGACAGGTTGCCGCCGCGCCGTCCCTTCATCTCCAGGAGCACCGGGAACATGTCGTAGAGGTCCTGCGGCACCTTGCGGGCGCCCGTGACCGTCAGGCCGGTCTCGATGTTCTCCTGCACCGTCATGGTCGAGAAGATCATCCGGCCCTGCGGCACGTAGGCGAGGCCCCTGGCGACCCGGGCGTGGCTCTTCAGCCCGGCGACGTCCGCGCCCTCGACCTGGATCGAGCCGGCCCTGACCGGCACGAGGCCCATCAGGGTCTTCATCAGCGTGGTCTTGCCCATGCCGTTGCGGCCCATCACGGCGACGATCTCGCCGGGCGCCACCGAGAAGGTCAGCCCGTGCAGGACCTCGCTCTGGCCGTAGGCGGCGTGCAGGTCCTCGACGGCGAGGGCTGGCGTCGCGGACGGGGCCGCGGCGAGCGGGGGCGCCTGGACGCCGGGGATGTGCGCAGTCTGGAGCGACGCCATCGTCAATGTCCCAGGTACACTTCGATGACCTTCGGGTCGTTCTTGACCCGCTCCATCGAACCTTCGGAGAGCACCTTGCCCTGGTGCAGGACGGTCACCCGGTGAGCGATGTCCTCGACGAACTTCATGTCGTGCTCGATCACCAGCACCGAGCGGCCCTTGATGATCTGGTTGAGCAGCTCGGCGGTCTTGATCCGCTCGCCGACGCTCATCCCGGCGACCGGCTCGTCGAGCATCAGCAACTCCGGGTCCTGGATCAGCAGCATGCCGATCTCCAGCCACTGCTTCTGGCCGTGGCTCAGGAACTCGGCCCGCTCCCTGAGCTGATCCTTCAGGAAGATCGTCTCGGCGATGGCGTGGATGCGGTCGCGGACCTCCGCATCGCGCTTGAACGTCAGCGCACCGAAGACCGAGCGGCCGCGGGGGAACGAGATCTCCAGGTTCTCGAACACCGTCAGGTCGTCGTAGATCGACGGCGTCTGGAACTTGCGGCCGACGCCGGCCTGCACGATGGCGCTCTCGGAGAGCCGGGTGAGCTCCTGGCCCTTGTACTTGATCGAGCCGGCGCTGGCCCGGGTGCGCCCGCAGATCAGGTCGAGGACCGTGGTCTTGCCGGCGCCGTTCGGGCCGATGATCACCCGGATCTCGTCCGGGTCGACGTAGAACGACACGTCGTTTACCGCCTTGAACCCGTCGAACGAGACCGTGAGCGCCTCGACGGCGAGGAGGTAGTCGGGCGGGGCCGCCTCGGCGCCGACCACGGGGGAGGAGAGGATCGCGGCGTTCATGGCTTGCTCACTCGGCCGGAGTGCCGTGGGGCGGGACGATGGCGGGCGGCGGGGCGCGCAGCCCCTTCACCCGGCGGGTGAGGCGAGGCTCGATATGCTCGCGCCAGATGCCGGCGAGGCCGTTCGGGAAGGCCAGCACCACCGCGATGAACAGGGCGCCGAGGCCGAACAGCCAGAGATCCGGAAAACTCTCGGAGAAGCTGGTCTTGGCCCAGTTCACGAGCAGCGTGCCCCAGACGGCGCCGAACAGCGACAGGCGCCCGCCGACCGCGGCGTAGATCACCATCTCGATCGAGGGGACGATGCCCACGAAGGAGGGCGACATGAACCCGACCTGCAGGGTGAACATCGCGCCGCCGATCGCCGCCAGTCCGGCGGCGAAGCAGAAGGCGAAGACCTTGAACCCCGCCACCGAGTAACCGGAGAACCGGACCCGGTCCTCCTTGTCGCGCATGGCGACGAGGATGCGGCCGAGCTTCGACTTCTTCACGTACTGCGCCGCCAGGATGCAGGCGATCAGCAGGCCGCCGTTGACGAAGTACAGGATGAACTTCGCCGAGTCGGTGCGGATGTCCCAGCCGTGGAGGGTGCGCAGGTCCGTGATGCCGTTGATGCCGCCGGTATAGCCCTGCTGGCCGACGATCAGGATGGTCAGGATCGCGGCGATCGCCTGGGTGATGATGGCGAAGTAGGTGCCGCCGACCCGGCGCTTGAACATCGCGAAGGAGATCAGCATCGCGAACAGGACCGGGACGGCGACCGCCAGGATCAGCGTCAGCGGCAGGCTCTTGAACGGCTGCCAGAACCAGGGGAGGGCGGTGATCTGGTTCCAGTCCATGAAGTCCGGGATGCCGGGAGTCGACTGGATTTTCGTATTCTCGATGCTCGAAGCTTCCAGCTTCAAGTACATCGCCATGCAGTAGCCGCCCAATCCGAAAAAGACGCCCTGGCCGAGGGAGAGGATACCCGCGTAGCCCCAGCAGATCACCAGCCCGAGGGCGACGAAGGCGTAGGTGAGGTACTTGCCGACGAGGTTGAGGCGGAAGCTGTCGAGCACCAGCGGCAGGACGACCAGGATCACCCCGGCCAGGAGGAGCAGGCTCAGCCACTCCACCGGCTTCATGAACGGGTTGTCGTTGACGGTGACGGATTTGGTGAGAGTCTGGACCGGGTTCGTCATCGGGAAAACATCCTCAGCGCCGGACCTTGAGGGTGAAGAGGCCCTGCGGCCTCAACATCAGGATGCCGACCACCGCGAGCAGGGTGATGACCTTGGCCATCGAGCCGGAGAGGAAGAACTCCAGGGTCGACTGCGTCTGGGAGATCGAGAAGGCCGACGCGATGGTGCCGAGCAGGCTCGCGGCCCCGCCGAACACGACGATCAGGAAGGTGTCGACGATGTAGAGCTGGCCCGAGGTCGGCCCGGTCGAGCCGATCATCGTGAAGGCCGAGCCGGCGATGCCCGCGATGCCGCAGCCGAGGCCGAACGTGTAGCGATCGACCTTCTCGGTATCGATGCCGACCGCCCCCGCCATGGCGCGGTTCGACATCACGGCGCGGACCTGCTGGCCGAAGCGCGACCGGAAGATCAGCAGCGCGACGCTGACGGTGATCAGGATGGTGACGGCCATGACGAACAGGCCGTTGATCGGGATCTCGATCGTGTCGGTGACCTGCACCGAGCCGATCAGCCAGGACGGCAATTCGACGCCGACCTCGCGGGCGCCGAAGATCGACCGGTAGGCCTGCTGGAGGATCAGCGAAAGGCCCCAGGTGGCGAGCAGCGTGTCGAGCGGGCGCTTGTAGAGGAACCGGATCAGGCCCCATTCCACCAGCATGCCCAGAGCCCCGGAGGCGAGGAACGCCAAGCCCATCGCGATGAAGAAGTAGATCGGGAAGAGCGCCGGCAGGTAGGTCTGGAAGAAGGTCGAGCAGAGATAGGTGACGTAGGCGCCGAGGATCATGAACTCCCCGTGGGCCATGTTGATCACGCCCATCTGGCCGAAGATGATCGCGAGTCCCAGCGCCATCAGCAGGTAGACGGAGAACAGGATCAGGCCGGCGAAGCCCTGCATGGCGAAGATCGCGCCGAGGTCGCCGAGGGAGTAGTCGCCGAGCATGACTTGGTCTTCCGCAAAAGGAGTGCGTCTTCTGCCGACTCGTCACGGCCTCCGGGCGAACCGGGCCGTCTTTGCGAGCGGAGCGAAGCAATCCAGGGACGCGCTTCGTGCCGGGAAGTCCCGCTGCCCTGGGTCGCTTCGCTGCGCTCGCGATGACGCTGGGGAGGGGCGAATTCGCCCCTCCGAACAATGTGACTACTGGTAGCCCTTCGGGAAGGGATCGGGCTTGATCAGCTCGGGGCTGGTGTAGACGATCTCGAACTGGCCGTCGGGCTTGGCCCGGCCGACCCGGGTCTTCGACCAGAGATGGTGGTTCTCGTCGATCTTCACGTAGCCTTCCGGCGCGCCCTTGAACTCGATCCCGGGCGAGGCCGCCACCACCTTGTCGACGTCGAACGAGCCGGCCTTCTCGCAGGCCATCTTCCACAGGAACGGGCCGAGATAGGCCGCCTGCGTCACGTCGCCGATGACCGTCTTCTCGCCCCACATCTTCTTGAACGCGGCCACGAACGCCTTGTTGTTCTCGTTCTGGATCGACTCGAAGTACTTCATGCAGGCGTAGGCCCCGGCGATGTTCTCGCCGCCGATGCCGTCGATCTCGTCCTCGGTGACCGAGATCGTCATCAGCACCTGCTTCGACAGGTCGATGCCCGCCGCCTTGAGCTGCTTGTAGAACGCCACGTTCGAGCCGCCGACCACGTCGGCGAAGATCACCTTGGGCTTGGTGAGCTTGATCTTGTTGATGACCGAGTTGAACTGCGTGTGGCCGAGGGGGAAGTACTCCTCGCCGACGACCTTGCCCTTGAGCACGTTCTCCACGTGCTTGCGGGCGATCTTGTTGGAGGTGCGCGGCCAGATGTAGTCGGAGCCGATGAAGTAGAAGCTGTCGCCGCCCTTCTCCTTGTGGACCCAGTCGAGGCCGGCGAGGATCTGCTGCGTGGCCTCCTGGCCGGTGTAGAAGACGTTCTTCGACTGCTCCAGGCCCTCGTAGAAGGTCGGATAGTACAGCAGGCCGTTGTACTGCTCGAAGACCGGCAGCACCGCCTTGCGCGAGGCCGAGGTCCAGCAGCCCATCACGGCGGCGCAGTGGTCGTTGACGAGGAGCTTCTTGGCCTTCTCGGCGAAGGTCGGCCAGTCGGAGGCGCCGTCCTCCTGGATGATCTTGATCTTGCGGCCGAGCACGCCGCCGGCGTCGTTGATCTGCTGGATCGCCAGCTTCTCCGCTTCCTGCGCGCCCGTCTCCGAGATCGCCATGGTGCCTGTGACCGAGTGCAGGATGCCGACCGTCACCTCGCTGTCGGTCACCGCGAGGCCCGTGGTGTTGACCGCCGCGGTCGGCGGCGCCGCCCAGGCGGTGCGCGGCAACAGCGCCAGCGCCGGGGCGCCGGCCAATCCCATGAGCAGCCTGCGCCGCAGCGGGGAGCGCAAGCCGTGATCGGCGCCGGTCTCGGTGTCGTCTGCCATGTGCCTGACCCTGTTCGCGTCCGGGCCTTGAGAGGCGGCCCGGATCGACGAGCGCAGGCTAGGTCCTGGGTTGCAGTGCGGCCTATACGCGATTTTGCGTATGGCCGTGGTCTTGCATGCGCCGCACCATCGCGGCGGAATACTTTGAGGTCGGGGTGGCTGAGAGCGCGAATAGTGGGAGCACCGCTCCGGTGCCCGGTCTTTCGCGCGCGCGCGCGTCGCGCGGCCGCCCGTGCGCGACGCTGCCCGGGCACGACGGGCTGATCGTCCCGGCCGGGGCCCGATGAGCGGTCCGCAGCGCATCATCCCCATCCGCCGGGACTACAACCGCTTCGTCGCCGACGAGACACTGGAGGATTACGCCCTCCGCTTCACCGCCAAGAAGGCGCGGCGCTGGTCGAGCCTCGAGGTGGCGCAGACGGCCCTCGGCTCGATCTCGTTCCTCGCGCTGGAGGCGATCGGCGGGACGCTGGCGCTCACAGCGGGATTTCCCAACACGGTGGCGGCCGTGCTGGTCGTCGGCCTGATCATCTTCGCCACGGCGGCGCCGATCACGGTCTACGCCGCCCGCTACGGCGTCGACATGGACCTGCTCACCCGAGGCGCCGGCTTCGGCTATCTCGGCTCGACCGTCACCTCGCTGATCTACGCGAGCTTCACCTTCCTGTTCTTCGCCATCGAGGCGGCGATCATGGCTCTGGCGCTGCAGCTCTGCTTCGGGCTGCCGCTCGGCGTCGGCTACCTGCTCTGCGCCGGGGCGGTGATTCCCCTCGTCGTCTACGGGATCCGGCTGATCAGCCGGTTCCAGATCTGGACGCAGCCGATCTGGATCGGGTTGAGCCTGCTGCCGCTGATCTTCGTGGCGGCGCAGGGCGCGGGGCCGCTGCGGGCGCTCGCCGGCTACCCGGGCCTCGACGGCGCCGGGGGCGGCTTCGACCTCGCGCGCTTCGGTCTCGCCACCGGGGTCCTGCTGGCGCTGCTCGCCCAGGTCGGCGAGCAAGTCGACTTCCTGCGCTTCGTGCCGGAGCCGCGGGGCCCGCGCGACCGCCGCTGGTGGCTCGCCGTTCTCTCGGGCGGCGCCGGCTGGATCCTGCCCGGGATGCTGAAGATCCTGCTCGGCGCCGCGCTGGCGGTCCTGGCGCTGGGGCGCGGCGTCCCCGCCGAGCACGCCGCCGAGCCGACCCGCATGTACGCGGTGGCCTTCGGCTACCTGACGGGGGAGGGGAGCCGGGCGGCGCTGCTGCTCACCGGGCTGTTCGTCCTCGTGTCGCAGCTCAAGATCAACCTGACCAACGCCTATGCCGGCTCGATCGCGTGGTCGAACTTCTTCTCGCGCCTGACCCACAGCCATCCGGGACGGGTGGTCTGGCTCGTGTTCAACGTCGCCATCGCGGTGCTCCTGATGGAGCTCGGCATCGACAAGACCATCGAGAGCACCCTGCCACTCTACGCCTCCGTGGTCTCGGCCTGGGTCGGCGCGCTCGCCGCCGACCTCGCGGTCAACAAGCCGCTCGGACTCTCGCCCCCGGGCATCGAGTTCAAGCGCGCCCATCTCTACGCGGTGAATCCCGTGGGGACCGGCGCCATGGCGCTATCCCTCGCGGCCGGGGGCGCGGCCTATGTCGGCTGGCTCGGCGCGACCCTGCAGCCCTTCGCGCCATTGCTGACCCTGGCGATCGCGTTCTGCGCCGCGCCGGCGATCGCCTGGGCGACGGCGGGGCGCTGGTACCTGGCGCGGGTCCCGAAGCGGGATTGGGGCGCGGCCGAGGTGGTCTGCCGGGTCTGCGAATTGCCCTTCGAGGGCGAGGACATGGCCCATTGTCCGGCCTACGACGCCCCGATCTGCTCCCTCTGCTGCTCGCTCGACGCCCGCTGCGGCGACCTGTGCAAGCCCCACGGGCGCCTGGAGGTGCAGGCGCAGGCCGCCGTCGCGCGGATCCTGCCGGGCCGCACCGCTGCCTGGATCGGCGCGCCACTGGGCCGCTACCTCGCGGTGATGCTGACGCTCTGCGCGGTGATCGGCCTGATCCTCGGCATCGTGCACGCGGGCGCGACGATCGCCCACCCGGAGAATCGCGAGTTCCTGCGCACGGCGCTGACCAGCGTGTTCTTCACCCTGGTGGTGATCCTCGGCGTCGTGGCGTGGCTCTTCGTGCTCGCCCAGGAGAGCCGGCGCGTCGCCCAGGCCGAGACGATGCGCCAGACCGCGCTCTACCAGGCCGAGATCGCCGCCCATAAGATCACCGACGCCAAGCTGCAGGAGGCCAAGGAGCGGGCTGAGGCCGCCAACCAGGCCAAGAGCCGCTACGTGGTCGGGATCAGCCACGAGCTGCGCACGCCGCTCTCCACCGTGCTCGGCTACGCCCAGCTCCTCGAATCCGACCCCGCGATCCCGGCCCACCGCGTCAACGGCCTGCGGGTGATCCGGCGCAGTGCCCAGCACCTGTCAGGCCTGATCGACGGCCTCCTCGACATCTCGCGCATGGAGGCCGGGCGCCTCCAGATCCACCGCGACGAGGTCAGGCTGACCGACTTCCTCGACCAGCTGGTCGACATGGTCCGCCTCCAGGCGCGGGAGGCCGGACTGGAGTTCCGGTTCTCAAGGCCCGAGATCCTGCCGGCGGTGGTCGCCACCGACGAGAAGCGCCTGCGACAGGTGCTGCTCAATCTCCTGTCGAACGCCATCAAGTTCACGGAAGCCGGCACCGTCTCGCTGGACCTCAGCTACCGGAGCCAGATCGCGGTGTTCACGATCCGCGATACCGGGCCGGGCATCCCGGAGGCGGACCTCGCGCGGATCTTCGAGCCGTTCGAGCGCGGCTCGACCCCGGCCGCCCGCAGCACGCCGGGGACCGGGCTCGGGCTCACCATCGCCAACCTGCTGGCGCAGCTCCTGGGCGGCGAGATCACCGTGACCGCCGCCCCCGGCGGCGGCACGCAGGCGCGGCTGCGCCTGATGCTGGCCTCCGTGGCCCAGCCCGCGCCGATCGCCCCGGCCGCGCCGGCCGCACCCCCGGAGCGGGCCTACGCGGGCGCGCGCCGCACCGTTCTGGTCGCCGACGACGACAGCGCTCACCGCGCGCTGATGCGGGCGATCCTGGAGCCGCAGGGCATCTCCGTGCGGGAGGCCGGCTCCGGATCCGAGTGCCTCGCGACGGTCGCGCAAGGCGGCGTCGACCTCGTCCTCCTCGACATCGCGATGCCCGGGATGAGCGGCTGGGCGGCGGCGGCGGCCCTGCGGCAGGCCGGGCATACCGGCCCGATCGCCATGATGTCCGCCAACGTCCACGAGATCAGCCCGACCCGGGGTGACGACGCCCCGCACGACGCGATCTTCGCCAAGCCCTTCGACCTGCGCGACGTGATGGAGTGGATCGGCAAGCTCCTGCACCTCGAATGGACCGAGGGCGCCGCGCCGGGGCGGTCCGGGGCGGCCGCGGCCGCGGCGGACGTCCCGGGGCCGGGGCCCGAGCATGTCGGCGAGCTCCTGCGCCTCGGCCGGATCGGGCATATCCGCGCCATAGAGGCCAAGCTGACCCAGATGGAGCAGGACGCGACGGTGCCGCCCGCTTTCGTCGCCCGGATGCGCGGGCTCGTCGAGGGATACGACCTTCGCCGCTACCTCGCGGTCCTGCAGGAACTCGCCCGCCATGACTGAGGTGCCGAAGGTCCAGCCGCACCGGGACATCGTCCTGGTGATCGACGATTCGCCCGACACGCTGAGCTTCCTCACCGAGGCGATCGAGCGGTCCGGCGCCACCGTGCTGGTCGCGGTCGGCGGCGACCTCGCCCTGACCCTGGTGGACGAGATCACCCCCGACGTGATCCTCCTCGACGCGGTGATGCCGGGCCTCGACGGGTTCGAGACCTGCCGGCGGCTCAAGGCCAAGCCGCAGCTCGCCGGCGTGCCGGTGATCTTCATGACCGGGCTGAGCGAGACCGAGCACATCGTGAAGGGGCTCTCCGCCGGCGGGATCGACTACGTCACGAAGCCCATCGCCCCCGACGAGATCCTGGCCCGGATCCGCGTGCATCTCGCGAGCGCCCGCGCCGCGCAGAGCGCCCGGACCGCCCTCGACACGGCCGGGCGGACCCTGTTCGCGGTCGCCGAGGACGGCACGATCCTGTGGTCGACCCCGCAGGCCGGACGCCTGCTCGCCGGGCTCGGCGCGGTACCCTCCGGCGCCCCCGCGCTGCCCGCCGGCGCCCGCGAGTGGCTGCGCGGTTGCCTCGCCGGCGCCGCCCAGCCCCTCGCGCTGACCGATCGCGACGGCGTCGCCTACGCCCTGAGCTTCATCGGCCGCACCCCGGACGAGATCCTGCTCCGCCTGTCGCGCGACGCGCTGTCGGCGGGGGTCGAGCGGCTGCGGGTGCGCCTGCCGGTCACCGGGCGCGAGGCGGAGGTCCTCCTCTGGCTGTCCCGGGGCAAGTCGAGCCGCGACATCGGCGAGATCCTCGGGCTCAGCCACCGGACCGTGACGAAGCACCTCGAGAGCATCTACGCGAAGCTCGGCGTGGAGAACCGCACGGCCGCCTCGATCATCGCGGCGCGGCACCTGCAGGATTGAGCCCGCGCGGAGGCCTGTCGGCAGGGTTGCGCCGGCCGCGGATCCCCAAGCTTGTCCACAGGCGTCGATCCCCGGCGAAACGCCTTGGTAAGCCCCGCCGCCCCACGGTCCCGGCTCAGCCCGACAAGCCGAGTCCGGATGCGATGATGACCAGCCAGCAGCTCGCCGACGAACTGAAGCGGATCGCCACCACCCAGGTCAGCGACATCACGCGGGCGGTGAAGGAAGGCCAGAAGTCGATCGCCCTCAACGAGGTGCGGGACATGGCGCGGCGCCTCGGCCTGCTCGCGGACGCCTTCGATCCGAAATCCGCGGCCGAGAGATCCGAGGCCGACGGCGCGAGCGTCGCCGAAGCGGTCGACGACGCCCAGGCCGCCTGACACCCGTTGCCGGCGGCGCCCCGCCGGTCCCCTCCCAGGAGCGCTCCATGGTTCGCGCGCACTTCACCATCCGCCTCGGCAACGCCTCGCTCCCGGCCTCGGCGGCCCAGTGGGTCGAGGATGTCGAGGCCGCCCGGTCGACCGCGCGCACGATCGTGCAGGGGCTGATGCGTCAGCACGGCGGCGACCCGCGCCTCATGGAGGCCGCGATGGTGATCACCGGCGACGACGGTGCCGTGCTGCTCGAGATGTCCTTCTTCGACACGCTGTACCTGCCGGTCGAGCCGGTGCCCGACGCCGACCGGCGCCGGCCGCGCGCGCCCCGCGGGGCCGCGCCGCGGGGACTGACGGCCGCCCTCGGCCCGGTCCGGCGCCTCGCCGGCGCGCTGGGCATGCGCGCGCAGCCGCAGCCGCGACCGCTGCCCGGGCGCTGAGACGCTTCAGCCGTAGAGATCGCTGACCACGAAGCCCCGCGGCGCGAGGCGCTCGGCCAGCACGCGCCGGTGGCAGCCGGCCGGATCGCGCTCGAAGCAGAGCAGGCAGATCGGCGACGCCTCGGCGAGCGCGGCGAGTTCGTCGAGCGCCGCGATCCCGGCAGCGGTGTCCAGCACTTCCTCGCAGTAGATCCGGCGCATCAGCGCCGCGTCCCCGGCCCGCGCCGCCTGCCGGCCGGATTTCGGGGTGCCGAGGCTGCGCAGATGCGCGTAGCCGAGCCCGGCCTCGCGCAGGGAGGTGCCGAGCGCGCCCTTCGAGAAGCCGCGCTTGCGCGAGTTCGCCACCGCCCGGACATCCGCCAGCACCGCGACCCCGGCCGAGCGCAGGACGCCGACGAGGCGCTCCGAGTCGAGGCCTTCGTAGCCTATGGTAAAGAGTTGCTTACTCACGGCGCCCCGTCCGGACTCGCGTTGCGGGACCGCGACTTAGCCGTATGCGGCCCTGTGAACCAGCCGGGGATCGACGCCGTATGTCGCGGGGATGCAACGCGTCCCGGAATTCCGCCGCAATGATCGCAAAGCTCCGTTAACCGCGCCAGGGCCATCGAATACGCCTGTCTGTGGCGCATCTTCGGTGGCGGGCTAAACACTGATGTCGCGGATCTACACGCCTTCGCGGTCACCGATCGAAGATCTCGCTCGGGGCCTGATCAGTCGCCTCAAGCCGGCCCGGCGTCTCGCCGGGCGCTTCGCCGCCGCCGCGATCCTGGCCGGCCTCGCCGCCTGCGCGTCGAACAACGACTTCTATCCGACGAAGGGCGACGCCAAGCCCCATCCGGGCGTGGCCAAGGCCAAGCTTCACCCGATCCAGGGCATCGATATCTCGAAGTGGCAGGGCAACGTCGACTGGGCCTCGGTCCGCGCCGCCGGCACCCAGTTCGCCTTCATCAAGGCCACCGAGGGCGGCGACCACGTCGACGAGCGCTTCCGGACCAACTGGGACGGCGCGGCCCGGGCCGGCGTGCCGCGCGGGGCCTACCACTTCGTGTTCTGGTGCCGCTCCGCCCGGGAGCAGATGGACTGGTTCAAGAAGAACGTCCCCAACGACCCCACCGCCCTGCCGCCGGTCCTCGACGTCGAGTGGAACGGCCACTCGCAGACCTGCCCGAAGAAGCTGCCCAAGGCCCAGGCCCTGGCGATGGTCACCGAGATGCTGGAGGAGATGGAGCGCTACACCGGCAAGCGCCCGATCATCTACACCGACATCACGTTCCACAAGGACGTCCTGGAGGGCGAGCTCCCCGATTACCCGCACTGGCTGCGCTCCACCGCGGCCGAGCCGGAGCAGCGCTTCGTCAACCGCAAGTGGATGCTGTGGCAGTTCACGTCCACGGGCCGGGTTCCGGGCGTGCGCGGCGACGTCGACCGCAACGCCTTCTACGGCACCCCGTCCGAATGGGCCTCGTTCCTGACGACCGACTGCGACCCGCGCGAGCACAAGCGGCTCTCCGAGCAGGGGCTCTGCACGGACAAGTAGATGAAAGGCGTCGGCGAAACCTAGGTTAGTTCAAGGACGTAGAGCGCGGGGTATGGCTGACGAGCCCGCGCACCGGCGGGCGAGCCCGAGAGGATCCTGACGGGAGACTCTCCTCCCGCACCTCTCCGTCCCCCATGCCGATCGACTCTGCCGCCTCCACCGGCAACCTGCTCCTCGACGCGCTGCCGGGTTCGGATCGCGCCCTGATCGCCCCCCACCTGGAGCCGGTGACCTTCGCCAAGGGGGATACAGCGCTGGCGGCGGGCGCCGCGGCGAGCCACGTCATCTTCCCCCGCGACCAGACCGTCGTGGCGCTGATCGTCGCCACGCGGGACGGCCGGACGGCCGAGATCGCGAGCGTCGGGCACGAGGGCGCGATCGGCGGGATCATCGGCGAGGGGCGGCTGCCGCCCGCGGTCAGCGGGCTGGCGCAGATCGGCGGCGCGGCTTTGCGCCTCGACGCGGCGCGGCTCCGGCAGGCCGAGCTCGAGTCATCGACGCTCCGCGACCTGTTCGCGCGCTACGCCGACTGCTTCCTGGCTCAGCTGTTCCAGATCGCGGCCTGCAACGCCCTGCACCCGATCGAACAGCGCTGCCTGCGCTGGCTGCTGTCGCTGCAGGACCGGACGGGCGGCGACACCCTCCCGATCACGCACGAGGTCCTGGCCTCCATGCTGGGGGTCCAGCGGACCTACCTCACGCGGATCCTGCGGGTGCTGCAGGAGCAGGGCCTCATCCGGGTCGGCCGCGGGCGCATCACGATCCTCGACCGCCGGGCGGTCTCGAACGCCGCCTGCGAGTGCCACGCCCGCGTGCGGATGCAGTGCGAGGCGGTGCTCGGCGCGGTTTTCCGGGCCGAGGAGCCCCGCCGCACCGAGCCGGTCGAGACGCTGTCGCGCGCCGGGTGAGGGACCGGCCCGCGATCCGTCGACCACGTCAGGCAACGACCGGCACGCAGACCGGCGCCGCGAGGCCGGGCACCGGCGCCACCACCACGTCGATCCCGTAGATCAGGCGCAGCAGCTCCGGCGTGACCGTCGCGGCGGCGGGTCCGTCGGCGACGAGGCGGCCCGCGTGCAGGGCGATGAGGCGGTCGGCGCAGAGCAGGGCGTGCCCGGGATCGTGCGTCGAGAACAGCACGGCGATGCCGGCCTCGGCGAGGCGGCGGACCTGCCCGAGGACGCGGGCCTGGTTGCCGAAATCGAGGCTCGCGGTCGGCTCGTCCATGACGAGGAGCCGCGGCTCGCCGCTGAGCGCCCGCGCGATCAGCGCGAGCTGGCGCTCGCCGCCGCTGATCTCGGTGTAGACCTGATCGGCGAGATGCCCGATCCCGAGCGCGGCCAGCGCCCGCTCGGCGGCCGCGACGTCCGACGGCCCGGGGGCGGCGAACGGGCCGAGACGGCTCGCCCGGCCCATCACGACGACCTCGCGCACCGTGAACGGGAAGTACGCCGCGTGCGCCTGCGGCACGGCGGCGATGGTGCGGGCGACGGCTTTCCGCGACAGGCGCGACAGGTCGGTGCCGTCGAGGATCACCCGCCCGGCGCGGGCGGGCAGCAGGCCGAGCAGCGTCTGGAACAGCGTGGTCTTGCCGCCGCCGTTCGGCCCGACGAGGCACAGCACCTCGCCGGCGGCGAGGTCGAACGACACGTCGTGGCCGACGATCCGGCTGCCGTAGCCGAAGGCGAGGTCCCGGACCCGGAGCAGCATCAGCTGAAGCCCCGGCGCCCGGACGCCAGCAGCCAGAGGAAGAACGGCGCCCCGACCAGGGCCGTCAGGATGCCGAGGGGCACCTCGACGGTGCCGAGATTGCGGGCGATCAGGTCGACCAGCACGAGGTAGCCCGCCCCGAGAACGAGCGAGGCGGGCAGCAGGCGGCGGTAATCCGGCCCGACCAGCAGCCGGGCGACGTGCGGCACGATCAGCCCGATCCAGCCGATGACCCCGGTCATCGCCACGGCCGCCGCCGTGATCAGGGTCGCGCCGGCGATCAGGACGGGGCGCAGCACCCGCGTCTCCACGCCGAGGGCCCGCGCCTCCGCGTCGCCGAGGCTCATCAGGTTCATGCGCCAGCGCAGCAGCACCAGCGGCACGAGGCCGAGAAGCAGCATCGGCAGGGTGGCGGCGACGTCGCCGAGGGTGACCGAGGAAAGGCTGCCGAGGAGCCAGAAGGTGATCGCCGGCAGCTGGTTGTAGGGATCGGCCAGCACCTTGAGGAGCGAGATGCCCGCCCCGAGCACCGCGCCCACCGCGACCCCGGCGAGGACCAGCGTCAGGACCTGGTCGTGCCGCCGCACGGCGAGGCCGACGCCGTACACCGCCGCGACGGCGCCGAGCCCGCCCAGGAAGGCCAGGGCCTGGATCGGCGCCACCGGCAGGCCGAGATAGATCCCCAGGACGGCGCCGAGCCCGGCGCCGGCCGAGACGCCGAGGATGTCGGGCGAGACCAGCGGGTTGCGGAACAGGCCCTGGTAGGTCGCCCCCGCGGCCGACAGGGCCGCGCCGACGACCAGCGCGGCGATCACCCGGGGCAGGCGCACCTGCATCACGACCGTCTCCGCCGTTGCCGGAACCCGGAGGGGCAGCCCGAGCAGGCGGTGGCCGAGGATCGCGGCGAGGTCGGCGGGCGCGACCGGGTACTTGCCGATCGCCAGCGCCACGGCGGTCAGCGTCAGCAGGGCGAGCCCGGCCAGCAGCGCCGCGGGCAGGCGGAGGCGGCTGCGCGCCCGGATCGTCTCGGCGGCGGCCGGGACGCGACTCACCGCGCCGGGCCCGGGGGGCCGCCAGGCGGCGTCGGGCCGAGGAGGGCGTCGGCCTGACCGAAATTGAGGTCGACATGGTAGAAGCGGCCGTAGAATGCGCGCACCACCTCGGGCATCGGCTGCGGGAACAGGTCCGGATGAAGCCGGGCCGCCAGCCAGCGCAGGCCGATCAGCCGGTTGACCCCCGGCGGGGCGTCGAACCACGGGAAAGGCTGGAGCGGCGCCACGTAGACCCGCCCGGTCTGCACGGCCCGGACGTCCCGCCACAGCGGGTCGGCGCGCAGCCCGGCCGCGAAGGCCGGGTCGAGGGTGACGATCACGTCGGGGTTCCAGGCGAGCACCTGCTCGGGCGAGACGTTGCCGAGGCGGCCGCCCCCGTCCTGCGCGACGTTGCGGCCGCCGGCGGCCTCGACCAGCTCGGTGTTGATCGAGCCGGCGAACCCCGTCTCCAGCCCGCGCGGTCCGCGCGCGTAGTAGACCCGCGGCCGCTTGTCCTCCGGGACCGTCGCGACGGCGCGGTCCACCGTGTCGGCGAGGCTCTGGGCCTCCGCTGCCAGGGCGTCCGCGTCGGACTGACGGCCCAGGGCCGCGCCGAGCTGCCGATACGCCTCCGGGGTCTTCGCGAAGCTGCCGTCGAGCAGGATGTAGGGGATCCCGGTCTGGGCCTGGACCCGGTCGGCGAGCGACGCGTAGGTCGGCCCGAGGCTGCCCGAATCCACGATCAGGTCCGGCTTGGCGGCCAGCACCGCCTCGACATTCGCCGTGCCGCCGCGCCCGGTCAGGCGGCCGTAGGCGGGGAGGGCCCGGGTCCGGGGCGCGAGGAAGGGCAGCGCCTCGGGATGCGGGGCGCTCACCCAGCCGGCCATGAGGTCGGGCGCCAGCGTGTAGAGGAGCACCGCGGCCGGCGGTCCCGCGGCGAGCACTCGCCCGACCCGTTCGGGGAGTTCGACCGTGCGGCCGGCCGCGTCCGTGAACGGGCGCGCCGCCGCCCCGCCGGACGCCGCCAGCAGCAGGATCAGCGCCGCGGTGAGGGCGCGGCGGCGCGCGGGTCGCGGCGCCATCAGGCGGATTTCCGCTCCAGGATCTCGATCAGCGCCCCGTCGGGGCCCTCCACGAAGGCGATCCGCAGGCCGGGGCCGCGCTCCGTGATGCCGGTCCGCACGGGCACGCCCCGGGCGGTGAGATCGGCCATCGCGGCCTCGATGTCGGCGACGCGCAGCCCGAAATGCTCGATTCCGAGGCAGGGCGTGGCGGTCGCCGGCGCGATCTCGTCCGGGGCCTGCTCGATGAAGACGGTGAGGCCGCCGAGGTCGAGCACGACGCGCTGCACCGGGTCCGCGCCGACGCGCTTCACCTCCCGGGCCCCGAAGGTCTCGACGTAGAAGGAGGCGGCCGCGACGGCGTCGCGGCTGCGCAGGTGGAGGTGGTCGCAGGCGTAGTGCATCGGCTCTCCGGCCCCGGATGATGTGGGCGGGAGCGGCCTCTGGGTCGTCCCACCCAAGGCGCCGTCGCGCGCCGCGTCCGACGATAGGGCCCGCGCGGAGCTGCGGCGAGGGCGACCGCTTGACGTTCGCCACGAACCCGCAGACTTTCGCCGCCAGAACCGTTGCAGGGATGCAACATCCATCCCACATCCCGGTTGCGAACCCACATCGCACAGCCAACCGCACAGCCAAGAGATCCATGCGCAATCCCTACGACGTGCTGGGCGTGGCCAAGGGGGCGAGCGAGGCCGAGATCAAGAAGGCCTATCGCAAGCTCGCCAAGGACTTCCACCCCGATCGCAACAAGAACGACGCCAAGGCCAAGGACCGGTTCGCCGAGGCGAATTCGGCCTACGAGATCCTGGGCGATTCCGAGAAGCGCAAGCAGTTCGACCGCGGCGAGATCGACGCCGAGGGCAAGCCGCGCGCGACCGGCTTCGAGGGGTTCGGCGGCTTCGGCGGCGGGCGCGGGGGCAATTTCGATTTCGAGAACATGGCGCGCGCGCAGCGCGGCGGCGGTGGCGGGATGGGTGAGGACATCTTCTCGCACATCTTCGGGGAGGCCTTCCGCGCCGGCGGGGCCGGTCCGGGCGGCCAGCGTCAAGCGGCCAGGGGCGAGGACGTCGCCGCGGAGCTGCTGGTGACGCTGGAGCAGGTCGCCAGCGAGGAGAAGCTGCGCCTCGCCCTGCCCACGGGCCGTGAGGTCGACGTCGTGATTCCCCGCGGCGTGGTCGACGGCCAGACCATCCGGCTTCGCGGCCTCGGCCAGAGTGGCGGCCTCCGGGCCGAGCCGGGCGACGCCCTCCTCACCATCCGGATCCGGCCGCACCCGCGCTTCACCGTCGAGGGGGCCGACCTGCGCACCAGCGTCGACGTTCCGCTGGAGGATGCCGTGCTCGGCGGCACGATCCGCGTGCCGACCCTCACCGGCGCCGTCGAGATGAAGATCCCGGCGATGACGAGTTCCGGCCGCACCTTCCGCCTGCGCGGCAAGGGTCTGCCGAAGAAGGACGGCACCCGCGGCGACCTGTTCGCCACGACGGCGATCGTCCTGCCGGAGGGTGAGGACGCGGCCCTGACGGAATTCGCCCGCGGCCGGCGTGCCGCCAATGCGGCCTGAGGGCCCCCGCGTGAGCCAGCGGCGCCGTCCTGTCGGCGCTCGGCGGCGTCCCGGACTTCCGTCGCCGGGCCGCCTCCGCTAAGGAGGCCCCCCGGCCCCGAGAGGGGTCGCGCGGCTTCGGGATCGATCATGGCGGAACACGGGCAGGGCCTTCTGGCGGGCAAGCGGGGCATCGTCCTCGGGGTCGCCAACAACCGCTCGATCGCCTGGGGCATCGCCCGCAGCGCCCGCGCCCACGGGGCCGAACTGGCCTTCACCTACCAGGGCGACGCCCTGCGCAAGCGTGTCGAGCCCCTGGCCAAGGAACTCGACGCCCACGTGATCGGGCACTGCGACGTCACCGAGGCGGCCACGATCGACGCGGTCTTCGCGGAGGCCGCGAAGGTCTTCCCCGACGGCATCGACTTCGTCGTCCACTGCGTCGCCTTCTCCGACAAGGACGAGCTGACCGGCCGCTACATCGAGACCTCCGAGGACAATTTCACCAAGTCGCTCCTGGTCTCCTGCTACTCGTTCACCGCCGTGGCCCAGCGCGCCGAGAAGATCATGCGCCCGGGCGGCTCGCTGGTGACGCTGACCTATTACGGCGCCGAGAAGTGGATGCCCCACTACAACGTTATGGGCGTCGCCAAGGCGGCCCTGGAGGCGTCGGTGCGCTACCTCGCGGCCGATCTCGGCCCGAAGAACATCCGGGTCAATGCCATCTCGGCCGGCCCGATCAAGACCCTCGCGGCCTCCGGGATCGGCGATTTCCGCTACATCCTGAAGTGGAACGAGTACAACGCGCCCCTGCGCCGGACCGTGACGATCGGGGAGGTCGGCGAGACCGCGTCCTACCTCGTTTCCGACATGGCGGCCGGCATGACCGGCGAGATCCTCCACGTGGATGCCGGCTACCACGTCGTCGGCATGAAGAATCCCGAGGCACCGGATCTCACCCTCGACAAGGACTGAGACGGGTCGCTCGTCGCGGCGGCCCGGACCTGAGGCGTGAGCGGCCCGGTGCGGCTCACGCGTCCTCCGCCTCGTCGAACTCCCCCGAGAGCGTGAGCCCGTCGATCCAGGTCTCGCCGTCGCGCTTGATGACGGTGCGCGGCCGGACCTTCCCGTGCTCCGCGATGCCGACCGCCAGCCGCTCCGAGTGCGTGACGAGCCAGACCTGCGTGCGCTCCGCGGCCCGCGCGATCAGCCGCGCCAGCGGATCCATGAGATCGGGATGCAGGCTGGTTTCGGGCTCGTTCAGCGCGATGAACGGCGGCAGCCGGTAGCCGAGCAGCGCGCCGGCCAGGGCGAGGTAGCGCAGGGTGCCGTCCGACAGTTCCGGCGGATCGAAGGTCCGGCCCGGGAAGTCGGGGAAGCGCAGGCCGAAGCGCGCGTGACGGCCCGGCTCCGGCAGCACGAGTGCCGCGCCCGGGAAGGCGCCGTCGACGGCCTCGTCGATCTCGGTCGTGTCCTCCCGGATATGCGCCAGGGTGGCGAAGACGGCGGCGAGGTCCGCGCCGTCGGACGCGAGGGTCGGCGTCGTCACCGCGAGGCATGGCCGGCGCAGGGGCGACTCGGCATCCGTCCGGAAATCGTGGTGGAAGCGCCACCCCGCCAGGGCGAGGCGGACCACGGCGATCTCGGGATGGCCGGTGGCGTCGAGGAGGCTGCCGAGGGCGGTCTCGGTCGGCAGCAGGTCGCCGCCGAGGGTGCGCTTGCGGCCCTCCGCGTCCCGGACGAAGCCGCTCCGCCCGTCGCGATCGAGGATCACGGCCGCGCGGCCGCGGGTGCGGACCGTCAGGCGCTCGGCCTTGACCTGCGGCTCCTTCCGGAAGGCGGCGCCGAAGGTCGTCCCGCCGACCTGCTGCACCAGCCCGATCTCGACGGCGTAGACGAATTCCTGCCCGATCGTGTCGTGGCGCAGGGTGGCCGACAGGCGGATCCGCGCCGCCTCGCCCTGCCGCCGGCGGCCGGCCCAGAGGGCGGAGTCCATGCCGCCCTCGGCGGCGAGGTCGCGGGTGAGGGTGCCCCGGGCGGCGGCCTGCAGCAGCTCCAGGGCCCGGTAGAGGTTGGTTTTGCCGGTGCCGTTGCCGCCGACGAAGACCGACAGCGCGTCGACCGGGAAGCCGATCCGCCGCAGCGAGCGGTAGCCCGAGACCGCGACCTCTCGAACCACCAGCATCCCGGATTCTCCCGCGTCAGTCGGGGACCGTCAGATCCGCGATGCCTTTGGCGGCCTCGGGGAATCGCGGGTCCATGGCCTCCAGCGTATCCGCCACGGTCCGGGCAATCACGTAGTTGCGGAACCACTTGTGGTTGGCCGGCACCACCAGCCAGGGCGCCTCGGGCGTCGAGCAGCGGCCGAGGGCGTCCGCGAAGGCCTGCTGGTAGGCGTCCCAGGATTTCCGCTCGACCAGGTCGGCCGGGTCGAACTTCCAGTGCTTCTCGGGGTCGGCGATCCGGGCCTCCAGGCGCCGCTTCTGCTCCGCCTTGGAGATGTGCAGGAAGAACTTCACGACCGTCGTGCCCGACTCGGTGAGCAGGCGCTCGAAATCGTTGATCCGGCCGTAGCGGCTCTGCCAGACCGCGTCCGGCACGAGGCCTTTCACCCGCACGACGAGCACGTCCTCGTAGTGGCTGCGGTTGAACACACCGATCATGCCGCGCCCCGGCACCCGTGCGTGGTAGCGCCACAGGAAGTCGTGATCGAGCTCCTCGCTCGAGGGCACCTTGAACGAGGCCACCGCGCAGCCCTGGGGGTTCACCCCCTTGAGCACCGACCGGATCGTGCCGTCCTTGCCGCCCGTGTCGATCGCCTGGAACACCAGCAGGAGGCTCCGGGCGCGCTCCGCGTAGAGGCGCTCCTGGAGGGCGACGATGCGCGCCCGCTCCTGGGCGAGGGCGTCCTTGGCCCAGTCCTTGTCGAGACCGCCGACGTCGTCGGGATCGACCGTGCCGAGATCGAAGGGCGCCCCCGGTTCGACCGCCACGATGCCGGGCGCCGGGCGGATCGGTACCGGCCCGTACCGGCCGAGCGCCGCCGGGACGGATTCGGCCACGCTGTCGACGCTGCCGGCCCAGCGGGCCGTCGACGGGCGGTGATCCACGGTGGCGCCATGCAGATCAGCCTCACCTGTCATGCCGTCACCGCGTTTGTGGCCGCGATGATGCTTGCCGTGCTTCTTGGACATGGGGCAGGACCTAGTTCCGGATATTGCCGACCGCCGGCGAGAACGGCCGGTAGTCCAGGCTGTTCCGGACGCCTGTGCAGGACGGGGTTGAGACGGTTGGGTACGATCTACTTCATCCGGCACGGCCAGACCGCCTGGAACGCCGAGGGGCGCCTCCAGGGCGGGCGCGACACCGACCTCAATGCCCAGGGGGAGGCACAGGCCGCGGCCGTGGCGGAGCGCCTCGCCGCCGCGGCAGGGCCGGCCCTGGCAGAGGCCGATTTCGTCGCGAGCCCGCTCAAGCGCACCCGGCGCACCATAGAGATCCTGCGGGGCGCCCTCGGCCTGCCGCCCGAGGCGTACCGCGTCGACCCGCGCCTGCGGGAGATCGGTTTCGGCAGCTGGGAAGGCTCCACCTGGGCGGAGATCCGCCGCCGCGACCCGGCCGGGGCCGCCGGCCGCGACCGGGACCGCTGGCACTACCGCCCGCCCGGCCTCGGCGCGGAGAGCTATGCTGGCCTCGTCGAGCGCGTCGGGCCGATGATCGCGGGGCTGGAGCGGGACACGGTCATCGTCGCCCATGGCGGCGTCGCGCGGGCAGCGCTGGTCGCCCTCGGCCACCTCGACGTCTACGCGGCGCCCCGCCTGGGCATCCGCCAGGGCGAGGTCCTGATCCTCGAGCCCGGTGGCTGGCGCTGGGCTTGATCCCGTGCGCCGGCGCAGTGCAAAGCCGCCTCGATAACGGCATGATCGGCAGGCTATAGGGCGGCGGCCAGGACAGGCGCCGGCCCGAGCGGGCGGCCAGCGGAGCAGCGGATGAGCGACGTCGCCGAGAAGACCCGGCCCGGACCGACGGCCGGGGAGCCCGCGCCTCTCGGAGCCGCGGCGGCGATCCTGCGCGGCGACCACCGGCCCGACCTCATCCGCGACGAGGTCCTGGCCGAGATCTTCCTGCACGCGGCCGAGACCCGGCCCGATCATCCCTGCCTGGTCGACGGCGCCGGCGTCGGCGCCGGGGGCGTCCACCCGCACCTGACCTACGCGGAGGTCGCCGCCCGGGCCGGCCGGATCGCCGCTGGCCTCGCCCATCGCGGCATCGGGCCGGGTGACATCGTTGGCCTCTGGATGGCCCGTGGCCCGGACCTCCTCGTGGCGCAGATCGGCATCACGATGTCGGGCGCGGCCTGGCTGCCCTTCGACGCCGAGGCGCCGGCGGACCGGGTGGGCGTGTGCCTCGCCGACGCGGGCGCGAAGGCGCTGCTGGTCTCCCCGGCGCTCGCCGCGGCGGCGCCCGACGTCGCCCCGGCCCTGACGCCCGCCGATCTCGACTCCGGGACGCCCGCCGGCGCGCCGCTGCCCGATCCGCGCGCGGCCGGGCTGACGCCCGAGCACCCCGCCTACCTGATCTACACCTCGGGCTCGACCGGCGTGCCCAAGGGCATCGTCATCAGCCACGCCAACATCTGCCACTTCCTGCGGTCCGGGAACGCCCTCTACGGGATGCGCGCCGACGACGTGGTCTTCCAGGGCGCCTCGGTGGCCTTCGATCTCTCCATGGAGGAGATCTGGGTGCCGTATCTCGTGGGCGCGACCCTGTTCGTGGCGAGCCCCGCCATGATGGGCGACCTGGAATCGCTCCCCGGCATCCTGGAGGCCGAGGGGATTACGGTGCTCGACACCGTCCCGACGCTCCTGGCGATGATCTCCGGCGACCTGCCGCGGGTGCGCCTCGTCCTGCTCGGCGGCGAGGCGCTGCCCGAGCCGCTGATCGCCCGCTGGGCGACCGGCGGCCGCCAGCTGTTCAACACCTACGGCCCGACGGAGGCCACCGTGGTGGCCACCGCGGCCGAGATGCGGCCCGGCGAGCCGGTGACCATCGGCGGCCCGATCCCGAACTACTCCGTCTACGTCGCCGGCGAGGATCTGACCCTGCTCGGCCGAGACCAGCAGGGCGAGCTGCTGATCGGCGGTCCCGGCGTGGCGCGGGGCTACCTCGCCCGTCCCGAGCTGACCGCGGAGAAATTCATCGCCAACCCGTTCGCGTCGGACGGGACCGACCCGGTGCTCTACCGCTCGGGCGACGCGGTCTCCCTCGATGCCGCCGGCCGGATCGTGTTCCACGGCCGGATCGACGACCAGGTGAAGATCCGCGGCTTCCGCGTGGAACTCGGCGAGATCGAGTCCCGGATCCGGGCGGTGCCCGACGTCAACCAGGCCGCCGTCGTGCTGCGGAACGACGACGGCGTCGACCGCCTCGTCGCCTTCCTGATCCCGGAGCGCGGCCGGTCCATCGACGCCGCCGCCCTGCGCCGGACCCTCGCCGGGCAGATGCCGCCCTACATGGTGCCCGGCCATTTCGAGGTGGCCGAGACTTTGCCTCGGCTCACGTCCGGCAAGGTCGACCGCAAGGCGCTCAAGGTCGCCCCGCTCACGGTGGTCGCCGCCGACGGCGAGCAGGAGACGCCCGCCAACGAGACCGAGGCGGCCCTGGTCGCCGCGGCCAAGCAGATCTTCGGCAACCAGCCGATCGCCCTCGAGGGCGACTTCTTCGCCGATCTCGGCGGCCACTCGCTGCTCGCCGCGCGCTTCGTCTCGGCGGTGCGCGAGAACCCGCCGCTGGCCGGGATCACGCTACCGGACGTCTACGCCCTGCGCACCGTGCGGGCGATGGCCGACGCGCTCATCGCCCGGACGGGCGGCATGGGCGCCGGGGCCGCGACCCGCGACCTGAGCTTCGCGCCGCCGCCGCTGCTGCGTCGGGCGCTGTGCGGCCTCGCGCAGCTCGTCGCGCTGCCCTTCGTGATCGCGCTGGCCACCGCGCAGTGGCTCGGCATGTTCGTGACCTACCTGCTGCTCACCGGCGGAGGCCTGAGCTTCTTCGCCGAACTCGGCGTGCTGCTCCTCGTCTACGTGGCGATCAACGGCGTGACCGCGGTCGCGGCGGTCGCCGGCAAGTGGCTGATCCTCGGCCGGACCAAGCCGGGCCGGTACCCGCTCTGGGGCACCTACTATTATCGCTGGTGGCTCGCGCAGCGGCTGGCGCCCCTCGTCCACGTGAAGTGGCTTCAGGGCTCGCCCGCGATCGCCGTCTACCTCCGGCTGATGGGCGCGAAGGTCGGGCGCGACACGCTCATCTCCGACATCGAGATCGGCGCGGCCGACCTCCTGACCATCGGGGACGGCGCGTCCCTGGGCGGCCGCCTCGTCATCGCCAACGCGGAGATCGTCGGCAACGAGCTGGTCATCGGCAGGGTCGAGATCGGCGCGGACGCGGCGGTGGGCACCTCCTGCGTGATCAGCCACGACGCGGTGATCGGGCCGCAGGCGGAGATCGCCGACCTCACCACGATCCCCACGGGCTCGCGGGTGGGCGCGGCCGAGCGGTGGGACGGCTCGCCCGGCCGCAAGGTCGGGATGGCCGACCCCGCGGAGCTGCCCGAACCCGCCGAGGCTTCCTTCGCGCGCCGCGCGGCGTTCATGGCGGCCTACGTGGTGCTGCTCGGCGCGATCCCCGCGGTGGGTCTGCTGCCGATCTTCCCGGCCTTCTTCATCTTCGACCAGATCTCGGACTCGCTCTCCGACATCACCGACATCGACTACCACTGGTACCTGCCGATCCTCACCTGGCCGACCGCCATGCTGATGACCGCCGGCACGGTGCTGCTGATCGCCGGCATCCGCTGGGTGGTGCTGCCGCGGACCCGCTCCGGCACCTACTCGGTCCACTCGCTGTTCTACCTGCGGAAATGGTCGCTGGCGCTCGCCGTCGAGGTCACCCTGGAGACGCTCTCGTCGCTGTTCGCGACCGTCTACATGCGGGCCTGGTACCGGCTGATGGGCGCCAATATGGGCCACGGCGCCGAGATCTCGACCAACCTCGCGGGCCGCTACGACCTCGCCGAGGTCGGCGCGAAGAACTTCATCGCCGACGAGGTGGTGTACGGCGAGGAGGAGATCCGGCGCGGCTGGATGCACCTGGAGCCGGTGCGGACCGGCGCCCGGGTCTTCGTCGGCAACGACGCCGTTGTGCCGCCCGGCGCCGTCATTCCCGACGACGTTCTCATCGGCATCAAGTCGAAGCCGCCCGAGAACGCCGCGATGAGCCCCGGCGAGACGTGGTTCGGCTCGCCGCCGATCCGGCTGCCGGCCCGCCAGAAGGTCGATCTCGGCTCGACCGCCCAGACCTACGAGCCCGGCGCGTGGCCGAAGATCCGGCGCGGCGTCTTCGAGGCCTTCGCGACCTCTTTCTCGCCGATGCTCTACATCACCCTCGCGATCACGGCGATCGACTGGTACTTCTACCCGGCCATCCTAGAGCAGGACTGGTGGGGCCTTGCCTACAGCTTCGTCGGTGCGAGCGTCGCCATCGCGCTGATCCAGTCCTCGGCGGTCATCGCGATGAAGTGGCTGCTGATGGGCGTCTACAAGCCCGGCATGCAGCCGATGTGGTCGTGGTGGGCGATGCGCACCGAGGCGATCGCGGTGGCCTACTGGGGGCTCGCCGGCAAGGTGCTGCTCGAGCACCTCCAGGGCACGCCCTTCCTGCCCTGGGTGCTCCGGCTGTTCGGCGTGAAGGTCGGCAAGGGCGTCTGCATGCTCACCACCGACATCACCGAATTCGACTGCGTCACCATCGGCGACTACGCCACGATCAACCGCGTCTCGGCACTGCAGACGCACCTCTACGAGGACCGGATCATGAAGATCGGCCGCGTCGTCGTCGGGCGCGGCGTCTCGGTGGGTGCGTTCTCGACCGTGCTCTACGACACCAAGGTGGGCGATTTCGCCCGGCTGCGCCCGCTCACCATCGTCATGAAGGGCGAGTCGATCCCCGCCAACACCGAGTGGGAGGGCGCGCCCGCGGTCCCGGTGATCCACCGCGCCTGACGGGCGGGCCGCACCGCGCGTTCCGGCCCCGGCGTTCCGGGGCCGTGCGGGGGCGGGCCCGCGCCGAGGTCAGAGTCGGCGACTCTGCGGCACTCAGCACGAGAGACCCGGCAGGCTCCGGGACGAATATGCCGGTGTACTAGCACCTTCGTCCCGGTTGGCCGTTCTAATCTAGCTTACTGTGGCTTCCGGCAAGATAGAGCGATATACTCTGCCGGCTCGTATCGTTGCTCGGCCATAGTGCGGCGCGACGCGGGGGCGGCTCAACGTCCGGGTCGAGGATAGACAGGCGTCCGTGCAACTCGATCCCGCCACCCTGCTGGTCGTCAGCGCGGCGACGACCTTCCTGGTCGGCACGCTCTTCATGGCCTCGTGGCGGCAGGCGCCCGAATCCCGGGTGCTCGCCTACTGGGGCGCGGCGCATCTCGTGGGCGCGGCCGGATCGGCCGGCCTCGCGCTGCGCAACCAGATCCCCGACCTGATCTCGGTGGGCTTGGCCAATGCCGTGGTGCTCGCCGCCTACGGCCTCATCTGGAGCGGCGTCCGCTCGTTCGAGCACCGCGAGCCGCGGCTGGGTATCGCGACGGCCGGCGCCCTGGGCTGGTGCGTCCTGTGCCTGATCCCGACCTTCTACGCGTCGATCGAGGCCCGCATCATCTACGCCTCGGCGGTGGCGGCGCTCTACTGCTGCGCGGCGACCGCGGAGATCTGGCGCGGTCGCGCCGAGCGGCTCGCCTCCCGGTTCGCCGCCGCCGCCATCCTGGGGCTGCACGGCACCTTCTACGTCGTGCGGATCCCCGCGACGCTGGTGGCGCCGCCGCAGCCGGGTCTCAGCCCGCTCGCGTCGCCCTGGGTGGCGATCCTGTGCTTCGTCACCCTGATGTTCTCGATCGCCTCGGCCTTCACCTTCATGGCGCTGGTCAAGGAGCGGGCCGAGCGCGAGCAGCGCATCGCCGCCTCCACGGACGCGCTGACGGGCGTGCGCAACCGCCGGGCCTTCGCCGGGGCCGCCGCGGACGCGATGGCGCGGCACGGCGACGCCGCCCTGCTGCTGTTCGACCTCGACCGGTTCAAGGCCGTCAACGACCGCTTCGGCCACGGGGTCGGCGACGCGGTCCTCGTCGGCTTCTGCACCATGGCGTCGACCCTGCTGCCGCGGGAGGCCCTGCTGGGCCGCCTCGGCGGTGAGGAGTTCGCGTGCCTCCTGCCGGACGTCTCGCCCGCCGAGGCCCTGGCCCGGGCCGAGGAGCTGCGCCAGACCTTCGCGCAACTCGCGGTTCCCGAGCTTCCGGCCCTGCGCGTCAGCGTCAGTATCGGGATCGCGCAGGCGCGCCCCGGCATCGCGTTCGACCTGCTGATGCAGCGGGCCGACGCCGCTCTCTACGCCGCCAAGAATGGCGGACGAGACCGGATCTCCGTGGCCGATCCGGCCGCCACCCGCGCGGCCTGAGGCCCTGCCGGGCCGGCTCACGCGAGGGCGCGCGCCGCCTCCGAGACCTTGCGCACCGAGGCGTCGACAACGCTCGCCGAGGAGGCGATCTCCGCCATGGCGGTGTGGATCGCCGCGACGCCCTGCGCCGCCGACTGCATGTTCTCGGTCATGTCGCGGGTCACCGCGGCCTGCTCGGTCACGGCCGACGAGACGCTGAGCGAGATCGCGCTGAGTTGCTCGATCGTGGCGCCGATCCCGTCGATCGCCGAGACGGCCCGGGAGGTCTCGGCCTGCACGGCGGCGATCTGGGTTCCGATCTCGCCGGTGGCCTTGGCGGTCTGCTCGGCGAGCGCCTTCACCTCGGCGGCGACGACCGCGAAACCCTTGCCGGCCGCTCCGGCCCGGGCGGCCTCGATCGTGGCGTTCAGCGCCAGCAGGTTCGTCTGGTCGGCGATGGACCGGATCAGGCTCACCGCCGCCCCAATCCGGTCCGCGGCGCCGGTCAGCCCCACGACGATCGCCCCCGCCTCCTCGGCGCGGGAAACGACCAGATCGACGGAGGATTTCGCCTGCATCGCGTGACGGCTGAGTTCCTCGATCGAGGCGGCGAACTCCTCCGAACCCGCAGCGACCGCATCGACGTTGCGGCTTGTCCGGCTCGAGGCCTCCGCGGTCTCGTCCGCCTGCCGGACCACCCGGCTCATCGAATCGCGGATCGCCGCGATGTCGGCGTCGATCGCGCGCTGCCCCTCGACCCGGCGCTGGCGGTCTTCGACCTGCCGGGTCACGTCGGTAGCGAACTTCACCACCGCGCAGGGCTTGCCGTCGGCGTCGAGGATCGGATTGTACGCGCCGAAGATCCAGACGATGCGGCCGTCCTTCCCGATGCGCCGGAACTCGCCCGCCTGATACTCGCCGTTGCCGAGGGCGGTCCAGAACGCCGCGTAGGCGGCGGTCGCCACCTCGGCCTGCGGCAGGAACATCCGGTGATGCCGCCCGCGGATCTCATCCAGCGTGTAGCCCATGGTGGCCAGGAAGTTGGCGTTGGCGTCCGTGATCGTCCCGTCGAGGGCGAAGGTGATCACCGCCTGCGACCGATCCAGGGCCGCGATCTGGCCCGCGTGGCGGGCGTTGCGGGCGCGCTCCTCGGTGATGTCGGTGGCGAGCTTGACCACCTTGGTCGGCCGGCCGCGCCGGTCGAGGATCGGGTTGTACGAGCCCTGGATCCACACGATCTGGCCGGACTTCGTGACGCGGCGGAAGGCGCGGGCCTCGTGCTGGCCTGCGCGCAGCCGGTCCCAGAAGGCGGCGTAGTCCCGGCCCGCGCGGTCGTCCTCCGGAACGAACACCCGGTGGTGCTGGCCGCGCACCTCGTCGAGCGTGTAGCCCAGAAGATCGAGGAACAGAGCGTTCGCGTCGGTGACGGTGCCGTTGAGGTCGAACTCGACCCGCGCCATCGTCCGGTCGATCGCCGCCAGCAGGGCGTCGTCGCGTGAACCAAACATCGCCATCGGAGCCCATGTCCGCCTGATCTGTAGATTTGCGACGAGCATGAAGAGACACGCTTAAAAATCTGTCAATGGCATGCTCTCGCCAGGGTACGGGCTGTCTCGCGCGACTGTAAGTCTGTGTAGCGGACGTCGATGTAGAGAGATGTATTTTCGTGGGCGGCGAGTGATGTCGGCCTATGGATCGTGCCTAGTCGATAGCGAGTTATTGTATCTCGATCTCGCGTGACCGGGGTTGTGCGACCGGTCATGCCTGAGCGCCGCCGCTCCGGTTGCCCGGCTCGCGGTCTGCGATAGGAGGAGGGTGGGGAGCCGGCGGCAGGACGCGCGCGAGGCCGATTCGCATCACGGCACTGACGGGAGACCCGACATGGACGAGGCGACACGGATCGATCGCCTGGAGATGCGCCTGACCGAGCAGGATGCGACGATCGAGGATCTGAACCGGACCGTGACCGAGCAGTGGCGGGTGATCGACCGGCTCGTCCGGCAGCTCGACGCGCTGCGGGAGCAGGTGGAGGAGGCGGCCGCCCGGGCGGCGCCGCGCGGGCCGGAACCGCCGCCGCCGCATTACTGAGGGGAGGGGCCGGCGCGCCGCGGCGCGCCGGCCGGTGCGTCAGAAATTCGCCTGCGTGACGAACTTGGTGACCAAGTAGGCGTCGAGAGCCTCCGGGCCGCCCTCGCTGCCGTAGCCCGAATCCTTGACGCCGCCGAACGGCGTCTCGGGCAGGGCGAGGCCGTGGTGGTTGATCGAGATCATGCCGCTCTCGACCGCGTTCGACACCCGCGCCGCGCGCTCGGCGGAGCGGGTGTAGGCGTAGGCCGCGAGCCCGTAGGGCAGGCGGTTGGCCTCGGTGAGCGCCTCCTCGTCGTCGGAGAACCGGTTGATCATCGCCAGGGGGCCGAAGGGCTCCTCGTTCATGATCCGGGCGGTCAGCGGCACCTCGGTGAAGACCGTCGGCTCGAAGAAGTTGCCCTGGTTGCCGATGCGCTTGCCGCCCGCCCGCAGCGTCGCGCCGCTCGACTCGGCGTCCGCTGCCAGCGCCGTGACGGCGTCGAGGCGCCGCCCGTGGACCAGCGGTCCCATCTTGGTCTCGGGATCGAGCCCGTCGCCGACCTTCACCGACTTGGCGAAGGTGGTGAAGCCCTCGACGAAGCGGTCGAAGACCGAATCGTGCACGAGGAAGCGGGTCGGCGAGACGCAGACCTGGCCGGCATTGCGGAACTTCGAGGGGGCCAGGACGGCCACCGCCTTCTCCACGTCGGCGTCGCCGAACACGATCGCGGGGGCGTGGCCGCCGAGTTCCATCGTGGCGCGCTTCATGTGCTCGCCCGCGAGCGCCGCGAGCTTCTTGCCGACCACGGTCGAGCCGGTGAACGAGATCTTCCGGATGACCGGGTGCGGGATCAGGTAGGCCGAGATGGCTTCGGGATCGCCGTAGACCAGCGAGAGCGCGTCGCCCGGGATGCCCGCATCCAGGAAGGCTCTGACCAGGGCGGCGCAACTCGCCGGCGTGTCCTCCGGGCCCTTCAAGATCACCGTGCAGCCGGTGCAGAGCGCCGCCGAGATCTTGCGGACCGCCTGATTGATCGGGAAGTTCCAGGGCGTGAAGCAGGCCACCGGCCCGACCGCCTCGCGGACCACCGCCTGCAGCACGCCGTCGGCGCGGCCCGGGATGACGCGGCCGTAGGCGCGCTTACCCTCCTCGGCGAACCAGTCGATGATGTCGGCCGCCGCCAGGGTCTCGACACGCGACTCGGCGAGCGGCTTGCCCTGCTCCAGCGTCATGATCCGGGCGATCTCGTCGACCCGGGCGCGCAGCAGGTCGGCCGCCTTGCGCATCACCTTGGCGCGCTCGAAGGGCGCGACTTTGCGCCAGGCCGGGAAGGCGCGGGCGGCGGCCGCCAGGGCCTCGTCGAGATCCGCCGTGGTGGCGACCGCGCACTGGCCGATCGTCTCGCCCGTGGCGGGGTTCAGGACGCCCAGGGTGTCCCGGTCGGCACCCGCGCGCCAGCGCCCGGCGATGTGAAGCTCGGTATCCGGATACATCGGTCGATTCCCGCTCGGCCGCACCATCGGCCGCAGGCGGAATGTGGCGATGTGGCGCGCCCCGGCAATCCCCGCGGCGGCATGGCTGGGGCCGTCTGTATTCAGGCGGCGGCGCGGGCGGGCTCCGGCGCCTCGACGAGCGTCGCGCTCCCGTGGCGGGCGCGCAGGGTCGCGCCCTTCGGGACCACCCGCCAGCCCTCGCGGCAGCCGTCGATGGGCTCCGAGACGACGACGATGCCGCCCGGCCCCTCGCGATAGTACAGGCTCGGCGGCCGGCCGTCGCAGGCCCAGCGATAGGCGGTCAGCGTCTCGCCGTCCGTGAGAAGCGCGGTGAAGCGCAGCGGCTCGCAGACATTCGCCGACTCCATCAACTCGCGGACGGTCTTCAGCGTCCGCGCCATCGCGCCGACGGGGTCCGCCTCGAGGCCGTTGGCGAGCGCCAGGAGGAAGATCGCCTCCGAGTCGGTGCTGCCGCGGCGATGGTCGTAGTAGGAATCCGGGATCAGCGCCTCGAGGCGCCGCTTGATCCGGTGGTAGCCGCCGATCTGGCCGTTGTGCATGAACAGGTGGCGGCCGAACACGAAGGGGTGGCAGTTGGCCCGGGCGGTGGCCGTCCCGGTCGAGGCGCGCACGTGCGCGAAGAACGTCCGCGCCCGCACCTGTCCGCAGAGGTTCACGAGGTTCTCGTCCGACCACGCCGGGGAGATGTCGCGGTAGACACCCGGCTCGGGCCGCTCGGCGTACCAGCCGATGCCGAAACCGTCGCCGTTGGTCTCGGTCTTCCCCTCGTCGGCGTGCAGCGACTGGTGCACCAGCGAGTGGGTCGGCGCGCAGACGAGGTCGGAGAGGAAGACCGGCTCACCGCTGTAGGCGAGGAAACGGCACATGTCGGACGATGATCCTTCAGCTCTGGGCCGCGTTCGATCCGGCGAAACGCCCCGCGCGGGTGGAGACGTTCCGCCGCAGGACGTTAACAGTCGGTCCACTCCGGTGAACAGTTTCTTAACCGCCCGGAAACTGCGCCATTTTCGTGCGTTCCGCATGAAAATGGTGCCGCCTGTCCGCAGGGCAGGCATTCGCCTCCGGAGCGACGCGACTCTTGTGAGCCGCCTCATGAAGGATCAGCATGGCCGAATCGGGGAATCAGAAGCTCGCCTTACAGGCGGCCACCCGACGCGGGGCAAGGCACCGGCAGCAGGAGACTTTGATGGATCGCGCAACGCCCGATAGTTCCGCCCCCGTGGCGCTCGTCGTGGAGGACGATGCGGCTGTGCGCGATCTCGCGACGGCGGTGCTCGAGGAGACCGATCTCGGCGTGATCGCCTGCGAGAGCGCCGAGGCGGCCCTCTCGGTGCTGGAGCGGTCCGACGTGACCGTGGCGCTGCTCTTCGCGGACGTGCGCCTGCCGGGCGCCATGGACGGCGTGTCGCTGGCGCAGGCGGTCAAGCGGCGGTGGCCGGACGTGCGCGTGGTCGTCACCTCGGGCGCGAGCCGGGACGCACGGCTCCCCGATCAGGCGGTCTACATGCAGAAGCCCTGGCGGGCCCTCGACGTGCTGGTCCAGGCCGAGCACGCCACCATGGCCGCCAAGGCGGCCTGAGCTGGCGGCCTGAGCTGGCGGCCTGAGCGCCCGGCGCTCAAAGCTCTTCACGTCATCGCGAGCGCAGAGCCCGGGCTCGGCGCTACAGGCGCGACCTTCCCCCTCTCCCGACGGATCTTGGGCCTGCCCGAGATCCGTCCTGAAAAGCCCGACTCGGGGCAAGCTCGACTCGGGTGGAGAGGGGACCCGCGCCACGTGCGGCTCGCGTGCCCCGGGCGCCTTCATCCGGACGCGACGCAAAGAAAGAGCCCGGCCTACGCGCGCAGGCCGGGCTCTCTCATGAGTAACGTGGTGTCGCTCAGGCGGCGGGAGCCGGGCTGACCGGGGTCTGACCGGCGGCGTTGCCGCCCTGGCCCTGCGCGGCGGACGGCGACGGGAAGCCGGGACGACGGCCGCCGGCGGGGAAGCGGGGCTTCGGCTTCGGCGCGGCGATCAGGCCCTCGCGGATCGCGGTCTTGCGGGCCTGCTTGCGGGCGCGGCGGACGGCCTCGGCCTTCTCGCGAGCCTTGCGCACCGACGGCTTCTCATAAGCCTTGCGCTGCTTCATCTCGCGGAAGATGCCCTCGCGCTGCATCTTCTTCTTGAGGACGCGGAGCGCTTGATCGACGTTGTTGTCGCGAACGAGTACCTGCAACGGACTTGATCCTCTGGACCTGAAGTTCTGGGTTCACGCGGCCCGCCGCCGATCTGGAAACCGGCAACGTCCCTCGCCCGGTTTGAACCCGGGAGGGACGGGAACGTCGGTTTCCGAATCGGCGTGGAGCTCACGCCTTGACGGGGCTATTACACCAAGCGCGCACCAGTTCCAACCTGTCCGCGCGATCCATCCGCGCCTGCGCCGTGCTAGGTTGCGCGGATGAGACACGACGACTCGCAGCAATTCGCCAGCGACAACTATTCCGGCATCTGCCCGGAGGCCTGGGCTGCGATGGAGGCGGCCAATCGCGGCCACGCCCCGGCCTACGGCGAGGACGCCTGGACCGCCCGGGCGGCCGACGCCTTCCGGAACCTGTTCGAGACCCCGTGCGAGGTGTTCTTCGCCTTCAACGGCACGGCCGCCAACGCGCTGGCGCTGGCCGCGCTGTGCCAGTCCTACCACAGCGTGATCTGCGCCGACTCGGCCCATGTCGAGACCGACGAGTGCGGCGCGCCGGAATTCTTCTCGAACGGCTCGAAGCTGCTGACCGTCCGGACCGAGGGCGGCAAGCTGACGCCGGAGGCGATCCGCGGGCTGGCGCAGAACCGCAGCGACATCCACTTCCCGCGGCCGCGCGTGGTGACGATCACGCAGCCCACCGAGACCGGGCAGGTCTACAGCCTCGCCGAGCTGCGGGCCCTGTCGGCGACCTGCCGCGAGCTGGGCCTCGCCCTGCACATGGACGGGTCGCGCTTCGCCAATGCCTGCGCGAGCCTCGGGTGCAGCCCCGCCGACATGACGTGGCGCTCGGGCATCGACGTCCTGTGCTTCGGCGGCACCAAGAACGGCATGCATGCCGGCGAGGCGGTGGTGTTCTTCGACGCCAGGCTCGCGGAGGATTTCGGCTACCGCTGCAAGCAGGCCGGCCAGCTCGCCTCGAAGATGCGCTTCCTCGCGGCCCCCTGGGTCGGCATGCTGGAGAGCGGCGCGTGGCTGCGGAACGCGGCCCACGGCAACGCCTGCGCCCGCCGCTTCGCCGAGGCGGTCGGCGGGCTGCCGGGGGTGCGGGCTCTATTTCCCGTCGAGGCGAACGCGGTCTTCCTGACGATGCCGGCGGCCACGATGGAGGGCCTGCGCGCCCGGGGCTGGCGGTTCTACACTTTCATCGGCGGCGGGGCGCGCTTCATGTTCGCCTGGGATGCCCGGACGGAGCGGGTCGACGAGCTGGTCGGCGACCTGCGCGCCCTGGCGGCCGCCGCGGCCTGAGCGCGCGGACAGAGGGGCGCGGAGCCAACCCGTTGAAGGTGTTTCGCGTGCGCTATTATCGGGATCCGCTGAGGAGCATCGATACGTCGGCACGACATGCGCTTGGTCGTCCTTGCGAGCGCAGCGAAGCAATCCAGTGTCGTGCGACGCATGCCGAACTCGTGCGGCCCTGGGTCGCTTCGCTGCGCTCGCGATGACGGAGGGGCTGAGAGCCCGGGCTCGCGAGTGCTGGGACGGCACGACGCTGCGACGGCCCGCTCCCTACAGCAGCGCGAGATCCGCCGGGTCCGCGCTGGGGAAGATCCGCCGCAGGCTCGCCTGGTCGAGCCCGTAGAGCCGCCGGAACAGGCCGCCCAGCAGGCCGCGATAGTCGGTGAGCACCGGATAGTCCCGGTTCTGGAACAGGTGCGCCTCGTCGGCCCGCACCTGCGGTCCCGCGATCCGGCCGCCCCGGACGCCGCCGCCGAGGATCCAGTAGACGCTGCCGTGGCCGTGATCGGTGCCGCGGCTCCCGTTCTCCCGGAAGGTGCGTCCGAACTCCGAAAGCACCACCACCACCGTGTCGGACCAGCCCGGCCCGATCTCCTCGACGAAGCCCGAGAGTCCGCGCCCCAGCTCGCCGAGTCGGTCGGCGAGGTAGCCGGTGCCCGCGCCCTGGTTCACGTGCGTGTCCCAGCCGCCGACATCGACGAAGCCGAGGTTGAAGTTCTCGCGCATCAGGCGGCCGATGCGCCGGGCCGACAGCTCGAAGCCCTTGGGCGAGACCGCCCCGCGGTCGGCCTGCCCGGCATGATCGGAGATCGTGTGGTAGACCGCGTCGCGCACCCGGAACCCCTCGGTCACGGCGGCGGCCAGCTTGGTGTCGCTGTACATCGCCGCGATGAGGCGGGCCTGCCGGTCGTCGATGCCGGGCTTGCCGACCCCGTTGATGGCGATGTTGGGCACCGTCTCGCCGCCCCGGAAGATGAGCGGCATCTGGTCGGTGAAGGCGATCGGCCGGACCCGGGTCAGCTCCGCGGCGAGCCGGGCCATGAAGCCGGAATTGTAGTCGCGGGCCGCGCCGACCGTCTGGCCCATCTCGATCGTGTCCTGGGTCTCGAAATGGCTCCGGGTCAGGTCGTCGGTGCCGGTGAACGGCACGAAGGCGGCCTGACCCTTGGCGTAGAGCGGCAGGAGGGTGTCGCGCAAAGCCGGGTGCAGGCTCCAGTCGGCGTCGAGCGCCAGCGCCGCCTTCGGGTCCGACACGTCGGGCTTCGGGATCGCGAGGTTTGGCCGCGACCGGTAATAGAAATCGCTGCCGGTCGGGATCACCACGTTGGCGGCGTCGTAGGCGCCGCGCAGGAACACCACGAGGAGGCGCGCGTCGGCCTTCGGGGCGGCCCAGACGCGGCCGGCCACCGTGGACAGGCCGAGCGCCGCCGAGGCGCGGATCAGGTCGCGACGGTTCATCGCATGAACTCCGGCGAGGCGAGGTAGAGGGTGTTCCAGTCCTGCGGCGAGACCGCCTGGGCGAGGGCCGCGCGCGTCGCCGCCGACAGGGTGCCGGACAGCGCCGAGAAATAGAGCCCGTTGGCGAGCACCGGAAAGGCCGGCTCCTCGGCCTGATCGGGCAGGGCCGGCTTGAACAGGCCGGCCGAGCCGGACCCGATCTGCCGGGCGATCTCGAACCGCGTCGCGAGCTGCCCGGGCCCGTTCCAGGCGGCCGCGTCGAGGGGGTAGCCGTCCGGCGTCGAGCGGTTGAACAGGCCCTCGCCGAGGCGGTTCAGCCAGCCGAGCACCGGGCCGGCGTTGCGGATCACGCGCCCGTCGTAGGCCATGCGCAGGGCCGAGAAGACATAGCGCACTGGGTCCTTGAAGGCGCCGCCGCGCTCGGCCGCGAAGGCCGGCTCGCGCACCAGCGCCTCCATCACCGCGGCGATGTCGCCGTCGGTCCGCGTGAAGACGGCGGCGAGTCGGGCGATGAGCGCGTCGTCGGGTGCCTGCCCGAGGAAATAGGTCGCCAGCGCCCGCGAGACGTTGGTCGCGGTGGCGGGGTTGCGGGCGATCAGGTCCACCGCCTCCTCGACCTCGGGCCAGCCGCGGCCCCGGATGCGCGTGCCGAGGAAGACCTTGTCGCCGTAATCGTGCCGGTTCGGGTTGAACTCGAACAGGCCGTCCCGGCGGAAGTCGGCGGCGCGCTCGGGGCGGAGCTTCGGGTTCTCGGGCTTCAGGTCGATGCCGACCCCGCTCAGGATCCGGGCCAGCGCCTCGACGTCGCCCTGCGTGTAGCCGGAGCCGACACCCATCGTGTGCAACTCCATGATCTCCCGGGCGTAGTTCTCGTTCGGGCGGCCGGCGGCGTTGGCGTCGTTGTCGAGGTAGCGCAGCATCGCCGGGTGGCGCAGGCTCGCCATCAGCAGGTCACGGAAGCGGCCGAGCACGTGCGGGCGGATCGCCGTCTCGACGTAGTCGCCCACGGCGGCGCGCAGGGTCGACTTTCCCTGGTGGACGTTGAGTCGGTTGAACCAGAACCACGTCAGGCGCTCGCGCAGCTGGTCGGGGCTGTAGAGCGCTCGGAGCACCCAGACCGAGGCGGCGTTCCGCGCGGCCGTGTTGAGTGCACCCTGGAACGCCTGCTGCGCAGCCTTCCGGGCCTCGGGGTCCGCGATGTCCTTGGCGGCCCTGGCCTGCGCGTCCAGGGCCTGGGCCCGCTCGAACAGGCTGCCCGGCGGGGTCAGCGCGTCGACCTGCGCCTGGGCGTCGGGGGGCAGGCGCATTTCGGCGGGCGGGTGAAGCTGATCGTATAGCCAGCGCGTCCGCCCCTCCGCGGTGAGCTGCGCGAAGGCCGAGGGCGTGGCGCCCCAGGTCAGGGAATCGAGGAAGGCGGCGTCGGCCGCTGCGGCGCGCTGCGGCGCCTCGGCCGCTCGGGGCCCGGGGCCCGCGGAGGCGAACAGCAGAGCGGTGACCAGACAGCAGCGTGCTGCGGCGCGCGACATCGGGGCCTCGCGAAGCGTGGATCGACCGGGGAAGCGTGGTGTCGCGCCCCTGTACGGTGCCTGAAAGGAGGCCCCATTCTGCCGCCGTCTTTGCCAATATCGGGGCTTGCCGCTACACGATCCCGAGACCGCGCGAGTGCCGCGCCGCGCACCACCACGTTCCGCCGACCCAGAGCGTTCGCTCCATGCTGATGCAGACCAAGACCGAGGCGAGGCCGGCCGATCCGGTGTCGCGGCGGCGCACCTTCGCGATCATCTCCCACCCCGACGCGGGCAAGACCACGCTCACCGAGAAGCTTCTGCTGTTCGGAGGCGCGATCCAGCTCGCCGGCGAGGTGAAGGCCAAGCGCAACCGGGTCTCGACCCGCTCCGACTGGATGGGCATCGAGAAGGAGCGCGGCATCTCGGTGGTCACCTCGGTGATGACCTTCGAGTACGGCGACTGCGTCTTCAACCTCCTCGACACGCCCGGCCACGAGGACTTCTCCGAGGACACCTACCGGACGCTGACGGCGGTCGATTCGGCCGTCATGGTGATCGACGCCGCGAAGGGCATCGAGGCGCGCACGCGCAAGCTGTTCGAGGTCTGCCGCCTGCGCGACATCCCGATCGTCACGTTCGTCAACAAGCTCGACCGCGAGGCGCGCGACCCGTTCGAACTGCTCGACGAGATCGAGAAGACGCTGGCGCTGGACGTCGCCCCGGTCACGTGGCCGATCGGCACCGGCCGCAACTTCTCCGGGACTTACGAGCTCGGCGGCAACCGTGTCCGCCGCCTCGACGCCGCCGAGGATGCTGGGATGGTCGCGGTGTCCGGCCCGGACGACAAGCTGTTCGACGAATTGCTCACCGAGGACGGCGCCGCCGACGCGTGGCGCGAGGAGGTCGAACTCGCCGAGGGCGGCCTGAAGCCGTTCGACCTCGACGCGTTCCGCGAGGGCCATTTGACGCCGGTCTTCTTCGGCTCGGCGCTGCGCAATTTCGGCGTGCGCGACCTGATCGACGGTCTCGCCAAGGTGGCGCCGCCACCCCGCGGCCAGGACGCCGACAAGCGCCTCGTCGAGCCGACCGAGCCGCGCATGACCGGCTTCGTGTTCAAGATCCAGGCGAACATGGACCCGAATCACCGGGACCGGATCGCGTTCATGCGGGTCTGCTCGGGCAAGCTCAACCGGGGCATGAAGGCCCGGCTGGTGCGCACCGGCAAGCCGATCTCGCTCTCGGCGCCGCAATTCTTCTTCGCCCAGGACCGTGCCATCGCCGACGAGGCCTATGCCGGCGACGTGGTCGGCATCCCGAACCACGGCACGCTGCGGATCGGCGACACGCTCACCGAGGGCGAGGATATCGTGTTCCGGGGTGTCCCGAGCTTCGCGCCTGAGATCCTGCGCCGAATCAAGCTCACCGACGCCATGAAGGCCAAGAAGCTGCGCGAGGCGCTCCAGCAGATGGGCGAGGAGGGTGTCGTCCAGGTGTTCGTGCCGCAGGACGGCAGCCAGGCGATCGTCGGCGTGGTCGGCGCGCTGCAGCTCGACGTGCTGAAGGAGCGGCTCCAGGCCGAGTACGGCCTGCCGGTGGATTACGAGACCTCGCGATTCTCGGTCTGCCGCTGGGTGTCGTCCGATTCGGAGGTCGAGCTCGACAAGTTCATCGACTCGCACGGCTCGGCCATGGCCAAGGACCTCGACGGCGCCCCGGTCTTCATGGCGACCACGGCCTTCTCGCTCCGCTACGATGAGGAGCGCTACCCGGCCGTGCGCTTCACCGACGTGAAGGATTACCAGAAGCGGGCGGCGTGACGCGCTTCGGCGGCGCCTCCGCGTCGCCGGGCCCGCGAGGGGTGCGCGGCGTCAGAACTTGCCGAGCATCGGGAATTCGACGCTCAGGGTCGATTCGGACGCGATCGGCGCCTCGCGCTTGCGCGGCTTGCGGTTGAGGACCTGCTTCAGCTTGGTCTTCAGCACCGCCATGTCGAACGGCTTGAGGATGAATGCGTCCGCTCCCGCCTGGTGGGCGAGGTTGATGTCCTCGAAGTCGAAGGACGACTCGGTGAGCATGAAGGGCGTGTTCATCAGCGCGTCGTCGGCGCGAATCTCGCGCAGCAGGGTGAGTCCGTCCATGGGCTCCATGTCGAGATCGGAGATCACCAGGGCGTAGCGGCGCTGCCGCATCCGCTCCAGCGCCTCGGGCGCGTTGGTGACGCCCTCGACGTCCGGGAAGCCGATGCGGGTCATCAGCATCACGATCAGCCGCAGGAGCTTCTCCTGATCGTCGACGATGAGAATCGGGGGCGTATCGCTCTCGGACATCGGCGGCTCAGATGAAGAGGTGGTCGATGCCCTGACGGGACATCGCGTCGGACTGCAGCGACAGGCACAGCCCGTGTATCGCGGACGCCTTCGGCGTTCCGCGCTGGAGCATCGGGAGCAGGTTGGCCTTGGCGAACAGCGTGTCGTTCCCGGCCGTGCGCTGCGCGCTCTTGAACGAGTGGACGAACTCGCGCTTGGTGATCTCCCGCCACTCGCTGATCTGGACCTCGCGGTGCCGGCTGTCGGCGCTCACCCGGTCGAAGGTCTCGTGCACGGATGTGCGCTCGCCCTCGATGACCTGGCAGGCGAAGTTGCCCTCGATGACCAGAAAGCTCGTGATCACCGCGAACTCGTTCTTCTTCTGAGCGATGCGACCGATATCGCTGATCTGCTCGGACCTCTTCGCCGCGTCCGACGACAGGTTGAGACGCGAGAAGTAGATGATGTGGACGAGGCTTGTCCGTTTCGCCCGCATGATCCCGAGATCCGCAATCCGTACCCGTTCAGCGCTTCCGGACAGGACGCACCGCGCGTGGCCCCGGCCCGGCGGCATCTTCGCGCGTGTCGAATAACACCGCGTAAACGCGGCGGACGGGACTTCCGGTCCGGATCTCCGCGCCCGCGTTACCGACCCGGCAGGATCTGCCGGGCGCGCGGCCATGACCGGTCAACCCTGCCGGGTCGTCGACAATCCGGTCCAGGATTCCCAAGGACTTAGCCCTGGCACGCCGGTTGCGGCCGGTCCGGCCTGCGGGCCAGTGCGGCGCGCATCGGGATCGTTCGCCATGGATCTTTTCACCGCCCTGCAGACCTCGGTCTCCGGACTCCAGGCGCAGTCCTACGCCATCAGCAACATCTCCGGGAACATCGCGAACTCGCAGACGACCGGCTACAAGCGCATCGACACCAGCTTCGTCGACCTGATGTCCGAGAAGACGCCGGGCCGCGAGGTCGCGGGTTCGGTGCTGCCCCAGTCGCAGCTCACCAACACCCTGGCCGGCAACGTGGTCTCGTCGAGCGTGCCCACCAACATGGCCATCAACGGCCAGGGCTTCTTCACCGTCGTGCAGAAGACCGGCGACGCGAACGGCTCCACATCCTTCGGCGGCACGAGCCTGTACACGCGCCGGGGCGATTTCGCCCAGGACAAGGACGGCTATCTCGTCAACGGCGCCGGCGGATACCTGACCGGATCCAACCTCGATCCGATCACTGGTCAGACGACCAGTATCGGTCCGATCAAGATCGGCAACTCGGCGCTGCCGGCGCAGGCCACCACGACGATCACCTACGCCGCCAACCTGCCCTCGACGCCGAGCACGTCGGCCTCGGCGACGTCGGGATCCGATCTCTACAATCAGAATACCGCAGCGGTCGTGACCTCCGGATCGGGGCAGACCGGCGTCAAGGTCGATTCGACCCAGACCGGTGCCGTCTCGACCTTCATGAGCAACAGCATCGCCGGCCCGTCGCTGCCGGTCTACACGTCGACCGGCGCGCCGCTCACGCTGACGACCCGCTGGGCCAAGGTCCAGGACGCGACGACCACGCCGGCTCAGCCGGCCGTGTGGAACCTGTACTACTCCACCAACCCGAGCGCGCTCACCACGTCCGACTGGAACAACGTGGGCACGGCCTTCACCTTCGATTCCACCGGGAAGCTCACCTCGCCCTCGACGAACCCGATCCCGCTGGGGCCGATCACCATGGGTGACTACACATTCCCCAGCCTCAACTTGAATCTCAGCGCCTCAGGCCTGACGCAGTATGCCGACACGACCGGTGCGGCGACGACCAACGCGCTGACGCAGAACGGCAACAGCTCCGGGACGCTCACGAGCGTGGCCGTCGGTCCGGACGGCAAGGTCAACGGCACCTTCTCTAACGGTTCGGTCGTGGCTCTCGCCTCGGTCGGCGTCGTCCAGTTCGCCAATGCCGACGGTCTGAAGGCCGATACGAACGGGAACTATCTCCAGACGGTCGATTCGGGGCCTCCGCTCGCGGGCCTCAACGGCAGCACGATCTCGGGCGCGAGCAACGAGCAATCGAACACCGACATTGCGACCGAATTCTCTAAGATGATCGTAACCCAGCAGGCTTACTCTGCGAACACGCGCGTCATGTCGACGGCCCAGACGATGATGTCTGATCTGCTCAACGTGATCCGCTGAGTGAGGGTGCGATTCGAGCCGCGGAGGCCGTGACATGTCGCTGAATGCGATCTCCACCTCGAGCGCAGGCCTCGCCGCCACCCAGGCGGCGATCAACATCGTCTCGCAGAATGTCGCCAATGCCGGGACGGCGGGCTACGTCAAGCGCACGCTCTCGACGGTCGCCACCGGGACGAACAATTCCGGCGTGGCCGCCGGCACAATCACCCGCAGCTTCGATGCCGCGGCGCTGAACCAGCTCCGGCTGGAGACCTCGGGGGCCGCCTACACGAGCACCAAGTCCGGCATCGCCGCCCAGCTCGACGCCCTCTACGGCGTGCCCGGCAGCTCCACCTCCCTCGACGGGACGCTGAACACCTTCACCCAATCTCTCCAGGAGCTCGCCGCCAACCCGACCTCGGCGGCCGCCCGCACGACGGTGCTGGGCAATGCCGCGGCCGTCGCGAGCCTCATCAACAGCGCCGCCGGAACGGTGCAGAACCTGCGCACCGGCCTCGAGTCGCAGCTCGGCACCGACACGAGCGCGGCGAGCACGATCCTGTCCAACATCGCGACGCTCAACGGCAAGATCCAGAACACCACCGACAGCACCTCGCTGACCGATCTTCAGGACCAGCGCGACCAGGCGATCAACAGCCTGTCGAGCTACATGGACGTGCAGACGGTCCAGCAGCGCGACGGCACGGTCTCGGTCATGACCCAGTCGGGGGTGACGCTGGTCGACCGCGGGAACGCCGCGACCCTGACCTTCGACGGACGCGGCGTGCTCAGCCCCACCGCGAGCTACTCGACCGACCCCGCCCAGCGGACGGTCGGAACCATCACGGCGACGCTGCCGGGCGGCGGCAAGATCGACCTCGGCGCCCCCGGCGTGCTGCGGTCCGGCAGCCTGGCCGCCGAGATCGAGATGCGCGACCAGACCCTGCCGCAGGCGCAGCGGCAGCTCGACGATCTCGCGGCCGGCCTCTCGAAGGCGCTCACGAATACCGCGACCACCGGGACGTACAGCGGGACCGACACGCAGATCAGCGTCTCGACGATGCAGCCCGGGAACACGATCACCTTCCCGGTCACCGACAACACCGGGGCCGTGCGCAACGTGACGCTGGTGGCGTCCGCGACCTCCAGCGGCGCGGTCGTGCCCGCCGCGCAGACCACGGATGCCAGCGGCCTGACGCTGACCTTCAACGCCAGCGGCGGGCCCGGCACCTACGCGGCGGCGATCCAGTCCGCCTTCGCCACGTTCAACGCCTCCGGCAGCACCTACAAGCTGCCGACACTGTCGGCGAGTCCGGTCTCCTCGACCGCCACCAGCGCGACGCTGACGCTGGGGGCGGCCGGCAAGGTCGCCGGCGCGGCGAGCGCCAGCGTCACGGCCGTCTCGGCGTCGGACCTGAACACCGGCAACCCGTCGATCGCGATGTTCGTCGACGGTACAGGCAACAAGCTCTACACCGGCACCTTCGACGGCGGCTCGCAGCTCACCGGTTTCGCCCAGCGCATCACGGTCAACGGCGCCCTGGCGGGCAACACCGCCGCGCTGACGGCGGCGAGCGCCACGGATCCGAGCGCGTCCGGCGCGCGCGCCCAGAAGCTGTTCACGGCGCTCACCGCGAACCAGCAGACCTTCTCGTCGTCGAGCGGCATCGGCGGCGTCTCGGCGCCCTACAGCGCCACCGTGATCGGCTTCGCGCAGGACATCGTGTCCACGCAGGGGGCCAACGCGTCGAACGCCGCCGCCCTCGACGCCACCCAGCAGACGGCGCTCTCCACCGCGCAGAGCCGGTTCTCCGCCGGTGCGGGCGTCAACATCGACCAGGAGATGTCGAACCTGATCGCCCTGCAGACCGCGTACGGCGCCAACGCCCGGGTGCTCACCGCGGCCCGCGACATGCTCAACCAGCTGCTGCAGATCTGATCATGACGACGATCACGCCCTTCGCGGCCGGCTCCTACATCACCAACCGCAACGCCTCGCAGCTCCAGGCGCTGAAGAGCCAGCTCAACGACCTGACCAACCAGCTCTCGAGCGGTCAGGTCTCGCAGACCTATGGCGGCCTCGGCTCCGGGCGGTCGACGGCTCTGTCCGCGCAGGCCACCCTGAGCGCGCTCTCCGGCTACGCCGCCGGCATCACCGCCGCGCAGACCCGGACCGACCTCGCGGTCACGAGCCTGACGCAGGTTGCGACCCTCGGCACCTCCACCGGGACGATGCTCCAGAACGGCCTGCAGAGCGTGGCGGCGAACTCGGTCTCCGGCCGGTCGACGGCGCTGGCCAACCTGCAGACGGCGCTCGACACGCTCAACGAATCGGCGGCGGGCAACTACCTGTTCGGCGGCACCGACACCACGACCCAGCCGGTTGTCGATTCGAGCAAGATCCTCAACGGCACGACCGACGCGAGCGGCAACACGCTCGACGGCCTCTCGACCCTGATCTCGCAGCGGGTCAACGCCGAGCTCGGCGCGGGGGGCAACGGCCGCCTGACGCAGATTCTGGCCAGCCCGGCCACGAGCGTGCAGGTCACCGAGGAGTCGAACAACCTGACCCGAGGACAGTTCGGCTTCACCCTGGCGGGCGCGCCGACCACGACCGGCTCGGCGATCGGCGCGACCTACACGGCGGGCACGGCCACGAGCCCGGGCAGCTTCAGCCTCAGCATGACGACGCAGCCGAGCGCCGGCGACACCGTGTCGTTCGCGCTGAAGATGGCCGACGGCACCTCCACGACGATCACGCTCACGGCCGCGACGAGCGCGGACCCGAAATCGATCACCAACTTCGCCATCGGCTCGACGCCCGCCCAGACGATGGCCAACTTGTCGGCGACGCTGAGCAACGCGCTCACCGGCGCGGCCAACAGCACGCTGGCGGTGAACGCCACCGCGGCGACCGCGTCGAACTTCTTCTCCGGCGCGGCGGAAGGCGGCCCGTCGGGGTCGGGCGTGATGCCGCAGCGCATCCTGTACGATGGCACCACCCCGGTCGGCTACAGGGCGGCCACGCCTCAGGACACGGTGCTGTGGTACCAGGGCGAGAACACCTACACGCAGCCCGCGCCGCCGGCAGTCCCGCAGCCGACCTCGGCGATCGACACGCAGTCGGTCCAGGTGAGCGCGACCGGGAGCGTCGGGACGGGCGCCCGCGCCAACGATCCCGCGGTCCAGAACGTGCTCGCCGGCCTGGCGACCATGGCCTTCGGCCTGCCCACCACGAACGACGCCAACACCTACAACACCTACCAGACGGTGGCGACGAAGGCCGGCAGCCTGCTCTCGTCCGCCAACCAGACCCCCAGCGTCCAGGACACGGTCACGCAGCTCACCGTCGCGTCGACGCGGCTCTCGAATGCCGGCACGACCAACAAGGCGCTCCAGAACACCGTCCAGAACACTCTGGACGGGATCGAGCAGATCTCCCCCGAGGAGGTCATCACCAAGCTGCTCGACGTGCAGAACCGGCTCCAGGCCAGCTATCAGGTCACCGCGACGCTCTCGAAGCTCTCCCTCGTGAACTACATCAGCTGAGCTGATCGCCGAGACCGGTCAACGCGCGCCTGACGCTCGAAAAATCTCGCGACGTGTCGGGTTCACCATAGTCTTGCCGCTTTCCGGGAATGAAGCGCAGCGTGCGGTCGCCCCACGCGCCGTCATTCGATTGAGGAGAGGTCGGCATGGCGCTGTCCGGACCCATCGAACTCGTCCTTCGCCTGGGAGCCGTCCCGCGTAGCGGCGCGATCGTCCTGGTCGAGCAGGCCGTCGACACCTACCTCGCGGGCTACGCGCATCCCGAAGAGCGCGCCATCGCCCTCGACATCCTCCTGCGCGACCTCGCCCGCCTGCGCATCCACGAGCCCGACCTCGACGGGTTCGTCGGCGAGGTCGAGCACTACATCGACCTGCTTCACCGGGATCTCGCCCGCCAGGCCGCCTGAGATGCGCGGCCGGCTCCCGGTCTGCGCTGCCCTCGCGGCGATCGTGGCCGGCGCTGGCCCGGCCGAGGCCCTCGACCTGCGGGATCTGCCCGTGATCCCGGGGCCGGTGCCGTGCCCGTCCAAGGGCCAGGGCTTCGTGCGGCTGCCGGGGAGCGGCAGCTGCCTCCGCGTCTCGGGCCGCGTCGTCGCGGGGGCGGATCTGGCCGCGGGGAGCGGCGTCGCGGCAGCGCCAGTTGTCGCCGGCCGCATCGCGGTCGACAACCGCGTCGACACCGATCTCGGCGAGGTGCGGACCTACGTCCGGATCGGCGCCGGCCGCCGTCCGGGCGGGCCCTAGAGGTTGCGCGAGAGGACCAGCGGCCCGCTGCGCACGCCGCGGCCGTACGGGGACGGCGCTGGCGTCTGCCGCCCGTAGCCGGAGGGGAGCTGTGCCCGGCCGATCTCCTCCGCCAGGGTCTTGATCAGCCCTTCCGAGACGGTCTTGGCGCTGGCGAGCACCGTCTGGTTCGCCTCCACGGCCGCGGTGAACCGCCGGTGGGCGGTGCGCAGGGCCTCGACCCCGTCGGGATGGAAGCGCTTCAGCGCGACGGCATTCGCCTTCGCGACCTCGAGGCCCTGCATGTAGGCGGCGGCCAGCGCGGCCTTCGGTTCGGCCGCGGCGACGCCCTCCTGCAGTCGCCCTTCCCGGACGTAGGCCGCCTCTTCGGCGAGCACGGCTTCCAGCGCGGCCATGTTGCCGAGCACGCCCGCCACCAGGGCCTCGGCGGTGATCCGGTCCCCGACGCGCAGCGGTTCAGCCCTTTGCATGGATCGCTCCCTCGCTCGCCGCGCCCTGCATCTTCATGATCTCACGGAAAACCGAATCGGCGATGCCGACTCCGCCGCTCTTCACGATCTGCTTCGCGTATTCCTTGGTCAGCATCGAGCGGTAGACACCGCCGCCGGTCCCGTTCTCGCCGAGCGGCCCGTCGGTGCCCTCCGACTGGGTCAGCCGGTCGAGGCTGTTCTCCAGGAACATCGATTCGAACTCGGTCGCCGTCTTCAAGGCCTTGGCCTTGTTGGCGGTCTTGATGATCCCGTCGACGGCGCTCCCGGCCACCGAGGTTCCGACGCTGGCGGCGGCGCTGGCCGCGAGACTGGCGAGTTGCAGCATGGATCGTCCCTTCGCGTCCGTTCGGTCACATCAGCTCGATATCGGCCTGGAGCGCGCCCGCGGCCTTGATCGCCTGGAGGATCGAGATGAGATCCCGCGGGCCGACGCCCAGGGCGTTGAGACCGTCGACCAGCTCGCGCAGGCTGACACCCTCCTTCACCAGGGCGAGCTTGTTTCCGTCCCCGGTATCGACCTTCACCCCCGTGCGCGGCACCACGACGGTGCGTCCGTCGGAGAACGGCGCCGGCTGGCTGACCTGCGGCTGCTCGGTGATGGTGACGGTGAGGTTGCCCTGGGCGATGGCCACCGTCGATACGCGCACGTCCCGGCCCATGACGATGATGCCGGAGCGCTCGTCGACCACGACCCGGGCGGTCTGGTCAGGCTCCACCTTCAGCTGCTCCACCTCGGTGATGAGGCGGATCATGTTGCCGTTGTAGCGGGACGGGATCTGGATCGTGACGGTGGCCGGGTCGGTGGGCTCGGCGGTGTCGGCGCCCATGAAGTCGTTGATCGCCGCGGCGATCCGCTTCGAGGTGGTGAAGTCCGGGTTGCGCAGCGACAGACGCAGCGAGCGGGCGTCGTTCAGCTTAAAGGCGATCTCGCGCTCGATATTGGCGCCGTTGGAGATCCGGCCGTTGGTCGGCACGCCCCGGGTGATCTTCGCGGCATCGCCCTCGGCGGCGAAGCCGGCGATCGCCACCGAGCCCTGCGCCAGGGCGTAGACCTCGCCGTCGGCGCCGAGCAGCGGCGTCACCAGCAGGGTGCCGCCCTGGAGGGACTTGGCATCGCCCAGCGACGAGACCGTCACGTCGATCCGGGTGCCCTGCGCGGCGAAGGGCGGCAGGCTCGCGGTCACCATCACGGCGGCGAGGTTCTGCGTGCGCATCGTGGCACCGCGGGTGTTGACGCCGAGGCGCTCCAGCATGGCCTGGAGCGACTGCTTGGTGAACGGGATGTTGTTCAGCGTGTCGCCGGTTCCGTTGAGGCCGACCACGATGCCGTAGCCGACGAGTTGGTTCTGGCGAACGCCCTCGATGGAGGCGAGATCCTTGACGCGCGACAGGGCGAGCGCCGGCACGGACAGCGCGGCGAGAAGCAGGGCGCCCGCGAGGGCGACCGAGAGAGACCGGAGAGGACTGAACGCGTGACGCGGGCGCATGCCGTGTTTCGACCGTGACGGACCTGCCCCCATCCTGCCAGGGTCGTGCCAGCCGCCCGATCTGTGCAAGCCACTGAAGAAAAAAAATTTTTCCGGGCCAGGTCTGGCCCCGCGCCTCGCGGTGCCGGCACCGAACCTGCCGACCCGGCAGCTTCTGCCGGCTTGTTTACCCGCGCTTAACCCTGGCGGCCGAATTTCCGGTTCTGCGCGGGGGCGCTTGGAGCAACGCGAACCGGATCATGCGTGTCGAGACTCGCCAGCCGATCCAGAGCGCCGGCGGTGTCGCGTCCGCCCGGAAGCCCGAGGGCGGCGCGGCCTTCAGCCTCGGCGCGGCCCCGTCGTCGACGACGTCTGCCGGCGCGCCGGCCGCCGCCGCGACGCTCGCCGGGCTCGACGCGGTCCTGCTTCTCCAGGCCGAGGCCGACACGCCCCAGGAGCGGCGCCGGCGCTCCGCCCAGCGCGGCCAGGACCTCCTCGACGGACTCGACCGGCTGAAGGCGGCACTGCTCGGCGGCCGCGTCGCGCCGCAGGATTTGCGCGCCATCGCCGGCCGCCTGAACGAGCGTGCCGGCCTCTCGGGGGATCCCCGGCTCGACGGCCTGATGGCCGAGATCGAACTGCGCGCCGCGGTGGAACTCGCCAAGCTGGAGATGGCCCGGCGCGTCTGACCGGGCTTTCGCACCTGAACCTGGGCGCATCCCGGTACCGCGCCCGGCGAGCGCCCGATCCCGCTACCCCGCCCGCTAGACCGCCCGCCGCTTCGGACCCGTCGGCAACATCTGCGGCTCGCCCGGTCCGGTCTCGACGCCGAGATCCGGCACCGCGATGATCGGTGCGCCGCGCAGGTCCTTGCGGGTGACGATGGCGCCGCGCTCCTCGAGATAAGCCAGCATCCGCCGCGCCCGGCCGCCCGAGCTGGTGCCGTAGGCCTCGGCCAGCACGGTGTCGGTGGGGCAGGGGGCGCCCTCGATGGCGGCCCGCGCGACCACGAGAAATAGGCCGGCGAGGTCGTCCGGCAGGCCGGCCGCGATCGCCTGGGCCTGCTCCCAGCCGGAATTGTCCGCGACCGCGCCGCCGGCCTCGGCCCGCGCGACCGCGAGGCGTCGCTTGAACTCGGGCAGACCCATCGTGTCGCCGCGCAGGCGCCGGATCCGGCAGCGGACCGTGAAGTCCTGGTAGAGCGTGGCGGGAGTGCAGGCGGCGGCGTCGGCATCCGCCAGCACGGAGGCCAGCACCTCGGCGAGCGCCGCCTCGCGGGCCTCCGGGTCCATGGGTTCCTCCTCCGGCTCCTCCGCCGGAGCCGGCGGACGGTAATTGGCGAGCTGGACGAGCACGTCTGGCGCCGGCGCGGGGCGCGGCTTCGGCCGCGGCGCCAGCGGCGCGACGATCTCGGCGGGGCTCGCTGTGAGGATCAGCGCGCGGGCATCCTCCAGGGCGTCGGGCAGGGGCACGAGGACCGGCGAGGAACTCCGGCTCACGGTCTGGGTCGGCCCGACCGCGATGGTGAGCGGGCGCCGGGACAGGGCCGGCCCCAGGGCCACGAAATGCCCGCGCGGCAGGTCGCGGAACGTCTCGGCCTGCCGGCGCTCCAGCCCGAGGAGGTCGGCGGCGCGTGCCATGTCGATGTCGAGGAAGGTGCGGCCCATCAGGAAGTTCGAGGCCTCGGCCGCGACGTTCTTGGCGAGCTTGGCGAGGCGCTGCGTGGCGATGATGCCGGCGAGCCCGCGCTTGCGGCCGCGGCACATGAGGTTGGTCATCGCGCCGAGCGACAGGCGCCTGGCCTCGTCCGAGACCTCGCCGGCGGCCGCGGGCGCGAAGAGCTGCGCCTCGTCCACGGCCACCAGCATCGGGTACCAATGGTCGCGGTCGGCGTCGAACAGGCCGCCCAGGAAGGCGGCGGCGGCCCGCATCTGGCCGTCGGCGTCGAGATTCTCGAGCGACAGCACCACCGAGACCCGGTGGGTCCGCACCCGGGCGGCGATCCGCTGCAGGGCGACGTCGTCGCCGTCGGCCTCCACCACGACGTGGCCATAGCGGTCGGCGAGGCTGGCGAAGTCGCCCTCCGGATCGATGATCGCCTGCTGCACGAGGCCGGCGCTCTGCTCGAGCAGCCGCCGCAGCAGGTGCGATTTGCCGGATCCGGAATTGCCCTGAACCAGGAGCCGCGTGGCGAGCAGTTCGGTGAGGTCGAGGAGCGCGGGGCGCTCGCCGGTCAGGCCGAGATCGATGTCGGAACGCATGGGGCCTCATAGCACGGCCCGGCGGGTCCGGGTGTGCCGCCGCGGCACTGTCCACGCTTCCCGCATGTGGCCGTTCGCCCGAAGCACCGCTCCGCCGCCGATCCGCGATTGGGCCGTCAACCCCCGCCCGGGCGCCCCGGGCCCCGCTCTTCCGGCCTGGACCCTGGCATGTCGGCCCTGTAGGCCCACGGCCCTCCTCTCCATTCCCGGACCCACGACACGATGGCGGCCTGCGGCCTCGATTTCGGCACGTCGAACACCACGCTCGGGCATCTTGGCCCGGACGGCCCGACGCTGCTGCCCCTGGAGGGCGCGCACCGGACAATCCCGAGCGCGATCTTCTTCGAGCTCGGCCGGGAGCCGATCATCGGCCGGGCCGCCACGGCGGCCTATGTCGAGGGCCGGTCCGGCCGGCTGATGCGCGGGCTGAAATCCGTGCTCGGCACGCCGCTCATGGATGAGGCGACCCCGGTCGGCCGCCAGCGGCTGCGCCTGCGCGACGTCATCGCCCGCTACCTCACCGCCGTGAAGGCGCGGGCGGAGGCCGCCAGCGGCCAGAGCCTCGACACGGTGGTCCACGGCCGCCCGGTCCACTTCGTCGACGGCGACCCGGAGGCGGATCGCCGCGCGGAGGACACGCTGCGCGACATCGCCCGCGACGTCGGCTTCCGGGAGGTCTCGTTCCAGTACGAGCCGATCGCCGCGGCGCTCGACTACGAGCGCCAGGTCCGCGCGGAGGAGATCGCCCTCGTCGCCGACATCGGCGGCGGCACCTCGGACTTCTCCATCGTGCGCCTCGCGCCGGAGCGGCGGGGGCGGCCGGACCGGGCCGGCGACATCCTGGCCAACGACGGGGTGCGGATCGGCGGCACCGATTTCGACCGACAGCTCAGCCTCGGAACGGTGATGCCGCTCCTGGGCCTCGGGAGCCCGATGCGCCGCGGCGACCTCGCGGTGCCGAACGCCTACTACCATGACCTCGCCACGTGGTCGGCGATCAACCGCCTCTACAATCAGAAGACCCTGCGCGAGATCGACGAGGTCATCCGCGACGGCGCCCGGCCCGACCTGCTCGCGCGGCTGCGCGAGGCGGTGGAGGGCGAGCGCGGTCACGCCCTGGCCGGGGCGGTGGAGAGCGCCAAGATCGCGGCGTCCGAACAGGACGCGACCCTGCTCGACCTCGGCCTCCTGGAGCCCGGGCTCGCGGTCCCGGTGGATCGCGCGACCCTGTCCGCCCAGACGGGGGACCTCGCCCGCGCCGTCGCGGCCCGGATCGCGCGCTGCCTCGCGCAGGCGGAACTGACGGCCGACCGGGTCGACGCCCTGTTCCTCACCGGCGGCTCCACCGGCCTGCCGCACCTGCGCGCCGCGCTGACGGCCGCGCTGCCGGCCGCCCGGGTGGTGGAGGGCGACACGTTCGGCTCGGTGGGGCTGGGCCTGACCATCGAGGCGGCCAGCCGCGGAGCGTGAGGCCGCGCCCGGCCGGGCGCGCCGCCTCTGCGGCGATTGACGGGCCGGCCTTGATCCTCGACAAGGCGGTCCCTCCCGCTCGGAGACAACGGCGGCCCATCCGGGCTCCTCCGCGCCGCCTCGCCCGATGCTGTTCAACTCCTTCGTCTTCCTCCTCGCCTTCCTGCCGTCCGCGCTGATCCTGCACGGGCTGGTGGCGCGCGCCGCCCCCGCGTGGCGGCTGCCGCTCCTCGTCGCCCTGTCCTTCGTGTTCTATGGCTGGTGGGACGTCCGGTTCGTGCCGCTGCTGGCCGGCTCGATCCTGGCGAACTGGTGCGTGGCGCGCGCCTACCGCCGGTGGCCCGGCCGCTGGCTGATCCCGGGGGCGATCGCCGCCAACCTCGCGCTGCTCGGCGTGTTCAAGTACCTCGACTTCGCGGCCGACCTCGCCAACCTGATCCCCGGCCTGGAAGCGCAGCGGCTCGGTCTCGCCCTGCCGCTCGGCATCTCGTTCTTCACCTTCCACCACATCATGTATCTCGCCGACCTGCGGGCCGGCCGGGCGCCGGGCTTCGGGCTCGTGAAATACGCCCTCTACATCGCGTTCTTCCCGCAGGTTCTCGCCGGCCCGCTCGTGCGCTGGAGCGAGATCATGCACCAGTTCGACGAGGCGCCCTACGCGCGGCCCGACGCCGCCGAGCGCTTCGCCCGCGGGTTGATGCTGCTGACCGTCGGCCTCGCCAAGAAGGTGTTTCTCGGCGATCCGCTCGCGGAATACGTGAACCCGGTGTTCCAGGCCGCCGCTGCCGGCAAGGCCGTCACGGTGGTCGAGGCGTGGCAGGCGACGCTCGGCTTCACGTTCCAGATCTACTTCGACTTCTCCGGCTACACCGACATGGCGCTGGGCATCGCGCTGCTGTTCGGCCTCGTCCTGCCGCAGAACTTCGACGCGCCCTACCGCGCCACGTCGCTCCGCGACTTCTGGCGGCGCTGGCACATGACCCTGTCACGCTTCCTGCGCGACTACCTCTACATCCCGATGGGCGGGAACCGCCGCGGGCTGCCGCGGCAGGTCGGGGCGCTCGTCGCCACGATGACGCTCGGCGGCCTCTGGCACGGGGCCGGCCTGACCTTCCTCGCCTGGGGGGCGCTGCACGGGATCGGCCTCGGGGCCGGGGTCCTGGCGCGCCGGGCCCGGATCGCGATCCCCGCGCCGCTCGGCTGGGCGCTCACCAGCCTGTTCGTCGTGCTGACCTGGGTTCTGTTCCGCGCGACGAGCTTCGAGGCGGCCCTCGCGATCTTCAAAGGACTCTTCGGGCTCGCGCCGAGGGGCTCCGGCTTCAAGTGGCGCACCATCGCCATCGCCGCCCTGGTCGCGACGGTCGGGCCCACCGCCTGGAACGCGGTGCACCGGCTGCCGCCGCGCCGGCTCCTCGCCTTCGGCTTCGCGCTGCTGTTCGTGCTCGTCCTGCTGAAGATCGGCGACGATGCGAACTACGAGTTCATCTACTTCCAGTTCTGAGGATGGCGCCCGCACCCCCCACGACCGACAGGGACTGGCGCGGCTTCGCCCGCGCCCTGGCCCTGTCGATGGTCGGCCTCTTCGCGGGCTACCTGGCCCTCGCGGTGCTGGTCGACCCCTACGATACCGGCCGCTCGACGCTGCTGTCCCGGGGGGCCGTGCGGCCGCAGGGGCCCCGCACGGCCTCGGCCGTCCGCGGCCGCGATCCGGCCTATGCGGGCGTGGTGATCGGCAACTCGCACATCCAGCTCATCGAGCCGGCGGCACTGACCCGGCTCACCGGCATCCCGTTCCTCCAGCTCTCGGTGCCGGCCACCGGCCCGTCCGAGCAGTTCGCCTTGCTGGGATGGTACCTGCAGCACCACGCCCGCCCCGCCGCGATCGTGCTCTCGGCCGACGCGTTCTGGTGCGCGGACGACCCGTCCTTCCCGAGCGAGCACGGCTTTCCCTACTGGCTCGTGGGGGACTGGCCCGCCTACCTGCGCGGGCTGATCCGCTTCTCGGCCGCGCAGGAGACGGTCAACCGCATCGGCTGGCTCCTGAACCCGCGCAGCAAGACCGCCGCGGCCGACGGCTGGTGGGATTACGAGCGCAACTACCTGAGCCAGGGCTTCGGCGTCGATCCTGCCAAGAAGGCGGCGCTGGAGAAGCCGGTCGGGCCCGAGCCGGAGCCGCGGCACGGCGGGCCGTTCCCGATCGCGGCGCGCCTGCGCGCCGAGCTGACCCGGATCCCGGCGGAGACGCCGGTCGTGGTGGTGTTCCCGCCGGTCTACGCCCGCGGCGAGCCGCCGCCCGGCAGCCCTCGGGCGCGGGCCGAGGCGGCCTGCCGGGCCGAGGTACGCACCGTGCTGGCGACCCACGCGCTCAGCACGGTGGTCGACTGGCGCGACGGCCGCCCCGCGGCGGCCGATCCCGACCAGTTCTTCGACCAGACCCATTACAGGCTGCCGATCGCTCGGAGCCTGACCACGGAGATCGCAGAAGCGATCGTACGGTTGCGGACCAGATGACAGCGTAAAACATCTGTACCGTGGCCTGTTTGCCGCACGCGGCGATGCAGTGACAGCCAGTTACAGCCCCTGCATCCGTGTGCGTTGTGGCGATGAGGCACCTCGACTATACGGCACCTCACGTTATCGCCGCACACCGGCCATCCCCTGGTGGGCGGTTTACCATCCAGCGAGGGTGACGCATGGCGAAGGTGCAGCTGGAGGACGGCTACGTCCCGTCCGACGACGAGCCCTTCATGAATGACCGGCAGCGCGAATATTTTCGGCGCAAGCTGATGAGCTGGAAGAACGACATCCTGCGCGAGGCGCAGGATACGCTGGTCGCGCTGCAGAGCGAGAACGAGAACCACCCCGACCTCGCCGACCGCGCGTCCTCCGAGACGGACCGGGCGATCGAGCTGCGGGCCCGGGACCGCCAACGCAAGCTCACCGGCAAGATCGACGCGGCGCTGGCCCGGATCGAGGACGGGTCCTACGGTTTCTGCGAGGAGACCGGCGAGCCGATCTCCCTGCGCCGCCTCGACGCGCGCCCGATCGCCACCCTGTCCCTCGAGGCGCAGGAGCGGCACGAGCGCCGCGAGCGCGTCTACCGCGACGACTGATCGGGACTCGGCCGCGCGCCGGATTGCGCTTCCCGTTTGGCGCCACACCTACTGCGTCAGCCGCAGCGCGCCGATGCTGGCCTGGATCGACTTGAAGGCCTTGATCAGGTCGTCGGACGAGTTGGCGAGGTAGAACTGGTCCGGCGACGAGGCGCAGTTCCGCAGCAGCGTCTGCCCGGCAGAATCGATCGGATCCGTCGGGATGCTGAAGCCGATCGTGTAGATCGAGATGTTGACGGCCTTCGTGTTCGCGCATGCCTCGGCGGTGAGCGCGTCGAGCGCCTTCCGCGCCGTATTGCTGTCGGCGATATTGGTGTTCTGGTATGCCGTCGTCAGGCGCGGATTCGGCGTCGTGCCGTTGGCGTTCTTGAAGTACCCGGCCGCGAAGTAGAGTGAGCCGGTCGGCGCGCTGGAATTGGTGCCCCAGCTGTTCGTGCCGTCGGTCATCAGGATGATGATCTTGTTGATGGTCGTCGCGTTCGAGCTGTTCGCGCTCGACGCGTAGGGTTGGCCGTCCGCGAAGACGCTGTTGGGCGAGAGCGTGCGCCAGCCCCACATGAAACCCTCGTGGATGTTCGTCGATCCGGACGGCGCCATCTTGCTGATAAGGGTCTTCAACGCGTTCGTGTCGCTGGTCAGCCTCTGGAGCGGCTGGGTCGTGCACCCGAAATTCGGACCGTTCGGGATGCCGAGCGGGGCGCCGGAGGCCGCATCCTTGGGCGTGATGTACTTGCAGGCCTGCCCGAGCGCGGTGTTGTAGGTGCTGCTGTTCCGGCATGTCGGGCCGGTCTCGTCGTCGATGTAGCTGTTGTAGCTGTAGGCCGTCGCCCGCGAGGCGCCGACCGGGAACGACGCGCCGCCCGAGGTGCCGTCACCCGGCTCGTCGGGCGCGAGCAGCGGCACGTAGAAGGAATCCTTGGTCGTGGGCGCTCCGTCCTGGACGTTGAAGGGGTAGGGGAGCGCCTCGAGGCAGCCGGCCCATCCCCAGTTCCGGTTCGCCGCCTGCAGCTTCGCGAAGACGTCGAAGCGGTTCTTGAACGGCGCCGGATTCGACTGGACGATGTTCGTCCAGTGGTAGCTGGAGAGGCCGTTCTGATCGATCCAGCTCGCGTAGCGGTAGGCGGACGGATCGACCGCCACGGCGGCGGCGAAGGGCACGATCGCGACCTTGGTCGCGCTGGAGAAGGCCGGGCTGGTGTAGACGTAGTTGACGAAGTCGGTCGCGGCCGTCTGGACGGCCTGGAGCTTCGACTGTCCCCCGCTCGAGGCGGCCATCGAGCCCGTGTTGTCGAGCACGAGCGCGATCTCGAAAGTCTTCGGCAGCGGCGTGGCGCATTGCGAGACGGCGCCCGGGTTGATGCGCTGGGTGCCGGTCAGCCCGCCGAAGAAGGTCGTCGATTGCTTGTGAGCGGTCAGCGTGATCTTGCGCGGGCTGCTGGTGATGGCCAGCCGGTCGACCACGAGGCTCGCCGCCCCCATGGCACCGGTCATCGTCGTCTGCGCCAGGGCGTTGAGTTCGGTCTCGGACGTCGTCAGCGGCGTCTGGCAGAGCAGCAGCGCCGTGGCGTCGGCCGCGGCCTGGAGCTTCGTCTCAAGCCGCGTGGCGAAGCCGTAGTCGATCGCCGCGCCGCCGACCATCACCATCGGCACGCTGAGGAACGCGAACAGCAGGGCGACGTTGCCGCCGCGGTCGCGCAGGACATCGCGGCGCCGCTCGGGGCGGCCGTCAGGTTTTGCGGACGATCTTCGTGCCATCGCAGTTCGATTGTTTGTCGTCCGGCAGGACGACTTCCGTGTAGGTGCTGGTGCCGTAGGCCTGGCCGCCGCGGGTCGGCCAAGGCGCGCTGCTGGTGAACGTGATCGTGTTGCTCACGCCCTTGGCGAGCTTGACCAGCGCGCTCCCGATCATCGGCGTGTAGCTGATGCTGACCTCAGCCAGGACGTAGCGCATGCCCGGCATCCGGTAGCCGTCCGGCACGGTCAGGCTGGGCGCGGGGCCGGGGCTCCGCGCGGTCCCGTTGGTGTTGGCGACGCTCGAGCAGACCACCGGAGGACCGCTCGGGTCCTTCGCGTCGGTGCCCATTGCGCTGACCACGATCTTGACCTTCGACGTGTCGAACGGGCGCATCACCGCCGTGGCGGAGGCGAGGATGTCGTTCATCACGGTGGTGCTGATCGGGTTCTGTGTGTCGCCCTGCGCCGTCAGGTCCGCCACGGTGCGGCCGAGCTGCGTCAGCTTGCGCCACTCGTCGATGGCGTGCGTCACCTCGGTCATGCCCGCCCAGATCGCGAGCAGGATCGGCAGGATGACGGCGAACTCGACGGCCGCGCCGCCGCGCCTGTCGTGCCGGAGCCGCGCCGCCCGCCGGGTCAGGACGGCGAGGACGGGCACGGGCTCGCTCCGACGATCTGATAGGGCTCGGTGCGGAACACCGCCGTGGAGGTCAGCAGGCTCGATCCCTCCGCGGAGCCGCTGGTGAACTGCTTCGTGTTGAGGCCCATCAGGTTGAAGAAGGTCGGGAACGGCACGGCCGCTGTGACGATCACGATCGTCCCGGGCGAAGCGCATTTGTAGTTGGAGCCGAAACTCGTGCTCCACGTGCCCGTGGCGGTGTCGATCGGCTTGGTCGCAGTCGCGCTCGCGAAGCTGCTCGAGGTCGCGACGTCGATCTTGACGTTCTGGCAGTTGAAGACGGTGGGCACGGGGCTGACGGCCGATCCGCACATCCTAGCCTTCAGGGTCGCGAGCACGGTCGCCGGATTGGTCTGGCCGGCGGTGTCGAGCTGGAACTGGCCGGTGAAGATCGTCCGGACCGCGTTCTGGAGCGCGCGATCGAAATTCTGCGTCGCCCACATCTGGAACACGATCTGGATGATCGCGCCGCACAGCGCCAGGAAGGGCAGGGCCACCAGGGCGAACTCCACCGCGGCCGCGCCCCCGGTGTCGCGCCCGAGGCGCGCGAGGAGGCAACCTGGCGTCACTCTGACCTGCGTTCCTACAAGTCCTCGGCTGTTCATATGCGAGCAGATCAGTCGGAAGTAGCCATCTCATCCGATGTGACGCCAAGCTTTTGCGAAACTCTTAATCCGATCGACTAGACCAGGGTTATCAAACGGCCGCTACTTTTGGTTGTAATAGCGCCGTCGTGTCGGCGACGCGCTGTTGACGCACCGCCTGCGCGCGCCAGTTCCCCGCGCGCAGGCCTGCCGGAGAACCCCATGAGATCCCCCCTGATCGCGCTCGTGGTCGGCGCGGTGGCGCTCGCGCTCGCCGCCTGCGATGCCCCGAAGCCGGGACCGGCCGGACCTCCCGGGGCGAAGGGTGATCGGGGACCGGCGGGGCCGGCCGGGCCGGCGGGGGTGAACGGTGCCACCGGGGCCCGCGGTCCCGCGGGCGACCCGGGCCCGGCCGGCCCGGCCGGTCCGCCGGGACCGTCCCTGAACAGCCAGGTGCGCCTCGACGTGGCGTGCCGCCGTGACGAGGAATTGATTGGCGCTTACTGCCGAGGCATGGCGGTTGTGCCGTCGGTTACCGTCACGGACGGCGTGTCCACGGTCGGCTGCCTCGACATGACCGCCAAGGCCGCCAAGGATGCCCAGCCCGTCGCGGTCTGCATGAAGAAGCCATGAGACTCGCCGTCCCCGCACTCTTGGTCGCGCTGGTGTCCGGCCCGGCCTGCGCGCAATCCTTCGTGCCCACGGAACGGGCGGCGATCGACCTCGTGCGCGACCGGCGCACCGCCGGCTTCACTACGGTGGCGCGGACGCTGGCCTATGCCGAGCGCGCGACCGGCGGCGCCTTCCGTCTCGGCGGCTACCGGGTCGATTACCGCCCGGACGTCCCCTTCGCCCGGGTGCGGATCTGCTATCGCCTGGGGATCGACCCGCCGACCTGCGGCCTCGCTTACCGCGTCGCGGTCAATCCCGCCCATGTCGAGCCGGCCGACCGCTACAGCGGCCTGACGCGCGACCTGGAGCACGGCCCGCAGGCCTTCCTCCGGGCACTCGCCCGGGAGGCCGACCTCCAGCGCCAGCCGGATATCCTGCGGAAGGTCGAGGCCGCGCTCGAGCCCTTCAACCCCTACGACTGGCGCTGAGGGAGGCGGCTCTCAGAGCAGCCGCGGCCAGTGCAGGAGCCGCTCCGGCGCGAAGGCTGCGACCGGCACGGCCGGTTCCCGGCCTGTGGCGAGGTCGGCGACGATCTCGCCGGTGATCGGGCCGGTGGACAGGCCGATATGGCCGTGGCCGAAGGCGAAGAGCAGGCCGTCGTGCCGGGGGGCGCGGCCGATCACCGGCATCCCGTCGGGCGTCGACGGCCGGGAGCCGAGCCACGGCGCGTTGTCCAGCGGGCCGCCGAGCCGAAGGGTGGAGGCCGCCTCCCGGGACGCCGCATCGATCTGGGTGTGGTCGGGCGCGGCGGCGCGCGCGTTGAGCTCGACACCGGACAGGACCCGGACCCGGTGCTCGCCCATCGGCGACAGGATCGAGCCCGCGCCCGTGTCGAGGATCGGCCGGGTCAGCGGCGCGCTGTCCGGATGCAGGGCGTAGTGGCGGTGGTAGCCGCGTTCGGCCGCGACGGCGAAACGGTAGCCGAGGGTCCGGGCGATCGCCCCGGACGCGGCGCCGGCCGCGAGGACGACCTGTCGGCCCCGCACCGCGCCGCCGTCGTGATCGACGCGCCAGCCGTCCGCCTGGGGCTCCAGCCGGGCGACGCTGCCCCGCAGGCGGCGGCCGCCGAGACCGGTGAACAGGGCCTCGCACGCCTCGATGAGCCGGCCGGGCTCGCGGACCGACCCCGTCTCGGTGAGCAGCATGGCCCGCGCGTAGGGCCGCACCAGCGCCGGCTCGAGCGCGCGCAGCGCCGCGGTGTCGAGGATGTCGAAGGCGACCCCGTGCCCGGCCAGGATCTCGCGCTCGAGGGCGGCGGACGCGAAGGCCGCTTCGGTGCGGTAGGCCTTGATCCAGCCCGTCCGCTGCAGCCGGTCGCCGGTCCCGGCCCGGGCCGCGAGGCGCTCGTGGGCCGGATAGGCGGCGCTGGTCAGCGGCAGCAGCGCCTCCGCGGCGCGGCGCCAGCGCGAGGCGCGCGCGGCGGCGAGGAAGTGCGCCGTGTAGGGCACGATCCGCGGGAGATGCCCGTAGTGCAGCCGCAGGCCGCGATCGGCGTTGCGCAGGTAGGCCGGGAGCTTGCCCCACAGGGCCGGGCTCGACATCGGCAGGATCGAGCCGCGGCTGACCACGCCGGCATTGCCGTAGGAGGTCCGGGCCCGCGCCTCGCCGGGATCCAGCAGCACCACGTCGAGCCCGCGGTCCCTCAGCGCGATGGCGCTGGCGAGGCCGACCATCCCGCCGCCGACCACCACGATGTCGGCCGTCTCGTCCGTCGCCATGCCGCTCACATCCTGCACCGCACCAAGCGCGCCCTTCTGCCGGGTTTCCCGCGTCCTGGGTAGCGGGCGCCGCGGGGCGGCGCATCCGGCCGGTGTGATCGCGAAGTCCCGCGCACATTCCCGCGCAGATCGGCTAGAGAGCGGGCCATGACTCTCGTCCGCTTCGCACCCTCGCCGACCGGGTATCTCCATATCGGCAACGCCCGGCCGGCCCTGCTCAACGCCCTGTTCGCCCGCCGGACCGGCGGCCGCTTCCTGCTGCGCCTCGACGACACCGACGCGGAGCGCTCCACGGAGGCCTTCGCCCAGGCGATCGGCGAGGATCTCGCGTGGCTCGGCATCGTGCCAGACCTGTTCGCGCGGCAGAGCGACCGCACGGCGCAGCACGACGCCGCCGCCGACCGCCTGCGCGCAGCGGGAAGGCTCTACCCCTGCTACGAGACGCCGGAGGAGCTGGAGCGCCGCCGCAGGCGCCAGCTCGGCCGCGGCCAGCCGCCGATCTACGACCGGGCGGCGCTGCGGCTGACCGCCGTGGAGCGGGCGGCGCTGGAGGCGGAGGGCCGCCGGCCGCACTGGCGGTTCCTGCTCGAGGCGCGGACCGTCGGCTGGGACGACCTCGTCCGCGGGCCGGCCCATGTCGACTGCGCGTCCCTGTCGGACCCGGTGCTGATCCGCGCCGACGGCAGCTACCTCTACACGCTGCCGTCGGTGGTGGACGACGCCGATCTCGGGATCACCCACGTCATCCGCGGCGAGGACCACGTCACCAACACCGGCGTGCAGGTGCAGATCTTCGAGGCCCTGGGCGCGACCGTCCCGGTCTTCGGCCACCACAACCTGCTGACGACGGCCGACGGGGAGGGGCTGTCGAAGCGCCTCGGCCACTTGTCGCTGCGCGGCCTCCGCGAGGCTGGCTACGAGCCCGCGGCGGTGCGCTCGCTCGCGGTCCTCACCGGCTCGGCCGAATCGGTGCGGGCGGTGCCCGACCTCGACACCCTCGCGGGCCTCGTCGATCTCGGCGAGATCTCGCGGGCGCCGGCCCGGTTCGACCCGGCGGAGCTCGACGGCCTCAACGCCCGCTTGGTCCACGTCATGCCGTACCCGGAGGTGGCCGCGCGCCTCGGGGCTCTGGGGATCCCGGAGGACCGGGCCGAGGCCTTCTGGCTCGCGGTGCGGGCCAATCTCGGGCGCGTCGCGGAGGCGGCCGACTGGTGGCGGGTCGTGGCCGGTCCCGTCGAGCCGGTGCTCACCGAGCCCGCCGTGATCGCGGCCGCCCGCGAGACCCTGCCGCCCGAGCCGTTCGGCCCGGAGACCTGGAAGGCGTGGACGACCGAGATCCGGATCCGCACCGGGGCCAAGGGCCGCGGCCTGTTCATGCCGCTCCGGCTCGCGCTGACCGGCCTGGAGCACGGGCCGGACCTCGCCGGCCTGCTGCCGCTGATCGGGCGGGAGCGGGCGGCGCGCCGCCTCTCCGGCGCCGCCGCCTGAGCGATCAGCGGCCGGGCTTCGGGCGCGCCTCGATCAGCGCGGCGTCGAGCAGGAAGCTGCCGTCGGCCTCGATGGCGAAATGCGCCGCGACTTCCCCGGGCGCGGTGACCTGCAGCGCCCGGATCGCCGCGACGTGGGTCTCTGGCGTCCGCATCCGGGCGATCCAGCTCGCGAACTCCATGCGCGGCCGGCTCGGCGTCGCGTCGCCGGGCGCGAATCCGGCCGCCTCCAGCAGGGCCCGCCATTCCGAGACCCGGTAGTCGCGCACGTGCGAGGGGTCGCGCAGCAGCTCCAGCGCCTGCAGGTGCGTGTCGAGCAGCGGATCCTCGGGCGCGACGATGTCGCTGACGATGAGGAACCCGTCCGCCCGCAGCACCCGTCGCGCCTCCGCCAGGGCTGCCGGCACGTCGCGCCAGTGGTGGGCGCTGTAGCGGGTCAGGACGGCGTCGAAGCTCGTGTCGGGGAAGGGCAGAGCCTCGGCGCCGCCCTGCCGGGTCTCGATCCGGTCGAGCCCCCGCCGGGCCGCCTCGGCTGTTACGGCCGCCAGCATGTCGGCCGACAGGTCGTAGGCCGTGACGGCGGCGCCAGCGGCGGCCGCCGCGAAGGCGACGTGGCCGCCGCCGCAGCCGAGGTCGAGCACCCGCAGGCCCGGTCGCGCGCGGACCCGCTCGCCGATCCGGTCGAGATCGGCGCCGGCGGCGTGCACGGCGCTGGTCACGTAGGCGGAGGCCTGCGCGCCGAACTGGTCGACGACGTGTCGGGCGTGGCTGCGGGCGTTCATCGGCGGATCTCCCGGATCAGGTCGCGAGCGGCTTCAGGCGGGACAGCCGCAGGGCGATCATCAGCGCCAGACCGTACAGCCCGCCCACGAACAGCACCACGCCGTTCCACCCGGAATGGGCGAAGAACCAGCCGCCCGCGGTCCCGAGGACCGACGAGCCCAGATAGTAGAGGCCGAGATAGATCGCCGAGGCCTGGGCCCTGTCGCGCAGCGCCCGCCGCCCGACCCAGCTGCTCGCGACCGCGTGGGCGCCGAAGAAGCCTACCGTCGTCACTACGATGCCGGCCAGGATCAGCAGCAGGCGGTCCGAGAGCGTCATCACGATGCCGGCCAGGCCGACGGCGGTGGCGACCCAGAGGACACGGCGGCGGCCGAAGCGGCTCGCCAGCTCGCCGGTGACAGGGCTGCTGACCATACCGGCGAGGTAGACCGAGAAGATCATCCCGATCACCGCCTGGCTCAGCGCGTAGGGCGGCTCGAGCAGGCGGAAGCCGATGTAGTTGTAGATGCAGACGAAGCCGCCCATCAGCAGGAACGCCTCGGCGAAGAGCCAGGGCAGGCCGGCGTCGCGGAAATGGTGGGCGAAGCTGCCCGGGACTTCCGCCCAGGCCAGCCGGCGCGGCACGAAGCGGCGCGAGGGCGGCAGCCAGCGCCAGAACGCCAGCGCGGCGGCGAGCGCGAGGCCGCCGATGACCGCGAGCCCGGCGCGCCAGCTGACGAAGTCCGCCATCACGCCGCTGATCAGGCGGCCCGACATGCCGCCCAGCGCGTTGCCGCCGACGAGCAGGCCCATCGACAGGCCGATGGCCTTGGCGTCCATCTCCTCGGCGAGATAGGCCATGGCGACGGCCGGGAGTCCGCTGGCCGTCAGCCCGGTGAGCGCGCGTAGCGCCAGGAAGCCGTACCAGCCGGGGACCAGGGCGGCCACGACCGTGAGCACCGCCGAGGCGACCAGCGAGGCCAGCATCACCGGCTTGCGCCCCCAGATCTCCGAGAGCGGGCTGACGACGAGCAGCGCCACCGCCAGCAGCCCGCAGGGCAGCGACAGGGCGAGGCTGCTCGCGGCCGGCGAGACGCCGAAATCCTCCGCGTAGATGGGCAGGAGCGGCTGGACCGCGTAGAGCACCGCGAAGGTCGAGAAGCCGGCCGCCGCCAGGGCCAGAGCCGTGCGGCGGAAGACCGGTGTGCCCGACCGGATGAGCCCGTCCTCCGCCTCGCTGTTCATGACCGTCCCGCGCCGCTGTCCTCAACCGGTGGTGAGGCGCTGTGGCCGCACGGTCAACTGCCGCGCAGGACAGGCCCGCGCGGCAGCCGCCCTAGCGCGGCGGCGGAGGCGGCGGAGGCGCTGCCTGGCCCTGCCCCTGACCTTGCCCCTGCTGCAGCAGCGGCGTGATCCGCTGGACGACGACGCGGCGGTTCTCCCGCGACGGGCCCTGCGTGTTCACTTTCAGGTACTGCTCGCCGTAGCCCTGGGTGGTCAGGTTCTCCGGCGGCACGCGGAACTGCTCGGTCAGCACGGTCGCCACCGACTGGGCGCGCCGGTCCGACAGCGACAGGTTGTCGAGCGCGGAGCCGACGGCGTCGGTGAAGCCCTCGATCAGGAACACCTCCCGCGGGTTGGCCTGGATGGCGCGGTTCATCGCGCCGGCGATCACCGACAGCTTGGCTGCCTGATCGGGCGTGACGGTGAACGAGCCGGTGTCGAAGGTGATCGTGTTGATATCGACCGAGCGCAGGCGGGCGCGCAGGTCCGGGCTGTATCGGATCTGGTCCAGCGTGTACCGGCGGTCGACCTGCACCACGGGGGGCGCCGTCAGCGCCTCGTAGACCTCCGCCTCGTCGGCCTGGGCGTAATCCACGATGTAGCGGTCCCGCGGGATGCGGATCTCCGGCGGCGGCAGCACCACAACGTCCTCGTAGATCGGGCGGAGCGGGCCGGCGTAGCTGTTGTCGATCAGGACGAGCTCGCGACCGTCGCGGTAGCGGAGGTAGCGGCGCAGCATCCGACCGTCGTCGTTCGTGACGGTGACGATCTGCTCGCCGCCGGGCCGGTCGACGTAGCTGTAGAAGTCCGCGCCCTGCCGCTCGAACCGGTAGCCGCGCGGGTCGAGGGTGCGGAAGCGCTCGTTCTCGTCGTGGCGGATCAGGTAGCCGTCGCGGTCCTGCACGATGATGCGGCCCGGCTCCCGGTAATAGGTCCGACCATCCTCCCGGAACTCGCGCCGGTCTGTGCGGACCTGATCGAAGTCGCGCACGCCGTCGTTCTGGCGGAAACCGCCGGGGACGTAGCCGGGCTGTCCCGGCCGGTTGAAGGCGTTCGGGTCGGCCGGACGGCCCGGGCCGCCCGCGGGCGGCTGTCCCGGCTGTGCCGGCGCCGTCCCGGGCTGCGGGCCGCCGGGCGGCGGGGCCTGTCCGGGGGCGGGAGCCTGGCCCGGCGGCACGAACGGCCGTCCCGGAATCCCGGGGGCCATGTTGGGCGGCACCGGCCGTCCGGGCTCGGCGCCGGGAGCACCGTTGGGCTGGGCCGGCGCCCGTCCCTCGGGCTGGGCTCCCTGCGGCTGGAACGGCCGTCCCGGAACGCCCGGAGCGGCGTTGGGCGCCTGCGGCCGGCCGGGCTCGGCGCCGGGACCGCCATTCGGCTGGGCGCGGTTCTCGAGCTGGCGGTTGTCGGGCTGCGCGTCTGGGCGCTGGGCCGGTCGACCGGGTGCGCCGGGGGGCGCGTTCGGCGGCTGAGACCGGTCGCTGGGCGCACCCGGACCGCCCGGACGCTGACCCGGCGGTCCGCGATCCGGCGCGGACCGGTCGGGGGCCGCGTCGCGCTGCGCGGGACGGTTCGGCTGGTCGTCGGGACCGGGGCGATCCCGGTCGGGCGCCTGGCGCTGCTGCGGCGGGGCCGGCGGACGCTCCGGCGCGGGCCGCCCCTGGGGCGGCGGAGCCTGATCGCGATCCGGCGCCTGCTGACGCTCGGACCGCCCCGGGCCGGGCCGATCCTGTGGCCCGCGGTCCGGACGGTCCGGCTGCTGATCCCGCCGGTCTTGCTGTCGGTCCTGCCGCCGCTCCGGTTGGCGGTCCTGCCGGTCCGGCGCCGGGGGACGGGCCGCCGGCGGCTCCGGCCGGCGCTCGGGCGCGCGCTCCCGCGGAGGCGGTTCGGCCTGCGGCTGGCGCTG